>NZ_CP147518.1:4072832-4686748 GCF_037201965.1 Spirosoma sp. SC4-14 | reverse complement strand
ATAAAGCCGTTCGGATTAACTACGTTATGGAGGGCGGTAACTTTGGTTATACCGACGAGCTAACGGGTGCTGGCTGGCAGGCTAACCGCACCAATATAGAAAAGGAGATTCCAGACCGTCACTGGCATTTAAACGACCCAGGCGTAGTGCCAAACTTACTGCAAACTGGCGCTGGGTCACCAACAGGTATGATTGTTTACGAAGGAAAACTACTCCCCCCGCAGTTTCAGGGACAGATTATCCACTGCGATGCGGGTCCGAATGTAGTACGCGCTTACCCCGTTGAAAAAACAGGTGCGGGCTACAGTGCCAGCATCGTGAACATTCTGGAGGGAGCTCGCGACCAGTGGTTTCGTCCTTCGGATGTTTGCGTAGCCCCGGATGGTTCACTACTCATTGCTGACTGGTACGACCCGGGGGTTGGAGGCCACCAAGCGGGTGATCAGACTCGTGGTCGCGTGTATCGGGTTGCGCCCCCCAATACTCCATACAAAGCTCCTGCTGTTGATGTAGCGAAAGCCGACGGGGCCATTGTCGCACTGCAAAGCCCCAATATGGCCATTCGTCGCGCTGGCTGGATGGCTTTACACGACATGGGTAAGAAGGCAGAGAAACCATTAGCGAAACTGTATAAATCGGCGGAAGATCCACGAATGAAGGCTCGTGCGCTGTGGCTATTGAGCCAGCTACCAGACAAAGGAGAGAACTATCTCGAAGCCGCTTTGAAAGAGGCTAACCCAGATTTGCGGATTACAGCGTTGCGGGCGGCTCGTCAACTTGGCAGCGACCAGACATTGAGGGCTGTTAAACAGCTTGTCAATGATACCGATCCACAAGTACAACGAGAATGTGCCATCGCTCTGCGTCGTAGTCAGAGCGCTCAGGCTCCAGAATTATGGGCACAGTTAGCCGCTAAGCACGACGGTCGGGATCGCTGGTATCTGGAAGCACTGGGGATCGGAGCCAATGGTCAGTGGGACAGCTATTACGCAGCCTGGTTGACGAAAATGGGGAACGATCCGATTGCCAATGCTGCCGGTCGCGACATTGTCTGGCGTGCCCGGACGAAGCATTCGGTGCCGTTACTGGCCAGGCTGGCGGTTGATCCGAGTATTGACCAAAACAGTCGCCTTCGTTATTTCCGGGCGTTCGATTTCAACCCGGGTGGCGTCGAAAAATCGAATGCGTTGCTCAGTATTATTCAGTCGAGTCAGAACACAGATATTACCAGATTGGCGCTGCGTCACCTTGATCCGGCGTTTGTACAGGAAAACAACGTAGCTATGACAGCCCTACAGAACCTACTCGGCGAGGTATACGGCAAGCCTGAATATATGGAGTTGGTTACCCGCTACGAGCCTGTTACCGAAAACGCCCGTTTACGGCAGTTGGCACTTGATAAGCCTAACGATCTCATGGGCAGTACGGCAGCGAAACAACTATTGAAGCAGAACGGTAGCTCAATGGTTTGGGAGGTACTTAATGGTACAAACACCGACGCTGCCATTAGTATGGTTATGGCGTTGCGTCGTGTAGGCACCAAAGAGTCATTAGAGATGCTGAAAACGGTTGCTCTGGACAAAAACCGGCCAACTAATCTGCGTATGGAAGCGACCCGGGCTCTGGGTGGTAGCAACGACGGAGAAGATATGGTCATTGCGCTTTTGACGTCTGGCGATATCAATGGAAGCTATAAGAAAGCCGCCGTACAGGGGGTAAGTGGTGCCTGGCGTAAAAAAATTCGCCAGACGGCGGCCAGCTTCCTGGATGGTGACAGCAGTGCCGGAGGGAAGAAGCTGCCATCATTGAATGAACTGCTGGCCATGAACGGCGACGCAAGTCAGGGGCTAACCGTTTTCAAAACCAATTGCTCGATCTGTCATCAGGTCAACGGTGAAGGCATGGACTTTGGCCCTAAACTTTCAGAAATTGGCAGTAAGTTACCCAAAGAGGGGCAGTACTTAGCCATTCTGCATCCGGACGCTGGAATTAGCTTCGGTTACGAAGGATACGAGGTGAAATTCAAAGATGGGAGCACGATGGCGGGTATCATCGCCAGCAAAACTGAAACAGATTTACAGATGAAGTTTCCCGGTGGCGGTGTACAGAATTACAAAATGGGTGACGTCATCTCCATAAAGAAAATGGATTCATCGATGATGCCTTCGGGCCTGCAGGAAGCAATGAGTACGCAGCAGTTAGTTGATCTGGTTGAGTATTTAGCAAGTTTGAAGAAAAAATAAATCTGTTTTCTGCCAAATCGTCGAGTCAAGGCGGTTTGGCAGAAAACCTTGTAAGTCCTTTATACAATGATCTAACTTCGTAAAAGTGTAAAGAATAGACAAAATTGCTACCCCCTGACAGGCAAATTACCAGAAACGGTCTGTTAACCTCATCCCTAAGTCCTGTCAGGAAAGCTTGTGTAACGTGTTAGCCCGGCAGGATCAGGTTTTCTCTTTGGCCAACAGGTGTTCCGTTGGGGCGTGCCCAAACTGCTTCTTGAACGCCCGGCTAAAGTAACTCCGGTCATTGAAACCAACCCGGTAACCAGCTTCCGACACGGTTACCTGACCCGTTTCCAACAGTTGAGCCGCCCGCTGAAGCCGGATGTACCGGATGAAATCCCGTCCCGAGAGGTTGGTCAGACTTTTAAGTTTGCGATAGAGCTGCATCTGGCTCATGTTAAGGGACTCCTGCAACTGCTCAATATCAAAATTGGCATCGTCGATGTGTTCCTCAATACAAGCCGTCGCCCGTTGCAGAAATAACTCGTCCACGTTCGAGAGCTTCACGTCGCTCGGTCTCAGCCAAACCTCCTTGCCAAACGCCTGCCGTAGCCGATGTCGATTCATAATCAGGTTCTGTACCCGGCTACGTAACAATGTTGCACTGAATGGCTTGGTTACATAATCGTCGACCCCTTCCTGTAGGCCAGTTAACTGGCTCGGTAGGCTGGCTTTCGAGGTCAGTAAGACGATAGGAATATGGCTGGTCTTTTCATCCGTTTTCAGTAGCCGACAAAGTTCGGGGCCTTCCAGTGCTGGCATGATCCAATCGCTGATGATGGCATCGGGCAAATGATCGCGGGCTAATTGCAACGCTTGCTGACCGTCAGTGGCCGATAGCACTTGAAATTCGCTCGCAAAGTAGTCGGTTAAGTAAGCGTTCAGATCCAGATCATCTTCGGCAATTAACAGCACCAACGCCCCTGCCGGCAACGTACTGGGCTGATCGGGAGCCGATTCTTCGAAGAGTACAGTCGATACCGTCTCAGCTTTATCCAGCCAGTCAGGGTTAAAAGCCTCCGCCTTTGCGGGTAGCCGAACGATAAACGTACTGCCAGAACCGGGAGCGCTCGTAACCTGAATGGTCCCCCCCAGCCGGTCGATGAGTTCCCGGATTAAGGATAAGCCAATGCCAGTACCCGACGATTTGCGTTGCTCACCCTGATAAAAGCGCTCGAAGATGCGGGTTTGCTCCTGCGGAGTCATACCAGTACCTGTGTCGATAACGGTCAATTGTAGTTGATTATCAATGAGTTCGCCACGCAGGCTTATCTGGCCACCTTCTGGCGTATGTTTGAGAGAATTGGATATTAGATTCGTGACAATTTTCTCAACAAAATCAAGATCTGACCACACGCTGGCCAGTGCCGGTTCAAACCAGGTGTTGAGGTCAATGTCTTTTCCCTGCGTTATAGTGTCGAACGAGCGAACCAGCGCGTGCAGGTGCTGGATG
This sequence comes from Spirosoma sp. SC4-14, assembly GCF_037201965.1. NCBI lineage: Bacteria > Pseudomonadati > Bacteroidota > Cytophagia > Cytophagales > Cytophagaceae > Spirosoma > Spirosoma sp. SC4-14. Next base: position 4,683,010 of record NZ_CP147518.1, on the reverse strand, counting down.
AGGTTGTTAAGCCGGATTTGTGGCTGGAGGACTCCGTTTTCCAGCTTCGACAAATCCAGCAACTGATTAATCAATGTCAGCAGTCGACTGGCATTTCGGTGCATAACCCGAAACTGATGGAGCAACCGTTCGCCAGTGGGTAGCTCATCCGTTAATAGTTTTTCCAACGGGGTAAGAATCAGCGTCAGGGGCGTCTTAAACTCGTGCGAAACGTTCGTGAAAAAACTGGTTTTGGCATCGTCGAGTTGCCGGATAGACTGCGCCCGCATTTCCTGAATCCGGGCGTCGGCTTTCAGTTTTTCCTGAATCCGGATATTCCGTCGTATAAGCACAATGAGCCCCAGTAATAGCATTATATAGCCAGCTACGGCCCATCTGGTCTTGAACCAGGGCGGCTGTACCGTAATCAGCAACTGTTTTTCAGGCCCCCACTTTTGGTCGGTTTGTGCTGCTTTGAGTCGAAAGGTATACGTGCCGGGCGAGAGGTTTGTGTAGGTCGTATTTTTCTGCTGATCCGTGTAGCGCCAGTCCGAATCGAAACCATCCAGTTTGTAGGCATAGGCGAGGTGGCGATTTTGTCCCCAGCTCAGGGCCCCGAACGTGAGGGTAAACACGTTCTGACGTGGATTGAGGGTCAGTTCTTTGGTATTGTTGAGGGCCACCGTTAGGGGAGAATCGGTCTGGCCTGCCGCGACGGGTCGGTTAAACAACTCCAGACCAGCCAGGTACGCCTGCGGAAAAGGTAACGGTTTTGTCAACTGATCGGGGTGTAGCAGCACGAGGCCCTGGGTGCTGGCAAAGGCAATGTCGCCGTTGGGTAGCCGTACACTGCCCGGATTGACAAATTCGCTAGTAGGCAAACCATCGGCTTCACCGTAGACTGTCATCTGCCGGGTCGAACGATTCAGGCGGGTAAGCCCCTCGGTAGTGCTGATCCAGAGATTACCGTAACCATCTTCTTCTATAGCCGCAATCATATCGCCCGACAAACCATTGCGTTTCGTGTAAAGTCTAAAGCTGTCCTGATTCGGTTGTTTGCAATTGAGTCCGGCGCTGTTGGTACCTACCCATAGATTGCCCGCTGAGTCTTCGAATAAACAGGTAATATGGTTGTTACTGATGCCACCGGTACCTGAGGTAAACTCTTTCACTTGTCCGGTATGACGATTCCAGCCAATCAGGCCCTGGTCGTAGGTCCCGAACCAAAGCCAGCCACGCCGATCTTCCAGCAGGCAGGTAAACGTCGTGAACTTGCCGGTCCGCAGCAAAGCAAGGATAGGGCCGAGTGTTTTAATTTGATGGCTTTTGGGGTCATAGGTATACAGCCGCTGGTCGCTGGCAATCATCCAGACGCCCCCGGCCTGTTTGTTGGCAAACGACAAAACATGCCGACTGGCCGCGTGAGTCAGCGTAAGAACCTTTGAATGACCCTGCGCATCATACTGTACAACCCCACCGTTCCAGTAACTTACATAGAGATGGCCACTCCGGTCCGTGAACATCCGGTACACATCCTGACTGGCAAACGGTGCCGAAATAGGCTGTGTGGACCGACCATCGGCGCTAAACCGCAGCAGACCGCGTACCGAACCTACCCAGAGGTTGCCCTTCTGATCGGTACCTACAGCCGAAACTTTGGGTGAAAGCAGTCGGCGCGGACCAGTTGGGCGGTGACTAATGACTTCAATACGGGGCGGATTGTTGTACCACACGTTGATACCACCCTCCCAGGTGCCAACCCACACATTGCCTTGCTGATCGGTTAACAGCGACTGAACGGCGTGGGTTGACAGGGTCGACTCATCAGTAGGATTGGCCCGTAAGCACTCAACCTGATCCGGGTTATTGAGCGAAAAACGCCGGATACCATCGTCGGTTCCTAGCCATACCAGATGGTGTGTATCTTCGGTGATGGCTGTTATGAGGTTATCGCTCTGGTCTGAACCCACCTGCCCGTAAATCCGGTTCAATTGACCCTGGCGCTCATCCAGTACGTAAAGTCCCATATTCCGGGTTGCAATCAGCAACTGCCCTGACTGACTACGCAGACAGGACGTGATGCGTTTAGGCATTCGCGACTGTTGAACAGCAGAGGGCAATCGGTAACTACGGAAAAACCGTCCATCAGGATCGAAATGAACCAGCAGGCCATTGTCAAGACCAAACCACAGGCTGCCGTCCCGGTCTTTCAGGCCACAGGTCACGTGCCGCGCGTTCCGTAAGGAGTCGGGGAGCAGATATTGGCTGATTCGCTGTCGTTTCGCATCTACAATTAGCCAGCCACTTCCCAGGGTTCCGGCCCAGACCCGTCCCTTCCTATCGGTAACAATGCTTGAAATACCCCACTGGCTGACATCCAGGCCGTCGGTTGTCCGTACGATGTGCGTGAAAGTTCGACCGTCGGGATTAAGCTGTTGAAGGCCACCGTTGTCAGTTCCCACCCAGAGCCGTCCACCCAGATCTTCCCCTAACGCCATTACATCACCGCTTTGCAGGCTCGTAGGGTCGCCGTGGCGGTGCCGGAACGTTCGGAATACGTGCCCATCATAGCAGTTCAGGCCGTCGCGGGTGGCGATCCATAGAAAACCTTGCCTGTCCTGATAGATTTTGCGAACCGTACTCTGGGTTAATCCCTGAGCCGGACCAATTCGCCTGAAACGGATTGGCGGTACCTGAGCTGCCAGGTCAGCCGAAACCAGCAACCACAGGACTAGGCAGCAGAGGATTAGATATGTAAACCGCATGAAGTGGTTTAGGGTAGGGGAGTAGACAAGCATATCCCTAAACAGCCTATAAATTATATGATAAATAACCTTTTTAAAAGACAAATATCTATATATTCTAATGATTGTCTATAGTATCAGAACAGAATTAGAATCTAACCTCGCAGCACGGTTAGAAGCCGTCGTCGTTTCTAAAGCCGTGATTATGGCTAATAAACGCTCAACTCAAGCGATAAACTTAAGCGAAAGCGCCAGGAAACAGCTCCAGATTTAGCCTTTGCAAACCGAATCCAACAGTTTGCAAACCCAGTGAACGCCCGTCTGCAGCTACCAGCAGACTTTTGTTGCGCAATTCTGGTATAAAATATAACCCTTTCAAGTCGCAGGTTTCGCATGCTGCCGTTTCGACGAGCCACGTTCCGTTTTCGTTCATCTAGTGCTACTTCCAGACTGGTCTGGGGTGGGCACCTGCTGGTTAGTTTGTTGATGCTCGTTGTTGCGCTGCTCTTGTATGTATGGTTCTGATAAACCCTTAATTAAATCATAATATGACTAAACGAATACCTACTCTCCATCGAAGAGAGCATCTAAGGTTTTTATTCAGCTTCGTCTGGCTACTGATGTTGAGTATTCATGCCTTGGCTCAAACGGTAAACGGTCGGGTCACCGCAGCCGGAAATGGCGAATTACTCCCCGGCGTCAGTGTTATTCTAAAAGGCACTACGCAGGGAACGACCACCGATAATCAGGGCCGGTACACGCTTAGTATTTCGGGCTCTAACCCAACATTGGTATTTAGCTACATTGGCTACGTTCGCGAAGAGGTAATGGTGAATGGCCAGAAAACAATCGACCTTAGTTTGAAAGAGGATACTAAAGCCCTCTCCGAAGTGGTGGTGGTTGGTTACGGCGAAAAGCAGAAAGCGAACCTGACCGGATCAGTAGCGACTGTGAAAACCCGCGAAATTGTACAGGCTCCCGTTGCTAACATCAGCAATGCGCTCGTGGGCAGGCTACCAGGTCTAATTGCCGTGCAGTCCAACGGTGAGCCGGGTAGCGACGGCTCCAATCTACTCATCAGGGGCGTCAGTACATTTGGCAGCAGTTCATCTCCGCTGGTCGTCATTGACGGAATCCCCCGTCCTGATTATGGCTTTTCCCAAATTGACCCGAACGAAATCGAAACTATTTCAATACTAAAAGATGCGGCTTCGGCGGCTGTGTTCGGGGTTCGGGGGGCGAATGGTGTCATTCTGGTTACCACCAAACGTGGTAAAGCAGGCAAAACGAATCTGACGTTCTCGGCCCGCACTGACTGGCAGATGGCAACGCGTCTACCCAAGTACCTCGACTCTTACAACATGGCGCTACTGTTGAATGAAGGCTATCGCAATGAAGGTAAACCTGAACTGTATTCGGCTGACGCCCTGGAAGCGTTCAAAACAGGTTCCAATCCCGATGTATATCCGAACACAGACTGGGCAAAGGTGGCGCTACGCCCTTCGGCTCCGCAGCAGCAATACAACATTTCGGCTAGTGGCGGCACAGAGAAGATTCGCTACTTCATATCGGCAGGGCACCTTAACCAGCAGGGGTTGCTGGAGAACAACCAGTTCAAACGATACAACATCCGCTCAAACATTGACGCCAATATGACTAATACGACGCGTCTGACGCTTGACCTGAGCGGACGGATCGAAGACCGACGGTATCCGTACGAAGATGCCAACCAGACCTTCTGGTTTCTGAATCGTAACCGCCCCACAGCCGTAGCATACTATAGCAATGGGCTGCCCGGCAACTACATCGGCGAAAACCCGGCCGAAGCGCCCAAACACGGCTATAAGAAAGACGTGCGAAACGTGTTTCAAAGCATTGCGACCATTGCGCAGCAACTGCCGTTCGTACCGGGCCTATCCCTGAAAGGGGTGGTGGCGTATGATCAGCAGTTTCGGACGTACAGTGCCTGGTTTGAGCCTTATTCGCTCTATAATTATAACGCAACTACGGATACTTACACAGCTTTACCCACTGGTCCGGCCTCGCTGAACCAGACGTTCGATCAGATATGGAACCTGACGACAGAAGCACATCTGAACTACGCTCAAACGTTTGGCAAGCATGATGTATCCGGCCTGTTCCTGTTCACCCAGACCGACACCCGATCCAGCAACCTTGGTGCTACCCGGTCCAACTATACCCAGACGACTCTTGATCAGTTGTTTGCCGGTAACGATGCCTTTCAGACCAACACGGGTAGCGCCGACCAGCGCGCTCGCCGGGGATTTGTGGGACGAGTTTCGTACTCGTATAACAACCGGTACTTGTTTGAAGGGAACTTCCGCTACGACGGTTCAGAAAACTTCCCGCCCGCCACGCGCTGGGGCTTATTCCCCTCGTTTTCGGCCGGATGGCGAATCTCCGAAGAGCCGTTTTTCCAGAAGGCCTTAACGACTGTCGACTTCCTGAAGATTCGAGCGTCGTGGGGGCAGCTAGGTAATGATGCTATTGGCCGGTTTAAATTTCTCTCAACCTACTATTACGACCGGGGTTACGTATTCGGGCCGGATGCCCAGCAGGTGAAAGGGCTCCGACAGGGCGAATTGCCGAACCAGAATATTACCTGGGAAAAGGCTACCTCGTCGAACGTTGGTCTGGAGGGGAGCTTGTGGAAGGGTAAACTCGGATTTGAAATCGACCTGTTCTACAAACGTACCAGTAACATCCTGACCAAGCGGAGTCTGGCCGTTCCGGCTACGCTTGGGGCTCAGTTACCATTCGAGAATACCGGCATCATGGATAACAAAGGGGTTGAACTTGTCCTCACTCACCAGCACCGGATCGGCACCTTTACGTACAACCTACGTGGTAATCTGACATTTGTCCAGAACAAAGTTGTTTTTAAAGACGAGCCCGCCGACAAGAATCCAAACATCCGCGAAACGGGCCGTAGTCTGAATCAGTTTTTTGGTTATCGGGCACTTGGGCTTTTCCAGTCGCAGGAAGAAATTGATAACGCGCCCAAGCAGCCAAATTCAGTCAAACCGGGCGACATCCGCTACGAAGATATTAACGGAGACGGTAAAATTGACAGCAAAGATGTTGTGCAAATCGGGCGCAGCACAGTTCCTCAACTGATTTATGGCTTTAGCGCTGGAGCACAGTATAAGGGATTTGATTTGAGCATCTTCTTCCAGGGAGCTGGTCGCGTCAATGCCTACGTCGATTACGAAGCCGCCTGGGCGTTCTACAACAGTGGCAAAGCCCTCGAAAGCCACCTAAACCGTTGGACGCCCACCAACCCAAATGCGACGTATCCACGCATGACCACCCAGCCCACGGCCAACAACACCGAAACCTCGTCGTACTGGCTTAAAGATGCGTCGTACCTGCGCCTGAAAAACCTGGAACTGGGTTACACCTTACCGGCCTCCCTATCAACCAAAGCCCGGCTCAGTACGCTGCGTGTATTTGTCAGTGGCCAGAATATCCTGACTTTCGACAAGCTCAAAGTACTGGACCCTGAAGGGCCGGGCAACTCCGCAAACTCGACCCGGGGCGGGTTCTATCCGCAGCAAAAAGTGTACGCTGTAGGCATCAATGTCGGCTTCTAATCTTCCCTAAATCCATGAAATTATTACGTCTGTCATTACTCTTACTAACTGGTCTGGGCTTTTTTCTAGCTGCCTGCCAGAAAGATTTTCTGGACCGTAAACCCCTTAACTCGTTTTCCGATGCGGCCGTCTGGAGCGATTACTCTCTGGCCGAACAGTTTGCTAATAATATTTACTCGGGCATCATCAGCGGTTTTGAGCGGGGTGGTTATCACCTATCCGGGGCTACTGATGAGGGCGAAAATACGTTTCCCTGGCCCATCACGAACGATATGAACCGGGGCGACCTGAGTTATACGAATCCAGATAAATCACTGCGCTACGGCTACTTCTGGAATAACCCGCCAACCTACTGGACATACGGATACGACTACATTCGTCGGTGCAATATCTTTCTGGATAACGTCAGGTCGGTGCCTGGTGATACGGCCAAAATAGCAGCTCTAACCGGCGAAGTGAAGTTTCTCAGAGCCTTTTATTATCATGAACTGGTCAAATTCTACGGTGGAGTACCTCTGGTTACCCGGGCGCTGGGCGTTGAGGATATATCGCAGTTACTAACTCCGCGTAACACCTATACCGAATGCGTAGATTTCATTAGCAAAGAGCTGGCCGAAGCAGCCGCCTTGCTGCCTGCGACCCGTTCAGGTCAGTCGTTGGGTCGGGCTACCCGTGGGGCTGCTCTTGCCCTGCAGGGTCGTGTGCTGCTTCATGCTGAGCGGTGGGCCGACGCAGCGACTGCGTCCATGAAGGTTATTGATGCCAGAAACTATACCCTCTTCCCAAATTTTGAGAATCTCTTCAAAGCGGCCAATAATAACAATCAGGAAGTTATTTTCAGCAAGCAGTACAAGTCGACGCTGGTAACCCACGATTTTAACCGGAACAATGGTCTTATCAGTATTGGTGGCTGGGGGGGAGTCTGTCCGACGCAAAACCTCGTCGATATGTTTGAAATGACTGATGGCCAGACCTACGACAAGTCGCCCTTATACGACCCCAATAATCCGTACAAAAACCGCGATCCCCGTTTCTATGGTACGGTTATCTACGACGGAGCGGTACTGGGAACGGGGGGCGATGCCATTACGGTACAAACCCGCGTGAAAGGCAACAACGGCATCGACGGTGGCCCGAACCAAACCGACGGCAACGCGACGACAACGGGTTATTATCTGCGGAAGTACATCGATGAAGCATTCTTCAAGAACCCAACCAACGGCTACAATAACTGGATTCTGCTCCGGCTGGGCGAGGTATTGCTAAACTACGCCGAAGCACAAAATGAAGCTGTTGGTCCTGACGCCAGCGTATATGACGCTGTCAATACCTTACGCGCCAGAGTAAAAATGCCAGCCTTACCAGCCGGGTTGTCGAAAGAAGAAATGCGGGAGCGGATTCGGCGGGAGCGGGCCGTAGAACTGGCCTTCGAAGATCAGCGCTTCTTCGATCTTCGGCGCTGGAAATTAGCCGAAGAGGTGATTGGTGCGCCCATCTATGGTATGCGCATCAGTCAGGACGGGAAAACGTTTACTCGCTTCAAAGTAGAAGATCGGGTATTTCGAGACAGAGATTACCTCATTCCGATTCAACAGGACGAGCTGATCAAGAACTCAAAGTTACAGCAAAATCCGGGCTGGTAGGCATTTTGCCTACCCCTATCGATTCCCTTCTATCTACACCATACATATCGATTCTAAACAGTTCAACCTTTCCTTTATTTTACTGATGAAAACGACGATTCTGGGGATCGTGGCAGGGCTTATTATGCTCTGCTACCCCGCTCTCGCTCAACGCGACCCGCTCAAGTGGCCTTTCGCCAAAACGTCCATTTGGAACATTCCTATTCACAACAATGCTGTTTATGCTCCTGCTGGGATTCAGGATGCAACTTACTTTGAGGCCGATGAAGACGTTGTGATCTTTCGGCCTAATGAGCCGTTGATGAATGTAGAAACCAACTACGCTGGCTGGTCGGGGCAGGACCGTTGTCCGGTGCAGGGACCTACGCTGTTTTCCGCTCCTATCCCCACCAACTTTATCTATGATAAGAATGTATGGGTTGGCAAAACCCCCAATGCGGGCGTAGCTATCCTACAACCCGATGGCAAAATCTGGCAGGCCCAGCCATTTGCCAAATGCGGAACCGACGTTGCTACTGCCCAATACAAATGGGACCCCAGCGGCTGTGTGCTCACGGGCGAGTGTATCCAGGGCGCGCATGGCGGCAGCCATCTGTCCGCCATTGGCGGCACCATTCGAGTCGGGGAATTTACGTCGGGCAAGATTCCGCATGTGATCAAGCTTAACCTGTTTGGTAAAGAAAATTTTTACCATGATGCTACTGGTGGCTATCGCTGGCCAGCGACAAATCAGGACGGCGGCTACAATGATCCGACGGCCTACAACTATTACGGCGGAACCAACCCGGAGATGAAAATAGGGGCACTGTTAGCCCTAAATAAAGACGTAGTGCTCAACAGTGTGAGCGATAATAGCCTGGGCTTGAAAACGCAGGCGGGGCTGATTCTGGCTCGTACCCTGCGCGACTACGGCGGCTATACCGTCGATAATACAGCGGGTGATACCTATGCTTTCGTTACCGAAACAGGCCCTGAAGGGTCGGTACGTAATGAGTTCAAGCAGCTCTACGGCTATGATATAAACGGGGGGTTAGGCACATCTGACTGGGCGAATGACATCAAGCTCCTGTACAAAAACCTTTATGTCATCACCAACAACTTAGAAGGTAATCCGGGCGGTGGCCCGATCAGTGACCTAACCAATCGTCGGGCACCAGCCGCGCCCGACTTCTCGCCTGCTCAGACCTTCAAAATCATGCCTTTAGGGGATTCAAAGACGGAAGGGGGTGGGGGCGGTAATACGCAGAATAGCTGGCGGGGGTATTTGCGTACCCGGCTGATCCGAAACGGCTATAAACTGGATTATGTGGGCGACCGTCAGAACTACGCCGAGGGCGATACTATTCCTAACGATAAGGACCATGCTGGTCACGGGGGCTACACCATTGGTCCTGACACGCAAACTTTTTGTTCTACCTGCGAAACCACCGGATTATATGAGCATATTCAGGACTACCTGCCCCAGGCCAATCCGGATATTGTGCTGCTGGCCATTGGTATTAATGACATGTTTGGTGCTGATGCCCATCCGCCCGGCTACATGGCGTCGGCTCCGCAACGCTATCAGGATCTGGTTAATAAGATTCTGCAACTCAAGCCGGGCGTCCGGTTGATTTTAGGAACAATCGAGCCAGTCAAATGGGATAAAAACTGGGGCAGTAACCCCAGCGACAAGAGCCTGGGAGCACTCAATGCCAAGATTCGGGAAATTGCCAACGCTAGCGACACGGATAATATCTATCTGGCTGATATTTATCAGAAAATGTACGCTACCTGGGATCCTGGTGATTACTTCGACGATCTTCACCTGAGCAAACAGGGAGCTACTAAAGACGCGAATGCCTGGTTTGATGCACTTGTGCCGATTCTGAACAATACGCCTGCCAACGTTGCCCCCGCCATAACGCTGACTTCGCCGGTCCAGAGCGCCACCTTTTCCGCTCCGGCTACCATCAATTTCGAAGCAACGGCCAACGATTCGGACGGGAGTGTGACTAAGGTTGAGTTTTACAACGGTTCAGCGAAAATAGGAGAGGCTACTGCATCTCCCTTTCGCTATACCTGGAATGATGTCGATGAAGGTACCTATCTACTTAAGGCCGTTGCTACCGATAATCTATACGCTACGGCAGCGTCGGCCATTGATACGGTTACGGTCAAGTCGACGGATGGTTATGTGAAGTTTACCGGAACGGGCATCGGCTCACCGGGTTCGTACGAGAATAACGGCAAGACGTTTGCCAAGGCTCTGGACGGTGATCTGACAACCTATTTCGACGGGGCCTCGGCCTCAGGACAGTGGGTTGGGTTGGATATGGGGATAGCCAAAACCGTCAGAAAAGCGCGCATTGTACCCCGTACAGCCTGGGCGTTGCGAATCGTTGGCGGTAAAATACAGGGGTCTAATTCACCTGATTTCTCGAATGCGGTAGACCTATATACTTTTACCCAAACACCGATTGAAGGGTTTTATACCACGGCTCGTTTTGCCACCACGGGTTTGTATCGCTACTATCGTTTTCTATCGCCCAATAACGGGTATGGCAACATCAGTGAGCTGGAATTCTGGGGAAATCCGAACGACCCAACGAATCAGGTACCGGTTTGTAAGATCGACTCAACGCTCAATAATACCCGTCTCGCGCCGGGGGCCAGCCTTACCCTAACGGCCTCGGCCAGCGATCCCGATGGAACCATAACGAAAGTGGAGTTCTTCAGCGGCACGGCTCTCATTGGTACATCAACGGCCGCCCCTTACCAGTATGTATGGACAAATCTGTCCGTTGGTACGTACTTCGTTACGGCGAAAGCAACCGACAACGCGGGTGTCAGCAAAACGTCTGACGCGGTGAAAATTACCGTCGATAATTTAGGGTCCGATGTGCTGTACGCTGAGGACTATAATACGAATACGGCCGTTGGCTGGGTAGCCAATGGGGGCACTTGGACAGCCACCAATCAACGCTACGAAAGCACGAACACCAATGGAGAATTTACCTCGTTCTACAATGGAGCCTCCTTTTCGAACTACTCCTATGCGGTGGATGCCACGGCCAGTTGGGATAACAATATCGGGGTCGTATTCAATTACCAGAATACCAATAACTACTACCTGCTCACCTTCAATTCGAAGGCAAAAACAGTCGACTTGAAGAAAAAGGTGAACGGTACACTGACGACCATAGCCTCTACAACGTTTACCGGCGGAGGCACAGGCACCAGTCACGCGATTTTGATCACCAATACCGGTGGCACAACCACGGTTAAAATCAATGGTAACACGGTTTTCAACAATGTAGCTACGACCGACTTTACGAGTGGTAAGATTGGCCTGTACTCGTTCTATTGCCCTTCGCGCTTCGACAATGTTGTTGTTCGGTCGGTCGGCACTCAGTCGGCGCCGACGGTCGCGCTAACCAGCCCGGTAGCCAGTGCCACTTTTACGGCTCCGGCTACTATCACGCTAACGGCTTCGGCCAATAGTACCGGTGGCAGCATCAGTAAGGTGGAGTTCTACAACGGCACTACGTTACTCGGCTCTGCTACCACTAGTCCCTACTCGTTCGCATGGAGTAATGTAGCAACCGGCACCTATGCGCTGACGGCCAAAGCAACCGACAATAGCGGAGCAGTCGTTACGTCGTCGGTGGTATCGATTACAGTGGGTACGGCTACGGTACAGGAATCCATTGCGTTCAACAAACCGCCAATGGTGGTCAATCCGGGCCAATCCTACACGGTGAATGTCAATTATACGGCGGCCGCCAATCGTATTATCGACGTGTACCTCTTCAACAGCCAATGGCAAACCATTACGTCTAAGAATGTGCAGGTTAGCGCTGGTTCGGGAACGCAGGCCATTACGCTTACCATTCCGGCAGGTGCGGCTCCGATTAAGGGAGGGAACTGGTCGGTAAATTTATGGAAAAGCGACTGGTCGTCCGCTGTCAAGTCGAACTTGGTTTCAGGCGTTCGTGTCAATGCCCAGCCAACGGTTAATCTGACATCACCCGTGGCAAGCACGACATTCACGGCAGGAACCGCGGTTGAGTTAGCCGCCACGGCGAATGACGCTGACGGAACGGTAAGCAAGGTGGAGTTTTACAATGGAACTACGTTGCTCGGCTCTGCCACTACGTCTCCCTATGCATTTACGCTAACCAACGTATCGGCCGGTACGTACACACTGACGGCAAAGGCCGTTGACAATGACGGCCTGGCGGCTACATCGACTGCTCTTACCATCGACGTAAAGGCTGCGCCATCAGCTATGGTAAGAGTACTGCACAAGGATGCAGATAATGTCGTTGCGAACAACGTGATTAAGCCGACTCTTCAGGTTCTTAACGAAGGGGATGCGCCGTTAGTATATGGCCAGTTGACCCTCCGCTATTGGCTAACAGCCGAAAATTTTGCCCCGCTTTCTACGCTACCCGTTTATTACGCCCAGATTGGGAATAATAAAATTCGGGTGAAGTACGTGGCGCTGGACAAACCCCGGCAGGGCGCATGGGGCTACGTTGAGTACAGCTTTGATGAGTCGGCAGGTCAGTTGATGCCGGGTGCTAATTCGGGTGAAATTCAGAGCGGCATTGCTAAGCAGAACAACACAGACTTCAACGAAGCCGACGATTACTCCTACGCCAATGCGCAAAACCTGACGGCAAATGATCATATCACAGCGTATATCAATGGGCAATTAGCCTGGGGGACCGAACCAACTGAGGTTGCTGTTCAACAACGCCTGACGGTATACAACCAGAACCGGACCAACGGTGCTAACACTATCAATACGTATCTACAGGTACGCAACGAGGGCAACGTGCCGGTGAACTACCAGGATGTTAAGGTACGGTATTACCTGACGGCCGAAGGCAATCCGGATAAACTCCGGTTCTACCTGGATTATGCGCTGCTGGGTAACGCGAACGTTACCGGTCAGTTTGTCAAACTAAACCCGGTTCAAACCAACGCCGACGCCTATCTGGAGCTTAGTTTCAACGCTAATCTGGGCGCCCTTTATCCCGCCAGCAGCACGGGCGATGTTCAATACCGGGTAGCTAAAGACGACTGGACTGACTTCAACCAGAGCAACGACTATTCCTATCTGGCAGGAACAAACTGGCTTGAAAACAACCAGACAGTGATTTATCTGGCTGGTCAGCGGGTTTGGGGGCAGGAACCTGGCAGTGGCGCACGTGTGGCCGCTGAGGCCGAAATTCCCTTCCAGGTAACGGTACTGGGCAACCCAGTGAGTGGTCCGGAAGTAGCGGTTGAAGTGCAGGGCGCTGGAGGCCAACCCTTGCGTATTCAACTGACTGATACGAAAGGAACGCTGTTGAGCAACCAGCTTATTGAACAGGCTACATCAACCGAACAAGTTAGGGTATCCTTAGGTCAGACTCCTACGGGTATACTATTACTTCGCGTCAGTACTCCTTCGCAAAACAAAACAGTGAAGATCCTGAAAGAGAATCCTTGACAGAATGCATAGACTGCTCTAATTCATTCATGGTAACGTGAGCCATCCCGAACTTTATTTGGGTGGTTAAAAGAAGAACCTCTTTTCTTAAGTTTTGAACATTATTGCAATGTCAAAACCAGAAAAGAGGTCTTTTTTTAGGACATGTCCTCAAAAAGAATACTTGGCCCAATTGAGCGTATGCTACGGATTGAGTTGGACAGTTATTAAAATTAGCGGAAAGCGCACTCATATTGTACATTTCCGTACCGTACTTTTTTATAAGGGTACCAGTGCATCGGCGCTCCGACGAAGCTTGGACTTTCGCTTACGTTGATGCATATGATGGGGCGTCAAATAATTTAGCAATGCATGCGGGCGAACCGTATTATACGCATTAATCGCCCTTTCAATCGCTTCTTCGGCTGCTGAAAAAGAAGAAAAACCACGAGCCAACTTACAATCATCTTTTAAGGGGCGAAGTACCCGTTCAGCCATCGCATTCTCATTGGGGTCGCCTGACTCGGTCATGCTCATAATGGCAACGGCGGACCGTGATGTTTAGGATACAAAAGGGGAAGTAAACGGTAGCGAAAGTAATTGCAGTTGAGACGGCGTAGTTCCGTCATCGAGATGCCCGGAGTTTCTTCAAGCTCGGAGGCCTGGACTCGTTCGGCCCGACAGGCTTCGAGGACCTTCTAGCGGAACAGGTGTCAAGTTTTCTTTTTCTTATAGCCTGATAAATCATTAAGATGCGTATTCATATTGGTTTTTGACTAGATTTTCCAGTAGCATACGTTTCCGCAACATCATCGTCATTGGACAGTTTATTGACGCCCATGCTGTACAGCCAGCACCAGCATCCAGACTGACCAGAGCGTATTGGCGATAAAGTTGAGCAGGCCAAACAATCCGGCCTGTGCCGTACCAAAATGCTCGGCTATGCTGACCATAATCAATCCACCAATCAGAATGCCTGATGCACTAAACCAGCGGGCAAACCGGTTGGGCCGTGGTAACATGAGCGCCAGACAGATTGTCCAGCCGCCCATTGCCAGAAATCCCAGGTGTTCGCCAATGGTCATGCCTGCGTATCGGTTCAACGTGTCGTACAGCAGACTGATGGAGTCGCGCAGGGTTGGGTTGGCTGTAGCCTGTTCGTAAGCATCGGCCAGATAAGGCACCGCAAACAGCCAGCGACTGAAACCAATGGTCTGAAACAGCGCGGTGGCTACCCCTAACCCGACCAGCAGATTGCCTGCAGTCTGCGTTGCCGATGCGCTCAATTGCCTGCGCAACAATATCGACATCGGCAGGTAAAGCAACCCCGACAGCATAAAAACGTAGTACGCCGGTACAATCACGGACTGATTAGCCGCAAATAGCGGCAGGGCTACGCTGGCCGGTTCGCGCAGGATATCGGGAAAGTGGAAGCGGGCAGACAATACACTCACCGGAGCCAGTACAGTAATCAGTTCAGTAATGAGCAGGCCTACAAGCCACTGCTTCGTGACGAAGCGCCCGTAGCGCACAGCCTCAGTGGATACATCGAGCGTTGGCTGCATAATTATTGGGTTTTGACGTGAGAAAGGAACGGTTAAAAACCCAGACCAACATTCAGGCTGACGTGACTGTTGCGAAAAGGCTGGTTTTCGCCAACGCCCGTTACATCGCCCCGCCGGTTTGAAGTTTCGTATTCCAGGTCAATGTTGACAGCCGCTCGTTTTTTGAAGGCAGGAATCGAATAACCCACTCCCGCCAGCAGCGTGGTTCCTATAGCAAACTGATGGTCGTAGGTGCGGGTCTTGTTGTACTTCATTTTTTCGGTCATCTGCCCGATACCGAAGCTGCTTTTCACGTTGAAGCCTTTATTGAACACCCGGCTGAGTGGATAGTACCGCGCTCCAACGCCCACGTGGTAGTAGTTGTACAGATAGGTTTCGTCATTGCCCCCGTTGTTGGGCGTCGCGAAAAAGCCTTTTATACCCGTGCCCACGCCCAGCCCTTTCCAGCGGGCGGGAGCTACGTAGAACCAGGTCGTCAGGGTGTTGCCCTGGTTGCGCCCGAAGCCGCGTCCGTCGTTAAGGGTTTCCTTTTGGGCTAGTGTACCGGAGAAGAACGTATTACCGTAGCCAATGCTAATGTTGCCGTAGATAGGCAGTTTCGCTGGCGCTGGTTCGGTGTTCTGAGCGCGACCTGTAGTTGCCAGAGAGAAGAGAGCTGCGGTGCCCAGCGGCAGTAAAATACGAGACGTTTTCATGAAATTTGTCAGTTAGTTTTTGTGATTGAACTATGTGACAAAGTTGCACCCTGGCTTGAGCCGACCGCCTTGACTCTGGTTAGGTACGTCAGCTACTTACTTGATTTGAGTTAAGAAAAGACAATTTACCGACCATCGGCCAGCCGTTTGCGGATACGCGATAGACTTTCAGGCTTGATGCCGAGATAGGAGGCAATGTGATGCAGTGGAATCCGCTCGATGACTTTGGGGCGCTCACGCATCAGTTTGAGGTAGCGTTCTTCGGGCGTATCAAACAACAGCGAGGCCGTCCGGTATTGCGAACCGATGACCACATTTTCAGCCAGTTTCCGTCCGAAGCGCTCGAATTTGGGAATCTCGTCGTACAGTTTCTGCATATCGTTGTATTGCATCACCAGTAGTTGGGAGTCTTCCAGGGCGTCGATGTATTGTATGGCAGGCTGGCCCGTCAGGAAGCTGTGGTACTCGCCGAGCCACGAGCCTTCAAAGAAAAACTGGCCATTAAACTCGTCACCGTCTTTGAGGTAGTAATACCGAAGGCACCCCTGATTGATGAAGGCAATCTCGCGGCACACCTCGCCAGCCCGCAGAAACGGCTCGTATTTGGTCAGCTTGCGTGGGGTCAGCAACGTCACGAAGTAGACAAACTCCTCACGGGTAAGGGGTAACAGACGCTCCAGGCTATTTTTGAGTTGGTCGAACATGGGCCCAAGCTACAAATTTTGTCTGAGTAAGCTAATATCTTCTCAGATGCACGGACGCCGGAATTTTGTCGATATAATTTGCGCTCGTTGACTGCAATACTAACGAAAAGCAATGATCATCCTGATCTGTCAAAATCCTTTTACAGCGCTAAGCCTGTCGTTTGTACAAAGCAAAAACCTGAACTTGCTACATTTGACTGGAGACTTTTTTTAGGCAGATTTGGGGGACTAACTGCTTCGGCAGTCCGATCCAAGTTGATATGGTTAAACGACCGCAATGGCGGACCATGTATGTATGACGAAGCCTTCAAGGGAATGGCCCGCCCCGGCGTACCGGTCGAGTTGTTATATGCAAAAGGATCAATTCAGGATGCTGCTCGTGAATTAGGTATTGATCCTGGTCGAATCCGCAAATGGAGGCAACGCCATCAAAAAAATGATCAAATCCAGCCTGCTAATGCTACACTTTCTGATGAGCAGCAACAGATTAGAAGGTTACAGCGGGAGCTTAGAGAAGCTCAAATGGATCGGCCGGCCGAAGCCGCGCGACATACTAAGAGTTTTCAGCCGACAAGCCTAGTCAAAAGTGGGTGTCTGATATTACCTATATCCGGACCGGCGAAGGCTGGTTATACTTGACCGGTACGCCGGAGCGGGCTATTTTAGATTTAGCTGACAGGAAGGTGGTGGGCTGGGCGTTGAGTGATACGTTAAAAGCCGTTGATACCAGCATTGCGGCTTTTCAAATGGCTCTGAAAAATAGGCCGCTAGATGGTGAACTTATCGTTCATCGCTCCGGTGACCCGGTCAGACCGTGGGATTCAGTACGCCTGCACCGAATTTCGAGATGAGTTGAGTGGCTGGTCTGTTGAACAAAGTATGACCGGGCTGGCGTACCAGCCGAAAGGGAACTGCCGCGTCGGCGGTCCGATGGGACAATGCCGTGGCCGAAAGCTTTCGCTTCGGCGATCTGATTCAAGACGCTCAAGAGCGAACGGTCCGCCGTTGCGGTTGGTCAACCATGCTCGTTTTGAAACACGAGCAGCGGCCCGGTTAGCTACGTTCGACAGGGCTGCCTGAGCGGTACATTGAAGGTTGGTACAACGGCACAGGCCGCCCTGCGTCGACGGAAACATTCGGTGCTGGGCTACCGCACCCCCTGTGAACAGGAATCTTATTTTTTCACTTCCTCAATGGCTGCTTAGAAAATCTCCACTATACTATTGCCAGTCCATACAAAATCTGATCGCTCTAAGCAGCGATCAGATTTTTCATTAACAAGGGCTATATCAGGCAATCAGAACGTAGGGGTTGCAACCGTATACCGTCGTATCTCATTTTTGAACGCCCGGAAATCGGCATGAAAACTATCCATTTCTTCGCGTAGATACTGATGATCGAGCCGGGTGTCGGCATCGAGGACGTGGTCGGTGCGAACGCTCATGGCAACCTCTTTTTCGACCCCATCGATTTCTTCCATCAGCCGTTTGGTCAGCCGCCGGAAATGGTGGAGCTGACCGATTTCATGTTGCCAGTTTTCGATGGCCCGCTGGTTAGGATCAAGGTTTTCGTTGAGCGTACCAAGCAGGTCTTCCCAGAAATTGACTTCCTGAAGGGCTAATTCCAGCTCGCTATGCCAGATGCGGTGCAACAGATGAACGTCGGTAAGCTGACGATATTTTTCAGTTGTCATCGTAGTAAGGAGTTATAGGTAGGTGGTAAAGGGAACTCGATTGGCGGCTGAATCGTCAGATGCCGACGCAGCCGGAGCGTCGTAAAGCGTTAGCAGCGGTACGGTTGGTCGATAGGCTACAGCCCGACTAAGGCTCCGGTTGAAAATCACATCCATGAAACTCGTATGATGCGGTAACATTGCCAGCAGGTCGACGGTATGAACGGCAAGGTAATCCTGAATGCCATGTAACACATCGGTGTCATGAATGGTGTAGGTCTCGGAGGGGATGTTCTCGAAGGCGCTGAGTACATACTGCCGATTCGGTTCGGAGGCCAGCGTTTCCGGATGGTCGGTGTTTTCGATGGTCAGCAGGGTTAGCTCAGCCGCTTTCCGGCTGAGCAGATCGGTCAGGATCGTCAACGACTCTCTATTGTTGACAGAGGTATAATCGGTAGCCAGCACAGCGTGTTCTAGGGGGCGGATTGGCGCTGTGGCGGGCACCACGAGCACATTGGTGGTTGCCTGTCTGACCAGACCCGTTGCCACACTGCCAAAAAGCTGGCTGTTGCCCGACCCGCTGGCTCCCAGCACAACCAGATTGAAGAACTCTTCGCTCAGCAATTGCCTGACTGCACCAACCGGATCGCCCAGCATTACTTTAGTCGTATAGGTATGATATTCTGGTTCGGGCTGTTGCGTAATCGATTGCCTGAAGGTTTGCATACCAGCTTCTATGGCTCGCCGTCTTTCTTCCAGCAGCATAACACTGCTGTAATCGATTTCTGGCTCGACCAGATAGGTATTGAGCAGGCAGAAAGTAGCGGCAGTATCGGCAAAAAGCGCCTGGGTAAAGGCGATCGCGTGGCGGGAAGCTGCCGAAAAATCAGTCAAAAGCAGGATCTTATACATAGTGCTGTGTGGTTAGGGTGGCTATAGGGCATAGTCCAGATTGGACAGATCGCTCATCGTATGCGCCTGATCGCTCAGCCCGTTGTCGTATAGGGTTAAGAGGGGAACCGGTGGTGCAAAGGCCAAAGACCGGGTCACGCTCGATCCGGTGAGTATATCAGTCCAGCCTTTGTGCCGCGGAATCATTACCAGCAGGTCGACCACATGACCGTCGAGGTAGGTGTCGATTCCCTGTCGGACATTGGGAGCCTGTATACGCGCTACCGTCGGAATGACGGGCGTAAGGTATTGCCGCAGGCAGGTTTCGCGCTCGGGGTGAACATTCTTCCGGCCGGGAGTATCGATCATCAGCAGCGTTAGCTCAGCCTCTTTCTGAATCACCATATCCTTCACGGGAGCCAGCAGGTTGCAGCCTTTCTGGTTTCGCACATCGGCCGCCAGCACAATATGCCGAACCGGTTGCGGCACAGAATCACTCGGAACAATCAGGACATTGGTTTGTAATTGCCGAACCAGCGTTGTGGCACTATTGCCAAACAGAACGTTTGTTCCTTCTTTTTTTGAACCCAGCACCACAAGGTCAAAAGCATCTTCGTCCAGCACCGATTGTACGGCATCGAGCAGGGTGCCGGGCAACGCAGTTGAGCGAAAGGTATGCGTAGCCAAAACGGGCTGCGTGCGCATAGTTTGAGCCAGTTCCTGCAACGAATCGGTGAAGGCCGTGCAGGCGGTTTCTTTAACATGTTTTTGCCCATAAAACCCGTCGGGCTCAATAGGGTAGACACACAGCAGATGAAAATCAGTGTCTGTATCGGCAAACAGACTTCGGGTGAACCGAAGCGCATTGTGTGAGGCTTCCGAAAAGTCGGTCAGAACAAGTACCTTTTTCATAAGTTGTTTGGGTGTTGGCTGTTAGGAATGGATGAGTGGGCAGGGCTTGTTAAGTCTAATCGCCAGTAACCCGCATCCAGTACGTGACGTCTATCGACAGAACAAAGTTTATCGATAGACGGGGCGCAGGGTATGACGGCTGTCAGCAACTTGTCTGATTGAATTCAGTTGTGATTTTAAGATGAAGATTAAAAAAGGATTAAAGCAAATTGTGCACCTTTGTAGCTTCTGCTCAACAGGTATTAACACGCTGGTCTGATGCCGCCACACACTACGGATTCATTACTGCCAGCCACCGACCCGGCTACAGGACTTTCGGCTGCCGAAGCCCGGCAGCGTTTGATCTACTACGGTCCTAATGCCCTCGACGCTACTAAGCCCGAAAGCTGGTTTGCCGTCTTTTTTCGTCAGTTCAGGAGCCTCATCGTTGCCATACTGGCACTGGCCGCCGGTTTGTCGTTTGTGCTCAACGATTCGCTGGAAGGCTGGGCCATCCTGGTCGTACTGGCAATCAATGCCCTGACGGGGTTTGTATTGGAATGGAATGCCAGTCGGTCGATGCAGGCACTACGCCAGTTGGATACGGCCCCGGCGCGGGTCATGCGCGCGGGGCAGGTACAGGAAATTTCGTCAGAAGCGATTACGGTTGGCGATCTGCTCCTGGTCGAAGCGGGCGATCTGGTTATGGCCGATGCCAGACTGATAGAGGTCCATCAACTTGAAGTCGACGAATCGACGCTGACCGGCGAGTCATTGCCCGTTGCCAAAACAACAGCGCCAACCCCAACGGAGGCCCCATTAGCCGAAAAACATAATCAATTGTTTAAAGGAACAGCCATTACGGCAGGCACTGGCCGGGCTCTTGTTGTGGCCATTGGTAGCCAGACAGAACTGGGCAGGATCAGTCAACTCGTTGAAGGGGCCGAACGCAGTGCAACACCGCTGGAAAAAAAACTCGACGGCTTGTCCCGGGTGCTTATCGTTATCACGCTGGCCTTATCGGTGCTGTTTGTAATTGCCGGGTTAGTGCGTGGGCAGGCCGTTGTGCAACTGATCGAAACATCGGTTGCGCTGGCTATTGCAGCCATACCGGAGGGAATGGCTGTTGTGGCAACAATTGCCCTGGCCTATGGAATGATGCGGCTCGCTCAGAAAAAAGTGCTGGTGAAACGGCTGGCGGCTGTTGAAACGCTGGGTGGAACCAATGTGATCTTTACCGACAAAACCGGAACGCTGACCGAAAACCGGATCGACGTATTCAGCCTGCAATTGCCGGGTCCAGAGCAGGATGTGTATCTGGAGCTGAATCCGGCAAACACCTCCAGTACGACTATCCCGAAATCGACTGAACTGGATCGGCTCCTGGTGCTGGGGGTATTGTGCAATAATGCTGAGGTAGGGGGTGAGGGCGAGTCGTTTCGGGAAATTGGTGACCCCATTGAAGTCGCGTTGCTGAAATTCGCTATCCGTGCAGGAAACCACCCTACTACCTTGCGCACCGATTATCGGCGGCTGGCCGAGCAGGCATTCAGCGCCGATACGCGGCTGATGGCGACTCTCCACCAACGTCCGACAACCTACCTCGTTGCGGTGAAAGGCGCTATTGAAGAAGTGATGGCGCGTTGTCCGGCACTGACCGATGAGCAGCGGGACCGGCAGAACCTGCGGGCCAGCCAGATGGCACAAAGCGGTCTTCGTACACTGGCTTTCGCCTATAAGGAACTGAACGACCAACCCGATGAGGCTACCTTTGCGGATGCCGACCTGGTCTATGCCGGGCTGATCGGTTTTCTGGACCCACCCCGGCTACCGGTTACGTCGGCGCTGGAAGCGTGTCGAAAAGCCGGTATACGGGTCATTATGGTTACCGGCGACCATCCGGCTACGGCACTCACCATTGCCCGGCAGGTGAAACTTGTGCGGGCCAATGAGGCTCTGGTCATGACCGGGAACGAACTTCGGCCACTGGACCAACTCACCGAAAGCGATCGGGCGAAACTGCTTCAATGCCGGGTCTTTGCGCGGGTTAGCCCGGCTCAGAAACTGGCCCTGATCGATTTCTACCAGCAGCATGGAAATATTGTTGGCATGACCGGCGATGGCGTCAATGATGCGCCCGCCCTGAAAAAGGCCGATATTGGTATTGCCATGGGACTACGGGGAACTCAGGTAGCCGCCGAAGCCGCCGACCTGATTCTGAAGGATGACTCCTTTGCGTCGATTGTGCGGGCTATAGGGCAGGGGCGGGTTATTTTCGAGAATATCCGAAAGTTCGTCGTTTTTCTGCTGTCCTGTAACCTGAGCGAAATTTTTGTGGTGGCCGTGGCGGGGGTAGTGGGTCTGGGCAATCCTCTGTTGCCGTTGCAGATTCTGTTTGTCAATATTGTTACGGATGTATTCCCGGCACTGGCGCTGGGCGTTGGTCGCGAAAATGGTGTTCTGATGCAGCAGCCTCCGCGCGACCCGAAGAGCCCACTGCTGAATCGGGCCGACTGGCAACGGATTGTTCTGTACGCTATTGCGATCACCGTAGCCGTGTTGGGTACCTATGCCTACGCCCGCTGGGTGTGGCATTATAGCGAATCGGCGAGCAGAACGTTAACCTTCTACGCGCTTTGCTGGGCGCAGTTGCTGCACGTATTTAACCTGTATTCGGGGCGCAACGCTTCGCTGCTGGTCAATGAAATAACCCGAAACCGCTATATCTGGCTGGCGTTACTGTTGTGTGTCGGGCTGATGGTGCTTACTTATGCTGTGCCGCTGTTTCGGAAAGCACTGGCTATCCAGCCCTTCGATGCGCAGGCGCTGCTGCTCCTGATTCTGTCGGGAGTTGTGCCAATCGTGCTTGTCCGGCTTGTCAGAAACGTATTCCGGCTCGACTAGCAAAAGAAACCCCGTGGCAAACTGCCACGGGGTTATCTGAACCCTGCATGTGTTTATTACTCAACCAGAATCGCTTTACTTCCTCTCGCTTAGGCGTGTTTTCCGTGGCTATCGTTACGAATCGACATCACCCCGGTTGAGGGGTGTCTATCGACCGTTTCGGCCTCTAGCCAGACGTATGTTTGACTCCTTTGCAAACCTACCCGCAAACGGCAGGAAAGCCTATGTCGGCGGTCAGTTGCCGGGGTGATTATTGTCAGTTTGCGTTTTGAACAACGAGCCATGTCCTGCTCTTCAGAAAATGACCTCCCCTTTCAGGCTATGCTGGAGGAGGGTAGGGGCTACGGCCTCGGTTTCGTCGCTGACCAGTACTGCCAGCGGAACCATCGGTTTATAGGCTAACTGACGTGTTGTACTGCGGTTCAGGAGTAGGTCGATCAGCGAACGATGATGGCAAACCGTTACCAGCAAATCGACATAGTGCGATTCAAGGTAGTTTTCGATGCCATTCCGCAGGTCGGTATGCGATTCGATGGCTTCGGTTGTACTTAGTTCCTGAAACCCCGACTGAAAAGCCTGCCGAAGGGTTTTCGGAGGAGCCGATGTCAGCGTGTCTTTGGCCAGAATGGTCAGGAAGGTGAGCCGGGCATGATGGCGTTCGACCAGTTTATGGAGCGCATACCGGGCCGCACGAGCCAGCGGAGCATAATCGGTCGCAAAAACAGCATTGAGCAAGGGCAGGGGAGGAACCGTTGCCGGAATAACCAGTACGTTGCCGCGATTGGCCCGAATTACGGCCGTGGCGACACTCCCAAACGCAATGGCTTTTCCCGTTCCGGTTGCACCCAGTACGACCCAGTCGAATGGTTCGGCCCGAAGAAGCATATCGATCGCCAGTTCGGGAGTCGATGCCAGTGTAGCGGTGCGGAATCGGGAAGAAGCCGCGTTGGTATGGCGCTTAAGGTCGGCAATGAGTGTTTGTAGATTGGCTTCGCTCCGGCTCATCAGTTCGCCGTAGGCCGACCAGCCATCCGGCGAACTGATAAGCGATGTGCCAAGTGCCTGGAGCAGTACAAACTCGGTGTCGGAACCCGAAAAGGTATGCAGTGCATGTTGGATTGCATTGAGCGAGGCTTCCGAAAAATCGGTTGGGAGCAGGATCTTCGTCATGAGTATCAGAAATAGCGTTGCAGCAACAAACTACGTCTGCTTTCTTCGGATACACCATGACTTCCATTACCTCACCAACTGATTCCGCGCAGGTGTGGATTCACATTACCAGCACTTTCGCTCCACGGCTTTGTCCCTGTTTTATGGCCCACAAGGCTTCATTGGCCTGC
This sequence comes from Spirosoma sp. SC4-14, assembly GCF_037201965.1. Taxonomy (NCBI): domain Bacteria; kingdom Pseudomonadati; phylum Bacteroidota; class Cytophagia; order Cytophagales; family Cytophagaceae; genus Spirosoma; species Spirosoma sp. SC4-14. The sequence goes on along the minus strand of NZ_CP147518.1, from coordinate 4,658,907 downwards.
GTGAGTGGGTAGGTCTGCACGGCCGATTTAATTGGAATCGTTGCCGCCAGGGTCAGAAAATTATGAACGTCGTCGCGGGTTACGTTGGCTACACTGACAATTTCTTTTTCCTGCCAGATATGATCGGCATAGTTTAGCGATAACAACGAATCCTTGTCGCGGTCTTCTTTTCGAATGGCGTTGATAACGAGTCGGCCACCGGGTTTCAACCGGCCAAGGGCTTCTACAATGGGTTTCCAGGCAGGCGTAGTATCGATAATGGCATCGAGCAGCACGCCCGGATCATCGCTGGTGTCGCCCGCCCAGACGGCCCCCAGCTCACGGGCAAACTGCCGTACGGACTCACTACGGGCAAACACATAGACTTCCGACTGCGGAAACTGGTGGGCCAGCAATTTCAGAACCAGATGGCCCGATGCCCCAAAACCAGTGAGGCCAATGCGCTGGCCATTGTGTAGATTGGTGAGCCGGAGCGATCGGTAGCCAATGGCGCCAGCACACAAGAGCGGAGCCGCCTGCGTATCGGAAAGATTGCCCGGAATAGGATAGGCAAACGCTTCACCGACAACCATATGGTCGGCATAGCCACCGTTCACATCGCGACCCGTTGCCCGAAACTGAGCGCATAGGTTCTCGTGGCCCGACCGGCAGAACGTACAATGACCGCAGGCCGAAAAAATCCAGGCAACTCCCACCCGATCGTCGATATGGAATCGGGTAACGTCTTTGCCCAGCGCATCGACACGGCCTACTACCTGATGGCCGGGTACGACGGGCAAATGAGGTGGAGCCGTACGCCCTTCAATCTCGTCAAGTTCGGTATGGCAAACCCCGCAGGCCGACACCCGTATCCGGATCTCGTGGGAATCGGGTGTCGGTATGGGCAGATCGGCCAGAATCAGGGGCGTATCGCCCTCCCGAAACGGGCCGGTTTGGGATAATAACATCGCTCGCATCGCTGAGTGGGTTTGGCTTCTGGTCTGGAGCGCCGGGTTTTATGGCAAGGACCATCGGGTTCCAGACCAGAAGTGTGGTGGGTGATTCGGTTGGTATTACCGGCGTCGTATGAGTCGGCTGAGGACAAAGCCCAGCGCTAGTCCGATGGCTATATAGCGTCTTTTGGCCAGCGGTATATAACGTGTGCCGGTAGCAGTTACTTCGTAAACACCAAGGGGTTTAATCATCAGACCGCCCCCAACGCCACCCCCTTCGCCCTGACCGCCTTCGGTGGGGTTGGTCGATGCTTTCGTGGAATGACCTTCTCCGTAGCCGCCACCGAACCCCACGCTCACGCTGGCAACGGGAATAATGGTTTTATCGGGGGTTACAATCGGGTCGCCGTACACCTTCTGCACGGAGGAGGTGCTGGTCAGATGCTCCGCCAGGTTCTGGAGCAATTGCTGGGTTGTCTGGATGCTCATGGTCGTAGGAGTTAGTTGATTGTTGAAACCCGTCGGGTGGGGAATACGCAAAAGCTGCTTAAGGGCGCTATCGGGCTGACAGGTAAACAGAATGAACGTAATGATTACTAATATAACCCAAACGACAGGATGCTGTTCAGAGAAACGCTAATTGCCGACTAATCAACGGCCATGCATAAACGGCAGAGGGAGGAAAAGGGGGAGCCAGGAAGGCAGACGCTAGCCTGTTCTCAATAACGTCGGTACGCGCCTGCACCACGGGTAAGGAAAAAGAGCGCACGGACGATCGGGTCTGCTAGTGGCACAGTAGCCCGCGCCCAGACCCATCGATAGCGGTTGTTTCTTCGCATCACCCGTTCATACGGCGATTGATCGGTCGGGGCAAAGTTGGTCCCTTTGGCCATGAACCAAAACGACGACCCTTAGGAACTGAATTGATTTTAATCAGCCGGGAAGCATTGAAAACGCAAAACGAACATTGTGGCCCGCTGTTGCGGTGCTGGCAAGTCTGAAGGGCGAATCGCGAACGATCCCATTGCTCCGTCGCTCATGCTGCCAGGCGAGTAAACCGGAGCCGCGCTGATCGGGTCGGTTAGGCCGATTGGCGAACGGGTTTGTTTTGATTGATCTGATTCATCCGATCGCGCACATCCTTAATGTTCCGACGCGAAACCTCCAGCCGCAGGCTATTGGTCATAACTACATAGCCAGATGGACGCTTACCCGTAATGAGGCTGTAGTGATGAATGTACTCGACATTGATCAGCGCGTTCTTATGAATGCGCAGCAGCGTAGGCCAGCGTTCGCTAAACCACTTAAGGGTACGACTCCGGAGCAGACAACTGCCGTTGACCAGATGCACGTAGCTATAATTAATGTCGGCCGTAATCGCAATTACTTGTTGGGGATCAAATTTATGGCGTACACCCGCGCCAGCATCCAGCTTCATAAATTAGGATAGTAAATAGGTTTGATCAGGAGTGGATTTCTCAAGTTAATACAGAATTATATATTCAGCGCAAGCCGTAAACGGCATACCGTCTTTTAATAATCCACGAATCAGGTATAGTTGATTGATTATTAGAAAGATAGGCCTGTAAATAAACTTTGTATTAAATAATGATTTTTAGATACTGATAACGATAAAATTAATATAAGTTACCGATTTTTAATTTTTTAAACATATAAATTCACTTATCCGAGCAGATTTTGCTGGCAAGTAAGTAGAGAGTGCAAGTATATTTATCTAAAAAAAACGGTACAGCCCTGGGTTTAGTCTAAGTCAATGAAACCGTCGGCATGGATACCATTGCCCTGACATCTGAATTAGTCGGTCAGCCAGCGGCTGCCGTATTTATCGATTGCCTTTTTGGCCATCGCAATTGAGCGCTTGACCCCATAGATCAGCTTGCTGTCGATACGCCTGATTTTGTAGACAGTTTGCTGGCCCTGTACAATGAAATCTGCGGTTGGCTCATCCCAGTTGCAAACGTCAATCTGGAATTCTTCTATGATAAACGATTTGTAGTGTTCAGGCATAAGGCAACTGGTTCCAGGGTCACGGACTAACGTGTAAAGCATACGGTGTGGAGTCGATATAAAGCTGGTTCAACATACTGATACGGTCTATTTTTTACCCCGGCGGGGTGTTCGTATTCTAGTAAAAAACGCATCCAGAACCCGTCCGGAGCCCCCGGAACTTAACCGCCCGACCTAAAAGGGATTGGCGAATGTTCTGAACGGGTTATACATGGTCATTGAGCCCGGTTAACCCGTTCCTTCTAACCACCATGCCTGGTAACCGAAAGGTAAGGGCAAAGAAACCGGTGCCAACGCTGATTTACAAACCTGTTTTAGCGATCGGTTAAGTCGTGATAACCGTGTTTATCTGGCACGCCAGCGCGCTCCGTTTTTGTCAATCGCTTTCCTGGCCGCTTCAACTGACCGTTTAACATCATAGACCAGATTTGATACGGAATCTTTTATTCTGTAAACTTTATGGATGCCAACTACATATAAGGTGTTGGTTTGTGAATTTAAAGTACAACTTTCAATGGTTTGGACTTCGATTGAAAAACCTTTATAGCTCATCATGGTAAGGATTTAAGTGCAGGTATATACGAGTCAGTCGATTTTTAGGATTTATGGATGAGCAACTTTTACGATTATAAAACGGAAAAGTTGCCTGAATAGGTCGGCCAACGTATGCCTTTCCATAAATTTAGACGCCTATAACCCGACTTTTATACCCAGATTTATTATATGGTATCCGAAAATAAGTTTACAAATAATAATAAAAGTAGAATTATTTATTGAATGATGAATGTGAAGCATAGGTAGATCGGTAATGTAATTTTTAATCTATTATGATAATATTTAGTTTATAAAAATCGATTATAGTATCTTTAAGTCACCATCATTAACCAATGATCGGTACTCACCATTTCCTCTGTAACCGTATATGAAAAAGGCTGTGCTGGCCGATGAACAAGTGATTGCGCAGTATCAACATACGCATGCGTCTGCTTGTCTGGAAATTCTCTACAAACGCTACGTCGATCGGGTGTACCACTACTGCCTGACGCTGATTCAGGATGAAGAAGATGCGCAGGACTACACACAGGAGATTTTTATCAAAATCCTGACGAAGCTCGACACGTTTCAGAACCGCTCGAAATTTTCGACCTGGCTTTTTTCGATATCGCACCATTACTGCATCGATCAGATCCGGCTCCGAAAGCAGATCCAGCCAGCCGTCGATACCGATACATCGGCCAATCAGTTGCTACTGATCAGCGAACCGATGGACAGCATGGAACAGCAGTTGCAAAGCCTGGCCCTGGCCATGACCTACCTCCCCGCCGACGAAGCCAACCTCCTCCGGCTCAAATACGAACAGGGGCTGTCGATTCAGCAGCTATCGCAGCAGTATTACGTAACCCATAGCGCCATTAAAATGCGCCTGAAGCGCTCCCGCGAGAAACTGCTGGCGTTATATCAACTGGCGGAGAATTGAGAAGCCTTTATTGTCTTGAACAACAGGGGCAGTTTTAAGGCAAAAGCTAAGTCATGTTTAAAGCAGAATAAAATTGAACTACTTTACTGCCTTTACATACACATGCTTACGTATATTTTTAGTATAGGTTATTTTCTCCCCAGTCGGACTGGTAAGACCTGTGCTGCTGGTAGTCACAAAGCGATCGTATTCAATTATATTGCCGACTACTTTTCCAGAGCTACTTTTATCGAGTGATCCGTAGTAGGTTGTGTAACCAACTTTAGTTCTATCTTGTACAGACGCGATAGAAAAGCTCAGATTTTGCTCTGATACCTGGAAATATAGAATCCCCAGGTTCGTGTTTTCATTAAAAAAGTAGTCTCCTTCCTTAGCTTTATAAACTGTCAACGTTCCAGCAATTGGCTGCGACGATACAGCCTCTTCAATAGTATAGGATACTGTTCCAGTGATCTGATAATTACCAGGTGAAATCCCTGGCCTTTCCGTCTGAACAATTTTTTGCTCGCAACTCATCAGCAGACCCGAAGGAATTGCCCAAACTGTGCAAACGAACAGGAGAGTTTTCATTAGATTCTGTGATAGTCAATTAAGTATAATTAAATCCGTCCATAAACTTCTGGATACTAATTAAACTTGCTACTAAATCATCGAATAATCTATATAGTTATTCTTAACACATATTACGGATATTACTGTAAGTAATGTTTAAATTAAAATTAGTAACATTTGCATTTACATAATCCCTGCTTATCAAATTATTCTCTATGAATAAAGGGTGGAGTGTTACCACGTCGCAAAGCTTAAATTCTACCTGGTTTGATTCAATACTTATTAACAGTATCAATGGGAAATGCTTAATTGACGACAGGTAAATGTTACTAAAGTCTGACAAAAAAAAACATAAGACCCGGCAATCAGAGCCGTTCTGAAATAAAAACCATTTTGTTTATTAATATTTTAATAAGTAACAAATATTGTTTGATAAGTAGTGTTTTATGCCTATTTTTGATTAATACTAGATAGATAGTAAATAAAAACAACGATATGTATATGTTTACTTAGCTAGTATTCTTTATTCTATAAATGGCTAATTAATTGTGTAGCCATTATCTCCTGTTTCGATAAATAGCCGAACTACTAACCCCAAGTCATAAAGGCCAGTGGGCATGTAAACGGACGTTAATATACTCTATATATCCTAACGATTACATTAAGCCAATCGTCTTTCTGTCTATTAGGCCGATTGAAGGCTGGCTACGCAATACCTCTATCATATCCATAATTACCATAAATCGATGCTACTCGAAGAACAGCCGATTACAACCAATCAACAGTCAGTAGACAAGCGTATCCGATTAATCAGCCTCGACGTTTCAACAGGATCTTACGAACAGACCCAGGAGTGGATTATCAATGCCGCTCATCGCCATGAGTCCCGAATGGTCTGTTTTGCCAACGTACACATGACGGTTGAAGCCGAACGAGACAAAGCCTTTGCTCAGGTAGTGAATTCGGCCGACCGGGTATGTACGGACGGACTCCCCTTAACCTGGGCCATGCGGCTACTCCACAAACGGCATCAGGATCAGGTAACAGGCCCCGATACCCTCAACAATATGGTGAAACGGGCAGCCGAAGAGCAATTGCCAATATTCTTTTATGGCTCAACGCCTGATGTGCTGGCCAAAGCAGTGGCCGTATGCCGCCAACGTTACCCTAACATCCAGATTGCCGGTACCATTTCTCCACCTTTTCGAAAACTAACACCAGACGAAGAGGCTGACATTGTCGATCAAATCAACCAATCGGGTGCCAGGCTGGTATTTGTGGCCTTAGGATGCCCGAAGCAGGAGCGCTGGATGGCACACATGCGGGGGCGGGTACAGGCCGTCATGTTGGGTATTGGCGGAGCCTTGCCCATTTTAGCTGGTGTAACGACCCGGCCACCAAGATGGATTCAACGAATCGGCATGGAATGGTTTTATCGTTTAGCCCTGGAACCCCGTCGCTTATTCAAGCGCTATGCGGTTACGAATAGCTTATATATTTGGTATGTAGGGAGAAAGTGGGTAACAGGAGTTACTCAACAGCCTGCTTAATGATAAAAAAGAAAACGAAGCAGCCAGAAGCTTTATACAATAGCTTCTGGCTGCTTCGTTTTAGCATGGCTATCAATTACAGCTTGATAAATATCCATCAACATCTCATAATTGGCTTCAGGTGTATAGTTTTTCCGATAGGTATCCAGGGCATTCTTGTAGAAAAGTTGCTTCTTCACATCCGTCAGGGACGACCATTTATCAAGCATTGTAAGCAATGAGTCAGAATCGCCAGGAGTGAAGTGAAAACCATTGTAGCCATCCTGGATCATAGACGCCATAGCACCAAGATTACTAGCAATTACAGGCGTGCCCAATGAAAATGCCTCAATAATAGTCATAGGCATACCTTCATACCAAATAGACGGAAAAATCAGAGCCTGACATTGCTGCATTTCTTGAATAACTTCTTCCTTATTCAGAATCCCCAGATAATGAATAGTTGCATTAGCCTCACTGACCTTTTTTACCTTTTCAACAAGCGGGCCATCACCCGCAATTTTAATAGTATAATGAGAGTTGAGAAAAGTATTTAATAATACTTCTATGCCTTTTTCTTGACTTAAGCGGCCAATAAATAAAAAATGAGGCTTACGCTCTGCTGAATAAGAAATTGGTTGAGTAACAAAATTCGGCTTTACAACAAACTTTTCAGATGGAACACCAAGCGAAGATGAAACAAAAAGATCTTTAGCAAATTCTGATAATACAATATATCGGTCAACAAGATTCCAGGTACCAATACGTTTGTGAAACCAAACAACAAACGCAAGCCAGAAAGTCATAAGATAAGAATTATGAAAAACTTTTTTCTGAATCGCCTTCCAAGGAAAAGAAGAATTAACACTGTCTGTGAAAATTTCACCATTATCCATCAGCGATCCAGATGGGCATAATAGCCTATAATTGTGTATAGTAAGAACTACAGGAATATTCAATGAGCGTGCAGTTCGTATAATAGTTGGACTAGCAGAATAATGAAAGTTATGAATGTGAATTATGTCTGGATGATATTTTTTAATAATTGATGCTAATTTTTTTGAAGAAATAAAATTATAAACACTAAAAATAAATTGAAAAAAACCAATTACTCCAGACTTATTGTTGAAAATAAGAGACTTAGTATTATGAACTTGCTTGAATAAATTAAATTCCTGTTGAAAAACATTGTCTTCTCCTCCTTTAATTTGATAAAAAGTATGAATAAAAAGAATTTTCATATTGAAAATTATTAGCTAACAGTCAAGTTAGAATATATTTTAGAATAATTATTAATCATTGTATCAAATGAAAATTTATCTTTTACATAGTTGAAAGCATGTGCTTTTAGTTTATTCAAGTCATATTTATTGTTAACAAGAGAATCAAATATATCTAAAAGTTCTATTTCATCATCCAGCTTAAAGAATAATGGCCAATCTTGAGGAAGTGTTTCAGTTAGTCCAGGTGCATAAGCTGCAATGACGGGTACCTTAGCAAAAGAGGCTTCGACAGATGTAATAACTAACCCTTCAAATCTTGAAGGCATAATTATAAAATCAAAGTTATGAAACTTGTCAGCAATATTCAATATAGGTTTGTAAATATAAACATTAGTATGTGAATCAAATATTTTCTTTAGTTTTCCCTCATAAGTGCCATGTCCAATAAGATAAAAGTTAAATAAACTATTATATTTTTGATTAATAGATAAAATTCTATCTGCTAACACATCAATTCCTTTTTGATGCTCAAACCTAGCACAGAATGCAATATTAATTTTAGAAGGATCAATTTCAAATGGTAGTGTATCGGTTTTAGGCGTTTTAGAGGAGTTATAAATTATACGTAGATCATTGCATATACTTTGTTTAAAACTTAACCGCATTTCTTTATATGCTTGTAAAGCATTCTCAGATACCCCAACTACAACAGAATCGGCAATATAGGATTCTGTAAATTTTCCCAATTTTGGATGAGTGTCCCACAATTTAGTATTCTGAATTGTTCTAACAATTTTGGGCTTTACTCTAGTCAACAATGATAATAGTCGTAAAGTGTTAGAGAGAACAAAATCGGGTAAGTCCGTATGAGAATGTATTATGTCAGGTTGTTCCTTATTTACAAAATGAAATAAACGAAATGGTGCAAACAGTAAAGCTACTCTTTTAGAAGCATTTACTAAAGTTATTAGCTTTATGTCTTTTGCTTTTAATTCTTCTCTTTTTTTAATAGCATATTCACTACTAGAAGGAAAAAGTTCTATAATAAAAATATCATGCTTGTCCCCTTTCTCTGTTTGGTTGCAAAACTCAGATAACTGGAAAGCAATGTTCTCTGCGCCACCTAAATTAATGGAAGTAATTAATTGAAAAATTTTTGCCATTCTGACTCGAAGTTATTTTCGGATAATTCCATTAACGATTGATGTAAATTAATATCTATATTAGACACAATTCTAACCTGTTCTAAAAATAGATCTAACCTCTCAACCGTCTCAATCTTATCTAGTGGGTCATACGTAATACCAGTATTATGATTAATTAAACTAGATGCGCCCGCATATTTAGAGCAAAATACAGGCAAACCAAAAATTAGGGCTTCATTAACAACAGCTCCAAAAGGTTCGAAAGTACTGGGTAAAAAGAAGGCTGATGCAGTTAAATACCATGCATAAAGCTCTACTGATTCATATCGACCAGGAAGAATAACTTTTTGCTCAAGATTAAATGATCTAATATAATCTTGAATGCACTCGTATTCTTCTCCATCACCAACAATAACAACTGATAAATCGTTATTCTTAATTAATAACTGTTTAATTGTACTTATAAAATTAAAAACCGCTTTTTCTTTAATTAGTCTCCCAACAAATAATAAAACTTTTTTATTATTTAATTCGTATTTATCCTGGTACACTTTAGCCATTACTTCCAATTCATACTTCTTTGCCTTAATTCTATTTTCATCTTGTAATATGGGCGAGGTTATAATTCTAGAAGACGGAAAAGAGAAAGTATTTTGGTAATATTCTGCAACTTCACGAGAGAGAACAATAAGATAATCTAAGTTATTAAGAGAAAACAATCTAGACAATGACCTTATCTTCGATTGTATATTTTTACAAATATCAATGCTATCATCAATAGTTGAAGCTAAAGGTGTTTTTACAAGTTTTAGCTTTCTAAGTAAAATCAAATAAAAAGTTATTATAGAATACTCATAGCTTATTATTAAGTCTGGTTTAAATCTATTAATGGTATTTAATATACCAAAACGAAAAACTCGGCCTTTATATCTAGGGCCAACTAATAAAAAAGAATATTCACAATTTAGTTGAGAAAGTAATTTTTTCTGATCAAACCGGTGGTTCCAAACATTATCGAAAACAAAAACTAAATGAACATTAAATAGCCTTTGTAAATTATTAAATTGATCAATCCTATATGGGGCAAGTGCAGGATGAAATATCAGAACTTTTGGTTTCATGTACAACAAAATATCAAAGAACAGAAAGCATCTTTAATTAACATTAACTAATTTATCATATAATAGGTCATGATTATTTACAAACCCACTTAAAGGGAACGTATTTAACGCTCTGTCATGAGCTTCATATGCCATCTGATTACAAAGCTGCTTGTTTTGTAAAAGCTCAATTATCTTTAAAGACCATTGCTTTTCATCATATGGATCTACTACATAACCTGTAACACCATCTACAACTAATTCTGGCAATGCGCCAGCATTAGATACAATTGATGGACACTTCATGTACATCGCTTCAGTAACTGCAATACCAAATCCTTCAGTATTAGCTGGATGAACATAAATCTTACAATCATTTAGATAGGTAGTTACGTCAGTTGAATAACCTACCAATATTACATTATTTGCCAAATTCAAATCCCCAATTAATGCTTCTAATTCTTTTCTTGAAGGACCATCACCTAATATATATAATTTGCAATCAATCTTATTATCAATTACAACAATTTTCATTGCTTTAATTAAAACAGCTAAATTTTTTCGCGCACAAAGACCTGATATTGATACTAATTTTTGTCTGTAATCAGGTTCTGATATATTTTCAGTTACATGTATGCCAGTATTATATATAATTGTATTTTTCTTATCTTTCAATATTGGATAATCAGTTTCATATAAATTTTTTATATATTTTGATATATGGATCATCTGATCTATTGGTTTCAGGACTTGGCCTAATAGATAGGACCTAGCCTTACTTAAAGGTTCATCAAATCCTACAATAGATCTTACTAAAATAGCTTTAGGGTATAATACTTTTAGGATTGGGGCAAACGTATTTTCAAAATTGAAATAGAAATGAATTACATCAATATTATTTTCTTTCGCAATTTCATATACTTTAAACGCATGCCTGATGAAATTTCTACCATAGAACCCTTCAAAAACTTTAACGTTTGATTCTCCTTTGAACCAAATCTTATTCTTAGGATAATCTTTAATTGCTTCTTTATCATACAAAGCAAAATAAACACTATGATTATGACGAGACTCCTCAATTAATTTTTTCAACTTAACAGTTGTTCCCCCTGCTTTTCCGCAAACCGAAATTACACTCAATATATTTGCCATAGTCAATTCAAAGTTCTATATGACCCGTCTTCTACAATAATATTCTTGCTCATTACATTGGATATATTAGAAACTATGCAACCAGAGTCAACATTAAAAGTTACAGTTGCATTCGCCCCGATTATACAATTATCCTTTATTGCTATAGGTCCTCCTACTAAACATCCTGAACAAAGAATTACATTATTACCAATAACCGGTCTTGTTACTAATTTGCCTTCAAAAATTTTTTTTCGTCTCATACTTCCACCAACAGTGACATTTTGGTCGATTTGACAATTATCACCTATTTCAACATTAGCATCGATAATAATATTATATGGATGGTTAAATACTAAATAATATCCCAATTTAATAGGGAACCCTATTTCTATATGATATTTACTTTTTAATATTCGACGCAATATAAAACTTAGAATATTATTATACTCAGAGCTATAATATATATATATAATAGCCCTACCTTTTATAGAAAAGAGCACATTATATATTATGCCTACCAAGCTTTTATATTTTAATTTATTAGATATAAAGTACGAACTAAGTCTTTTATTCATAACAAATTAACTTTTAATATATGTTACAACATTCCTAAAAAAAGCAATTCTCCTAAATGGTTCCTTAACAAACTGCCATGCTATCCAAAGATTGGATTTACTTAATAGAGGTGCATTATACTTCTTTTTTACTTTAATTAAATCTTTAAAAAATTTAATCTTAGAAGTATAACTTTTACTGTCTTCCCAAAATCTAAAATAAGACAGATCTTGATCTATAGTATAAACTTTATAAAACTTTGCTATTCTAATAAACAAATCTCTATCCATAGTATAATGTAAATCTTCATCAAGATATCCAGTCTTACTAAATATTTCTCTTCTAAAAAAAGTTGAATTCTGCATAACTGCAGACTTAACACCATTTAGTAGCCAATCGTAGGAGAAGGGTTTAGCCTTTATTGTCTTAATATACGCTCCATTTCTATCTATAAAAACTTGGTTTCCTACTAATACAGACTTATCAGGATTTTCTAAGAAAAAGTCATTTATTGTATGCAATGAATTCGGAGAAAGCATATCATCACTATTTATCCATGCAATGACATCACCAGTAGCTCTCTTAAAGCCTTTATTCAATCCGTCAGATTGTCCTCGATCTCTTTCTGATATCCAATTTAAGTGAGGATATTCTCTTAAAATTTCAATAGTATTATCTGTGGAGCCTCCATCTATAATAATATGCTCAAAATTATTATAGTTTTGAGCTAATACAGACTCAATATTGTCTCTTATAAATTCACCCTGATTATAAGATACAGTTACAATGGAAAACTTCAGACTATTATGCATGATATTTCAGATTAGGTAACTTTACAAAATAGAGACAGAACAGGAGAGGATAGTTTAAAAAGCTTTCTCCTTGTAGTAATAATATAAATAGCAATAGAACAAACAATGTTTCTTCTACTTTAAATGTTTTTTTAAAGGCCACAAATAGATTTATTATTAAAAAGAATAATGAACAAAGACCCATAGATGCAGCAAAGTTGCTAAAGCCATTTCCATGACCTAAATTCTTCCCATTAATACTTTCTAAGTACAAGTCAGTATGGTCTGACCATCTAGTCTTAGGATCAATCCCATTTCCAAAAAATGGGTGTTTCTCTATATATTGCAAATCAAAATAAAAAGCCCCCATACGTGTATTTGAGAAAGTATTGCCTTCCCTACCCATGGCATCTTCATATTGAGTAACTAGTTTCTCCCCTATAAAATCAATCTTTGTCAAAAAAACAGAGGTTAAAAGTAATATTACCGGAATAACTACAACAAGTTTTAGTATTCCGTTTTTTGAATTACTTACTATTTTATACATGCATACTAGAAAGAATATAATATAACCAGTAGTACTAAAAGTTGTTATTAAAGCCATTATTATTATTACAAGTTTTAATCTATCTTTTTTCCATACAATCTCTAAATCACTAAGAAATAAAATAGGTACTAATAATATATAACCAGCAAATGCTCCAGGCTCCCAAAAAGGGCCATTATTTCTATACTCAAGTATACTTAAGTCATATGGGTCACTTCTTACACTCCAAATTAATATATTTCTAACATTTGGAATATTAAATACATCAAACGTTAGTCCAATAGTATTTTGCAACGTCCAAAATATCAGACTCGCAGCACTAAAAAAAAATATTACATTAAAATACACATATCTAAACTTAGTACCCAATTTATAATATATAAATGCCCCAGCCAAAAGCATGGCTATCATGCCAAATGGATACTTTAGAGGCAAAGATCCTAAAGTTAAATACTGCCCAAATGATATAATTACAAAGAATAAGATTGAGGGAAGCACTTTCGAGATGTATGAAACTTTCTTTAATAGTATTATATAAACAATACCCATTAAAGCAGTTAAGTAAGTTGTACCAGGAAGTAAATGTATTACTGGGCTTCCACTAAGCAATATTAGCCAAAATACCAAGAAATAGTCATACAATGAAACATTGTCTACTTGCGCTACTTTTTGCTTTATCATATATATAAAATTAAGCCCCTAGTGTTTAATATCTACGTTATTAATATTTCTTTTGATAAACCAGACAATCTGAGCTTATTTATTCCAGATAGAATTAGCTTTATTATTTATTAACTTTTCAATTTGAATCTGGCTTATACAGGCATGTATTAATGATATTAATATATTACCCCATATTACCCCTTCTAACCCTTTCCACTTACATAATAGTATTACCATCGGAATATATATTGCACATAACATCATATAAACTATCAGTTGAAGTTTTATTTTTCCAATTCCATTAATCAAATATATAAATAAATTGAATCGCGTAAAAGCTAATACATAGATGCCCATTGCTAACGATACGGAAAACGGAATATGCACTTTATCTCCAATCCAGTATTTGTATAATGTGTTAGATATAAGGACCATTATTATTATTATTGGTATTGAATATAGCCAAGTTTTGTTTAGCTTTTTTACAGTTTTTTTCATCCAATAAAAATCTTGTTTAGTGTATGCTTCTGTAAATGCTGACCAAAATGGAGTTAAAATTATTATAGAAATCATGTTTAATGTAAAAAAATATTTGTAAGCAATATTATATATAGTTACTTCTGTAGGTCCTAAAAATTGCGCTATTACAATATTTGTTGTTTGGAATATAATAATTACTCCTATTTGGATAAAGAAAAATTTAACCCCAAGTCCCATTATATCTTTTGCATCATGTAATGAAAAGTATTTAATTGATGGCCTTAGTGGTTTATATTTTTCCTTGAAGTAATATATTGTTGCAAAAAATAGGACTACTACTGGAGCTAGACCCAGCACTATCGACACATGAATTAATGAACCTTTACTTACTTGTGTTAAAACAAAAATTGATATTAAGGCAATTAATTGGCCTATCATATCTGATAAGCCAGCTTTTGCAGACTTTTGATCAGCTATTAATATTATATTAATTGTTTTTAAAACTATTTGTAAACAGAAGAATGTAAAAATTAATATAGATAGTTTCGACAATTCGTCTGGATTCTTTTTTTGTACATTCAGTATTGCTCCCCAATCGATAAACTGATTTGTAATAAAAAATAACAACCAAACTACTGAAAATACAGTTATTAATGATATGTATGTTGTACTTATGTATTTTCTAATTTGCTCTATATTTCCCGAGGATTTTGCTTCTGCAAATTTATTGCGTAAACCATGACCAAATCCTATATCAAAAAATGCGAACCACGATATAATTGAGCTAAGTGTAAGCCAAATCCCGTAGTTACTTGGCTCTATATAATTTATTGTTAAAGGGACAAGTAAGAACGTTATTATTATACTTACACCCTTTATTAAAAACGATGCAATAATATTTTTTTTTGCAGCTATACTTCTCGGATGACCTTGATTCAGAAAGTTAACAATTAACCCTTTGGGATTCTTAATATATGATTCCATTTTTTCTTGTTACTATTTTTAAAGTGATATATCTACAATTCTAGAACATAGTTATATCACTTTAAAATCATCAATGACTCAGCTTTATCTACTTAGACTTTCTATGACTTGTGTTTACTTATTACTAAATCAAAAACTACCAAGCATTAATATTCCCTTTGAACATTGCTTTAACAGTTAACCAACAAATCCAAATATCTAACCAAGGTGATTTCTTACGGTTATAAAAGCGATCATATTTTACTCGATGTTGCATTTTAATAGGTACCTCTGTTTCTCCCCGGCAACCTCTTACTTGTGCCAAACCCGTAATACCTGGTTTTACGCGATATCGCTTACGGTAATCAGGCATTGTATTCCAAAATTGTGCACTATGCTGCAACGCATGAGGTCTGGGACCAACAATACTCATATCGCCAACTAATACATTCAGAAATTGCGGCATTTCGTCTAGATTGGTTTTACGTAGAAAGCGCCCAATGGGTGTTACCCGGTTATCACCTTTAGTTGCCTGTTTAAAGGATGCTTCCGGGTTGTGTGTCATGGTCCGAAACTTCAAACAGTTGAATGGCTTACCCCGGTAGCCGGTCCGTTTCTGGATGTATAAAATTGGTCCCGGCGACCCTAGTCGAATCAAGAGCCCTATTATGGGTATCATCCAGGATAACACTGTTATCGTAATTAGCAGAGAAAAGCATATATCAAATATCCGTTTTCCTGCTAATTGATACGTAAGGCTACCGTGCTGGGTCCGGGTTTCTGCATACACATACAGGGCTTTGTAGTGTGAATCTAGACTTAGCATAGGAGTAAACAGGTTTACGTTAAGTGGGTGGTTATAGGTTGACTTTTTATAATTTTGGGGAGCCGACCTTTTCAAATCGGCTCTTTATTGCAATTAGCTCTTACCCAGGCGACGGGTTTTGTCCGAGCCGGTACTTCCATAGTAATCACCGTAGTTGTAACTGTAGTAGTAAGACTCGCCTTCGCCCACTCCATTCAGAATAATGCTTAGTTTCTGGAAACGCTGCTCTTTATAGAGTGTATCGACCATTTTAATGTAGTTTTTTGGCGTATGATCGTGACGGACCAGGAACATGGTAGCATCGGCAAATGGAGCGATCAGTTGCGAGTCGGTTACTAAGCCTACTGGGGGCGAATCGACAAGCACATAATCAAAACGCTCTTTCAGTTCTTTGAAAAGCTCTGCCAGACGCGGAGAACTTAACAACTCAGCCGGGTTCGGTGGGAGTGGCCCGGCCGTTATGATATAATAGTTTTCGTAGCCCAGAATGGGGTGTAGTAGTTCGTCTATGGTAGCTTCGCCAATCAGATAATTGCTAAGGCCTGCATGGTTTTCTATATGCAAACTTTTATGGAGTTTGGGCTTCCGCATATCCATCTCCAGAATTACGGTAGTACGGCCTACTATTGCCAAACTAGCTCCCAGGTTTAGGGAAATAAACGATTTCCCTTCTCCGCTGATGCTGGATGTAAATAGGAGTACCTGGCTTTGGGTTGGATCGCTCCGTAAAAACTGCAGGTTTGTGCGGAGCGCCCGTATCTGCTCGCCTACTACCGATTGCATACGAGGTTTAAATACCAGATTATCACCAGCAATCTGACGGCTATTGACAACTTCACCCAGAATAGGAATTTGGGTGGCTTCTTCCACATCCGACCGGCGCAGAACTCGATTATTAAGTGCATCTTTTGCAGAAATAAACCCAATAGGGATCAATAGCCCTATTACTGCAAATATGCCAAAAATGGTCATTTTAACGGGTTTCACGGGCTTACTTCCGGTACGGGCAGCATCAACAGTACGACTATCCGACACGGTAGACGCAGCCGATAGAGCCGTTTCTTCCCGCTTTTGCAGCAGATACGTGTACAATCCATTTTTTATGGCCTGCTGGCGGCTAATGTTCAGCAGGGCCCGTTCTTTACCCGGAACCGTACGAATCATACCCTCAATACGCTTGTTATTCGCCAGCAATTGGTTTTTATTACTGGTTAGCTGTTGACGTATAGTTGATACGTTTTCGTTGATGCTTGCTTTTATGGTTTTAATCTGGCTATCGAGCGACTGGTAGGTAGGACTATTGGGGGCCATCGTTCTGGAAACTTCTTCTTTTTTAAGCTCCAGTTCAGATACTTTGGTTAACAGGCCGGTTAAGATTGGGTCACTCAGGCCCATGGTAGCTGGGGCTAATCCCTTCTCATCCGACTGTTTTTTAATGTAGCGTTCCACATCTTCCAGGGCCCCTAAGCGAATGTTCACTTCGTTCAACTGGCTGTCATTTTCCTGGACTGTTGTCAGAAACGTTTGCGATTGAGCACTAAGATCCGTAATGCCCTGAGTCGATTTGTAGAGTTCTACTTCCTTCTCAACTGTGGCTAACTCACCCGAAATTAAGCCAAGTCGTTCTTCTATAAAACTAAGCGTATTATTTGCCTGCTTGTTTTTGTCAACGATTGCGTCTTTGTTATACTCACTGATCAATTGATTCAGGATGGCTTCACCTTTATCGGGTACGGTTTCTTCCAGATTCATGACCAGTACCGTCGATTGCTTGGCCGTGGGTTCTACTTTTAGATTCGATAAGTAATCTTCAACAGCCTTGGTATGATCGGAAACAGAAACCAGGACAGGTTCCTGAGTTATATTGATGGGTTTGCGCGTAAAAATGCGAAGCTGACCGAAGGGTGTTTTAATACTCTGGTTAACCGGATAGACCTGACCATTTAGCTTTACTGTTTTATCATCGACAAACGTGATTTCCAGTTCCTGGTTATACAATTCCGAGTTAGGCTTTTCGACCAGTAGACGGATTGGTGATTCATTGTAAATCTCTTTCTTAAAGGTGCTGGTAGGATGGTAATACCGGACATCGAGCCCGAGATTATTGACAACCCGATCCATCAACGTAAATGACTTCAGGATTTCCATCTCGTTCTCCACTACTTTGCTGCTGCTAAAGAGATCGAGCTCTTTCATCAGGCTTTCGCCATCGATGCCTTTCTTCTCGTCTTTAATGAGCAGACTAGCCTGCACTTTATAGACAGGAGGCTGATAGAGCAAATACACATAAGCCGCAGCCAAAGCTACAAGAAGGGCACCTACAAACCAGGGCCAGTTGCGTACATAGCGCATCAAGAGGGCGCGTATGTTTGGCTGAGGTTCAACCTCATAGGCCTGATAGGGTGTATATGGGTTAGTTGTCATATTTTTTTGTGTTAAAAACGACTAACAATAATGGCGATAAAGGATAGAGAACTGACTATAATGGGTAGAAGCTGATAGATACGATCGGCGCTGGCTACCCGGTATTTCCCAGGTTCGACATAAACGATATCATTCGGGCGCAAATAGTAGTAAGGAGACTTAAAAAGATCTCGCTTAGTCAGGTCAACACGGTTAAACGTCCGCTGGCCATTCTCTTCCCGAATGATTAGCACATTGTCCCGGCGACCAAAGATGGTAATATCACCTGCCAAACCTAAAGCTGCCGGTAGCGAAATCTGCTCATTCGGAATCGAAAAGAGAGATGGTTTTGCTACTTCACCGGATACCGAAATCTGGAAATTCAGATTCCGCACATTTACGGTTGGTTCTTTCAGGTAATCGAGCAATTTCTGTTTTATCTGTGCTGAAGCTTGCGTATTGGTCAATCCCTGAACCGTTTGTTTGCCAATTAGCGGAAGTTCAATCTGCCCGTCTTCATTAACCAGATAACCCGGCGTATAGGGTAATGGCGTTGTTGGTGTGTTCATAGTCGGCGATCCTGCCCGCTCTGCCATCGCAATCGCTGCATAGGGATTAAAGAAAGCGGTAGCTTCCGGGCTAAGACTACTCACCTGTACCGATAAAACATCACCCGGTTTTATGGTTGGGATGTACCGTTGAACCAGTGCGAGTGTATCAGTCCCTTGTCCACTTTTCTGATAAAGGGCAAGTTCCTTACTGGAAATACAGCTCGACAGGGATACACATAACCCAATAAACCAAAAACACCCCCTAAGAACTAGTACGCGAACCTTCATAAACTTTATCTATGACTTATCGAAATTGATTCTGTATATAACTGGCATGGTATTGCCGGAGCAATGCATCCAGTTGATAGCCTAATCGGTAGCGGTTACCAATTTTGTAGCCTCGACTATAATTATATTCCCAGCGAAACTCTTCGGTACTCCGTAGCCGAAGCTTTTTTGTCTGGGCTATTTTGCCCGGTGGAATGGGTATCGCAAAGTTGAAGCCACCCGTTCCGCCGTTAACCGTCTTCATGGCGTAGAAACCTACTTCTACATTGCCCATTTGTCGGATTACGTCGAATCGTACGCCCCGATCCTGATACATATACTGCCCGCCAGATACTTTCAGTGTCAGGTCCCGACTTGGAATTCGGTAGGCCACATCGGCCAGCGCCATAAACTGTTGCAGGGGCTCATAGTAAAACCCATTGCTGGGGAAATAATAGAAACCCGTGTAGCTTGTTTCGATACCAAACGACCAGTTTTTTGTCAGATCAGCATGGCGGTATTGTACGTTTACGCCATATTGATCATTATAAAACAAGCCAGCCGACAGGCTCAAAAAGTTAACGCCATCCAGCGCCAGAAACTGGTTCAGGAAGGTCGGTGCTGGTCGCACATTCAGTGCCTGATTGTCCAGATCGTTAATGATCGGGAACAAGACCCCCCAGTTCAGTACCAACCCTCTACTCAGGTAAAGCTGGCTTTGCAACAGCAGGTTTGTTTTGCTTTCGACCGGATGTTCGCGATAACCAAACTGGGCAATAAATTCGGGTTGCAAGCGAAAATCGAGTTTGTACCGGCGACCATCGAACGGGTGCGAAATGGCCCAGTCTTTTCGTTCTGGCTTCGTAAGTGTGTACGTATTGACAGTTGGCGCTACCTGATAGCGGGCGATGGGTACGCCCTGAAAAAGCGGTACAAAGGTATTGATTCCTTTTGCCGAGAGTGGCTCTGCCAGTTCCATCATCCCAATGACCGGATTTCTATATAACCGCTGCTCATAATAAGCCGTATGCTGTACGCTATCGACCGTCAGGTTCTCGAAGTTCAGCAACACATTCCGCTGCTTCGTCTGCCCCCAACACACGCCCCCAACGCACATACTTAGCACACATACACACATCCACCACCCTGCTCTCCCCGCAACACCCCGCCCCTTAGGCCCCAAGCCCCAGGCTCTCCGCGCAATCCCCCCGCCCTTATTCATGCTTCCGTAGCCGTTTAGGTAACTGAAACAGATTTAACGAATAGGAGGTACCGGCCGTAAACTGATCGCCATTGAGTAGCCCGGCCTGAATGGTCCAGTGCTTAAACAAAGTTGTGTAAGCACCAACGTTGAGGTGTTGTGAATCCCACTCAACCATCAGGCCTGCCTTTTTAGCATAACTTAGCTTAATGCCGCCGAAAGGCCCAGCCAGGTAGTAATAGGGTCTATCCCGTTTGTCTTTTAGGGTATACCCCGAAAAAATATCTGAATCCTGATCGTTGCGCACATCTGCCCGATACAGCGAATAAGGGCTCCCCATGCCTACTGATACAGCCGCTTCAATGGACTTTGTCAACGAGATATGCTTTGTTGCAACCAGAGCATTTGTAATCAATGAGTTATCGATGCCAAACGGAGCCGAAAGAATAATTGCCAGAGCTGGTCTTTTTTCCTTCTCCAGAAGAACTACATATTTCAGATCAATTTGACGGTCGCCGATCCCTTTATCCTGAAAACGAATCGGTCCATTTGGATTCAATAGATTCAAATTTATTTCAAACCGGGGAAGCAGAGCCAGATTTACAAAGCTAATACTCTCCGAATTCTTTCTGTTGAATCGAAAAGCATAGTTCTCTGGGTTAAAAGTATACCCAAACGAGAATGTTCCCTCTTTCTGCACTTCGGCCGTTGGGATATACAGTAGCCCCGACTTACCAGAGACATTAACCTGTCCCCAGAGCCTGCCGGGATTCAACATGCCAAGCAGGAGAAGCCCAATCCATAAAACCTTTTTATCGGTCTTCATGTCTACTGTTATTCCTAACGATTAGGTATATACGTAACCTATTGCGGCTAGTCTACTACCTACTGAGTCAATTTTATGCTGGTTTTGTTCGAAGTAGCGGTGAGGCTACTTCGAACAAACTAAACCTTACTTAAACTTTACCTTCAGCGACAGCCCCGCTTCAAGGCCGTTCAGGCTAACTTTCTCCGTCGTTGTGGTCGACTCGGTCGTTACGACCTGGTTGTAGCTGCCCAGGTGATAGCGAACGTCGAGCGCCAGATACAGTTTCTTTACCAGTTGTTTTTCGGCACCCACAAACACCTGGAAGCCGTAGTTGTTACCCGCCTGTGTTTCATCGACCGAACCAGTGTTGTTGACCACCTGCCGGTTGAATTTGTTATTGACGAAATAGCGAGCCAGACTCACGCCCACGTAAGGCGTCAGGAATGCTGCTTTGGGTTTCTCTTCTGACGCATCGGTCGTGGCCGGTGCTGCTTTCTCGAAGGTGTATTTCAGATCGAGGGCCACCGGAACGATCGAGAGTGTAAACTTCTCGGTCCGGTTGATGCCACCAATGCTCAGCGCACTCGATGCCGATTTGCTCCAGTAGCCAACGCGGCCACCTACCGAGAACCCTTTGGTCAGGCCAACTTCAACGGCGGCTGTCGGCATAATGCTTCCGTTCAGTTTCGCGCCCTTACCACTGTTATAGTCGACCAGAAACGAACGATCGTTCCAGTAGTCGAGCGAAGGGCCCCAGTAGCTGGCACCAACGCTAATGCTTTTTAGGTTCACCTGAGCCTGAGCTGCCTTCGGCTGGAGGAAGAGTCCCAACGCCACCATAGCGGCTGAAAGGGACAGGTATCTTTTTTTCATATACTGATTGAAAAAGGTTGTGTCTTAGCGTGAATGGTTATTATTCGGCACCTACACGGCCACCGCCCTGGTTGTGACAGCTTGCAACAGCTTTGTCACGAGCGGTTGTCAGAGTCGCTACAGCGGCAGCGTAGTTTGTGTTGATCTTGGCCAGATCGGTATCGCGGGCGGCAGCAGCAGCAGCCAGTTTTGCACTGGCAACGGAGTCGCAGGCAGTGGTTTCAGCGGCTTCCAGTGTGGTAATGCCAGCGATGGTCTGTGCATAAGACACATAGGCAAACGCTTTCAGCAGGTCGTACAAACTACCCAGGGTTGTTTTAGCGGCTTCCAGGCTGGCCAGCGTGTTGTTCAACGTTTGCTGAGCGGCCGTTTTCATTGGGTCATACTTGGCCGGAATACCAGCTTTACAAGGCGCAGTTTCGGCAGCAATGGCCGCAGCTGCAGTCGAGTAGGTGGTGGTAACGGTAGCAGTCTGAGTGGCTTTCTTGGCATCGAGGGTGGCCAGTGCAGCGTTATAAGCGGCATTGGCGGCTGCTTTACAGGCATCATCGTCGGCCGTAGTAGCATAGGCGGTAGCCGCAGTCGATGAACCGTTGGAAGCGCCCGGTGTGGTAGCACCCAGACGTCCCCCTACTGCTTTGCCGTTTACGGTTGGCAGTGTGAAGGTGGGCAGATAGGCTTTCAGAGCCGGATTGCTGGCAATGGCATCGACCTGTGCTTTCAGATCGGCCGGAAGAGCACCGCCACTAGCCAATGTGCTGAGCACAGAGGGCGTAAACGCAGCCGACAGTTGAGCCGCCTGCGAAGCTGAAACCGCCTTGCTGATGTCGGTACCAGCCTGTTGCACCGAAGCCGGAACTACACCCGAAGCCGCAATGCCAGCCAGGTCGTTGTTCACCGCTGAAGCCAGCGTCGACGAGGTCACTGTGGCGGCCGTTACCGAAACCGATGCCGGAGTCGTTTGGGTGATGTCGGGAATTGTTACGTCGTCAAGCCCTTTGAAGGTGTAGGTAAATGGCGTAACAGCGGCTACGTCTTTCGTCTTACAGTTGTAGAGGACTGTTGCCAGACAAACCCCGTAAAAAAGCAGTCTGATTTTCGGATTTGTAGTTTTCATGTAAGGCTATTGTGTGATAGTGTTCTGAAAAAGTTTAGTCATGGTTGTATAAAGAATTGGGCAACTGCCACGTGGTAATGAGTGAATACAGGGCACCGGAGGTCGATTAAACATCTGTTGTTCTATAGAGTAATTGATTTTGAATCATAAAACGTTACGGTTTAACCAGCCTGGGCACACTGTACCCGCCTGCGAACTAGTTAGTTTCGCAGCGAAGAGGCCGTTTAGGGCCAGATTTAAGTCTTGTTTGCTGGTGGTGAGGAGCTGGTCGCAGAAATTTTCAGTAAAAACTTCCGGAGTAAATCCAAAGATCAGCGTCCTTCAGCCGCAGGCCGTTGCCTGGCTGTCTGTCTGCCACCCGCTTAGTTGTGAGTTGCGAAGCCACCGGTTCTCTGAATGGGTATGGAATAGAAAATAGTACGCAGTTCGAAGGTAAAATTTTGCATAGATGTAGATAGTTTACATGAACAATAACAGTTTCCCTACTTCATGATAGGACAAACATACTAAGAAATTGTGTGGATGGTAATTACTCAATTTGCCCCCCTAATTCGTATTTATTAACCGGAGTACCTGTTTTTCATGTCAGCCGTTGCCCGGCCGTATTTGCGGTTCCGTTTAGGAATAGTAAATATTGGAATAATTCTATACTGAACAGTAAAGAAAGCCGTTCGGGTGCTCTGGGCTATGAGGCAGCTAGACGATTGGTTGACGAAGTGAGATTAAAACGGCCAGGGTCTTTTAATCTATTTTTAATGTGTTACCTCTTTACTGAAACAGTATAATTTATTGCAAATTCGTAGGTGTTAAGTTTTTATTATTAAAAAATAAAAAACTTGATTGTTTAATAAATTACTATTCGTACATATATTAGTCATTTTAGAAAAAGCCCTTTCGACTACTTATTTAGGCCGTACGGAAGCATTCCCTGCCAAAGGCCGAATGGCAGAACGCCGAATAGACAAAATTGCGTATTGTCTGTAGGGGTTTATAAGCGGGTTTGTGGCCCAGAATGGCGGCCAGGCAGGTTTCCGGGCGCAGGGTGGCCAATAGCGCCCGGCTTGTCAGTGGCTTTCAGACCGTTAACTGTACATATGGATGAGAATTGATATTTAATAAGTTTACTAATGATCCTTTTGGTTAATTAGATGTTTTTTGGGCTTATCGCTAAAAAATGTTGTTTAAGTCCAAAATGGAATCGCTTCATTGGGTGAAAATATACTCATAGCAAACCACATGCCTAACCCCGTTTTCTCAGGCTTTCATGAGCAGGTTCAGTAGCTGTCGATCGAGTTTGTAACCGTGCCAGTCTTCGTAGGCAACGTCGGTCCGGCCTGAGTTCAGCACCCCAAAATCGCCGATAAACTCCCAGAGCGCAAAGCCAATCTGATGACTTCCCAGAATGTCGAGTACGTCGGTGAACCAGGCCAGAAAGACATCGTGGGGTGTCTTGTTCCAGCAGCCACATTCGCCACAGTGAACGCCCACACCCCGGTTGACGAGGTCGATCCAGGGCTGATAAAAGGTTTCGAGCATGGCGCGGCTGAGGTATTTGTCGCCCACCTGTCCCGGCCATTTGGGTTCGGGCAAATGCTCGGGATCTTTGTTGGCCCAGGGGGCTTTGTAGTGCGAAATAATGCCTGGATTGTAGCCCCGGCAGCTTTGGGCAATGTTGAGGTCGGTCAGTTCGGGGATAACGGTTGAGCCGGTGTTGTTGCCATCGGCAATGATCAGGTGGGCTGGATTTTCGGTCCGTATGGCTTCGGCAGCGGCCTGGGCCACGCTGCGGTAAACCGCACCCGGAACTGTGCTGCGCTGGGCGTGCTGGTCGTTCATGTCGGCCCGCATACTGGGTTCGTTGAGCAGATCGAAGCTGATTTTTTTGGAAGAAACGTGTTTATAGCGTTTGGCCCACAGGTTCCAGTGGAAGCAGAAGGCATCGAGTGCCGCCTGATCGGTCCAGAGGTTATAGGGTTCATGAAAGCCCGCATTGACGCAGTAGCCGGGGGCGCGGTGCAGGTTCAGACTAACGTGCAGGTGGTGCTTATGCGCCATCGCTACCAACTGGTCGATGCGGTCAACGGCCCGCGAATCGATCTGGTACACTTCATCGGGGGTAATCGGGCGGCTCCGGTCGAAGGTGAGGTAGTAGGGATAGGCCATCGGGATGCGGACAAAGTCGAACCCCCAGTCCTGCATCCATTTGAGGTGATCTTCCTGCGTAGCGCGTCGGCTGGCCGACGGATTGGGGGAAAAGAAATCCAGTAGATTAAAGCCTTTCCATCTGGGCAGTTTGTTTTTTCTGGCCGTTTCCAGGGAGGTTTGGGCCAATGTCTGTGGGCCGATTGTACCCATGGCTGCCGTCAGCAGACCTGTTTGCTGAATAAATGCTCTCCGTTCCATATTGTGGAGAGTCGGTTCATTCAGGCATCTACTCACGAACTGTTGTATACAGGCCTTTTTCCTAACTATGCCGCATTGGTTTTCACAAAATAACCGAGTAACTAAAACCTGGCAGGTCGGCTTGCTATGTACTAACCCCTAAAGGAGAAGACTCTACAACCCCGAAGGAGTGTCAGGCTTATAGGAAAGTAAGTAAGGCCAAGCTGAGAGCCCCGAAGGGGTGAAACTATGGGGCTCCGCGTTGGTAGTGGATGCGTTTTCCCCTATACTCCTTTCCCCCTTTCCGGGTTAAAGATTGGCACTTACCAGCCCTGCCCGTAGGCGCTTAGTAGGCGGGTAAGTAAAGTCCTGACGGGCAAGGTATAGTAATATGCCTACGCCATTTTTAGCAAAAGGTCACCCTATGGAGTGCTAAACGGGAATGCCCTTTGGGCTACCAAGATACCCGTGCTACGGCGGCCCTGCCCGTCAGGGAGCTGGCGATGAGACAATCTGGGCGAATTTCGATCGTTGACCGGCGTCAAAGTAAGTAAACCGGCCACAAACCAGGTGGGCGAACAGCAATTCAATCATTGACTCACATCGGCAACTAGCAGCTTTCTGGATTTTCCTGGTTCAGGGCTGATACAAAAAATAGTCGTAGATAGCGCGGGTAGCGTGGGCAATGGTTTGTTCGCGCTCGGCCAGCGGCTGGGGCGAAGCACCCACAAAAACGGCAATGGCGATATGACCGGCATCGCCCGGCAGGGTAATGATGCCCACGTCGTCGGTTGCGCTGCCATCCAGCGAACCCGTTTTGTGCGCAACAACGGTCGACGGGGGTAAATAGCCTTTTAGGCGGGCCAGACCACCCCGGCAGCGTTCCATAACAGCCAGCAGCAGCGCGCGGCTTTCGGGTTTCAGCGCTTTACCCTGATACAGTTTGGTCAGCAGATCGACCATGGCGGTTGGGGTCGACGTGTCGCGGGGATCGGTATTGAGCCGGGCCACTGCTGCCCGTTTCATCTCCGGTGTCGTGGCGCTGTCGAGCCGGGCGTAGAACCCGAGCGTCCACTGATCGGCAGGCGGGAGGGTAATGCCATCCAGATCGGCCAGGAGCTGAATAATGGTTCGATCGACCGACATGCCCTGAACGCCCAGTTCGTTCAGTCGATTCTGGACGGCTTTCGTCCCGCCAACCAGTCGGAGCAGGATGTCGGTGGCCGAGTTATCGCTGATCACCATCATCAGTTCGAGCAGGTTCTGAACCGAAAGCTGCACGCCCGGTTTGGCAAACAGCACATCCAGCGTGCCGCTGCCGGGATGCAGGTCGGCCGGTTTCAGGTCGACCATCGTCATCAGCGACAGTTCGCCTTTTTCGATCAGTGTAAAGAGTTGGACGGCAATGGCCACTTTTACGGTACTGGCCATCGGAAAATGGTCCTGAAGGTTGATGCCAACCTGCCGACCCGATTCGAGATGGACAGCGCAGATGCCTACTTTGCCCCTGGCCAGCGTGGCTATTCGTTCGAGTTCCTGCTGCAACCGCTGGGTTGCGATGCTGGCCGTTTTGGCAGGCGACGTGTTGCTTTGGGCATACCCTGACCCCGTGTTAAGCACAAAAAGGATCGCCAGAAACCGGATACGATTTCGTTGAAGGAAGTATAGAAAACATTGCATAGCGGAAAGGGAGCGGTTGTTTTATAAAGAGGCCAGGGCATTGTCGAGGTCAGCGATCAGATCGTTCACATGTTCGATACCAACCGAATACCGGATCAGGCTTTCGGGAATACCCAGCAGGCTCCGCTGCCCGGCCGTCAGTTCGACATGGCTGGTGGTTCGGGGTGGTCCGGCCAGGGTACTGACCGACCCCAGGCTGGCGGCCAGATGGGCAAACTGAAGCTTGGGCAGAAAGGTTTTTACCTGGTCGTAATCACCAGCCAGCGAAAAGCTCAGAATACCGCCAAAACCCGACATTTGCGCTTTGGCAATGTCGTGGCCCGGATGGCTTTCGAGGCCGGGATAAAACACGTCCTGTACCCTGGGATGCGCCTTCAGGTGCCGGGCAATGGTCAGCGCCGAGGCATTCTGCCGCTCGATGCGCAGTTCCAGGGTTTTCATGCCACGGGCAATCAGATAGGCCGGATCGGCCTGCAGGCTGGCTCCGTTGATTTCCCGGAATTGAAATACCGTGTCGACCAGTTCTTTTTTACCGCACAGCAGCCCGCCCATTGCATCGGAATGACCGCCCAGAAATTTGGTGGCACTGTGCAGCACCAGATCGGCACCCAGCGCCAGCGGATTCTGGTTGATGGGGGTGGCAAAGGTGTTATCGACTACCGTAATGGCCCCGACTTTTCTGGCTGCCGCTGCCAGACGCGCAATATCGACCACTTTGAGGGTAGGGTTGGTAGGCGTTTCCAGATAAAGCAGATCACAGCCTTTCGCAATTTCGGTTTCCAGCGCGTCGAAATCGGTCGTGTCGCAGAGCGTAACGCCCACCTGATAGCGGGGCAGAAAGTCGAGAAAGATACGGCTGGCACCACCGTAGGTATCTTTGATCGATACAACCCGTTTGCCGGGAGCCAGAAAGGCAAACAGCGTATTGCTGATGGCTGCCATGCCCGTTGCAAACGAGGTAGCGGCTTCGGCACCTTCCAGAATCCGGATTTTTTCTTCGAGTACCTGAACGGTTGGGTTTGTGTTGCGGCTATAGATATGCCCCTCTGCTTTGCCGGTAGCTACCCGATGCCATTCGTCGAGATCATCGTAGGCAAAGGCAACGCTTTTGATGATGGGGGTTGTAACGGCTCCGCTGGTGAAAGGATCGGTTTCGCCAGCCCATACCGACGTTGTACTTTTCTGGTACTTCGAAAAATCCATTGTGCGTATTAAATGTATATTGGTTGTAGATGGGTAGTTGTTCTGCCCGGCAAGGCTGTTGAACAAAACCGCGTTTTTATTGGTAGAAAATAAGGTATACTCCCATGGTTGGCTTATTTTCTACGGCCATATTGAGAATCGGGTAATAATACACAAAAAGAAACAGGATGCCTAACGGCTTGAGCTGGCTACGGGCAGTTCGCGCATGTCGATCAGTTGCCGGGCCAGTATCGGGTTGTCGGCCATGAGAGATTTGATGTGGTTCAGTGTTTTTTCGGGCAGTTGGGGAGTACGGCTGATGATGTCGACACCTTCGGGGGTGAAGAGGGTTTTGGAAAAATGAATGACCGCCCACTGGCCATCGGGGTCCTGTAGCATAACCTGCCAGTGGCTGTGGAGCAGGTGCAGAAGTCCGTTGCCCTTCCAGACAAATGCCGCCGAGTCGCTGGGGTTGGGATAATCGTAGCCGGTGATGCTCTTCGTCTCGCCGTTTTTAGTGTATTTCACTTCGTCCCGCAAAACGTTCTGGGTTTCTTTTTCACTGGCGACAGCATAGGTAAAGGTTGGGTTTGTCTTGTCGCCTTTCAGCCACATTGGGAAGTTGGTACTGCAAATAAACCAGGTGCCAATCAGGGTGTGAACCAGTTTGTTCATAACGATAGGGAATTGGGAAAGTGGTTGTTTTAGTACTCAGATCAACATTATGTACAGTAGTAGGTCTGGCTGTTGAACGGGGTATGCCCGGGCGATGCTCAACTACGGATGTAAAGTGCTTTTACGTGTCATTGACAGACAATCAGTCAAGACAGACAATCAGTCAATAGGTTTTCGGGTCGCGTCGTGACTCGATACCCAATCGAGCGAGGAGATGGCAGCGGCCAGCGATAACTCACCAGCGGCTATAACCCCCGCCACAATTTCGGCAAATTTGTTGACCTGGCCGTCGCCATAACAGCCCATCAGTTCCAGACATTCGCGCTGGGTAGGGAGACTGGTTCCGCCCCCAACTGTCCCGACCACAAGCGAGGGTAAGGTAATGGAACCGTAAAAATTGCCTTCGGGCGTGAGTTCAGAATACGTGATGGCTGCCGACGATTCGGCCAGGCAGGCCACATCCTGCCCGGTTGCAATGAACAGCGCAGCCAGGCCATTTGCCGAATGGAGTCCGTTGTTGTTGGTACCCGCGAGTCGGGCGCCCACGTCGCCCAGCCGCGCATGGCGGATCAATTGCTCCGGCTCGACCTGTAGTTCGCGAATCAACAGATCGCGCGGAATGCATACTTCGGCCGTTACGCGTCGGCCCCGTGTGTTCAGCATATTGAGTTGCGATGGTTTTTTATCGGTAGCCATGTTCGATTCCAGAAAGAAATGCTCGATATGTCCCGGATGCTGTCGGTCATATTCTTCCAGAATGTAGGTGCAGGCCGCCAGGGTCGCTTTGCTAACCATGTTTTGTCCGGCTGCATCGCCGGTGTGGTAGCCAAAGCGCAGATAGGCGAGTTTTCCATTGAGGTACGTATCGACATACTGAAGCCGGGCAAAACGCGACGTCGATTCTGCTTCAGTAGCCAGTTGGCGCTGCTGGCTGTTAATCCAATGCGTAAAATTGCGGGCCTGCCGGGCGTCGGCAAACTGAAAAACTGGTGCCCGCTGCATGGCGTCGTCCTGAACCGTGCACAATACCCCCCCGCTCTGATTAATGAGTTTCATACCCCGGTTATAGCTGGCTACCAGCGTGCCTTCGGTAGTGGCCAGTGGAATCAGGAAATCGCCCTGAGCGTGTTCGCCATTGATTCGTAAGGGGCCTGCCAGTCCGATAGGTACCTGTGCTACACCGATAAAATGTTCGCAGTTGCCTTGCACCACGGTTGGGTCGAAGGCATACTGTGTTAGCTGACGGGGCGCTGTTTTTGTGAAATGGTGCATAAACTGGTGCCGCCGGGCAATAATTTCCGGTGAATAATCGTCGGTCAGGCTGCGGGGAATACCCCACAGTTCCGGGCCGGAGCGGATGGGTGTATCGGCCTGTAGTTCATCGTCAACCGTAAGCGTAATGGTGCCGAAGGGCTGGGTATGCAGCGTTAGTTCGAGCGTATGCTTACCGGGCGATAGCGGTTGGGCAACTGCCTGTATGTGCACTACCTGGCGCAGGGGAAACGCCAGAGGATTGGTGGGCGAAATTTGCGGGAGAGCTACCGGCTCGTTGCCGGTTATCGTTAGCGTGAATTGGTCGGCCGCATACTCCTGGCCATCGATGCGGGCTCGTTGCAGACCGGTGAAACCGGCGTCGGTGAGCCGGTTTTTTAGGGAAAACGTAAAGCCATTGGGCGTATTGCGCAGGCTATTGCGGTTGTATAGCTGTTTCAGGAGAATGTTCGGAATGAATCGAAACACAATGCGGGATGGTTAATGATCGGTCTGTAATTTACGGGCGAGTTTCCGTCCACCCTACAAATTCCAGTAGTTGGTAAACCGTAATGGGCTGGATTGGTTTACTATGCCTATGCCCAATGTTTCCATAATTATACCAACTCTGAACGAAGAGCATACGCTGCCCCGAACCTTGCGGTTGCTACAACGGCTGTGTCCCGAACCGCTCGAAATTATTGTTGTCGATGGCGGCAGCACAGACCGGACAGTTCAGCTAGTCGAAGCAACCCGTCCCTGCTTTCGGGCGTTACGCATCATGCGGAGCCAGCAGCCGGGAAGGGCTCCGCAGATGAATGCGGGCGCTGCCAAAGCGTCGGGCGATATACTCTGTTTTCTTCATGCCGATACAACCCTGCCCGACGATGCCCTGCGGGTTATTGCCCATACCTTGTCGGACCCCAAAACCGTAGCAGGAGGTTTCATTTCGGTGATGCGGGGAGCAATGACCACCCGCTGGCTGACTTCTTTTCATAACTACATCAAAACCTACTACGCCCCACTGCTTTTTCGGCCCTATCTGTTCTTTTTCAAAGGTGCCCGGCTGTTGTTTGGCGATCAGGTTATTTTCTGCCGTCGCGACCAGTTTATGGCAGTGGGAGGGTATACCGAAGCGATGCCGATTATGGAAGAGGCCGATCTGCTGCTCAAACTGATTCGGTTCGGTCGGGTTCGCCAGGTGAACCGTATCGTCGAATCGTCGGACCGACGGGTGGCCAAATGGGGGTTCTGGAAAGCCAATGCGGTATTTCTGTCGATTGGTTTTTTGTGGGGAATGGGCTATTCGCCGGAGAAATTGAAGCGGTGGTTCGTAGACATTCGGTAAATTACGCTTTTGATGTAGATTTGCCCGACTACTCCTATACCCGCATGAAACGACTTCTTTTACCCCTTGGCGCCGTGGCGGCACTGACGTTGGGCTGGTCGCAGCTAAGGCCGAACCTTACCGACGATAAACCCAACGACAACACCAACTGGGCCGAATACCTCGGCGGTCCCGATCGCAACCATTACTCAGCCCTGACGCAGATTTCGCCCGACAATGTAACGAACCTGAAAGTGGCCTGGACCTATGCGGCTCCCGATAGCGGCCAGATTCAGACCAACCCGATTATTGTCGACGGTATTTTGTATGGTGTTACGCCTACCGTTCAGGCGTTTGCGCTCGATGCGGCTACGGGTAAGGAAATCTGGAAATTTGGCGATCCGCTCAAGGTCTGGCATAGCACAAGCCGTGGGGTGGCCTACTGGCAATCGGGCGACGACAGGCGGATTCTCTATACGGTTGGACCCATGCTGTATGCGCTCGATGCCAAAACGGGGAAGCCTATTCCGAGCTTCGGCGACAATGGTCATGCCGATCTGCACGAAGGGCTGGGCGAAGCCGCGAAAGATAAATTTATTATCTCGAATACGCCCGGTACCATTTTCGAAGACCTGATTGTGATGCCGGTTCGGGTGGCCGAAGAGGTTGGAGGGGCACCGGGCCACATACGGGCGTTTAATGTCCGGACTGGCAAACTGGCCTGGACATTTTATACGATTCCGCGACCCGGACAACTGGGCTACGATACCTGGCCAAAAGACGCTTATCGGAATCCCGATATTGGTGCGGCCAACAACTGGTCGGGGATGGCGGTCGACCGTCGGAGAGGAATTATTTATGTGCCAACGGGTTCGCCTTCCTACGATTTTTATGGTGGGAATCGATTGGGTAAAAACCTGTTTGCCAACTGTCTGCTGGCGCTCGATGCCCGAACTGGTAAGCGGCTCTGGCATTTTCAGGCCGTACACCACGATTTGTGGGACCGCGATTTTCCCTCTCCCCCCAACCTCGTAACCGTAACCCAGAATGGCCCCGACGGCCGACCCCGAAAAATCGATGCGGTAGCACAGGTTACAAAATCTGGTTTTGTCTATCTCTTCGACCGCGTGACCGGTAAGCCGCTCTTCCCCATTAAAGAAGTGCCCGTTCCTCAATCGGACATACCGGGCGAAGTGACCGCACCCACGCAACCGGTTCCGCAAAAGCCCGCCCCCTTTGCCCGCCAAACCATGACCGAAGCCGACATAAACCCCTATTCGGGCGATAAAGACTCGTTGCTGGCCGTTTTTCGGTCGGTAGGAACGCGGTTCTATGAACCCATCAGCAAACGCGGTAGTCTGATGTTTCCGGGAACGGATGGGGGGGCTGAGTGGGGTGGGTCGGCAGCTGATCCCGAGGGGATTCTGTATGTCAATGCCAACGACGTGCCCTGGATTTTTAAGATGATCGATACGCCAAAAAACGATGAACTGGCGCATCTGAGTCCGGGCCAGCGCGTATATACCCAAAACTGCATTGGCTGCCACGGACCCGAGCGGAAAGGGAATGCCCGAAGCGGCTATCCATCGCTGGTCGATATTGGCCAACGGCGCGACCGGCCCTATGTGATGCAGATTGTTAGCAATGGCAAAGGAATGATGCCCGGTTTTACGGCGCTCTCGGCCGAAGAGAAACAGGCTTTGATCGCCTTTCTGTTTGGTGAAGAAAAACAGGAAGTGGGCCGTTCTGCACCAGTGGCAACGGCAAAACAGCCTTATCTGCCCTATAAAGTCACGGGCTATAATAAGTTTCAGGACAGTAAAGGCTATCCGGCCATTGCACCACCCTGGGGAACGCTTAATGCCATCAATCTGAACACGGGCGAATACGTCTGGAAAATTCCGCTCGGCGAAGACAAAGCTTTAAAAGCAAAAGGCATTCACAATACCGGTACTGAAAACTACGGTGGCCCGGTCGTTACGGCCAGTGGCTTGCTGTTTATTGCCGCCACTAAAGACGAAAAATTCCGGGCTTTCGACAAAAAAACAGGGAAACTGCTTTGGGAAACCGATTTGCCTGCCGCTGGCTTTGCAACGCCAGCGACCTATCAGGTCAATGGAAAACAATATGTGGTAATTGCCTGCGGTGGCGCTAAATTAGGCGCTAAAAAAGGGAATCAGTACGTAGCTTTCGCGCTGCCATAAGTGGTGGCTATCAGAGGTTGGACATTGGGGTTAGCTGTTAAATAAATGTCTAATAGCCAATGTCCAGCCTATAACATCCAGATTAGCGATGAAACGACTCTTCTACATCGGCATTGTGGGCATGATTCTGTTCGAGATTGCGAACGTGTACTTTATCATGCCTATGCCCGGCAGTCAGCGAATGGTCAGCATCGATCTGGCTTATTTTCTGTATTCTTGGCGCTGGGCGTTTCGGGTACTGTTCGCTGTGCTGATCATGTCGGGCATTGTCAGCGCGTTTCAGCAGACAAAATGGGGGGTGTTCATGGCAATACTCGTGCTGGTAGGAGTGGGCTATGCCTTTAATTTTCAACTTGCAGCCGACCATATGTTCTACCAGCCCGGCCAGTTGACGTTTGCCGCCGGGAAGGGCAGTAGGGTCAGCACCGATCGGGAAATTGTAGGCGTAGAACTGAATGGCCAGGCCAAAGCCTACCCCATTCAATACATCGCATACCATCATCAGGTACGTGACACCATTGGGGGCGAAACCGTAATTGTGACCTACTGTTCGGTATGTCGCACCGGACGGGTGTTTCGGCCATTGGTGAACAACCAGCCTGAGGTTTTCCGGCTGGTAGGTATGGATCACTTCAATGCTATGTTCGAGGATGCGACAACGGGTAGCTGGTGGCGTCAGGCCAATGGCGAAGCCATTGCTGGTCCGCTGCGGGGCGATACCCTGCCTGAAGTATTTAGCCAGCAGGTTACGCTGAAACAATGGCTGGCTCTGTACCCAAACAGCCTGATCATGCAACCCGACAGTACGTATAATGACTCGTATGCCAAACTCGACAAGTATGAACGGGGCAAAGGTGGTAGTGAACTGACCCAGACCGATAGCCTGTCGTGGCACGACAAATCGTGGGTTGTGGGCATACAAGTCGGTAAGCGAACAAAAGCCTACGACTGGAACCGGCTGAAGCGCGAACGGGTCATCAACGATACACTGGGTGAGCGCCCAATTCTGATCGTACTGGCTCCCGACAACCGAAGTTTTTTTGCGTACCATCGGCCATTGCCTGCCGACCAGTTTCGGCTTCAGCACGATACGTTATTAACCAGCCAGCAAGCGTATCGAATTACGGGGCAAAATATAACCAACTCAACTGCGCCCCTTGCCCGGCTGTCGGCTTATCAGGAGTTTTGGCATAGCTGGCGCACGTTCCATCCCGATACAAGCCGGTGAAGAATCGGTTTACGGCGGCTGCGCCTATTAGCTTACACCTTCTGCTACAACGCAATCGTAAACCGTATATCACAGCCCATTACCACTCATCCCTGAATTTGGCCGAATATATATGTTTAAATAGTTGTCTAAATAAGTAATTAGATATTTGTCTAATTGTTTAAAGTCGTCTATATGAATAATCTCTTTAAAGCACTGAACGACCCGACCCGACGGCAGATTCTGGATTTACTTCGCGACGGTGATCTGAATGCGGGGGAGATTGCCGACCGCTTCGATATGACCAAACCCAGCATTTCGCATCATCTCGATTTGCTGCGTCAGGCGGGGTTGGTAGAAGCAACCAAGCAGGGGCAGTTTATCCACTATTCGCTGAATACGACCGTTATGGACGAATTGCTGGCCTGGGTAATGAGCTTTCAGAAACCGACGAAAGCGGAGTCGACTGCTACTGAAAAAACAGAAAAATAAACCACCATAACCTTATCAAACGCATGAAAACGAAATCAACAACAGCCGAACTCCTGATGGTTGCTCCGTGGCTGCTGGCCATTCTCTATGTAGCCTCAATCTGGAATCAGCTTCCGGCCAATATGCCTATTCATTATGATGCATCAGGGAATGTGAATGGCTGGGAAAGTAAAAATGTAGTGGGTGGGGCAGGGCTTCTTTTGGCGGTATTGCTCTATCTGCTGTTTCGCTATCTTCCCAATCTTGATCCGAGAGGCCGACTGCAATCGGCTAACTATCAGAAGCTACGGTTTGTGATGATGCTATTTCTGGCCGCAATTCTGGTTACAATTTTTTACCTGGCCATTCATCAGGAAAGCAGTAAGTCGTTGTTGAGGCCTGAGTTGGCATTAATCAGCTTACTGATTGCTGCAATTGGCAACTACCTGACTAGTATAAAACCTAATTTTTTTGTCGGGATTCGTACCCCGTGGACATTGAGCAGCGATGCCGTATGGCGGAAAACGCACCAACTCGGCGGTCGATTGATGGTTGCTGGTGGTCTGGTGGGGGCCGTGCTGGCTCTGATTGTCCCAATGCCTTACACGGTTTGGGCGGTAGTAGGCATTATCCTGATTGCTTCGCTGATTCCAGTTGTCTATTCATACGTCTATTTTCAGCGCGAAAAGAACCATCAGTTCAATTAGACCAGGTACACACCATTACCAATTAAACAAGACTGCAATGAATCGTTTTCTCACTACCACCCTTGTTCTTCTTTTTGTTAGTCTGGGGGCTTCGGCGCAAACCGAAGAGCCTATCCACTATAAAATCACCGTTCCGGCCGGAGCCGACCTAACCCTCGATGGCACATTGACCCTTCCTGACGATACCAAAAAGCCCGTACCGGTGGTACTGCTCATTGCCGGGTCGGGGCCAACCGACCGCGATTGCAACAGTGGTTATGGCCTGAAATCCAATGCTTTCAAAATGCTGGCCGACAGCCTTGTGAAGCAGGGTATTGCGGTTGCCCGGTATGATAAACGCGGGTCGGGTACGAATTTACAGGCAGCGATAAAAGCGATAAAACCCGAAGAACACCGCTTCGATTTCTACGTAAGTGATGCTGTTGGGTTCATTCGGCAATTGCAGGCCGACAAACGATTTGCGGGCGTATATGTAGCCGGGCATTCGGAAGGTTCGCTGGTGGGAATGCTGGCCGCCGGGCAGACAAACGCGAAGGGATATATTTCGATAGCTGGTGCCGGTCAGAATATTGTGGAGGTGATGAAGGCGCAGGGACGGCAGGCTAATTCAAAAGAACTGCAGGCCGAAGTCGATGCGGCCCTGGATTCGATGCGGGCCGGACATATTGTACATCCCAAAAATCCAATCCTCAAAGCGCAGCTTTCGCCATCGCAGCAGCCTGGTTTGATTTCGTGGATGCAATATGATCCGGCTGTTGAAATCAAACGCTACAAAGGCCCGGTGCTGATTATCAACGGGAAAAACGATTTGCAGGTGGCCGTTGGCGAAGCCGAGCTACTAAAAGCAGCCCGGCCCGATGCCAAACTTGTTCTGTTCGATGAAATGAATCACATCCTGAAAAATGCGCCTGCCAATCGTATCGAAAATATCAAAACATATGCCGATCCGAAGTTGCCGCTTACACCCGGTCTGGCAACAGCTATTGCGCAGTTTGTGAAGCAGCATTGAGTTAGTTGGCTGAATAATGCTGTAGATAGGCAATCAATCGCTCAAAGTGGAGCTGTTCGTACGGGTTCTGGGTTTGACGGATCAGAATATGCCGGTAGCTATCGATCAGACCATCGAAGTAAGGGTTATGATCGAGCCGGGCCGCCACCAGTCCTTTATAGCACCGATGGGTCTGGTTGTAAACATACTGGCAGGGTTGAGCCGGATGTTCGTTCAGCAGTCGATCCAGATTGGCCAGCGAGCAGGCCGTGTCGAGAAAGGAGAAGCCTTTGGTATCGAAAAACTGTTCAATCTGGGTGCAGATAGCATTCAGATCGTCTTCGGACTGGATCTTATAGCGAAAATACTGAAACCCACTGAATTTACCGATGGAGACAATCAGCGTGTTGGCTTCTGGCCGGAAATCGGGTAAGTTATTCAAAAACTGTTGGGCAATCTGTTCTACCTGTTCGTTCCGGCAACCGAAGTTAACCTCCAGAATGGTTTCATCGCCATAGAAGGATGGCGACAGAATGACATTCTGGAAACCGATTGGAGTGGTTCGGCGGTACTGTTTTTTTTCGGGAAGTAACGCAAAGGCGTGCTCCGTAAAAAACGGAGTTAAGTTCTGATAGAGGGTCGTTTCAAAAGCCGTGATGGTCATTAGCGTTCATTGTATAGATCATGGGAAAGAGGAAGTAGAGTAACCACATAACTAGCTAAAGGCGAATTAGTTTATTAAAGTTAGTACAGAAGTGAGGGAATGTGTACACCACAAACTGAACCAAACCAATTTTTTTCAGGTTTACTGATACACGCCCACAGTGGGAGTCAGTTGGGGACGACCGGAATTGACAGCTTGCTGAGGTCGCGTGTAAGCATGCCGGGAGTTGGCGGAATTTCCCGACCCGAACAAATCGTCAAAACAATAACTGGCGAGTATAACTACGCCATGGCTGCCTAATCCGGAGGATTAAGCAATAGCCATTGTCTCCCCGGCCTACGTGCTGCTGGCTGGATCAGGAGGCATCGACTCGCAGCGCTGGCTCGGTTTATGGTGTTAACGGCCGAGTGAGAAACAAGCACCTACGGATGAGGTTTGGTTTGGTACACACCGGACCGATTCCCGACAATCCTAAGGGTACCTAAGCATGTAGAAAGCACGACGGTTTCCTTGACTGGACGAGAGTTCGAATCTCTCCGTCTCCACAAAAAAGTAAAAACCCCCGAAATCTGGTTGATTTCGGGGGTTTTGTTCTTAGCCATAGCAGGGTAACAATTCCAGCTATACTACACCAATCGTTGTCGGCAGGGTAAATTTATTTACTTATGTGAGTAACTAGTTGACGAGTATTTGGTAAGCTTGCCAGAAAACGCTGGGTCAATTTTTTACGCAACGTGTTGACCGTTCCTATTGTAATCGCTGATTCCATATGGATGTTTACCCGAAAGTACCACCAAATCCATCGGTGTTTGACCCCGTCTTCAAGGTGAGTTTCTTAATATTTCCCAAGCCCTGGAGCGTAGGAGTTTGATACGCCTTTTTGGGCGAACTGTTTGGTATATGTTTAGATTTTGTTTTCATCTGTTAAGAAGTTAACATGGGTGAAATCCACAACTGATTTGGCAAATAATCCTTGCCGTTCTTCTGTACTGCTATACTAAGCCAATGAACGAATCTATTGAACCACGATTCGATGCTGGCGAGTTTGGCCGCGTTCTTCAACCGTCAGAATATAAACCCCACTTGAAAGTTTGTCCGTTGTCTGTAGTAATAGATTGCCCCCCTGAATGCCTTTTTTTCTGACGGTCTGTAAGCGTCCATCTATGCTATAAAAGCTTAGCCGGGCGCTTTCGGGCTCATCTAGGCGGAGGGTAAAGCTTTCATTACTCACAACTGGGTTTGGAAATGTACCATAAGCTTCATCCCGAAGAATAACCGAAATGGCTGGGAAGACCGTTACTTTTCCATTCAGGTCAGTTTGGCTAAGTCGGTAATAGCTGGTACCTGGGTAAGGAGATGAATCCAGGAGTTGATAGCTTTTCAGCGAATTGTTGTTGGCCGTTTCTGAGCGTATTTCACCAACTGTCTCAAAGAGTACTAAATCTTTTGAGCGCTCAATAAGAAAGCCTTTATTGTTGGTTTCAAGCGAGGTTTTCCAGTTGAGCAAAACGGTTTGGTTCGATTGAGCCATTGCCGTAAACGATAATAGAGCCACAGGCAGAGGAGCCGCTGTTGAATTAGAAACCTGATTTGTGTTTAGATTAATCGCACCAGCAATGGAAAGGCCTCTGCCTTCCAGAGCAGCACCCGTCAATAAGCTAATGGCTCCGTTGGCAAGAATTGTCCCTCTAAACAGAGAACCAAGGCCAATATTGACTGCGCCATCGACTTGAAAATAGACATTGGCAAAGGAAGCTCCATTGGTCAGCAGAATCCCGGATCCGGTGGCAGTTGTTAAGGCTCCAGTCAATTTAATAATAAACACCGCATTCGGATTGCCTTGCCCGTCTAAAGTTAGATTTCCATCTAAAGAGGATGCTCCTGCTGGGCCGCTCTGACAGTAAACGCCTGGAGTAAGCGTCTGCCCTCCTATGTTGGCACTAACCGCCGAGGTACATGACACCCCTGTTAAGGCGGAATAGGCACTAACGACATCAATCGCTACTTGAGCAGAGGTAGCATCAGCAACATGCATTTGTCCCGTAACGGTGCCCGGCGGAAATCCGGTTAATGCACCTGCATCTGTACCAATGTCACCGCTAACGGTAGAAGCGCCCGTATTAGTAAAGGCACCTGTTACCGTAAATAAGGCATAACTGGCGGCTGTTCCCAAATTGGGAGCCTGTGCCCGGCCTACTAGCTGAAATGCTAACAATAAAATACATGTTAAGCTTAAAGGTATAGTCTTTTTCATTTTTTGTATAAATTAAAGTATTCACATATAAGATTTGATTCAATTTTTTTATAAATATAAATATTTAAAATTTAAAAAAATAAAAATAAATTAACTAAAAATGTAAAAAAGTTAACAAAGAAACTAAATTGACCATATTGCATATAACCATTGTGAATTTGAGGAATTTAATGGTAGGAAAAACGCCTATAATAGTCTCTTTACGCCGTTCGGTGAGCCGGTTTAGGGGGAGAAGTCACCCGGATATTAACATAGTTAGTCGATCGCTACTTACTCTTGATAAGTTCGCTCTATTGCCGATACGATTTGGTAAAGCTCTGATAATGAAAAGTTATCGGAGCTTTTTATGTGCAGTCGTGATCTGCTACTATAGGCTGTAGGTATTGAGTGTGAAACCAGGCCGGTTTAAGCACAGAATGGATTGGGATTCCCAGGCGCTTACGTCGATGAGAAAATTGATTAAAAGGGCAGTATTTCGGTCATGAAAGTTGCTTTCGCTCTCCATGATACTATTTTTTATTGCTTTAGGACTACTTGTAGCCCTTGCGTTCATCTATCTATACCGTACCATTAGCTTTAGTGATCGTTGCCCACGCTGTAAACGGTTAGACGAAGAGCGGATTCCCCGAAAAGGGCTGGCGAAAATCCTTTCTTATCTGGTTCCGCTTCGCGCTTACCGATGCCGGAAATGCTGGAATCGGTACATTGTAATCGACCGATCGAAACGTACTGCTTCCTAACGACAGGAATTCCTGGCCAGAGCCTACAGTTCATGCAGCCGATTGGCAAAGAACAGACAAATGAGATAAAAAGGAGGTAAACTCAATAAACGATGCCTGAATATAGCATAAAACAAAGAAGCAGACCCGTAAAACCAGCCTGCTTACCCTAAATCCTATTCTTACATTAATGCGCGAATTAACGCATATTACTGATTTGTTAAAAATCTAATAGACTATCAGTCCCCAAATGCCGATGAATGGATAGACTCAGTCGATAAATGGATCAATGCGTGCGTGGTGTAAGCCGACTGTTAAAAAAAGCTAACAACGGTTAAAAGTCGAAATAGTTTCTGAAAGTCGAAATACCTTTATCGGGAAGCAAGCTCATCTGAAAAGGTATGAAATCTATATTGACGTTTCTGCTCTGCCTGATGGCTCAACAAGCAATTGGGCAACGTTTTCCCGATAGAGTTGATCCTGAAGCCTGGAAACCACCCTACAACCTTGCCGTTCCGGATGGGTGGACTACCGAACGGTTTCCGATTCCTATCGACTTTGCTCCCCAGATTCCATATAAGGGCGTCGAAGAGCT
Source organism: Spirosoma sp. SC4-14 (assembly GCF_037201965.1). Classification (NCBI taxonomy): domain Bacteria; kingdom Pseudomonadati; phylum Bacteroidota; class Cytophagia; order Cytophagales; family Cytophagaceae; genus Spirosoma; species Spirosoma sp. SC4-14. The sequence goes on along the minus strand of NZ_CP147518.1, from coordinate 4,617,436 downwards.
GCGGTTTACGCCCGGCTGGGGGAAACGAACAAGCGCGGAGTATTGGTCTTACGCATACCTCTGGTGGCTCGAAGGGAGTCCGACTATCACGGCGTTGAGCTTACAGGCTAATTTAACGGCATACTACGCCGGATTGGTAAGCCGCAATAGTACCAGCAGGCATGGGTTAACCACTAAAGGGGTTGATACAACAACGCAGCTGAAAAAGATCAGATCGACCGGCGCAGGCGAGGTGTATAGCGGAACTATTGTCATGCTGGATTACATGGCTCAAACACCAATTATCCTGAACTGTCGGATTCATGTGGACAGGTGTCGCGAACAAAACCACACGGCAGTTTTCGTTGAAATATCGCCAAAACCAGCTCAGAATCCTACCTGGAAAAAACTAGATGCGCTATATGGTAGTTTTGTGTGTAAGAAATGAACCGTGCAGCCTACTGCATAACGGACGCGCATCAAACTCCTGACCAGCAATGAACGAAGACTCCGGCTTAAAACGGTTTCTGGACGCTCAGCAGCATGACTATGACCGGGCGCTGGCTGAAATACAAAACGGACGGAAACAAAGTCACTGGATGTGGTATATTTTTCCGCAGATTGCGGGGCTGGGCTTTAGCCATATGGCCCGGTTTTATGCAATTAAAGACCTGACAGAAGCTACTAACTATCTGCACCACCCTGTTTTAGGAAATCGACTTGTCGAAATAGCAGGAGCGCTACTGGCTATTCAGGGCAAAACAGCTTTGCAGATTATGGGCTCGCCCGACGATCTGAAACTACATTCGAGTATGACGCTGTTTAGTTTGGTTGAGGGTGCTGATCCGGTTTTTCAGAACGTGCTGGACATGTATTATAACGGCAAGCCCGATCCACAAACCATCGAGCGAGCTACATGAATGGGTATTGGCTGTTCGTCAATCGTCCAACGAGTCAATGACAACGGGCTCTCACTTATCGGGGGCTTTTAAGGGCTGGAGCGTGAAATAGCTGATCTGGAATTCGCCACCGGATCGGGCCGTAATCGATGCGGCTTCTCTGGCGCTCTCCTGACACTGTTGCTGCCAGTTGGCATCGCCATAGTGAATTGGATATTCGGCGTAGTTATCGGTCTTCTCATCATAAATGCCAATCGTTTCGAGTACATAGCTATGATCGACCGGTGATTCCTTGAAGGTTGTTCCATCGGTAAATGTGATGAGCGAAGCCCCCATTCGTTTTAGCCAGCGTATGTCTAGCAGGTGAGAGCCGGGAGGGAACCGGAGCGTTTCGCCGGATCTGACAACCGCATGATGTTCATAAATAAGGGTGTCGAACCGGTGTGTTGGCAAGGCCGGGAGGGATTGAGCTGGTGCTTTATCCGGCGTGAACAGTAAAACAAGAATCAGTACGTTAAGCCAGCTAATTCCCTGGAGTTTTCTCATAGCGTTACTCGTTGGCATTATAACAGCCAAATCACACTACGAAGTAAAGTGAATCAGAAAACATTGCTACTCTGAACCGACCCACTTTGTAACATTACGGCATTCCGATGGTGGGCTGGTCTTCTATGAGCAGGCATCATTCAGTAAACAAAAATCCCCGTTCTCATCTGGAACGGGGATTTCGCCCACCGTAACTTGTACTTAACCTGATAATTCGGACCCGTTCTGAATAAAGTTGGTTGGAATGCAGTCCTGATTTATTTATTGAAAGCGTAAACCAGCGTCGACTTTGCCCGAAACTCCTCGTTCGTATACTAACCTGCCGGGCATGGTCTGAAGCCTGACCCGCCAGGTAGACTAACAAAACCTGCGGCCTGTCTGGAGCGGGTTTTGTTATAAAATAGGGAGTTGTAGGATGAAAAAATGAATTTGGCTACCAGACAGGGTACCATTTCCTTGAAACGAGACTATATAAGCAGAGTGCTATTAGTACCGTTATGCCACGTCCAAGAAAGTACCCGATTCGAATTGTTGTTGATGGCGAACTAGTCCATGTGAAGCCAGTGGGAGGAGATGTTTTTCGGTCGAAAAAACACGATTACCGGGTGGAATACGATTCCTCTGGAAACTTGATCGGTAAACTGATCAAAAAACGTACAGTTTCTTACTACTGATCAGTAGTATTACGCCGATGGGTTTGCGGCCGTAAACCCATCGGCGTATGTGCGCTAATTTCCAGCCACACGGGGATCGGGTTTCGTTTCCAGCAGAAACTCGTGGGGTGGTTCGGCACCGAGCAGATTTTTTACAAAATAATCCCAGCGTCGACGGGTCATATAAGGCGTATAGCTGCCAAAACCGTGGGCGCTGTTTGGGAAAATGATCAGATCGTAGTCTTTGTTCGCTTTCTCCAGCGCTTCAACAACAAGCAGGGTGTTGTAGGGCGGCACATTATTGTCCAGCATACCATGCGCCAGCATGAGTTTACCTTTCAGGTTTTTGGCATAGTTCTGGTTGGCCTGGGCTTCATAATCCGATGCGGATGTCAGGCCGTTGTAGCGTTCGCCCCAGTCGTCTTCATAGTTTCGGTTGTCGTGGTTACCCGATTCTGAAATGCCGACTTTAAAGAAATCGGGGAAGCGGAACATGGCCGTTGCCGTTGCGAACCCACCGCCCGAGTGCCCCCAGATGCCTACGCGGTTCGTATCGATATAGGCATACCGCTGAGCTAGTTGGCGGATTCCCGTGATCTGATCGGGGAGGGTGTTGGTAGCCATGTTGCCATAGCTCATATCATGAAAACTTTTGGACCGGAGTGGGTTGCTGGTGCCTTCAATCTCTACAACAATAAAGCCTAACTCTGCCAGCGACTGATTGTCTTTTCGGGCGGCAGCAAACGACCAGTTGCCAACACTACCTCCTTGCGGACCGGGGTAAATGTAGTCGACAATGGGGTACTTTTTCGATGGGTCAAGCTTCGTTGGGGTATACATCAGCCCATAAATATCGGTCTTCCCATCGTCGGCTTTTACCATGAAGGGCACTGGAGGATGCCAGCCGGTAGCTGTCAATCGCGAAATATCGGCTTTTTCGAGCGTGCTGATGAGTTTTCCGTCCATATTGCGCAATACAGTGACGGGCGGTACGTCGGGTTTCGAATAACTGTCGACAAAATAATTACCCGAGGGCGAAATCGATACCTGGTGGTTTCCTTCTTCGGGAGTCAGGACGGCAAATCGTTTTCCATCGAATCCGATGCGACACAACTGGCCAAAATACGGATTGACAGCCTGGCGGCCATTGGCCATAAAATACAGCAGCCGGTTTTTTTCGTCAACCTTCAGCAGTTTCGTAACCAGCCAGTCGCCTTTGGTAATCTGGTTTTTCAGTTTGCCCGTTGCGGCATCATACAGATAGAGATGCCCCCAGTTGTCGCGCTCCGAAAACCAGATGAACTCGTTCGACTTGTCGAGATACCGCCAGTTGATGGCTCCCCATCCTGACTCGTATTGAGTCGGTACGGTTTCCTCAAATACCTCGCGAACAGCACCCGTGCTGGCATCGGCCAGCCGAACCTTCTCCTGCTTATGGTCGCGGGAGGTGGAGACAAATGCCAGTTTAGAACCATCTTCAGACCAGTTCACATCGTCGAAGGTTCCACTGCTCGAAATATCGTCGCTCAGGGTAGCCCGGTGTGGGTCAGGTGGAATTTGCAACATGATCACCTTCGGTGCGTCGACGTCGATAATTACCCGCTGAATTGTTGGAATGGCGTTATCGCCGGGTAGCGGATATTTCCACTGCTTGAGGGTTGGTTTGCCCACGTTGGTTGTCACCAGATACATGTCGCTAACTTCCCGCTGGTCCTGCTTAAAGGTCGCAATCTTTTTTGAATCGGGCGACCAGGCCAGAATTGGGCGGTCGCTTGAGCGCCAGCCTGCATTGTCGGTGGCATAGCCGAAATCCCTGCTGCCATCGGTCGTAAGCTGGGTTTCTTTGCCCGTTTGCAGGTCGCGGACCCATAAATTATAGTCTTTAATAAAAGCGGCTCTTTTGTGGTCGGGGGATATAACATCCAGGCCAGCCGCTGCTCCACGCGCAGGCCTGCCGCCTTCGTTGGTATGGGGGCTGGTTGTGGGAGCGGAGTCTGGACTGAGCTGAGCCGACGAAAGGGTATATTCCCAGTGTTTTCCCGCCACCAGAAACGATACCGACTGGTTGTCGGGCGAAAAGCTGATGCTGTTAAACGGTAGTTTGTTGGCCGTATAGGAATTGCCTGTTGCTTTTGACAGGGCGTCGGCCAGTTTCTGATGGTCGAATGCAACGGTACGGGTTCCTTTGGCCGGATCGACCACGATAAACTGAGTACCATTGGCCGTTAAATCGCGGTACCAGAATCGGTCGCCGGGTAGCCAGTTGGGGCGGATGCTGGCATGATCGACCAATTGGTCGGCGTTGGTAGCGAGGAAACGCTGAGCCTGCTCATAGTCGTTTGCCGTTACAGCCGGGCGCTGCTGAGCCTGAGCCGTTATGAGCAGCATAAGCGGTAGGCCCGTTAACAAAAGTTTATTCATAGTTTGTTTGATTACAGCATACAGGTTTACCGATCTGTCTGCCGTGCTGAGGTAGATGAGTGTGAAAACGAACAAGACAACAGAGTATAAGGCTTGATGAAGCCTGGTGACCATACAATTTGGAAAAAACACATTGCCGAAAGATAATACGGAATACGGCTCAATGCCAATTTTTCAGCAGAATTGGCCCTTTGTCGCTGGCTATGAGAATTAACCCAATGACAAAGGCCCAGTATAAAACCAGAAAGCCAGTCTGCATCGGGCAAACTGGCTTTCTTATTTGATCTAACGTATCCCCTACAGGAGAGTATCTTCTTTCAGGAGGATATACGGATAAGTGTTGTGGTTGGGTTGCGTCGACCTGTGTAGATTTATTAAAAGGTGGCTTCGCCATTACTTAACTTTCACGATCTCACCAAAGTAGTTCATAAATACCGTATACTCTGTTGTTTTTTGATCGATGGGATCAATTAACTGCATGGTCAGGGTGATGTATTTCTGGCTGTTGAACGTGGGTTTGTAAGCGACTTTTTGCAAAAGCGATTGATTGATCGATTCGTCGTTTTTGCTGAAATAGAGCAGATCATCTTTGAGCAGCGTCCGTTTGAAAACCCGACTGCCCGACTTTTTAGTAGTCAATACCGTAACGCTATGATTGAAGTAGCAGCCGTTGGTTGTTTGTGTGGTACTGCTGTCCTGTTCCAGGGTCAGGGCCACTTTAATGGGCTTGGCCGATTCCTGATATTCGTCGGCTTTGCCCAGCTTATCGGCCTCGATCACCGATTTACAGTTCTTGGGCTTAGCCGGGGCGGCTGCAACAGAGTCGGAATGGGTTGTGGAAGACTGATCACGGGTTTCGGTTTGGCCGCAGGCTACCAGCAGGCTGGTTACCAGTAGGAGTACACATGCGTTTTTCATGCTGTAAATTTCGTATTTATCCGTCAGTTACACATGCCTTAAGCTGCATATCTTCCGTTCGCTGCTCATTCTGGCAGGCAATGGCAGCTACGGTTGGCTACTTTCTTCGATCCATCTTTGGGCACTATCCTGGTCGATAAACAACTGGGCGTTGGCATGTTGCCGCAAAATGGTTGATGGATACTGTTCTGAAACCCGATCGGTCAGGGTGTGTAGAATGGCCTCTGCTTTGTGTGCGGCAGGAACCATGCAAAATACGGTGGGTGCTTTTACCAATGCCGGAATGGTGAGCGTCAGCGCATATTCGGGGACCTGATCCAGGGTAGCAAAACAGCCGTCGTGAACCTGTTGCATGCGGCTGGTTAAGTCCAGATCGATTTTTTTGATCAGTACCGGGTCATTGAAATCGGCCACGTGCGGGTCGTTGAACGCAATATGGCAGTTTTCGCCGATGCCCATGCACACAATATCAGTAGGAAACTCGTTCAGCAGAGCGTCGTAGCGGGCACATTCTGCTGCCGGATCGTTATTCCCATCGATGTAATAAATAGCCCGTAGCGGTACTTTGCTGAACAATTGATGGTTCAGGTAATTGCCAAATCGCTGGGGCGCATCGTCGGACAGACCAACGTATTCGTCCATATGAAAGGCATTGATACGATTCCAGTCAATGTCTGGCTGAAGGGCCAGAGCATCCAGAAACTCATTCTGCGACGGTGCTGCGGCAAAAACGATATTGACCGTTGGCTGTTTGGCCAGTAAAGTACGTATCGCTTCAGCAGCTTGTATGGCCGCGTTCCCGCCTAGCGCCCGTCGGTTTTCGTATAGGTTTACCATCAGGTGATCGACGCTGAACGAGCGAAGTAACGAATCTTGAGTAGTCATAAATGAAGGGTTTTGGGCGTCATTGATTAGTTGTCATTCGCTATGCGGATTAAATCCGTCACCAGTCTGCCGATGACTATTGACCATTGACGAGTATTGAATTTGCATAGACGAGTTTTCCCCGAACAAAGGTGGCATTGACCCTAAAGTCCTGATCGAACAGGACAATATCAGCATCTTTACCGGTAACCAACGAGCCTTTTCGAGTGTCTACACCCATAATGCGGGCGGGTGTGGTGCTGGCCATCCGAACAGCATCGGGCAACGATACATCGGCTAGTTTTACCATGTTTCTGACGAGCTGGTTCGTGGTGGCAACGCTGCCCGCAAACGCCGTTCGGTCGGGGAGCTTAGCAACACCGTCTTCAACAATAACTGCCAGTCCGTTTTTAAGTGATCCGAGCATACTTTCGCCTTCAGGCATGCCAGCGGCCCGCATGGCGTCGGTAATCAGCGCAATGCGGTCGGGGCCTTTTATTTTGTAGACAAGTTTGAGCAACGGAGCGGGCAGGTGAATACCATCGCCAATGAGTTCAACATCCATATCCAGCAACAGCGCACTCTCGATCGTACCCGCATACCGGAAGGCATTCCGACGTGTAACGCCCGACATGCCCGAGTATAGATGCGTAGCCAGCGAATAGCCATTTTCGTAGGCCGTCAGCACATCGTCGTACAGGGCGTCGGTATGGGCAATAGCCGCTAGTATGCCTTTCTGTCTTAGTCGTTGCCCGAAAGCAATGGCACCATCCAGCTCGGGAGCGGCACTCCAGCGTACAATAGAAGATGAATAACTGAGAATTCGCTCATATTCGGCCGGGTCTGGATGTCGGATGTATCGCGGGTCCTGCGCTCCGCGTTGGCTGAGGGCGAAATAAGGCCCTTCGAGGTGCATACCCAGCAGAGTAGCTCCTTTGGCGTTGACCCGGTTGGCAGCTTCAAAAGCATCCAGTGTTTGTAACAGATCATCCAGTTCGGCCGTGAGCGTAGTCGGAACCAGCGATGTGGTTCCGTAGCGGGCGTGCAGCTCGGCAATACGCAGAAAAGCGTCTTGGGTACCATCCATGAAGTCGGAACCACCTCCGCCATGCACGTGAATATCGATAAAGCCGGGTGCCACAAACTGCCCAGTGGCATCGATTTCAACGGCATCGGGCACATCGACTGCTCGTTCGTGAAGGCCCAGAATGGTGCCATTTTCAAAAACGAGGGTGCCGTTCGGAATTGCCCGGAAGGGTGTAAGAATGGTTCCGTTGGTTAGTTTATAGCGCATCAGATACTCCAGCGTTTGATTTTATGGCCATACAGGGCATAATAAACCAGATACAGATAACAGGGGAAAAGTACCCAGTAGGCCATACGGACATCGAATTTATCGGCAAAATAACCGTAAAACAGGGGCATAATGGCATTGCCGCATAAGCCCATAATCAGGATGGAAGCACCGATTTTGGTGAAACGTCCCAGTCCGTCGAGTGCCAGTGGCCATATGCCCGCCCATACCAGCGAATTGGCCAGGCCCAGCAGCACCACAAACCAGATCGACAGATCGGCCGTATGGCCCAGAAACGTCACCGAACCTTTGGCGAAAATAATAAGGAGCGTGAACACCGTACCGAGCAGCGTACAGAAACGCAGCGCATTGACCTGACTGATAAACCGGGGAATGGTGATGATGCCGATCAGGTAGCCACAAATGGTGCAGGTTAGGGTGTACGACGGAAACGTTTTAGCTTCCAGGAGGTCGATGCCCATCGAGTTGGCATACCCAATCACTGTGTCGATGGCGATGACCTGCGTGCCTACGTGCAGGAAAATAGCAACGGCACCCAGAATCAGGTGGGGAAACTGAAGAATGCTGTTTTTCCCGGCATTGGCGGTGGCAACTTCGGTATTTTCGTGCTCTGTGTCGATCTCCGGCAGTGGAGAGCGGTAGACCAGATAGCCCAAAACGAACAGAAAGGTGCCTAACACACTATAGGGCATGATGACCCGCCGAACCAGTTCGTCGAGGGCTGCCCCGCGTTCAGATGCGCTCATGGTATTGAGTTGAGCAAACAGATCGGTGTCGGTGGGGCGCAGAATAACGGCGGCAAAAATCAACGGAGACAGAATACCGGCGGCTTTATTGCAGATACCCATCATGCTGATTCGCTGGGCAGCCCGCTCTTTCGGTCCAAGGATGGTGATATATGGATTGGTGGCGGTTTGCAGAATTGCCAGCCCGATGCCAATTGTAAACAGACCCAGCAAAAACACCGTGTAGGTGCGGGTCATGGCGGCCGGTACGAAGATAAACGCACCCAGCGCCATAGCCCAGAACCCAACCATCATCCCTTTTTTGAACCCAACGGCCTTGAGTAGATACGACGCCGGAACCGACATGATGAAATAGGCAATGTAGAACGCAAAGGCTACCAGATAGGCCTGAAAACTGGTCAATTCACAGGCAATTTTAAAGTAGGGAATCAGAATGGAATTGACCCACGATATAAAACCAAAGATGAAAAACATCAGCCCGACCAGAAAGATCGAAATGGTGGTTTCCCGCTTGCTAAGCGCACCCGCATCAATGCTTAAAGTTGCCATTCAAATTTTACGTTAATTGGAAATTGGTCATTGGCCTAAACAGGCCTAAAAGGTTTTAAATACCTTTTAGGTCTCATCGGCATAGGTTCTACACCGTCGGCTCCCAGCCCTTCTCATAATCGCGCTGCCAGAACTTAAGCGCGGCTTTGTTGTTTAAAATATGCCCGTTTTTCGAATCGATTTCCAGCGTTCCCCCCGACCTCAGGGCTATGTTGCCGAGCTGACAAAGTAGTGTGCTCTGATGGCCACCCACAATACCCGATGCCAGCGGTGTTCCTTTTTTGATACCATCGACAAAATTTTGAAGGTGAGTGGCATCCAGCGCCTGTGAGGGGTTCATTTTGTTGCGGGGATCGATCGGTAAGTCGTTCTTTACCTCTTTAACGAGTTTATTGTCGAGGTCGAAGATTTTGTAGGCATTGCCACCGCCATATACCAGCGATCCTTTTTCGCCGTAAAACGTAACGCCTACATCGCTGCCCTCAACGGTGCGCCCATTACAGCTACGCCCTTCCCAGGTCATGGCCGTATTGTTGTCGAAGGTAAGGCTGATTACCTGCGTATCGGGCGTTTCCCAGTCGTCGTTGTATCGATAGCGACCGCCCAGCGAAACCACTTTGTTCGGATAGTCAACGCCCAAACCCCAGCGCATCAAATCGAGCATGTGGGTGCCGTTGTTGAGGGCTTCGCCCGTGCCCCAATGCCAGAACCAGTGCCAGTTGTAATGAATGACATTGTCTTTATACGGACGACGTGGAGCCGGACCCTGCCACAGGTCGTAGTTGAGCCATGCCGGAACAGCCGCCTGTTTGCCGATGCCGATGGTAGCCCGGTTGTTGGTATACCAGCCTTTGGCAAAATAAGGTCGGCCAATGGCTCCATTCTGGATGTCCTGAATGGCCAGTTTTACATTGGGCCACGACCGACGCTGATTGCCCATCTGAATCACGTTTTTGTATTTTGCCGCAGCCGCTACCAGCAGTTCGCCCTCGTGCGGATTGTGGCTACAGGGTTTTTCGAGGTAAACGTGTTTGCCTGCTTTGGAGGCCAGAATGGCGGCTGGCGCGTGCCAGTGGTCGGGAGCGGCAATCACGAGTGCATCCATATCCTTGTTGTCGAGGGCTTTTCGAAAATCGGGCTGGTTGCTGGGTTTGCCCGATTGTAGCCCAGCTACGGTCGAAATGGCTTTTTCGGCGGCTCGCGTATCTACGTCGCAAATGGTGGCTACTTCGCAGTTGGGTTGCAGAGCAAAATTGCTCGACAGGGCCAGCCCGCGACTATTGACACCCATGACGCCAACCCTGACTTTTTCATTGGCGCCCAGAATGCGGGCGTAGCTTTGCGGACTGAATCCTGGCAAAATTCCGCCTGCCGACAGGGCGGCAGTGCCGACGAGTGTTTTTCTGATGAATTCGCGACGGGTGTCGGTTGTGGGCTCGTGAGAAGCGTTTTTCATGAAAAAGGCTTTTGATAAACAGATGATTAGTTGCTTTGAGGAGCCCAGTACGTGCAGTAGCCCGTTGTATGAACAGGCCCCTTAAACAACATACACCCGCCACAGGCTTTGCCCGCTTTGGGCGGAAGCCATAGGTTGCAGTTACCACACTTCGATTCGGGCCGGGGCGACTGATCGACGTAGCCTAGCTTTTTGCGGGTTTTCAGGTCGGTTTCGCTAACGCCCGAAAAGTCGGTGCAGGGGTCGATTGCCGTTGCTGATTCCTTGGCATCAGAAGAGCTTTTTGACCGACACCTACTCAGCAACAGCGATAAGCCGAAAACGGATGTTCCCACAGCCATGAATTTTCGTCGTGAATACGATGGATTCATAAATTGGATTTTATATCTATCTCTTAACCGCAGAGAAGGTCTGGCGCTCTTTGCGGTTAAAACCTATACTGTACGCGTCTGGCCTTCTGCCACACCTTTCGAGGCAATGGCTTTCCAATGCGGTTGTTTATCGAATAAGGCCAGTAGTTCGGCGGTTTCGTTACCGCGTTTTCGGGAGCCTATGACAAAGGCGAGATCATGCAGAAAAGCATCCGCATAAGGGGTTTCGGTTTTGAAGATTACGCCATTCTGTACCAACTGCTTAGCCAACGCTACCGACGAGCCCGATTCAGAACTTAAAATGGCTGTTCGGAACCAACGATCCCGACCGTATTTTTCCAGGATACGTGCCAGCGCAGGTACAACAGTTGGAGAAGAAAATTGTCCTAGACTCAAACTCGTCTGAAACACCACCCGTGCCGATGAATCGCTGGCTTTGTCGATCAGTTGCGGTAAACAAGCCGAGAACCGTTCGGCCTGCATCGCGCCATACGCTCTGATCTCCGGTTGTATATCCTGCATACCCTGAACGATCAGACTGGCATCCAGCGCATCCAATCCTTCGAGAACAAAAAAAGCATGGAGCCGGGCCTGAGAATCAGGGTGTTTCGCTGCCATTGTTCGTAGGGCTGGAATTGTCGATTTATCCTGTTTTTCGAGCAACAACCGATGTGCCTGCAACCGCCACCACTGGTTCGGATGGGCGAGTAAGGGAATCAGTTCGGCGCTGGATTTGCTGCGTAGTTTTGGCCGAACAGTAGCCGCGTTATGGGTTTTTGGCGCTATGCGATAAATCCGTCCCTGTGTGCGGCCATTCGTAAAATCCATTTCTTCTTTAAGATCGTCGGGGATGGCCGTTGGGGTTTCAATATGTTGCCGATACATATCGATCACGTATAGGCAACCATCGGGCCCGACCGTAAAATTGACTGGTCGAAACCAGGGATCGGTAGATGCCAGAAACTCATGTTCTTTTTCCTGACTTCCCCGACTGGCAACAAATGCAGGGCTGGTGGGCGAAGTGGTGAGCACATCGCGGTGTACCAGATTACCGGCTACATCGCCCGTGAAAACAGAACCATAATACTCCTTTGGCAAACCATCTCCACCGTAAAACGTGCCACCTGAAGCGCCCGTAAAATGATCGTCGGCATATTCTTTCCGGTCGAGGTTGGCTTCGGCAAACTGTTGGTTGCGTCGTTTTGTGCGTTCGGCCCGCCAATACGGAGCGGGGGTTTCCTGAACCATAATGGGGGCATGGTCCGAAATATTGACAGTTGCTTCAACGGCAGGCAGATGCTTGTGCCGATATAGATACCGGGCGGGAATTGGTGCCTGCTGTATATGTAGGCTGTTTTCGGTGAAGAAGCGGTTGCCCCAGTTATCGATGGCGAGGCCAAACTGGCCGTTGCTGGATTCGATTTCAAACTGCCCCCGGTCGAGCCGGAACCGAAAATCACCCCCTTTCACCGAAACAGCGGGTGCTTTCGGGTTTCGCATAAACCGGATTTCGCCTTCCCGACCAGTATTGGATGCATATATCCAGTTATCGATACTGTAGCGCAAGTTGGTGATCTGTGCTTCGGAATTATCGGCAAAGAATCCCGTAAAAAGCACTTCTCTGATGTCGGCCCGATGGTCGCCCGTCGTATCTTTCAGAAACCAGATGCTGGGCGCAGCCGTCACCAGCAGGCCGCCCTGCCAGGGTAAAATGCTGGTCGCTTCCGACAGATTATCGGCAAAAACGAGCGACGAATCCATCCGTCCGTCGCCGTTGGTATCGGTCAACATCCGAATGGTACCGTTCCATTGGCCGTTTTCGGGTTTAGTCGGGTAATCGGGCATTTCAACAACAAAAGCATTGCCCTCTTCATCGAAGGCCATCTCAACGGGGTCGAGCACCTGCGGTTCGGCGGCAAAGATGCTTACGCCCAATTGTTCGTCGGCAAGGGTAAAGCTATTGAGGGCATCGTCGGGCGATAACGCGTCTTTGTAATGCGAGCAGGACAGGCATAAACCCGTAACCAGTAGCAAACCAAACCATTTCATAGTGACTATTTTTTTGACAGGATTTACAGGGGTGTAATCCTGCTAATTCTGTAAATCCTGTCGAAAACAAATCTTGATCAAGTCCTGAATCTCGTGTCCATCGTGCTCAAACCGGGCCAGTGTATAGACCGACCCATCTGTACCGATAGCAATGGAATTGACGTAGGTTGGGCGATTGCCGTCGGCGTAAAAAATGGGGCCGTGGTCGGTATAGCGTTGTGTTGGTAAGTGGAACGTTACCAGATGCAGATTCTCCAGTCCTTTGGCGGCTCCTTTCGCAATCTGGTCGGCACCTTTCACCCGTTTTCCGTCGATGTAGATAGGGCCACCCGTCAGGTAGTAAATGGTCTGTTGATCGGGGCCGGGCTGAAATCCCAGATAGCCGTAGCTAAACTGATCGAACATACCGCTTTTGCGCGACGGCTCCGAGGTAAGTCGTTCTACGAGTTCGATTGTGGCCTGTTCGGGATCGAAACGGAACAGATAGCCCGAGTTACCGTGAATGCCGTAGGCTACCTGCTCGGGCGCATACCAGAAAATTTTGCGCCAGTTGTAGCCCATGCTGCCGGGGTGTTTGGGGTCGTACTGACCAAAATAATCGAGCCGAAGATCGACTCCATCCACTTTTTTCAGCGATTCGCTGCCGGGTCGATACGAGAGAATATCGCCTTCTGAGGTAGACAGATAAACCGTTCCGTCGCGTGGATCGACAACCATCGACCGGCATAAAACCCGGTAGTCGTCGCCCACGTTTCCTGCTTCACCTTTAGCCGAAACGAGTCCGAGGTTTTGGAGCGTATCTGCCTTGATATCGTAGTCGATAAAATAGCCCATTGGCCAGGTGATGCCATAGAGATGGTCGCGCTCCCGGTCGATGGTCATGGTTAGAATGCCTTCGCCCTCAGGAGCAATGGCCAGGTTTTCGAAAGTCCCCGTTGCCAGATCGTAGGACAGAAAATGGCCCCCAGGATACAGGTTTTTGCCATCGGGGGCCTGCTGAGGTAACCGCTCCATACCGTCGATCATCTCGTAGACACCGATGTGTGTGGCAAAATACAGCTTTCCCTTGCTTTCGTAGAACCGCACGTGGCTCTTGCCCTGTGGAATGGCATTCGCATTGGCTTCTTCGCAGAGGGCGGTCAGATCGGCCAGCCACTGTGTTTTATCCGTAATGGGATCATAGACATAAAGTTGGCCGCCCTGGTCGTAGGATTCAGAGCAGAGTACGTAGTAGATTTTACCGTCGCTGGCGGCCGTAATGGCGTTATAGGTATCGTGTGCCAGCGGAAAGCCCGAATAATAGGGCGTTGCGGTTAACGACGCAGGTGCTAAAACCAGACGGGCTGTATGAAGATGGGACATGGTAATCTTGTGTCGATTTATTTGCTTACGGGAATGCCCACTTCTTCAGCGAGCCGGTTTATTTCGTCGTAGATTAGATTCGGGACCGATGATGCCCAGACGCTCGGCAGGCCATAGACCATCTGAGACGAAGCTCCTTCGTAGCCACCTTCCTGCAAAATGGTAGCGGAAGGGATATAGCCCATGACATCGTTGTTGTAACCCATCACGAAAATGTCAGGCCCGAAGCGTTTTTTGCAGACCAGTGCATACTCGATAACCAACTCACCGCCAAAACTCAGAATTGGCTGATTGCCCAACTGCCAGATTTGCAACGGGTAAGGATAACTCCTGACAAACGGTTTGCCCCGTTTCTGTTCGGCAAGCAGGCGAGTTGCCCAGCGTTTGAGGTAAGGTGTTGTCTCGCTGGCGGTTTTGCGTAGTTCGGCTTCGGTTGGTGGAGCTGAGAGCGGAAGTTCGATTTCGGAATAAGCGGTTTTGAGATGTGGTTCGAGGGGGCGCATCGGCTCTTCCAGTACCCGATCTACGGCAGCCGCCAATTCGCGCCCGTACTGCCGGGCAAGCGACACCGTTCGGCGGGGGAGTGGATTCTGATCGCCAGCGGCACCCTGAAAAAACAGGGCCGTTGTTCCGGGATGCGCTTTCTCCAGTTCGATCTGCGCAAATCCTGCGTAATCCCCCGACCACTGGTATAGGTCGAGCACCGTTGGGTGGCAGGCATAGCCAAACACAATGGCTTTCAACTTGCCGGTTGCGGTCGTGATCTTAATGACCGGAACGGCATAATCGTTAGGGCCTTTCAGTTCGGTCTGTTCCAGCAAAGCTCCTTCTTTGTTGTTGCGCCGATTTACCTGAAAGCGCGTTACACCGTTCTGAGCAGCCAATGAAACGGGTTCCAACTGCTTTAGGGCATTGCCCACCAGCATTACAAGCTGATCTTCCAGCCATCGGGTATAGCGGTCAATGATGGCCTGCTGACTGGCATCCAGCGGATAAATATCCTGCAACGCATGGCCTAGCACTGGCCCCGAATGCGTGTGCGAACTGTTCAGAATGATCTGGGCTTTTGAGAGACCGTATTGTTTCTTCAGGCGTTCCCGAATGGGGTCCGACAGGTCTTTCGGAAACCCCAGCATATCGGTCGTAACCAAGACCGCCCGCTGGCCCGATTCGTCTTCCAGCACTAGTGCTTTTGCCCATAAATCGTGGAGTTTCCCGTCGGATGGGTGCGTACGGGACGCATAGCCCGCCAGCCATTGTGGTTCTTTGGGCGTAATAATCTCTTTGGCTACCCCCGCTTTCCAGCCTTTTGACCAGACCGATCCTGCCATCAAACTCAGCAGCAGTAGACTACCGACGAACCAACGTATGTATTTCATTTCTGACTTAGCAGTTTATCCGCATTGGCGTGAATTTTTTCGATGGCACTGGCAATTTCATCCATGTCCGATTGGGAGCCGAGCAGCATGTTCTGGGTGAACCAGACCGCTTCTTCGTTGCAGAGTCGGTCGTTTTGCGGGCAGTGATTTCGTTCAACATAAGTCCTGAAGCTGAGCATTTCTTTCGGATACATCTTCTGGAAATTCTTCGACTGAAAGGCATCGTTCAGATACGGCATGTTGTTGAGCGTAGCGTATCCCTTCGAGCAGGGAATGCCTTCGGCAGTCAGGGCTTTCAGAAACACCTCGCGCGAAAGTCCTTTGAAGGCTTCTTTCTGGTAGCGGAACGGGAACAGGTGAAATGCCCCGCGGGTAACGCTGTCGTATAGTTTGTAGGGAACAATACCCGGAATGTGCCTGATCTTGTTTTTCAGATAAGCCGCATTGGTGTTGCGGGTCGTGGTTTCGGCATCGAGCCGTTTCAGTTGCGCCAGACCAATGGCGGCCTGGTATTCGGTCAGCCGAAGTTTAGTGCCCTGGATGAGCGTTCCGGTTCCGATGGCTCCGGCAACGGTGCCGTATGGGTTGCCGTAGTTGTGGTATGAAAAACAGCGATCCATAAATGCTTCGTCGTTGCTGACAATGGCTCCCCCTTCGCCAATGGCCAGGTTTTTCGAGTTCTGGAAACTGAAACAACCCGCATGGCCAAACGTACCTACTTTCTGATGATTGATTTCGGCCAGGTGCGCCTGACAGGCATCTTCAATAACGACCAGATTGTGTTTTTTCGCAATGGACAGAATCTGCGGCATATTGGCCGGAAGTCCCAGAATATGAACGGGCAGAATGGCTTTGGTGCGTGGGGTTATTTTAGCTTCAATCTTGGCCGGGTCGATCTGAAACGTTTCAGGGTCGACATCGACAAACACAGGCATAGCCCCATTGGCCAGTATAGGGGCAACCGTGCCGATAAACGTGTAGGGTGGCACCAATACCTCATCGCCACCCCGGATGTTAAGCTGGGCCAGCGCTGTTATGATCGCATTGGTGCCATTGACAACCGCCAGCGACCGTTTGGCTCCGACGGTTGAGGCCCACCTGGTTTCAAATTCGCTAACAACCTTGTCGCGCGACCAGATTCCACTCCGAATCACTTCCAGCAACAGTTTCTCGTCCTGTTCGGGTTTCCAGAGCGGCCAGGCAGGCCAGTCTTTCGTTCGGACGGGTTTTCCACCCAGAAGGGCAGGCGGCTCGGTTACCAAAAATGAGGTAGAGCGGATGGGCATGGCCGACGAAGTCGCTGCTGCTTTGGGTGGTTTATTGGTTAAAAAAGAGGGGGTTAGCACTGCGCCCAGACCCGTTAGCGAGTTTCGCCAGATGAATTCACGTCTTGAGTAGTTCTTATGTGCCATAGGGGTAATGATCTAAAGGTCTGTTAAGGGAAATAGGCCATTGGTCATCTGGCATTGGGAGTGAAATCAATATACTAATCTCCAATGACCGCTTATTGCTTTGCCTTCGCCAGCACGCTTTCCAGTGTAACGGGGGCTCCTCCGCGTCGTTTGCTTTCGTCGGCAGCTTCCATAAAGGCAAAAATCTCAATGGTTTCGTCGGGCGATACGGGAACCTGTCCAGTTTCGAAATAGTGGATAATGTCGTCCAGCAAAGGCTCGTAACCACCATAAGGCCCTAAAATGAGATTTCCCGATTTGGTGAAGACCGTTCCGCCGTAGTCGTGTTTGCCCGTACGTGTACCCCGAACGGTGCCTACGCGCCCATCAGCCCAGGTGCCTACGATAATGTCTGTACCGTCGGTATGCACCCGCACCACCTGTTTGCACCCCGTTCCCATGACCGTATAGAGTGTTTCGACTCCATGGATGCCATACCAGAAAAAATCGGGGTGGGTTTTTTCGAGTACGGCCGGACTAAAAGTGTCGGCACCAACCACCTGGCTTTTATCGACTTTTTCGATACCCTTGATGTGCCGAAGCGACGAAGCGGAAAACAAGGGGATGTTGTATTTTTTTGATGCATCGAAAATGGCGATAGCATCCGTTAGAGAGGCCGCAATAGGCTTGTCGATAAAGACACGTTTCCCCGCTTTAAGTACCTGTAAGGCCTGTTCGCGGTGGAGTCGGCCATCGTTGGTTTCGAGCAGGACAACGTCCACTTTTTTGAGCAGATCGGCAATTGAATCAACGATTTCGACATTTAGCTTTTTCACTTCGTCGGTATAGGCCGGAATCCGCGACGTACTGCTTTCAATGTCTTTGCTCCCCTGC
This sequence comes from Spirosoma sp. SC4-14, assembly GCF_037201965.1. Classification (NCBI taxonomy): domain Bacteria; kingdom Pseudomonadati; phylum Bacteroidota; class Cytophagia; order Cytophagales; family Cytophagaceae; genus Spirosoma; species Spirosoma sp. SC4-14. The sequence continues at coordinate 4,599,644 of NZ_CP147518.1, read as the reverse complement.
GGGTAAGCGGCCACTACTTTATAGCTCAGAAACCGGTCGCCAGCATCGGGACCGTTCAGCGCTTTGGTAAAAGCGGTGCTATGCGACGTATCGAGCCCAATAATGCCCACTCGTTTCCCCGTTGCCGCTGAGGGCTTAGGCAGGATAAACTCAGGGCCCAGGAGCAGAGCGGTGCTGGCCTGTGCGGTTTGCTTCAAAAATGTTCTTCGACTAGGTGATGGGTTCATAGATGTAGGTTTTGATAAATCTTGACAGGTTTATTTTCGACAGGATTAACAGGATTTACAAGATTGTAATCCACGAAATCCTGTTAATCCTGTCGAAAAAAACTGACATCACACTTTAGCCTGCGTAGTGCCGCCTTTCGTCATCGAAATATCGACGGGTTTGTTCGTCTGCCAGGAGCCACCCGTGAAGTCAGGTACGTCGATTGAGCTGGACCGATGCGCTACCGACCAGGCACTCAACGGCCCCACCGAACTCCAGAGTGCCGCATCGTACACGTCCTGATCAAGCGGCAATCCATTCCGCAGGCAGTCGATCGTACGCCAGTCCATCAGGAAATCCATGCCACCATGACCACCCACGTTTTTAGCAATTTCGCCCATTTTCTTCACAATGGGGGGCATATATTTCGTTTCCAGTTCTTTCACTTCTTTCTCGTTCATCCACTCATGACCCGTTGAGTAACGGGCTGGTTCGGGGTATTTTAAGGCTACGGCTTTGGTACCACTAATGAGCTGGATGCGGGAGTAGGGTCGGGGAGACGATACATCGTACTGCACCATAATGGTCTTTCCTTTTTTGGTGCGGATGGTGCTGGTGTTCATGTTGCCGTTAAACGACTTGTTGGCGTAGGGCTTGTAGAAATCATCGTTGGCTGCCAATTCTTTGGCCATCTTGCCCAGCACAAAATCGTTACTCGACATCGACGTCAGATAGTCCATCTGGTCGCCCCGGTTAATGTTCAGTACCTGACAAACCGGACCCAGGCCATGCGTTGGATAGAGGTTCCCTTTCCGTTGGCTCATTTCATTCAGTTCCCACATTTGGTAGAAGTGGTTTTTCGAGAAAACCAGCTCCTGCAGGTTGTGGATATAAGCCGCTTCGCAGTGGGCTATTTCGCCAAAGAATCCGTGCCGGGCCAGATTCAGGTTAAGCAGTTCGGTGAAATCGTAGCAGCAGTTTTCGACCATCATGCAGTGCTTTTTGGTTCGTTCCGAAGTTTCGACCAGTTGCCAGCATTCGTCGAGGGTTTTAGCTGCCGGGACTTCCACGCAAACGTGCTTCCCATGATTCATCGCGAACACCGCCATTGGCGTATGATAGGCCCAGGGGGTAAGGATGTAGACCAGGTCGAGGTCGGTGCGTTCGGCCAGTTTTTTCCAGACATCAGTGCTACCAGAATAAAGTTCGGGTTTGTGCCCATTGGGGTCAATTTTCGATTTCGCCAGATTGACACGCTCGCGCCGAAGATCGCACAGGGCTTTTATGGAGACACCTTCCAGTTTATTCAAGCGCTCAACAGCTCCAATGCCCCGGTTTCCAATACCAATAATCCCGACCCGAACGATGTCGAGTTTTGGAGCTGCGTAGCCGCTCATGTTAAACACCTGAGGTGAGGTTCGCTGGGCCTGTTCGGCAATAGCCTGTAGCTCATCGGGTGTTTGGGCATATACCGAAAGCGGAGTGCTTGCCAGTAGCCCCAGTCCCGTTTTCTTCAAAAAATCCCGACGGTTCGTTTCCATAGTGTTAGTATCTACTTTTTGTTTTTACCGCAGAGGTCGCAGGAGTTAAGCGCAAAGTACAAGAAGACAATAAGCTTAGCGCTCTCTGCGAATTCCCTAGCGCACTTTGGGTTAAAAGAGGATTCTGGTTGTAAATCAATGTTTATCCTGCAAGCACATCGCCCAGAAAAGCGGGTTTGTAACCGTTCTCGGTAGCCCATTGAACGGCCGTCAGAATACGTTCCCGATAGTCGGGCTGGTAGGCTTCGTAAAACGGATAGAAGTACTGTTCGTGAATCAGGAAATCGGCAAAGGGTGGCAGTCCCGATGGCTTATCGGCGTAGCTGTCCAGAAAGGGAACAATATCGGACAGGTCGGTTTTGTCGAGTACAATGCAGGCCCGGACGAACGAAATAGTTTCCTGATTATCGTGCCATACGAATCGCTTTTTCAGGTGCCTTCGTTGGGCCTCGGTCAGGTAATACGAAACCGCTGGCAGGTTATCATCGACATTGAAATAGCCCAGTTGTGCCTTATAGCCTGCATCGCGCAGCGCCCGCGACCCCTCCACCGTTGCTTCGCCCCAGTGGAGTGTTGTAACGGGGCCCCTAACAGCCTCCCCCGCAAACCGTTGAATTTCGGTGTTAACCACGGCGCAGTCCTGACTAACCTGTTCATAGCCCGCTTCGCGGTAGGGCATATCCGGGAATTCACCTTTAGCGTGAAAGCTGAGCCGTAACCAGTTGGCATTGGCCTGCCATTCGGCTTTGAACCGTGCCGGAAATTGCGACAGGTTGAAGCCATCGGTTTCGTAGAAGAGGTTCAGGTGGATTTTTGTGCCGTAGGTGTTGTGGACCTGCCGCAAAAACCCCAGATACGGGTTGTCGAACAGCGACTGATAGTTGTCTTTCTGTTGGTAAATATCGCGCAGAAACCAGATGTTGTCGTCGATCGACAGGCGGTAGTGGCCCGCAAAGTTCGGGAGCCAATAAACCGTAATGTGCTGGCTTTCGTTGGTGGTGCAATTATGAACGGTCAGCGTATTCTGAAACTGAGTTAATAGCACTTTTCCGGTAAACGTACCCTGCTTGTAGGAAGCGCCAATATTGTTGATTGTCAGGTAATGGGAAGCCGGAGCCGACACCCGTACGTCGATTTCCAGACCGGCATCGGTTCTGTTGCCGTCGCGGGCGTGGAGCATGTCGCCGTCGATAGGGTGCAAAAACTGAATAGTATTGTTCATGATGGTTAAAAGTCGGGGGTAAATTGTTGGACAAACGACCGGGCCGGGCCCTGCTTTTGCTGAATCTTATAGTCGAGCAGTTTCAGGTGCAGTTTGCGCCAGAGACCAAAATCAACATCGAAACGGCCCAATATCGTATTCAGCCGGTAGGGCATATTTTCCGACAGCCAGGCCTGCGCGTATTGTTGTTTGAGTTCGCCCGTTTCGTCCATGGCATCAACCAGCAGGCTATGGCATGGGTAGGTCAGATCGTAAAAAACATAATCCGGGTTTTTCTTTACAAGCATGGCGTCGTTCCAGCGATCGACAATGGCTTTGGCCCACAGAAACCGGCTGGCCGAATAGTTGATCAATCGGGCCGATACGAGCAACGAGTTGACATAGCTACTATCGGCGGTAGACTGGCGCAGTACCGAAATCAACCGGGACTGCGCTTCTTCGGTATGTTTACGGACCTGCTCAAAATCGGTCTGATGCTGGTTGGTAATAGTCAGGTAATAATCCGAAAACGGATTCGACCAGCTTTCGACCAGCGTGCCACGGGGCAGGCTTTGGGTATTTTTGCCAAGGCATTTTTCGAGGTAAGTTCCCGCCGTGGCCAGATGGTCGAAGGCCGCCTGCATATCGGTGGCCTGTGCCGGATACAGTACTGAGGCAAAGGCACCCGTAAAGGTAGCTTGGTTGGGGGCAGTGCCCTGCCAGGCTGCTATGCATCCGTAAGCCATAAACAGCCACGATGCCCGCACGAAGGGTTCGACCGAATCGGTCCAGACCGACGTGATGTAGCCCAGGGTGTTATGCCGAAGTCCGGTTTGCAGGCAGAGATCCATGTTGTTGTAGGTGTAGGTCGACGACGGGTAAATGTGCCCCCAACCCGACACGGCTGGCTGGATAAAAAACGGCTTTTTTTCGGTAAGAACAGGATTCAGGTACTGGTAAATGGCGGTGGTGTCGGGCGAGTATTCCCAGATGACGGGAATTACGTCTTTCGGAAATTTGCTGATGATATTCGGGTAAAACAGGCTCATGTCGGTCCAGGCCAGCAGGGTTTTGCCGTGCTGTTTCAGTTCTGAACTGACAAAACTCAACTGCTCAATGTAGAGCGTTTCGGGATTGAGGTGTGTCGATGAATCGCTGGCAATTCGTTTGGTTTCCCAGGTTTCATCGAAGCCAACGTGTATGAACGGACTGTTGAAGAGTTGCGTATACTGCCCGATCCAGTTTTTAAGCAGTGTCCGAACCGCCGGATTGCGTGGGTCGAGTTCGTGTCCGTAATGCCCAATGCCCAGCGAAGCGTACTTTTCGTTCCGTACCAACTCATGCAGATGACCGTAGAAGTTCACGAACGGAATCACGTCCATATGCCGCTCACGGGCGTAGGCAATGATGTCCCGAACCTGCTTCTGCGAATAGCTGGCTTTGTAGTTCAGCGTCGAAAAACCGTCGAGCTGGATACTCACCTCATTGTAGAAATAGTATTGATTGGTTTTCCAGCGGGCCAGAAAATCGATCTGTTTCTTAATTTCATCGACCGTAAGTAATCCACCGTGCGCAAAATCCATCATCACCCCCCGATAGGCCAGCCGGGGCTGATCGCGGATGGTCACAACCGGAAAATAGGCATTGCGGCCCTGCCCCTGTACTAACTGCCGGAGCGTCTGAACGGCATAATAGAGCCCTGTTGAGGTTTCGGCAGCGATGTCGATCCCTTTGGCGGTAATGCTCAGTGTATACTGTTCACGGGTGTTTCTTGTGGCAATTTCATCCGTACCGGGTAATTGATGCCCTGAGGTGTTAACCGTGTAACGAATGGTGGATGTGGCGGCCGACGAACTTTTCTTAACTGGCTGGCCCGATTGGGTGCTAACAAATTTACTGAATTCGGACAGTGCAAAAACAACGTCGGCCGCTGCGTTGGGTGCTATATATACCGACAGATTATGCACCGGTAACTCACCCTTTCCATACTGCACAGACTGTGGCACAGGCAACAGCGTTGGGGGCTGTTGGGCCTGTGCCGCACCCTGCAACCGGCTAATGAGGAAGACGATGATCCAGAAACGTTTCATGCGTGTTTGAATAAGCCTCTGGCCAACAGTAAACGGTTGGTCAGAGGCTGTTCCATTGATTAATAGGTAGCTCGCCCTCCCGACAGGTCGAAGGTGAAGCCAGTGGTAAAGCTGTTTTGGGGCGATATAATGTAGGCTGCCAGGTTAGCCGCTTCGTTGAGGGTACCGCACCGCTTCATCGGAATCTTGTCGGTCATGTATTTCACCTGCGCGTCGGGCATGGCATCAACCAGCGGTGTCTGAATAACGGCCGGTGCCAGTGCATTGACGGTGATGCCCCGTTCGGCATATTCTTTTCCCTGTACTTTAGCCATTGCAATCACGGCCGCTTTTGAGGCCGAGTAAGCCAGCATTCCGGCATTGCCTTCTTTCCCGGCAATAGACGCAATGTGCAGAATCCGACCGTAATTGCGGGCAAGCATCAGCGGCAACACGGCCTTTGAGGTATAAAAGCTACCCATAAAATTCACGTGAAATACTTTGTGCAGGTTTTCGCTGCTGACCTCGTGACTGTGTACGTTCGTAATACCCGTAATGCCTACGCAGTTGATCAGCGCATCAATTTTGCCAAATTGGGCATGGACTTTCAAAATGGCATCGTTCACGCGGGCTTCGTCGGTAACGTCGACACCAACAGATAAGGCATCGGGACCATATTTTCCAAAGGTTTTCTGCAACGCACTTTCATTAAAATCCAGCAGGCCAACCTGGGCGCCATCGGTCAGTAATTTGTGGGCAATGGCTAATCCAATCCCCGAAGCGGCTCCGGTAATCAGTACTACCTGTCCGTTAAAATCGTTCATACTGTGGCAAAGAGTTAAGGAGGAATGATGAATTATAAATGATGAATGATTATGTGAGAAGTGTCAGCTATTTCATTATTCATCATTCCTACACGATCAGGCTATTCGCAACGGGGCGAATGGCATAGTTTTCATCGTTGAGTAAATCCAGAATGCGGTTGTTAAGCTCGCGTATGTAGCTGACCGACGAAGGGTCGGGGATGTAAGCCGCCTTGCGGGCGATGCTGTTGCTTAAAACCCCTCGGGCGATGAGCAGTTCTTTCTCGGCATAGTGGAACAGTTCCATGTTTTGCAAGGAGAAGAAGATCTGCGGCATTACCTTTTCGAACAGTTCAAACGCTTTGGTTGTCTCGCCATTGGAACGCAGGGTAAAGATTTTCTGGAGAATATCGGCTACGGCCAGCCCCGGCATTACACCCCGGATGCCTACCGGTACCAGTTCGAGCATGTAGAGCCCTCCCCAGCCTTCGAAGAGGCCAATTTTATTCTCGGTGGCCTGAATGATTTGCTCAAATTTGGGTGCGCAGAGGGGTTCTTCCAGTTTGAGGTAGTTGAAATTAGGATGCTCATCCATTAGCCGTTTAATCAGGTCGACACTGATGGACGAACCACCGGGGTTGAAATCCTGAATCAGTACGGGGGTGTTGGGAATGGCCTGGAAAAACGCTGACAAATACTCCTGTATAGACGATTCGGGCAGGCTGAAAATGCGCGGTACCGCCAGCGAAATGACATCGGCGCCTGCTTCTACATTGGCCTGCGCCAATCGGATAGCTACTTTTAGTGATGGATGGTTAGACTGAGCAACAACTTTCATCCGACCGGCAGCGTGGTTGACCGCCACCCGAACCACCTGTAGTTTTTCGTCGTCGGTCAGTTTATAAAATTCACTGGCATAAGCGGGCAGGCAGGCAGCCCGGATTCCACCATCAATGGCAAAGTCGACTAAACTCCGAAGGGCCTCTTCGTCAATTTCTTCCGTTTCGGTGAATGGTGTGGGAATGATGGGAACTACACCAAAAAGTTCGTTGTCTGGGTTTGTCATAACTTTGCCGGTTCTTGATTGAGATTAACCATTTTTTTTTGTTGTACTTTACTATCGACAATAGATAGGATAAGGGTTGAGACGAGTACGAGTATGCCGCCAATAATGGCCTGTTTACTAAGGCTTTCGCCGAGCCAGATGGCCGCAATGGGCAGGCCCATAAACGTAATGAGGTAGTTGGATAAGGCGACCTGTGTCGCATCCAGATTCTTCAGGGCTTTAAAGAACAGAATCATCGACAGGAAGTTGTGGAAGAGCGTCAGCGACGTCATACCGATCCAGGTATTGGTTGTGAATTCCGGGATTCGGGCAAAGGTGTTGGGTTCGTAATAGAGCACCAGTGGAGTCAGCAGAATCGACATGACCAGATAGGTATAAAAAACCATTTCCATTTCGGTGAACCGATCCGCCACTTTCTTGCAACCTACGTTGTAGTAGGCATTACCCAGAATAGCCAGAAAAATCAGCACGTTGCCCAGCGCATACCGCGAACTTAAATCGACCCGTTTAATATCGTCGGTCGAGCACAGCGCTACCCCAAGGATGGCAATGACGAAGCTGATCCAGCGGGCGGTGTTCATTTTCTCTTTCAGAATAAGAAAGGCGAAAACGGCCGTGATGATGGGCAGTGTCATGACCAGAATGGCCGCATTGCTGGCCAGCGAATACTGGGTTCCCCAGGTCATGAGTACCTGCGATGGGAAAGCCCCCAGTGTGGCCAACTGCACAAAAATCAGCGCATCTTTCAGCTTTTTTCCGCCTTTCCGAAAGTCGCGGATAACAAACGGAGCCAGAAAGAGGGTGGCCAGCAGCATGGGAGCCCAGACCGTAAAATAAGGCCCGACCTGATCCTGGGTTAGCTTGATGCTGGTGAAGTGAAACGCCCAGATGAGGTTGCAGAAAAAGAGGATGGCCCACGAAACAAGAGATTTGTTCATAACATCGCGAGGAGTGTCTGGTTAGTCGAATAGGTTGCCAGTGCGTCATAATCCAGCTCGATGCCTAGTCCGGCTCCCTGCGGAACGAGGGCGGCTCCATTCTCGAACTGGATCGGTTCAACAATCAGATCGTCGGTACGGACCAGCTCGCCAAACAGATCGGATGGGAGGGTACAGTTGATACTGGCAGCAGCAATGTGTAACCCCATCGTTTCGGAAATGCCCAGGTCAACTTCAGAACCTCGCCAGCATTCTTTACCTTCCAGATGGGCGATTTCGGCCAGCAGAACCGAGTTGTAGGCCGACCCGTTGATGTTGTAGCCGTCGACCGCATCGGCTCGCACAAAGGCAATCATATCGCGAATGTCCTGGGTGTAAGGCAACGAAATGTGCCGGTACATCGGCATGCCCAGTGTTTCGCGCAGGTATTTAAATCCGGCCACATCGGCATGTAGAATGGGGTCTTCCAGGCCCAGCATAATAGACGGGTCTACGCCCTCCATGAGCCGAAGGGTTGTTTCAACGTCCGTCCAGCGCTGATTGGGATCGAGCAGAATTTTGATGCCGTCGCCACATTTTTTTCGGATTTCCTCGGTCCATAGTCGAACCGGGTCGTCGTCGGAGCATTTGAATTTAAACGCTTTATGGCCTTTCTGCATGGCTTCGTAGGCTTTCTGTGCGGCCTCTTCCGGCGTTCGGCGACCCGTCCAGCCAAAACAGTCGATTTGCTCCCAATAGGCTCCGCCAAGCAGTTGGTGGACTGGCACATGCAGCAGTTTGCCTACCACATCTAGCACCGCCGATTCGAAGGCTTCGTAAATGCGCTGATCAATAACCGGTAATCGGCGCCAGTTGAGTTTCAGTACATCCTGCCCTACAAACTGCTGCATGGCCTCGTAGAGGAGTTCGCCCAGGGCACTACGGTAGGTTTCGCCAATGCCCGTCAGGCCGTTCGCTAAGGTTAGCTGAATGATCCATTTGGGCTGGTTGGCAAACTCGGTCCAGCGTTCGCCAGTCAGGAATTTCTTGGCAAAGGCCGAGTCACTGTCAATCACCTCATCGGAATTCAGACTGCCGGGTTTGGCAGGAACAATAACTTCGGTGGCTTTTATTGATTGAATGATTGTCATTTACTGTCGTTGGCAGAGGTTGATGAATAGCGTTGGGCAAGTTTCCGAATGTCGTAGCTGAAATTGATGAACTGCTCTTCCCAGTGCTGCGCCGATTCGGGTGTGTACGGATAAAAACCCTGTGCGTTTTGCACTCCCTTCGCCCCCGCAGCCACTAGTTCTTCCATGAGTTTGGGCGTTTGGGTTGCGTTGCTGAGTTCGGGAAAAAGATCATTCATCACTGTCAGGTAGGCCGGTATGCCCGTTAGGTCCATGAACCGAAACGGCCCGGCGAAGGTGATCCAGTAGCCCAGGTCGTTACGAAGCGATCGGTCTACATCCTCAATGGTGGCATACCCATTTTCGACCAGATGGAAGGCTTCGCGGAGCATGGCATACATGATCCGGTTGGTGATGAACCCACGAATGTCTTTCCGCAGAAGCGATGGCTCTTTACCCCAGCTTTCGGCTAGTGCCACAACCTGTTTTGCATACTGAATATCTGACTCATTACCGCAAATCACTTCCATGAAGCGGGTGATGTGTGCAGGCTCAGCCCAGTGAATGCCCAATACTCGCTCAGGATGTTTCAGCCCGTTCTGGAGCACCGTAACCGGAATGGCCGACGTGTTGCTGCCGATAATAGCCGTGGGTGCCAGAACGGTTTCCAGCCGGTGGTAGACACTTTTTTTCTCCTCGATATTTTCGATAATCGACTCGATAACCACTTCATAATCGCGCAGGAGCGTTACGTCGTCGGTGATCGTCAGCCGATTCAGAACGGTTTCGGGCAATTCTGTTAACAAACCTTCATCCTGTAGCTGATGCAGAAAACCCAGTATTCGGTCACGGGCTTCGTTGGCCTGACTCAGCTCCTTCACCAGCGACATGACGGGATGACCAGCCGCCAGAATGCAGGTAGCAATGCTGCTGCCCATCAGGCCTAAGCCAACCGTGCCAATTGGTAGTTTTGGTGTTTGCGTCGTCATGCGTTAAGCTTGTTTAGCCGTAATACGAGCAATGGCGTCGATCTCGATCCTGATTCCATCCGACAAAACTGACTGAACCGTGGTGCGGGCCGGACGAATGCCGGTAAAGAACGAGCCGTAAGCCACATCGTAGCGATCAAACTCCCGAATGTCTTCCAGATGCACCGTACATTTTACAATGTCATCGATGGTGCCACCGGCCGCTTCTACAATTGCCCGAATGTGCGACAGGGTCAGTAGGGTTTCTTCCTCAATGGTACCGTGTTTTACGTCGCCCGTTGTCAGATCCAGAGGGCCTTGTCCACTGATAAACAGCAAATCGCCGACTAAGACACCGGCCGAGTAAGCGCCTGTGTTAATGGCTTTGTCGGGATGCTTGATTTCTATTTTACGCATGGTTTTGTTGTCAGGTTTTCGGATAATGGCCAGTTTTTAAACGATTCCAGAAACTGGATCAATCCAGCCAGTGCCTGATCGAACAGGTGTTTGCCTTTTTTGGCAGTACCAAGCTGGGGTTCGCCACTGCTGCCATTGCTGGAGATAAAGGCGGTTTGTTTAAAGACCGTAACACCCCGGTAAGGCTCATCGTCTTCCCAGCCGATGTAGCCATTTCGTTCGGGCCGCTGGGCCCGCTCTACCCGATCCATCCAGACTTTTTCGGGGAAAAGATGAAGCATCAGGCTGGTTTCGTATTCGCAGGCATGACTCAGCGCCGGGCTTTCCATGGGTGCCGAGCCTGCAAATGCTTTTCCACCCACTTCCCAATAGGTAGCTAATGCGATGGTTGGCTGATGACTCGCGTCGAACTGTTTACTCAGAACAGCCAATGCCTGTTTGACGGGGGTGATGTTGCCACCGTGTCCATTGAGCAACACAATTCGCTGATGCCCGCTCATAACCAGCGATTCAACCAGATTGGTTACCACCTGCGTGTAGAGTTCCGGCGCAAGACTTAGCGTGCCGCCAAACGACAGGTGATGGTGGCTGGAGCCGACCGGTAGCGTAGGGCAAAGCAGAACGGTGTCGGGAAGGGCTTTTTCGACTTCCTGGGCCATTCGGGTAACAATGTCCGTATCCGTCGAAACCGACAGGTGAGGGCCGTGCTGCTCGATAGCTCCGAGGGGAAGCACCACAACAGTGTCTGTTTTTACCTGCTGAATAGTCTGATAGGTGGATGCGTAAAACAACATACAGTTAATGTTTTGAACCGGATAAAGCAACGCGGCACCGGTAGACCGACAGTTTTTTATGATGTGTTCTGATCGCGGGAAATCAGAACACACCATAAAAATCATAAAGATCGGCGTTCTATTGGCTTAGTATCCAGGGTTTTGTTTTAACATAGGTGCGCCGTTCACCACACTGAGGTCAATCTGGGCTTGTGGGATCGGATAGAGTTCATTTTTTCCTTTCGTAAACATGGCTCCTTTCATGTAGGTGAAATCATAGCCCGGTATCGACGTTTCGTGCTGAACATAGGCATTCAGTGTACTGGCCATGTAGCCAGTGCCGTTGTCCCAGCGACGCAGGTCGAAGAAGCGGTGGCCTTCCATTGCCAGTTCCAGTTTACGCTCGAACCGAACGGCTTCACGGGCGAAATCCTTACCATTGGCCACAAACTGATCTGTGTAGAGACCCACTTTGTAGTTGGCTGCTGGCTCAGTTGTGTATCCTTTTAATGGGGCCGTGGGATCGATATACTTCTTCACCCAGCCAGCCGGATTAGCTGCCCGCGCCCGAACCTGATTGACATAGTCCTGTGCTTTGGCCAGCGAACCAATTTCTACTTCCACTTCAGCCGCCCACAGCAGCACATCGGCAAAACGAATCATGGTGTAGTTGTTGGAGGTCCAGCGCGAATACAGCGACGTTGTTGCCTGAGCCGCCTGATAGTAGATGGTTTTGATGGGACTATACGGACCCGCTACCGATTGCACTCGAATCCAGGCTTTGCCAGGGTGATTTCCCCAGTCGAGGTACGGAATACCCCGGCGGCCAACCGTCCAGTCGAGTCGTGCATCGAGCGTGCCGGCATAGGGCGTAAAGGGGGCACTGCTTTCGATCCCCTGATCGTTGGTGATGTCCGAATCGTTGAATGAGGTTAGCAGAGGTAATCCCGTGTTGGGGTCCGTTTTGTAGGAGTTGACGAGGCTAAACGACGGCTGATAGGCACCGCAGCAGGTGGCGGGGCCGCCCATTGGAAAGTTGAGTGCATCGCCGTAGTTGCCGTTCTGGTAGGTTTGATCGATCGACATCTGGACCGCAAAAACTGACTCGGCACTGTTCTTTTTCAGCGGATTGAAGTTGTCGGCAAAATTGACCAGCGCATATTTAGTGCCCGAAGCCGTTACACCATTGGCGATAATGTCGTCAAGTAACGGTTTGGCGTCGGTATATTTATCCTGAAACATATATACTTTGGCCAGAAACGCTTTGGCTGCCCAGCTATTGGCTCGCCCTACATCCGACTTGGTAGCGCTGAGGTTATCGGCGGCAAATTTAAAATCGGCCTCCAGTTTCGACCAGACCGATGCCGTGTTCGCTACATTGTAGTTCCCATTGGCATAGCTGATGGTTTGGTCGACGTACGGAACGTTTTCCCAGAGTTTAGCTGCTTCAAAATGATAGACCGCCCGCAGAAATGTAGCTTCGGCTTTAATCTGAAGGGCTTCGGCTTCGGTTAAGGAGTTGTCCTTTACCTGAGCCAGCACCCGAAGTACGTCGTTGGCTCGTTGCACACCCGCATACAACACAATCCATTTGTTGTTGAAGGGAGCCATCGTTGGGTCGTAGTTATAACTTTCTACCGACTCCATTGGTGGCAGGGCTGAGGCCTGGGTGCCCGTGTGGGCATCGTCGGAGGTGACGCCCCCATAAATCCAGTTGCTGACCCCAATAAAATAATAGGTAGTGTTCGGAACCCCCCAACCGTCGAGGAGGGAGTAGGCACCCACGAGCAGGCCGTTAACCCCCGCTTTGTTGGCCAGCGTCGATTCGCTGGTGGCACCAATAGCCTGTACTTCGAGGTATTCCTTTGTGCAGGAATTTGTTGCTGTTAAAAATACCAGGCAACACGATAAGCTGACAAGTATGTGCTTATAATTCATGATCGATGGCGGTTTGAGGTATTTTTAAAAAGAGATGTTAAGACCCAGGATGTAGTTTTTCTGATTGCTCGGATAGTTGGCATAGTCGACGCCAAAGGCCGAACTTACTCCGCTTACCTCAGGATCGAGGCCGCTGTAGTTGGTAATCATAAACAGGTTGGCTCCCTGTGCGTAGACCCGAACTTTGTTCAACCCAACTTTCCGAAGTAGTTGTGGACTTACGGTATAGCCAATGATTAGCGAGCGCATTTTCAGAAAGGAACCATTCTCGACATAAAACGAGTTGGAAACCCCCGACGAACTAAACGAACCCGTCGACTCAACCTTCGGAATAGCGGTATTGGTGTTTTCGGGTGTCCAGGCATTTAGCAGGTCGTTGCTCTTGGCACCTACATACGTGCTGAAGAAGTGCGTGAACGACTTGACGGTATTATAAATCTCATTGCCCTGCGAACCGTAGAGCGTTGTCGAGAAATCGAAGCGCTTATACGTTAGCCCCAGATTCAGACCATAGGTGAAATCGGGATTCGGGCTACCGAGAAACGTGCGGTCACTGGCGTCGATTTTACCGTCGCCATTAATGTCCTGGTATTTGAAACGACCAGGAGCGGCCCCACTCTGAGTAGGCGCAGCGGCCACTTCGGCATCGCTGTTGAAGAGGCCAATGACTTTATAGCCGAAGAACGAACTGACTGGCTGGCCAACCTGATTGCGGATGACGTTGCCCAGGTTCTGCGTATTGGCAGTTTCGAAATAACCCGGCGACGGAATACTTACGACTCTGTTGTTGTAGGTGGTAATGTTGGCACCAAGGGTGAAATGAAGATCGCTATTAACGGTACCTCTATACGTAAGGCCAATGTCGAAACCTTTATTCTGAATATCGCCTACATTAACCGTAGGTGCCGTAGCACCACCAACGGTAGCAGGCAGAGTCTGGGGAAACAACAGGCCATTGATCGACTTCTTATAGTATTCTATGGACAGGTCGAGTTTGTTGAACAGGGTTGCATCGAAGCCCACGTTGGTCATAACGTTTTCTTCCCAGCCCGTGTTGGGGTTGCCAATGTTGGTTTGGGTAAATCCCTGAACAATTTTACCGGCCCCTGCAATGTCATAATAAGCATCGTAGAACGAACCGCCAAAAAGCGTAAAGGCATTTTGTGGGCTGACGTTATTTTGCGAACCCAAAACGCCATAACTGGCCCGTACTTTCAGGTCGTTGAGCCACGAGATGTTTTTCATGAAGGCTTCACTGCTGATCCGCCAGGCTGCCGAAACCGAAGGAAACGTACCGAACCGGCGCTGCGAACCAAACTGCGATGAGCCATCTCTGCGGACGGTTACACCCACCAGGTATTTTTCATCGAATGAATAGTCGACCCGGCCAAACAATGAGAACAAGGTATTTTCGTAGGCGCTACTCGTATTGGTTACGTTTGAGGTTCCGTTGGTAAGCGTCAGGTAATCGAAATTAGAAGAAAAATACCCGCTGCTCGATGCCGTTACGGCCCGGCCATAGTTGCGGATTGCTTCGGAACCGACGATGGCTTTCACGCTATGTTTACCAAGCTGATTGTTGTAGGCCAGCGTGTTGGTCCACATGGTGTTGCTGTTATACAGCGCGGTTTCGGCAAACGAATTTGGATTGGTGTTGCCCTCCGAATTGTTGTAGGGTGTAAAGGTGAAGTTGGTTGCGTACTGATTGTCGATGGTGCCACTAAAACTGGTGCGAGCCGTGAAGTGCTTCAGGAAATCGACTTCGGCAAACACATTGCCTACCACATCCCAGGCATTGCTTTTGTTGTTGACCGTATTCATCTGAACGGCTACCGGGTTGGAAGAGCTACCCAGTTCAGGACCATCGAAGGTGCCGCCGTAATTACCTTTGATGTCATAGACCGGAATAATCGGCATGGCACGGTAAGTCCAGGCAATGGGGTTACCGCTGCTCAGGTTGTCGAAAGTTGGGTTTTGCTTGTAAAAGAAGTACGCGTTTTCGCCGATACGAACGTTATTCTTGATCTTAAACTGCGTATTGACCCGTCCCGAATAGCGTTTCAGATAGCTTTTCAGCATGGTGCCCTGCTGGTTGAAATAGTTTAGCGAAACCATGTAGTTCGACTTGTCGGTGCCGCCACTGGCCGTGAGGTTATGACTGGTGATGGGGGCCGCTTTGAAGAGTTCATGAAACCAGTCTGTCCCATTTTTATTGACTTTCTGAATCAGGTAGTTGTTGGCCGGATTGGTAGCGTCGAAATTATACTTCGACGGATCTACGGCTGCATCGCCTTCATTGCCAACACCCGTTGCGCCAGGGCCCCGGTAGGTGTAGTCGGGTAAACCGTTCTGAAACAGGCCCGTAGTTGGGTAGGCAACTTTGGTTAGCCGGGCAAAATCCTGCGAATTCATCAGGTTAAATACGTTGCCCTGCAATGGAACCTGAGTGCCATAATAGGCGTCGTAGGCAATGGTTGGTGCGCCCGATTTGCCTTTTTTGGTGGTAACAATAATAACACCGTTAGAGGACCCCCGCACGCCATAGATGGCCGCAGCTCCGGCGTCTTTCAGCACCTGAATCGATTCAATATCACTGGAGCTGACGTCGTTCAGTTCGGCCTGAACCCCATCGATCAGAACCAGCGGTTTCGTGCTGCCAAAGGAGCTAATGCCCCGAATGAAAATATTGCTGCTGCTGCCGGGTGCTCCCGAATTAATGATGTTCACTCCTGGAGCCTGACCCTGTAACGCCTGCACAGCCGAGCCTGCCGGAATCGATTTTAGAGCCTTCATGTCGACAATCGAAACCGAACCCGTAATGTCTTTCTTTTTCTCTGACGTATAGCCTGTTACAACTACTTCGCTGAGCGATGTTGCGGCCGGAGCCAGTGCAATAGTAAGGTTTGTTTGTGCCCCAACCGCAAGTTCCTGGGTCTGATAGCCGATATACGACACCACAAGGCTGGCATTGACCGGAACGGTGAGCGTAAAACTACCGTCGGCATCGGTTGAGGTTCCACTGGATGTGCTTCCTTTGACCAGTACGTTGGCACCGGGAATCGGTTGCTGGTCTTCGGCACCAATAACTTTACCAGAAATCAGGTTTTGTCCGTTAACGAGAACGGCCGAGAGCATGCCCAGGAGCAGCATGCACAATTTTTGTTTTCGCAGACGTAGTGAGTAGGTCATAATTTAGTTTTTGTAAAAGAGTTACGCGTTTATGGAGGTTTATTGGCAAATTCCGTTTCGTACTCATACGCTCAGCGCATTCTGTTCAGGTTACTTGTAGAATGGCTCCAACTACTCAGTCTTTAGTTAAAAATCGTATCGGTTGCATGATCACATTGCTTTTACTACCCACAGTGCAATGAGCAACTGTGGAATTAGAAATTGGCTTACTGATCGGATTTATGTGGAGGGTAAGGGAGTTGTATTACGCCCTATGGTTGAATTTTGATTACAAATAAAAGGTAATTTTGTAAACAAAAAAAATTTTGAAATTATTTTTTGTCCTGGCAGTTTAAGACCCTGCTCCATGAAGGTTAGTAGGCTTTTGACAGTTATAATCTGTTTACAAAGCAGCCAGCTGTGGCCTGCGGGCGCAGATACCTCCTTTTGTTGTTGACGAATGAGCTAATAAGCAAGAAGGCCCATTGTAAACGGGCCTTCTTGCTTGAGTTTTTCTGGAAAGGTTGGTTAATGGGAGCTTAAGCGATCAGTCAATATCGATGGATGACACTTCACCCCGGATCAGGTGTTTGGTTAAAGTGTCCTGTGCTAGTTGTAAGTCTTTATTCTTTAGGGCTTTAACAAGTTGGCGGTGTTCCATGTCGGTTTGTTCGTAGTCGTCCATGTGCATCTGCGTTTTGCCAATTTTCTGATGAAATAGCGGAATGTTGCTGATCTGGTAAATATCCATCAGTTTGCTGTTACCAGCCGAATCGATCAGGGTTTCATGGAATTTCATGTCTGCTTCCAGGGCACCACTCAGATACCCCCGCTCGACCATTGCTGAAAAGTCGTCGCAGATGGCTTCGAGTTTAGTAATCTGTTGATCGTCAATTTTCTGGATAGCCAGCCGGATAGCGCCCAATTCAAGGATTTCCCGAATTTCCCGCATTTCCCGTATGTCGCTGGCAGTTAGTGATTTTACGAAATAGCCGCCTTTCTCGCCAAAAACCACCAGTTGTTCTCCCTGCAATCGGGTTAGGGCCTCGCGAACGGCAATTCGGTTAACCTCCATTTTTTTGGCCCACAGGTCTTCTTTTAGCCGGGTTCCAGCCACTAACTGGTTCGATAGAATCTTACGTCTTATCTCGCTATATACTTTGTTGGCTAACGAATCAGCTTTCATTTTGTAAACAAAAATATAGGTATATAATTAACAAATTAAGCTAGTTTTAGTAAAGGTACTAAAATATTTTACTTCTTCATGATCATCTGTCAACTGCTGCCAGTTAATTGGATTTTGCGAATCAATAATTAAGTTTATCAAATTGTTGCCTTTAATACTGGTACCATTGCCACCCTTTAACGATCCCATCTTGCATGGTCTGGAAACAGGTAACAGATCCCTTTAACAATATTATACTATCGGTACTGATTGCAGCGGTGCCCATTCTGTTCATTTTCTGGGCGCTGATTATCCGGAAGATGAAAGGCTATCAGGCCAGTCTGATTGCAACAGGAATTGCTGCCGTTATTGCTATACTGGTCTATGGGATGCCCGTAAAACTGGCGATGCTATCCGTTGCACATGGAGCCATTTATGGCTTGTTCCCAATTTGCTGGCTGGTTATTATGGCCGTATTTCTCTTTAACCTGACCGTCAGGAGCGGTCAGTTTGAGATTATCAAGCACTTTATGGCCTCCATCACGGCCGACCGGCGGTTGCAGGCGTTGTTGATCGCCTTTTCATTTGGTTCGTTTCTGGAAGGAACGGCCGGGTTTGGCGCACCGGTGGCCATTACGGCGGCCATGCTGGTTGGGCTTGGCTTCAATCCGCTCTATGCGTCCGGAATTTGTTTAATTGCCAATACAGCTCCGGTGGCGTTTGGCTCTATTGGTATTCCCATTACGGTGGCTTCGCAGGTGTCGGGGATTCCCGAACTTCCCATTTCGCAGATGGTAGGTCGAACCTTGCCGATTTTGTCGCTCATGCTGCCGTTTTATCTGGTTACGATTGTTGCCGGATTTAAAAAAGCGCGTGAGGTTGGCCCGGCGGTTCTGGTATCAGGACTTACGTTTGCTTTTCTCCAGTATTTTTCGTCGAATTTTCTGGGGCCGTCCCTGCCCGATGTCATTGCGGGTCTGGGCTCAATTATCAGTCTGATGATTTTTCTCCGGTTCTGGAAACCCAAAACAATCTGGCGATTTGAGGACGAACCAGCGGCTACCCTCCCTTCTGTTACGGCCTATTCGGCTGGACAGCTTATTCGGGCATGGTCGCCCTTTCTGGTGCTGACGATCATGATTATTGCCTGGGGGTTACAGCCCATCAAAGATGCCTTGAATTCGGTCGGAATGCTTCAGTTTGAGTTTCCGGGGCTGCATAATGCAATTCAGGGAGAAGATGGCGGACTGCTTCCCAAGGTTTTTAAGGTCAATTATCTGACGGCTGCCGGAACGGCTATTCTGATTGCTGCCTTGCTGGCTATTCCGTTGGCAGGCCTGACGTATCGGAAGGGGCTTTCGGTATTTGGGGCTACGCTAACTCAGTTGAAGTTTCCGATTTTGACCGTTGCGGCCGTATTAGGGTTTGCCTATATCGCCAATGATTCGGGCATTACGCTGACGCTGGCGCGGGTATTAGCCAATACGGGTACATGGTTCCCCTTCTTTGCCCCCGTATTAGGCTGGCTGGGCGTGTTCATTACGGGTTCCGACACCTCGGCAAATGCGCTGTTCAGTAAACTTCAGTTTGCTACCGCCCAAACAATCGGTGTCGACCCGGTGGTGACGGTGGCGGCCAATGTCTCGGGGGGCGTTGTTGGGAAAATGATTTCTCCCCAGTCCATTGCGGTGGCCGCAGCGGCCGGCGACTTGGTTGGCCGCGAGGCCGAGCTGTTCCGCTTTACCGTTAAGCATAGCTTTATTATGCTGCTGTTTATCTGTTTTCTGACATTGGCACAGGCCTACGTCATTAAATGGATTATTCCGATCTATGAACTGCTGACGGTCAAAAGTTCGGTAACCACTCCCAACTTAACTACGGGCTACGTCTATCTGCTTATTCTCGCCATTTTGCTGGTGTCAATCGCCATTGCTATCCTGCGCCATGCCCGCCGGAATCAGCAAATAGCTGAATTTGAATGATTGAATTGTTGAATTATGGCTCGCCTTTACATTTTGTGAATGACAAGTTTGGTAAACATTCAACAATTCAATTTCCCCCGCAATAGCCTGTTTTCCGGGCATGAACGTACTATAGCAAAGCGGGCCGTCGACCGTCGGCACTAGAAAACAATGAACACGAATCAAATGGAGCAACTGGCCATTCGGGGTGGTGAAAAAACAGTAAAGGCGACATTTCCCTGGCCTATCTACGATGAAACCGAAGTAGAAGCTGTCGCCAATGTAGTACGAAGCGGTCAGTGGGGCAATCCCGATTGTGCCGATCTGGTTGCTCGTTTTGAGGAGCAGTTTGCAGCTTATTGTGGAAGCAAATATGCCATTACCTGTGTCAATGGCTCGGTATCGTTGCGGATGGCTCTGATGGCCTGTGGATTGCGCCCCGGCGATGAGGTAATTGTGCCACCCTATACGTTTATTGCTACGGCTTCGGTTGTGCTGGAAATCAATTGTGTGCCCGTTTTTGTAGACATCGATCCGCAAACCTATAATCTCGATCCATCGAAAATAGAAGCCGCCATCACGAGCCGAACTAAAGCAATTGTTCCGGTGCATTTTGCCGGACTGGCCTGCGACATGGACGCTATTCTGGACATTGCCCGTCGGTATAACCTGCGGGTTATTGAAGATGCCGCTCATGCGCATGGGGCCGAATACAACGGCCGGAAATTGGGTACGTTTGGCGATGCGGGTAGTTTTAGTTTTCAGTCGTCGAAGAACCTGACCAGTGGCGAAGGTGGAATCGTGATAACGGACAGCGACGAGCTCTACGAAACGATTAACTCGCTTCGGAATGTGGGCCGGTTGCCGCATGGCCAATGGTACGATCATTTTAATCCCGGCTGTAATTATCGCATTACCCAGCTCCAGGCGGTCTTATTGTCGGAGCAGTTGAAACGGCTCGATGAGCAGACCCGCGTTCGTGACGAAAATGGCTTATATCTAAATAGTTTGCTGGCTACGATTGCTGGCGTGGTTCCATTGAGTCGTGGTGATGTTGCCATGCGGCATTGTTATCACCTGTACATTTTCAAATACGACAAAGCAGCGTTTGCGAATCTGCCCAGGAAAACGTTTGTCGAGATGTTGTCGGCCGAAGGCGTGCCCTGTTCGGCTGGGTATCCGCATCCGCTATATAAGCAGCCCGTGTTTCAGCAGAAAAACTTTATGTGCTATGCCATTCCCGACTCAGTCGATTACACACAGGTAAGCTGCCCCGAAGCCGAACGGGCCTGTGCCCACGAAGCTGTCTGGATTTTTCAGCACGCCATGCTCGGAACAAAAGCCGATATAGAGTCCTTTGCGCAGGCTATCCGTAAAATTCAGCTAGCAGTTGCCCGTGAATGACAAACACATGGTTGTCCGCAGAGGCCGCAAGTAGCCCTACTATGGATAATTTTTGATTTATTAAAGTGTTTTTTTTGACAGGATGAACAGCCGGGCCGATGTTTCGGATTTTCATCCTGTCAAAAAAAACTTGTCCTCTCCTGAATCCATGAAGTATAATCGTTTTTGTCAGGGTCTACTCAACGTTCTGGTCGTGCTCATTTCCTGTACGTATAGCGTAGCCCAATCGATCAATCTGAAGCAGGCCGTTATCCTGGTATCGCCATCTGTTCCGTCGCCAATGCGCGAAACGGCTCCCCGAATGCTGAGTGAAGAAATTGCGAAGCGAACGGGTATTCAATTGGCTAAATCGGCAGGCTGGCCTAAAAATAACATAACCCGTATTGCGCTGGTACTGGCCAGTGACAACGAATTGGAGGGCGTTCAGATTCCGGCTTCTGCAACTACTGATCGACCAGAACAAAAACCTGAAGGGTTCCGGGTCGTTAGCGAACAGGCGCCAACCGGTACAACACTCTGGGTAATTGGAGCCGATAGTCGGGGAATTTTGTTCGGAACGGGCTGGCTGTTGCGGAATCTGCTAATGGATCGTAAGCAACTTACGCTGGCGGGACCGGTCAATGTTGCCCTATCGCCCGCTTATCCAATTCGTGGACACCAGTTAGGGTATCGGAATACGGCCAATTCATACGATGCCTGGACGGTTGCCCAGTTCGATCAGTACATCCGCGATCTGGCTATTTTCGGCACCAACGCCATCGAAGGTATTCCGTTTCACGAAGACGAGAAACCCAGCGTTCATTTCAAAATTCCGGCGGCAGAAATGCGGGTAAAAATGAGTGAGATCTGCCAGGCCTACGATCTGGATTACTGGGTCTGGACACCTGCTACCTTCGAGCTAACCGATGCGTCGAAGCGGCAGGCTGAGCTGGCGATGCATGAGACTTTTTATAAAGCCTGTCCCCGGCTCGACCATATCTTTTTTCCCGGTGGCGACCCTGGCGATAACCACCCAAAAGATGTGATGCCGTTTCTGAAAGACCTGCACGACCGATTGGTAAAATACCATCCGAAAGCGAAAGTCTGGATTTCATTACAGGGGTTTAATGTCGAACAGATCGATTATTTCTACGATTATCTGGCTCAACAGAAGCCCGATTGGTTAGCAGGTGTTGTATACGGGCCAGGTAGCCCATCACTTTCCGAAACCCGCTACCGATTGCCCGAACAGTATCAGCTTCGGCAGTATCCCGACATTACCCACACGGTCCGCTGCGAATTTCCGGTCGAACGCTGGGATCAGGCCTATGCGCTTACGCTGGGCCGGGAAGCTTCCAACCCACGCCCTTATTTCTACGCCCGGGTTCAGGATGCAATGGCACCGTTTACTGATGGATTCGTTTCGTATTCCGATGGATGCCACGACGATGTGAACAAGGTCGTTTGGAGTATGCACGCACTGGATGCATCGATGCCCGTTCACCAGATTTTGAAAGAGTATGGCCGCTTTTTTATGAGTCCACAACTGGACGAATCTGTTGCCAACGGCATTGAAGCACTGGAACAAAACTGGAATGGCCCGCTGGCGCAGAATGGTGGGGTTGAAGCAACCGTCAACTTCTGGAAATCGCTCGAAACCGCTAACCCAATCCTGGCAACAAACTGGCGCTGGCAACTTCTCTTACTGCGGGCCTATTACGATACGTATACACGTAGGCGTTTGCTGTATGAACAGAATCTTGAAGCTCAGGCAAACACGCTCTTAGTGCAGAAAGCCGATAAGGAACCTGACAAGGCCATGCAACAGGCTCTTGAGCTGCTCAATCGGGCCGACTCCCAGCCAACCGCGCCGGAGTTGCGGGCAAAAATTGAGCGGTTGTGTGCCGATTTATACACGTCTATTGGTCTTCAGACCAGCGTGCCCAAATATAAGGCCAAAGGCTATGAACGGGGAAGTCTGCTCGATTTTGTCGATTATCCGCTGAACAATCGCTGGTGGCTGGCCGACGAATTCGAGAAAGTTCGCGGCCTGAAATCGCCGGATGAAAAAGCTAAACGCCTGATTGAAATCGGCACGTGGGAAACCCCCGGAACGGGGAGTTATTATGATGATGTGTCGAGCGTAAGTAAAGGACCACGGGTGAAAACCATCTCTGATGATGCCACTGACATTGCCTGGTGGAAAGATGGGTTTAGCCGTGCCCGACTGTCGTCGCAAACGTTTCAGCGAAGCCCGTCGCTGGATTATGCCAACCTGGACCCTGGTGCCCATTATATTATTCGCGTGGTGGGTTTTGGGGAGGCTTTGCTGCGGGTAGATGGTAAGCGCTTAAGTCCAGTCAAGTACAATCGGGAGGCCGATGCGGTGAAAGAATGGATTGTTCCATTGGCCGATACGCAGGATGGGCGTATCAGTGTTACCTTCGATGAGCCGGAAGAATCGCACCTGAACTGGCGCCAAAATTCCCGAATCTCAGATATCTGGCTCTTGAAAGAGACGGTGAACAAGTAAAGTAAATGGGGAGTTTAGATAGCCGTGTCCTTATTATTGGGGCATGGCTTTTTGTATGTGTGGCGGTTCGTTCGTTTGTAACCTGCGGGGCGAGTGCTGTCTAATGATTCATGAAACGCGACGATACCCTGTGGAAGGCGATCCGGGAAGATATCTTTGATGATTTTCTTCGGTTCTTTTTCGCCAACGCCGATGAGTTGGTGCAGGTTAAACTGGGTATTGCCAAACGACTCTTATCGAGTTCGTTGCCGAAGGGTAAAGTGCGCAGTCTGATGAACTTCCTTCGGTATTATGTACGTTTGGAAAATCAGCAGGCAAGCGATTGAATCAATTACAGGCCGAAGTACAGCGATGGGAATCGAATAATTTTTGTTGGAACGTGCTAAAAAAGAAGGAGTTGAACAGGAAAAACGCCTGTTTGTGATCCGGCTGTTGACAAAAACCAACTTTATTGCCGAGCAGATTGCCGATATGGCTGGCGTATCGGTTGCGTTTGTTGAGCAGGTTAAGAAAACGATGCCATCATAACTGATGTCGGTAGTTTTGATATTGCCGGCTATTTTCCGGCCAGATACCGGTTGCGGTATTCCAGGGGCGTACAGCCTTTTACCTGCCGAAATTGCCTGGAGATATTCTTGCTATCATTGAAACCCAGATCCATGGCAATCTCAAAAACAGTCTGGTCGGTTTCCAGCAGTTTTTTAGAGAACTTCTCGATTCGAAGATTCTGGATGTATTTGTAGATAGGGTAGCCAATAACGTTCTGGAACCGCATCTCCAGCGACCGACGTGACAAAGGTACCTGCTTAACGACTTCGTCTACCTGTAAATTCTTGTCGATATTCTGGTGAATGTATTTCAGCGACGACGCAATGTAGTCGTCATGAGTTGCATAGATGTCCGTCGACTGCCGGGTAATGACCTGGGTTGGTTTAACGATAATGTCGTAAAAACTATCCGTTTCTTTCCGAATCATGCGGTCGAGCAGCCGGGCGGCATCGTAGCCGCCCTTCTCAGCATCCTGAGCAATGCTGGATAGCGGAGGGTCCGAGAGTTCGCAGAGCATTTCGTCGTTGTCGACGCCCAGCACGGCTACTTCGTCGGGAATGCGAATTCCCGAATGTCGACACGCTTCAGTAATATGCTGGCCCAGCCGGTCGTCGCAGGCCATAATCGCCACTGGTTTGGGGAGCGAAAGTAGCCATTGACTTAAAGAACTGGGTTTGTAATACCACAATTCGGATTCGTTGGCGCGAGCGTTACGGTTCTCAAAATAATGGACCTGATACCCAGAGCGAGTAACTCGTTCATCGAACCCTTCGGCTCGCTCCCGCGACCAGACAATGTCGCTAAAGCCATAAAAGGCAAAATTCTGGAAGCCTTTTTTCAGGAAATAGTCGGCACCCATAGCACCGGTTTCGCGGTGATCGCCCGTAATGTTCGGTATTTCAGTAAAACGCTCCTTAAAATCCTGTGCAATGAGCGGAATGCCTGCCTTAACGATTTTTTCGATGCTTTCGTCATTATAAAGCTGCCCAATAATACCGTCGGCTTCCCACTCGATGGCCCAGTTCAGAATGCCATCGATACCCATCGTTTCGCGATGGAAAAGCGGCATTCGACAGAATACCCACGGGCCATATTCCCGCGAATATTTGGTAATCCCTTTCATTAGACTCTTGCTGTAGTCTTCCGAAAAATCGATCAACAGAATTATCTTGTGCATGATGAAAGAGCGAAAGAGCGAAAGAGCGAAAGAGTGAAAGAGTGAAAGAGTGAAAGAGTGAAAGAGTGAAAGAGTGAAAGAGTGAAAGAGTGCTGCTTTTCACCGCCCAGCGGAGCGGTCCGCTCTTTCGCTCTTTTGCTCTTTCGCTCTTTCACTCTTTAAGTTTATGGTTGCGTTTGTGATCAGTGGTCGGGCCCAGATGCCGATACTGAAAATATAGCCTAATGTAATCAAAATTGCAAGCATTGCCAGACGAAGACCAACCAGTTCGGCAAGGCCCCCAATAACGAGTGGCCACAAAGCCCCACCGACAATGCCCGTACACAAGATTCCGGAAAATGTACCATGGTGTTCGGGTACTGAATTGAGCGCGAGTGAGAAAACAATCGACCACATGACGGACGCAAAGAAACCCGTTGCCGGAAACGCATATAAGGCCATCTCTTTGGTGCCGAACAGCCCAATAAGTAACGCAAGAATTGCTCCCAGCGTGAAGATCATGAGCACCTTCCGGCTATCGGCCAGTTTGAGCAAAACCAGTCCCAGAACGCAGCCAATGGTCATAAGCCCCCAAAAATAAGCGACTACTTCGGCACCAGTAGTGGTTGGATCGACGCCATGATACAACTGAAGAAATTTGGAAATCCAGTTGGCAATGCCCTGTTCAGTGCCGACATAGGCGAAAATTCCGGCAAAAAACAGAAGTACGGTTTTGTTGCGGAGAAGTTCGGTAAGCGTTCCGCCCACTTCTATTTTTTCGTCTTCTTTCAATTCGACGGCCGGAAATCTGATCAGGGCAACCACCGCAATCATCAGCAGCGTGACGACGGCAAACACCCAATAGAGCGACACCCATTCGAGATGAAGCGGAACCAGGTTGTTTAGGACGGATAGTGGGAAAGTCGTATTGGCTGTGTGTAGATTCTGGACCAAATAACTGTAGAGGAATGGGCTAATAAACGAAGCGGCTCCCGAGAAAAGTTGCGCCAGTACGGAGTTAAATGCAAAATGTTCTTCGCCACCCGTAACGCGCAATAGCGGATTGATCACTACCTGCAACATGGCCATACCAACCCCAATGGAAAACAGCGAAACCAGCGCCACCGAAAATTTGGGTACCAGTGCAAACAGCAAGGCACCAAGAAAAGCCAGCACAAAGGCACCCAGCAATACGCGTTTTTCCTGATATTTCTCGACCAGCAATCCCGACGGAATGGATGCACTATAGGCCACAAAAAAGGCAAAAGGTAAAAAACCTGCCAGCCCGATGCTCAGTTGAAAACTGTCGACGAGATCGGGGATGATAGGCCCCAGAATATTGGTCAGGAAGGAAATGACGAAAAAAATGATCAGGATCAGAATAACGATCAGGGTATTTCGCTTCATATTCAGGTACGATTCAGAAAAGCAGACCCTGGAGAGAGCCTTAATCAAACGTATTGGTGCTGTATTTCGTTAATCAACGAGGGCGGCTGCTCCCAGCATGGCGATTCCTTCCCGCTGTGACTGGAAAATCTTTAGTCGTTGGAGCGTTACTGGATACGCAAAATCCTGCATGCTCTCAATCATGGCACCTTTAAAGAATGGATAGGCCTTCGAGATTGAGCCGCCTAACACAATTACTTCGGGGTCGTAGGCATACAGAACGGCTTTTATGGCACAGCCCAGATGAAAACCAAACTCTCGCCAGAGCGTTAACGCATATCCGTCGCCCCGCTGGGCTGCCTGACTGGCTTCCAGCGCCGTAGTGCCGTGGACAGCTTCGAAAAACTCAGCCGAAGCATAATATTCAAGGTTTTTATCGCGGTAGGGGAGCAAACCAATCTCTCCGGCCCCGCAGTTGCTGCCCACAATTAGTTTATTGTCGATAATAATACCCGAACCCAGCCCCGTGCCTATCGACATGCCTACTACCGAATGATAGGCTCTGGCCAGCCCAAATCGATGTTCGCCCAGGGTGAAACAATTGACATCGTTATTGACATAAACGGGTACCGCAAATTCTTCTTCCAGAATATCGCGTAGGGCGACTTCTTTCCACGACGGAATATTGGCAACGTTGTAAACAATACCCCGGTCAACATCCACTACCGATGGAACACCAATACCAATGCTGCTAACAGTTGATTCGGCTAGAGGCCGGATCAGTTCAATGAGTTGAGATAAAGTTGATGAAAGCGATTCTTTCTGATATAACAAGCCGCTTTTTTGCTGGAGAATAGAGCCCTCATGTACAAGGCCCGCTCGTACATTGGTTCCTCCTAAGTCGACCCCAATAGTCATTTGATGCATTATTTATTGGTGAAATTCGTTGCGTAAATAGTAAAAAATTACGTTAAAAAAGATTAAGGCATAGTTAATACGATGGTTCGACTTGATCGGCCAGCGGCATCAACGCATTTTAATTTCACCGTGCCGGAAACCTTTACAGGGGTTGTGTAGAGTGGCGATTGACTCGTTGGCTCTTCGCCCGTGGTTGTATAACGAATCGCCAGACCGGGCAATTCGCTGTTTGCTTTCAACAGGCCTTTCTCCAGGATAGCACCCGGCGGTGGTACCCGATAATTATAACCACCGTTTAACCGGGCTAATTTCGGAAACTCCCGCTGTGCCAGCGTATTGGCAAAAATAGTCCAGCCTGCGCTGATCGCTTTTTCGCGGGCCTGCCGGTCTTCAATGGTCTCCCAACTGCGTTCGGGAGCCCACGCACTTTCGGCAAAACCCAGTAGTTTCGGTAGCGTATAGTATTCGGCCATATCCGGGCCTTTTACGGTTTCGCTCCACAGTTGCGATTCAATACCAACTACGTTTTTGCGGGCTTCGGGTTTCATTCGTTCCAGACCCGCAAAACTGAGGGGTTGGCCCATCGAGTTTTTGTAGGTCGTCTTAAACATATCGAACGGAGCAAACGTCCAGTTATTACGGGTGTCGACATAGCCCGCCCAGTAGAGACCGGGCTCCAGTGGGTCGTTGTTATAGGCCAGATCGAAATAAAAGTTCGATACATTGCACAGAATGACCGGATAACCTGCATTGGCGAGCCGGTTGCCCAGATCGGGATCGTAGAGATTGTTCCAGATGTAGGGATAAACGCGCTTACCAACAAACTCAGGATTTGGCTCGTAGTTACCGTCGGCGGTTTTCAATAGCGCCACCTCTTCCCAGCCGTGAACGGCCAGATTTCGCTTTTCGAGCCGCTTCAGCAGATTGCGGAAGAAGTAAGTCTGTAAGTTCTTCGGATCTTTGAGGCTGGGGTTATCGTTCAGCAGTTTCTGAGCAATGGGCGATTTTGTCCAGGCACCTTCGGGCACTTCGTCGCCACCAGCATGCATTACATCCATCGGCACACCGGCTTCCTTATACATCTTCGTAATTTCATCGACCACCTTTTCGTAGAACCGGTACGTCGACTCCCGACCCACACTAACCACGTTGTCGGTATAGCCTTGCGCCGATTGGTAAACCGATTTATCGTCGGGATCGATGAGCCGGTATTCGTCTGCTTCTTTTTCCTTTCCTTCTTTCATCAACCGCTCATAGCGGGCCTCCATTGCTTTGATGGCGGCCCGGGCGTGGCCCGGAAAATTCAGCTCAGGAATAACCTTGATGTGTCGTTGTTTCGCGTAGTTGAGAATCTCGATAAAATCGGCTTTTGTATAGTAACCACTACCATATTTACCCTTGTCGTAGGCAACGGGACCTGAGCCATAGGCCGGGTGGAGGGCAGGCGCTTCTTTGCCAGAGGTATGTTCACGCTGAGCACCTACCTTGGTGAGTTCGGGTAAGCCGTCAATTTCGAGCCGCCAGCCTTCGTCTTCTGTCGTATAAAAGAGGAAGTGGTTGATTTTGTAGGTGGCCAGCAGGTCCAGAAAGCGTAAAATGGTTTCTTTGGTTTGAAAATTCCGGCTAACATCCAGGTGCATACTGCGGAAATGGAACCGGGGCGCATCTTCAATCTGAGCAAACGGCAACGAAAGGGTAGAGGAAGGTTTAAGGAGGGCTTCGGTCGGAACTAAGGCCAGCAGACTTTGCACCCCATAAAATACACCGGCAGCATCATTGCCTACAATACGAACACCATTGGCGTCGATGGTGAGTCGATAGGCTTCGCTGTTGATGCCCTTAACCGAGAGCGGTGCGATTTGCAGCGAAATCCGGTTGCCTGTTGCATTGCCGGGAGTAGTTTTAAACTCATTCCCGGTCAGCTCTTTCAGTTTCCGGGCCAGAAATGTTCCTTCATTCTCCAGTCCTGAGCCGTATTGAATCGCGAATGCCGCTGTTAGCGGCAACACACCATTACCCATACTAATTTTAACCGGCGACGGGATAATTTGCTGTAATTTATTGGCGGGCAGCAGCGAAACGGCCAGATTCTGCTGGTAGGCGTGTTCGGGCGTTGGCAGGGGTTCCTGATCTATTTTGCCCCGAAGGATTTGTTCGCGACGGGTGAATGGAACAACGGTATAATTCGCTACCTGAACAATATTTTCTTCCTTGCCCGACTGGTCATAAAAGACGAAATATAGCCCCATCGGCGCATCGGTAACTTTGTTTTCGGCCTCGGTGCCTTCGTAGGGAATATCGATACTGGCACCGGGTTTGAGGCTAAAGCCTTTGGTAGGCGTAAGTTTATACCAGTCGCCATTGATGTGCTGAACGGCAGCAGCTTGTGGTGTTTTCGAGGGGAGAATCGGGCGGGGCGACATATTGAAAAATAAAGCCCAGTTGGCATCCGTTAGCGGAAAATTACTCTCATTCCTGAGCCTGAATCGGGCCTGAAACCCCGTTTCAACCGGCGTGAAATTACTGACCAGTTCCCAGGAGATAGCGATCTTTTGGGCCTCGCCCGACGAATAGTTTTCGGTCGAGCCGCAGCCGGTCAATCCGGCAAAGCATACTGAAACAAGAAAGGCGTAAAAAGCAGTGCGCATAAATCCTGAGGTTAAGTAGCCTTTATACTACGTAAATCAGTACTAAAGATACCATTGGTTGGTGGTGGCTTTTTGAACTTTTTGATGATACAGCAACAAAAGCGGCTGATTTCTCTGGATGCGCTTCGTGGTTTTACGATGGCTGCCATGATCGTTGCCAATTTTCCCGGTAGTGAAGACTTCGTTTACTTCACCCTACGGCACACCCGCTGGAATGGGTTGTCGTTTACCGATCTGATCGCACCTGTATTCCTGTTTGTGGTGGGCGTTTCCATAGCTCTGGCTTACTCCAGAGCTGTAGAGCAGCAATGGCCTAAAGGAGGATTATACCGGAAAATCATGATTCGGTCGCTGAAGATTTTTGCTGTAGGTATGTTTCTGAATCTGATGCCCGATTTCGACGTGTCGACTATTCGCTGGACGGGTACCCTGCATCGAATTGCCATCGTCTTTCTGGTTTGCGCAACGTTATTTTTGAACACATCCTGGAAACAACAGGCCTGGATTGGTATTGTTACGCTGGTGGCCTACTGGCTGGCGATGACCCTGATTCCAACGCCCGATGTAGGAGCGATTGTGTTGGAGCCGGGGCAGAATCTGGCTGCCTGGCTCGACCGGAAGTACCTGCCCGGTCGGATGTGGCAGGGGTCCTGGGACCCCGAAGGTATTCTGAGTACATTCCCGTCCATTGTGACGGGAATTACCGGAATGCTGGCGGGCCGGTTGATGCTAAGTACATTTAACCAGCTCGAAAAAGTGGCTTACCTGATGACGATTGGCCTGTTTACGGCAATAGCGGGCTATTTCTGGGGACTGGCGTTTCCGGTGAACGAGAACCTGTGGACCAGTTCGTTTGTGCTCGTAACGTCGGGCTTTGCGTCGATGATGCTGGGGGCTATGTATTTTCTGGTCGACATTTTGGGATACAACCGGGGCACAAAACCAGGAATCATTTTCGGCGCTAACGCCATAACGGTTTATGTACTGGCCGACGTGTTTGCGCTGTTCTTCTACCGATTTCCGGTTACGGGGCTACCGCTGAACGAGTATGTAGTGCATCGTCTCAGCCAAATGGGTATTCAGCCTGAGTTAGCCAGCCTGCTTTATGCACTGTTCTTCGTTGGTGTCAACTTCATTCCAGCCTATTGGCTCTATCGGAAGCGGATTTTTATTAAACTATAGCGTATGCCCTTTCCTATTCTTACTCCCTTTTCCCTTTTTATGAAAGCTGCCAGAAGTATAGTATGTCTGGCAGCTTTGATGCTCTTATCGTCGAAGACCGTATTGGCCGATCCGATCGATTTGACAAAAGCACGGGTGGTCAATCTGGTGCGTGATAAACAAGTGTTACGCCGAAGTCTGGATGTATTGCAGCAGGAGGTGAAAAAACGAAGCGGTATTCAGCTACCGGTTGTAGCCAAACTGCCTGATGCTGGTCAGCCGATTATAGTTCTTGTTGAGGAAAATGACTTATCGCTCCTCCCTGCTCCTCTTCGCGCACTGGCGGCATCGATGCCTGAAATTAAACGCGATGGATACAAGCTGGTGGCAGACAGGAACACCGTTTTGATTGTTGGTAAGGATGCCCGTGGATTGCTCTACGGTGTCGGGCGGTTGTTGCGTAAACTTGAGATGCGAACCGGAAAACTGTCGTTGGCCAACAATATATCGATAGCTTCCAGTCCAACCTATCCGATTCGGGGGCATCAGCTTGGCTATCGGCCCAAAACCAATGCCTACGATGCCTGGACGGTGGCTCAGTATGATCAATACATTCGGGAACTGGCTTTGTTTGGTGCCAACAGCATCGAAATTATGCCACCCCGCACCGACGACGACGTGACCAGTCGGCACATGAAACTGCCTGCTATTGACATGATTCGGGAGCAGTCGCGGATTTGTGCCGACTATGGGCTGGATGTCTGGATGTGGTATCCGAACATGGGCATGAACTACACCAATCCCGACTCGATCAAAAAAGAACTGGCCGAGCGACACGAGATTTTTGCCAACGTGCCCAGGCTGGATGCCGTGTTTGTTCCCGGTGGCGATCCCGGCGATCTTGAACCCGATGCGCTGTTTGCCTGGCTCGCAAAAGAAGCCGACGTGCTTCATAAATACCATCCCAACGCAAAAATCTGGGTGTCTCCGCAGGTGTTCCGGCCCACAACGGCCTGGTTTGATGCCTTCTACAAACACGTCAATAATGAGTATTCGTGGTTTGGTGGGGTCGTATTTGGTCCGTGGATCAAAGTGCCGGTGCAGGAAATTCGGAAACGGATCAAGCCGTCGATCCCCATCCGGCATTATCCCGACATTACGCATAACTATGCGTCGCAGTATCCGGTGCCGCATTGGGACCTGGCCTATGCCATGACCCTGGGCCGCGAAAGCATCAACCCTCGTCCGCACGATGAAAAAGCCATTCATAATGCCTTCGACGAATACGGATCGGGGAGTATCAGCTATTCGGAAGGAACGAACGACGATGTAAATAAATTTGTCTGGAGCGATCAGGACTGGAGTCCAGAAACGCCTGTCATCGAAACCCTGCGCGACTATGCTCGTCTTTTCTTCGGGCCCGACTATGCCGAATCGGGAGCACAGGGGTTGGTTGCACTGGAACAAAACTGGCGGGGTAATCTCCTGACCAACGAGTCGGTCGATCGGACACTGATGCAATGGCAGGCACTCGAAAAAACGGCTTCCCTGGCTCTATTGCAAAATCCACGATTTCAGATGGGGTTGATTCGCGCTTATTATGATGCCTATACACGTCGGCGACTACAGTACGAAATGGAACTGGAAGCACAGGCGCGTGATCAGCTTAGACACCCGAACGCCGGTAAGTCGACAGACGCGATCCGGCAGGCCCGCATAATCCTGGAAAAAGCCTGGAAATCGCCAATTCTGCCCGAATATCGGCTCAGATGCGTTGCCCTGGCCGATTCGTTATTTAAAAGTATTGGCGCTCAGCTAACCATCGAAAAACACGGTGCCATGAGTGGAAGAGGCAATTTTATAGATAACATCGACATTCCGCTGAACGATTCGCCCTGGCTGCTGTCGCAACTGGAGCCAATTGAAAAGCTAGGCAATGAGCAACAGCGGTTGCTGGAAATTGAAAAAATGCTGCACCGCACCGATCCAGGACCGGGGGGCTTCTATGATTATTTTGGCGATCCGGCAAGCTGGCACCGGGTAGTTTCGGATGTGAGCTGGGCTGATGATCCGGGTGGTTTGAAATCGCCCAGAATTAGTTTTGGGGTTGGACTGGTTGGCGAAGAATGGGTCGACGAAATAAAGGCAACGGGCTTTCGCGGGCAGATTACGCCACGGGTCTGGATGAAGCAGGCGCAGGCGCTCTATGATCAGCCCCTGAAAATTGCCTACTCCGAACTGAATCCGGCGGCTTCCTACAAAATTCGGATTTCGTATACGGGCCGCTTTCGTTCCCGCATGAAACTAACCACCGACGATGGTTCAGTTATTCACGATTTTATTCAGACCGGTGAGCAACCCATTTATGAATTCGACGTGCCAAAAGCCGCATCGGCGGATGGCTCCGTAACGTTTATCTGGGCTTGTGGCGAAGGCGAACGCGGCTCACAGGTTACCGAAATCTGGTTGATGCCTAAGTGAACTAGTCATTGGTAAATACTCTTTCTAATGACCAGTAACCAATCCTGCTTTTTGCTTTCGTTTAAAGGTTTTTCTTAACCGCAACGATCGCCAGGGAATATTTCTCGGTGATCGTTGCGGTTAAACAGAATGGCTTTGATCTCTATTTTGGAAAGTTGATTACACCCGCAAAAACGTCTTTTTCTTATACAGGAAGTAGAGGAAGACCCACTTCACGGCAATATAGCCCAGAACGCCAAGCAGAGCCGCCACCCAGCCCGACGAAACAAGGTGAATAATGCCTTCGAAGAAAAACTTAGTCGCATATTCGAAGTCGATGAATTCGCCCGCCAGATAAATCAGGATGGAATTCATGCCGATAACCATAAAGAAGAATGTCCAGCCTTTGATGCCTTTCACGTCGATGATCCAATAGAAGATGCCGAGCAGGAGTAGGCTTAAACCACCCGTAACGAGCACAAACGAACTGGTCCAAAGGTTTTTGTTGACCGGGAAAACGAAATCCCAAAGCCAGCCTACTGCGAAGAAGACAGCTCCTGTAGCCAGTAATTGTACGGTTTTTTGCTGCTGTGTTTTTCCCGAGCGATGATCGCGCAGCAGGTTACCGGCAAAGATGCCCAGCAGCGCATTACAAATAGCGGGCAGTGTCGAAAACAGTCCTTCCGGATCATGAATGGTTTTATAAAGATGCCCCGGCACCAGCATCCTGTCGATGTAGCTGGCCAGATTGCATTCCATCGTTAACACACCGGCTCCGCAACCCGGCACCGGCACCAGCATCATCAGCGCCCAGTAACCGAATAGCAGCGATAGAAACCAAATATATTGCGCCCGCTGGTTGAAATACACGTAAATTAACTGGCCAAACATACCGGCCAGGCCAATCCGGGCCAGCACGCTCGGGAAACGCATGTCGTGAAACGGTTTGGTGAACAGGCCATTGTTGTAAATAATGCCCAACACGACCAGAATGAGCCCACGGGAAATAATCTTGCGGACAATGGCTGAACGGTCGTCGCCTTTTTCCAGCCGACTACCGATGGAAAACGGAGTCGAAACCCCGGCCATGAATAGAAAAAGCGGGAAGATGAGGTCGTAGGGCCGGAAGCCATTCCAGTCGGGGTGGGTAAACTGATCGGCCATGAAAACTGCCCAGCCCCAGCCCGTTGTTTTTCCCAGGATTTGAAAAATTTCTTCACCGCCCATGATCCAGAACATATCGAATCCGCGCAGGGTATCGAGCGACAGCAGTCGTTTGACCGGAGCAGGTTGAAGAACCGCAGGTTCCGGCTGGGTAGTTGGGGCAGACTTTGTTGACATAGGTTTTCGATAGAATTATAGGTTAAGAACTGATCTATTTGTTTTGCTGGGCCTGTTTTCGGGCTTTGTATTCCTGAAAACGATTTCGGTATTCGGTTTTTTGTTCGGGGCTGAATCGTTTCTCATATTCGGCGGGTAGGGCAAGTCGTTCGGGCAGTAGGGTAGGTGCCTGATCGACCAGCGTATTTTGGCCTTTGCTATTCTTGGTCAATAAAAAGGAGTCGTATTTCTGGCCGGTCACCGTAAACGATTGATAGGATAGCTTGTCGCCATCAATCGATATGGTTTGGTAGAGTTGCGTATTGGAAGCCGCCCGGTCCATCCAGTCCTGCAACCCAATATCATACATTTTAGGACCGCTTACCGAAACAACATAGATGGGGCCATCGGGCCGTTTGCGACTTTTGCCAAGGGGCATATTCAGCCCGCGTCCGTAGGTGTGGTCGTGACCCTGTAAGACCAGGTCGACACGGTATTTTTTGTAAATAGGCTCCATCCGGTTTCGCCAGTCGTCGTTATCACGACCGTTTTTGGTTGAATAAATAGGGTGATGATGAATGACTACTGTCCAGCGGTTTTCATTTTGTCGTAAAATCTGTTCGAGCCACTGGGCTTGTAGATCCATTACGGATGAATCGAGCAGCGCGGCCTGTGAATTTAAGGAAATAAACCGTGTTCCCTGATAATCGAAAAAATAGGCTGTTTCTTCGAGCCCTTTGGGGCCATTTTCGGGGAGCACAAACGACGGTCGCCAGTGTTTCGATACCCGGCTGTTGCCTTGCTCGTCCTTAAAATATTCGTGGTTTCCGGGCGTCGCCAGTGTTGGAATCATGCCATTGATCCAGCCACCCGCTTCGAACCATTCGGCCCATTGCCAGTCGGCATTGGATGTAGTGATCAGGTCGCCCGCATGAACCATCAGGCTAACGGTAGGAAGCGTTGAATAAGCCCCCCGAATGGCCCGCGACCAGAGCGAACGAATGTCGTTCTGGGCATCGCCAAAATATAAAAATGAAAACGGTGCTGATTGAGCCTGAGCTGTTTTAAAATGAAACCACTCGCTCCAGTGGGTGCCGTCGCCTACGCGGTAGCTGTATTGGGTAGCGGGTTTGAGGTTTTTGAAATGAACGGAATGATAGCGAACCTGATGGCCATCCAGCACCACTGGCTCACTAACGGCCGGTACCAGCGTAGCGCTTTTGACAAAGTCGGGCGATGGGTCGGCTTCGGATATTGCTCCAACCGCGTTGCTAACGGTAGAGTCGGTACGCCAGTTGACCGATTGCGATGTTGCCGGAGCGTCCTGCCAGCCTAAAATAAGGCGGTCGGGATAAACCGTTGCCGGATAATCTTTGTGCGTTTGTGCGTTGGCTGTTATGGCCGCTGCGACCAGAAAAAAGGAAAGACACGTTTTCATTTGACGGCAGTTAAACCGAAAAGGACTGATACGCCTTTTCGATTTGGACAATCTTAATTGGGCTTGCTGCTCAGGGCCTTATAAACGTTGAGGACAAAGTCGGTCTGGATAACGTCGAGTTTCAGGTGGGCGGCTTTGCGGTATTGTTCGGCAGTATCGGCTGGGCCGAGCAGATCCGAAAAGGCTTTGATCCCATGTCGATGAATTTGTTCGATAAGCGATTCATTGACTGCCTGCCAGCGAAGGTCGAACGCGTAGGGATGCAGTTTATTGATTTTGTCGGACAATTCGTCGGCTTTATTCAGCGAAGGCATTAACCGGGCCGTTGGTGCTACGTTTTTCAGGCTCAGCAGATAATCATCCGATCCGTAGAAAACGGCCTCGTTGAACAAGCCATATTTTTGGAGGGTTTCGACCAGCGGTTGAGGAGTTACCTCCTTACAATCGACATACAGATTGGTTTTGTGCGGATGGCTGGCATTCCAATCGGCAACCAGCTTACAAACTTCGTCCAGGGTTGGAATGCGTTCATCCCGAAACGAATCGCCATAGCCTTTCCCGGCCGACAGCGCTTTCAGGCTGGCCAGTGTTTGCTCTTTCATGGGGCCAGTACCTGTGGTTGTGCGGTTCAGCGACCCATCGTGCAGAATAGCTAACTGTCCGTCTTTCGTCGTTCTGACATCAATCTCAATATAGGCAACCTGCATCTTTAGCACTTCGCGGTACGTTGCCAGTGTATTTTCGGGGGCAATGCCCGATGCGCCCCGGTGCGCCGAAACATCAGTTGGATAGCGTTTGGCAAGAACGGTTCGGTAGTATTGAATAGAATCGGAAGGTTGCATAGTAGAACCCGATTGACCAGAAGCCGAACTGTAGATACTAATAAGGCCAGCGGACAAACATAGGCTGGTGATATAGGCCCGGAAACCAGATGGATATTTCATTTATGCTGGGCGTTTTTCAGATTTGGTTTAGCCCGCCAGTCGGCTTCCTGCCCAAAGCGGGTATGATACATGGTATCGTGTTTTTCCTGAAGTGGATACTGATAAATCAGTCGGTTCGTCAGCCAGAAGAAGGTAGTAGGCAGAATAAT
This sequence comes from Spirosoma sp. SC4-14, assembly GCF_037201965.1. Classification (NCBI taxonomy): domain Bacteria; kingdom Pseudomonadati; phylum Bacteroidota; class Cytophagia; order Cytophagales; family Cytophagaceae; genus Spirosoma; species Spirosoma sp. SC4-14. The sequence continues at coordinate 4,562,275 of NZ_CP147518.1, read as the reverse complement.
GGCAATGGCAGCTCTCAGCCAGACTTGTTTATAGAGGAGCGTAAACGATTCCGATGCCTGAACAACGACGGATTCAGCTTTCGACGGAAGGGTTATGATCAGGAATGTTGCCAGAATCGCGTTGAACGTAATGACCCATTCGGTGAGCAATCGGCTGGGGTGCCAGTTGACCAGCGCCCGTTCAAAATTACCAACAACCATAAGCCAGAGCAGGATCAGAAAAACCAGTTGCCCTTTGCCGAGCCAGCTTGTGGGAATAACGGCCAGCGGTTCCCGGAAATGCCGACGAACCAGAACGATGAACAGTATAAGCACTCCTAGCCAGGTCAGGTTAAACCAGCCGACCGGTGTTAGGTGCAGGAAGTCAGCACCGGGCAGGTGCCCCAGATAAGGTACTTCCCAGACGGCGGGTTCCGTTTCCTGAGTACCGTTGGGTAACGTAACTTCCTGAGTCCATACTTCAGGGTTAAGTTGTTTACCCCACTCTTCAACGTTTTTTACGAGATTGACATATGGAATGGCTACCAGAACAACTATAGCAGCCACGCCGAGAGTCCATTTTCCGCCAATGGCGCCATCTGCTTTGGTATCGTTGTGTTGGGGAATTCGGGTTGCCAGAAAACCCAGTGCCGCCACAATGGCCAGTCCATTGACAAACCCATAACTCTGTTCCAGAAAGCTATGCCAGTTCTGTTGTTGCCAACTGGCCCAGGTGTCGACCGTCGACCGGAACGGAATACTGTCGGGGGACATTCCCTGACCGAGCAAAATGCGCGGATTGCCGGGAACCATCAGGAATTGTTTGATCCATTGAATACCGGAGAAGCCTAATCCGCCGATGGTGCCACTAATAACCGATGCTGTAGCCACCGGAAGCAAGTCATTTCGGCGCATCCAGAAGATCATGCCAACGAATACACCCGTAATGCCGGCCCAGTCGTCGCTGCGGGGTGGCGTCATGCGGAGTCCACCGGTATCGGCAAACAGCAGACTGCCCAGTACCGGGAAGGCCAAAAAGCTCAGCAGCCAGCCCGTAGCCATATACACAATCAGCGAAGACCCATTGCGGAACTTGCCAAAGCGAACGAAATAGATCCCGAATCCGAGCATAAGCCCTATCACCCAGCCAATATGATCGGGATAATCGCCAAACCACTGCGGCCAGTTATTCAGAAAATTATGCGGGTCGTAGGCCAGTTTACCCGTTTCGGGATCAACATAGGTTAGGTCGCCCAGTTGATAGGTCAGGAGCGAAGCCAGCGACTGGTCCCAACCGAGCGAATGCAGCAACGACTGAACAAGCCAGCCCGCCAGAGCACCTGCGAGGGCAAAGACGGGCAACCACCAGCCATTGCGGCTTTTTCGATCAACCAGATCATAAACGCCCATTGCCAGCAGTGCGGTGGATGCGGCCAGATAATCGGCATCGAACCAATACAACGGACTTTTGTGTCGGGAGGCTGTATGGTCCAGCTTGATACCCGATTGCAGCGCATGGGCAATCGGATCTTCGATCAGGTCCTGAAGAAACCAGAACCCAAACAAAAATAAAATCGGCGTAACCAGACGAACCAGTCGGTCTCGCTCGGCCACCGCAGCCAGCGCCGTACCGGCCCCGCCCAATCCGGCCCACAAAAATCCGATGTAGAATAAGGCAACGTAGCCATACCATTGCGACAGACTATGGCCACTTTGCGTGTAGGCAATCACCTGCATGTAGGATACCGAAGCGCCAAATCCCCAGCCAATAGCGCCGAAAAAACCAAAGTAGAGCACACGATTCCGCCAGTCGGGGCGACCCGACATCAGGGGAATAACCAGCGCAGCCAGACAGCCCGCAAAAGCGGCACCGTATTCGTGCCCAAAATTACCCCGTATGCCCCAGCCAATCGACAGAGCCAGTCCGCCGAGGAGTATGTTTCGCCAGTGCCAGATTGGGGTTTCGTGACTACGAAAAAGGGCTAGCCTGCGCATCAGACAATCAGTTGGGTGGTTGAATCGGTCGATTGATCGTCGCCCGCAGCTTCTTTAATAATGCGTAAATCGTGGCGCAGCCGCTGACTGAACAGGGCTACGTCGAAACTATGCACAACCATGTTGACACCTTCCCGCATCCACTGAATTTGCCGTTCGGGTTCGAGGGAGAAATGAATGCCAATGGCCAACCCCTGCGCCCGTGTTTTATGAATAATGGTTCGGACGGCAGCTTCAAAGTCGGGGTGGTCATATTGCTCGGGTAACCCCAGACTAACCGACAGGTCGTGAGGCCCAATAAAAACGGCATCAAGCCCCGGTACAGAAAGCAGTTCGTTGAGCCGGTTCAGGGCCGGAACGCTTTCGATGTTGGCAATACAGATGATGCCAGGATTATAGCTGTCGATATAGGCTTTCATCTCGGCCGACATCGTTTCGGTTCCGGTCAGGTAAGCCTGTAGTCGTTCGCCTTTCAGCGGGCGGAACTTGGTTGCGCCCACCAGTTCCCGAACCTGCTCTATTGATTCCAGATAAGGGGCAACAACACCGAGGGCACCGCCATCGATCACCTGGCAGGCCCGGTAAGGGTCGGGGCTCGGAATCCGAACAATGGGCGTAATGTCATAGGCCCGGAACTGTTGACAGAGCTGGGCCAGTTCGGCGCGGTCGAGCGGGATGTGTTCGGTATCCAGAAACACAAAATCGACACCCGTTTGTTTGATCGCTTTGGGCCACATGGGCGCCGTTGAGGTAATGCAGGTGCCGTAGACGTTCTGGCCGTTTTTGAGCTTTTGCAGGAGGCTTAAAGGGCTTGATTCCTTCATTGAATGAGCAAATACAGGTTACTGATAGTACTGTTCAATGAAGGCTTCGGGCTACTATACCTGCGAATAAATTGATGCAGTCGATAGTCTGAATTAATCAGCAACTAGTAGTATAACCGGACTAGGAGTTGCCTTTTCTCGATTTAACTCAATAGAATACCCAATGGCGCTGGAGAATCCCCTACCAGAAGGCTTATGGCCTGTAATGTTAACCCCTTTTACAACAAGCAATCATGTCGATATAGATGGTTTAAAGCGAATTACCACGCTGTATCTGGATGCTGGGTCGAATGGTTTGTTTGCCAATTGCCTGTCGAGCGAAATGTTTCAGCTTACCGATAATGAGCGATTGCTGATTACCAAAACCGTTGTCGATCATTGTCAGGGAGCGGTTCCGGTAGTGGCAACCGGAACGTTTAGCCGCGATATGACGGCTAATAGTGAGTTCATTAAAAAGATATACGACACCGGTACGCAGGCGGTTATTCTGATCACGAGTATGCTGGTCGAACCCGATGAGAGCGAAGACGTACTGAAGGCGCGGCTGGAAACGATTATGGCGCAAACGGGTGATATTCCGCTCGGTGTATACGAATGCCCGATGCCCTACAAACGACTGCTAAGCCCTGGCATCATGCGCTGGATGGCCGACACCGGTCGGTTTGTGTATCATAAAGACACCAGTTGCCATTCGGGGGCCATCGATCGGAAAGCGAAAGCGGTTGAGGGAACGCTGTTTGGTTTTTATAACGCCGATACGGCTACTGCTCTCGATTCGCTCGATTCGGGTGCGCGGGGTATTTCGCCGATTTCGGGTAATTTTTATCCTGAACCGTACAGCTATCTGCTGAAAACCTACCGCCAGGAGGGACGCACCGAAGCCCTGAACCAACTTCATGCCTTTCTGACTATGATGGACCGGGTTACGCACGTTTTTTATCCATTTGCGGCCAAGCTGTTTCTGCAACGACGTGGCCTGAAAATCGAAACCAATACCCGAATCCCGGCCGAAACAATGGCCAATGTCGACCTGATTCGCCTGAATGCGTTAATGGATTCGTTTAAGGCCTTAGCCGGGATGTACGAAATTCCGCTGGTGTTGTAGGCCAGTTATTGATCACTCAAGTATTCGTCCGGCACGGATGCCGTTGTCGAATATGCTATTGCATTTGTTCCTAAAGCCCTTAGCCTTATGAAAACGCTCCCCATAATTGATTTGCTCATTATTGGCATTTATCTGGTCAGTATGGTAGCGGTTGGGATCTATTTTTCCCGAAAAACAAAAAATGCCGATCAGTTCACGACCGCTTCGGGTAAGATTCCGGGCTGGGCCATCGGTATGTCGTTATACGCAACGTTTCTGAGCAGCAATACCTTTCTGGGCGTACCCGGAAAAGCCTTTGGCAGCAACTGGAATTCGTTTGTGTTCAGCCTGTCGATGCCACTGGCGGCCTGGGTGGCGGCCCGTTTTTTTGTGCCTTTTTATCGCCACACCGGCGAAGTGTCGGCTTATACGCACCTCGAACACCGGTTTGGCGCCTGGGCGCGTACCTATGCCGTAATCTGTTTTCTGCTGACACAACTGGCCCGGATGGGGTCCATTTTTCTGGGAATTGCTCTTAGCCTACAGGCATTAACCGGCTATTCGATGCAGACCATCATGCTCGTTGTTGGAACCTGTATTGTGCTTTATACGGTGTTGGGTGGCATTGAAGCCGTAATCTGGACGGAGGTGGTGCAGGGCGTGGTGAAAACTGTGGGTGCGCTCGTGATTCTTTGGCTGGTGGTTTCGGGAATGTCGGGCGGAGTGGATCGAATTATGGAAATCGGAAAGGCAGACCACAAATTCAGTTTGGGTAGTTTTGCGCCCGACTTTACGCAGCCTACGTTCTGGGTTGTGCTGCTGTACGGTTTTTTTATGAATCTGAACAACTTCGGTATGGATCAGAACTATGTACAGCGCTACCATACCACCACGTCTATTCGCGAAGCGGCCCGGTCGATCTGGCTGTGTGTCTACCTCTATGTGCCCATTTCGCTGATTTTCTTCGTGATCGGATCATGCTTATATGCCTACTATCAAACCAACCCCGAATTGCTTCAGGCCGTCCAGCTTCAGGTAGCGGCCGAGCGCCTGCCGAACGGAACCCCGGACGCTATCCGACAACTGGCCGCAACGCTTAGTCCGGCTGATATTGGCGACAAAGTGATGCCCAACTTTATGGTGTCTAAAGTGCCAACGGGCTTGCTGGGGCTGATTGTAGCCGCTATTCTGTCTGCCGCGATGAGTACGATCAGTTCGGGAATGAACGCGTCGGCAACGGTTTTCTCGGTCGATATTTACCAGCGGTATGTGAAGTCGGACTTAACCTCAAAGCAGTCGTTGCGGCTACTATACATTGCTACAACCTGCTTTGGATTGCTGGGTATGGCAATGGGTATTGCCATGATTGGTGTAAAAAGCGTACTCGATGTCTGGTGGCTGCTGTCGGGTATTTTTGCCGGTGGAATGCTGGGTCTGTTCCTGCTGGGTATCATTTCGCAACGGACCGGCAATGCCGAAGCATTGGTGGCAACTCTGATTGGGCTGCTGGTGATTGTCTGGATGACGTTTTCACCGCAAATTCCTGAGCAGTACGATTACCTGAAGAGCCACTTGCAGCAGAACATGATCATGGTGGTTGGTACCTTAACCATTTTCCTGGTTGGCATACTGCTCAGCAACCTGCGCCGTAAAACCCCCAAACCCGTCAGCGAAGTCTATGAACGTTAATTAGTCATTGGTCATTTGGAAGGGGCATCTGACAAAAACAGCCCCTTCCAAATGACCAATGACTAATTAACTAATAACCATCTTATTCACTCTTTAGTAATGAAACCAATTGTTCAAATTTCTCTTGACCTGACCAACATCGACGAAGCCCTCGAAACGGCGGCTTTGGCTATGCGGGCTGGTGTCGACTGGCTCGAAGCCGGAACGCCGTTGATCCTGGCCGAAGGCTTGCATGGTGTTCGTAAACTGCGTGAAGCGTTTCCGGGCGTGCCTATTGTAGCCGACCTCAAAACAATGGATGGCGGTTATCTGGAAGCCGAAATGATGGCCAAAGCAGGGGCTACGCACGTTGTGGTTATGGCTCGGGCTCATGCCGAAACCATTAAATGCGTTGTGAAAGCCGGGCAGGATTTTGGCGTGAAAGTAATGGGCGATAACATGGTATGCCCCGACATGGTAGAAGGGGCCAAATGGCTCGAAGATCTGGGCTGCGATTATGTAATTCACCACATTGGCTACGACGAACGACGCGGCATTGCGGCCCAGGGTCACCGGATGCCGAGCCCGCTGGATCAGCTTCGTGAGGTTGTGCAGGCCGTAAAGGTGCCCGTTCAGGCGGTGGGTGGGCTGAGCCTCGAACAGGCCATTCGTTGCCCGGAATACGGCGCTCCGCTAGTCGTCCTGGGTGCTCCCCTGACCATCGATGCCGATGCGTTTAAAACCGCCGATGGAAATCTGGAAGCGTCGTTGCGGCTCATCTGCGAAAAAATTCATGCCTATGGCGATGTCGCCGTTGCTCAGTGAGTGTCTGGCGGCATCCATTCCTAATTCCTTAGCTAATTTGTTGATTACTCTATGAAATCTGCTGCCGTTGTTAATTATGCGCCAGAGAAAGGGTCGGTCGAAATTCGTGAGATCGACCGGCCAGCTATTGGCGAAGACGATGTTTTGCTCGAAGTAGCCAATGTAGGTGTTTGCGGGAGCGACCTGCATCAGTGGACCTCCGATCATAGCTGGCCCGTAAACTATCCGGTGGTGCTGGGTCATGAATTTGGTGGCCATATTGTTGAATTAGGAAGCCGGGTGTCGGGCTGGCGCGAAGGCGACCGGGTTGTCAGCGAAACAGCGGCTGTCATCGATCCGAACAATCCAATGTCGCGTCGTGGGCTATACAATCTCGATCCGACTCGCAAAGGCTTCGGCTATGGGGTCAATGGAGCCATGACGCGCTACGTACGGGTACCCGCTCGCTGCCTGCACCTGGTGCCCGAGCAACTGGCGTTTGAACAGGCCTGCCTGACGGAGCCCTGCTGTGTGGCTTTCAATGCCGTTGTCGAAAATACACGCCTGAAACCCGGCGACCGGGTCATTGTGCTTGGGCCGGGCACCATTGGGATTCTGTGTGCGGCTGTTGCGAAACTGTGCGGAGCCGATGTTGCCGTTGTTGGTCTGGAAGCCGACCGGCACCGGTTGGCCATAGCCGAACAGTATGGCTGTACGGCTATTGTGGGCGATGCTTCTGAATGGGCTAAACAAGCCGATGGGCTTGGTGCCGATTGTATCATTGATGCGGCTGGTGCCAGTGCTACCCTAAAAATAGCCATGCAACTGGTGCGGCCGAATGGCCATATTACCAAAGTTGGCTGGGGGCCGCAACCGCTGGGTTTTTCTCTCGATCCGCTGGTGCAGAAAAATGTAACGCTTCAGGGAAGTTTTAGCCATAACTGGCCCATCTGGGAGCGCGTTATTTCGTTGCTGGCCAGTGGCCAACTCGACGTAAAACCCATCATTGGCGGTGTTTGGGACATTACCAACTGGCACGAAGCCTTTGAAAAAATGCACAAGGGCGAGGTAGTGAAAAGTGTACTGAAACCCATATAGCTGATGCGATTGCAGGATAAGGTGGTGATCGTAACGGGCAGTTGCACGGGCATCGGTAAAGCCATTGCCCGACGCTGTGTTACCGAAGGTGCCAACGTAGTTGTGCATGGCCTGGAACGCGACCTGGGCGAAGCTGTAGTGGCCGAGTTAGGTGCTGACCGGGCGGTGCTACATATCGAAGAAATTACAGCCGACGAGGCACCGCAGCACCTGGTCGATCTGGCGATGGCCACGTTTGGGCGACTCGATGCCATTGTCAACAATGCGGCTTTTGTGGCCTCATCGAATATCGAAACAACAGATCTGGCTTTGTTTCGGCAGGTACTCGACGTGAATACGCTGGCACCGTTTGCGCTGATCAAAGCTGCGTTGCCGCACTTGCAGGAGCGCCGGGGTTGTGTACTCAATATCGGCTCGGTGAATGCGTGGAGTGGCGAACCGAATCTGATGGCCTACAGTGTATCGAAAGGAGCATTGCTGACCATGACCCGCAATCTGGGCGATTCGCTGCATCGGGAATATGGTGTTCGCGTCAATCAAATCAATCCGGGCTGGGTTTTGACTGAGCGCGAAATCGAACGAAAACGCGAGCAGGGAATGCCCGACGACTGGTACAGAACACTACCCGCCGAGCTTTCCCCGGCAGGACGAATGCTGATGCCCGACGAAATCGCAGCCGCAGCCGTATACTGGCTCGCCGACGAAAGCGGCCCCGTCAGCGGACAAAGTGTCGATCTGGAACAATTCCCGTTTATTGGACGAAACTTACCTAAAAATTAAAGAGTGAAAGAGCGAAAGAGTGGCTGACGCATCAATTTCACTCTTTCGCTCTTTCACTCTTTCACTCTTTAAATCTATGCCTCAATTAGCCGCCTTCCCGAAGGCATTTATGCAACAGCTTTGTAAGGATGGAACCATGACGGTTTCGGAATGGATTGAGCTGGCTTCTCAATTAAATATCGATGGGCTGGAATGGTATGCCGGGTTTCTGGAAATGGCCGATGAAGCCAACTGGCCGCTGTTTCGGCAGCAGGTAGAAGCACACGGTAAGGTTATTCCGATGATGTGTTGTTCGCCCGACTTTACGCATCCCGACCCCGCCTTTCGCGCGCAGGAAATCGAAAAGCAAAAGCGCTGGATCGATATGACGTATATACTGGGTGGTTCCTACTGCCGGGTATTGTCGGGGCAACGTCGGCCCGAACTGTCGATGGAAGAAGGCGTTTCGCTGGCCGCCGAATGCATTGAGGCCTGTTTGCCCTATGCCCAGGAACGGGGAATCACGCTAATCCTCGAAAATCACTACAAAGACGATTTCTGGACTTACCCCGAATTTGCCCAGAAAATGGACGTGTTCTGTATGCTCGTCGATCGGATTCATCATCCCAACTTTGGTGTCAACTACGACCCGAGCAATACGTATCTGGCGGGTGAAGATCCGCTGGAACTACTCTACCGTGTATCCAATCGGGTTGTAACGATGCATGCCAGTGATCGGTATCTCATCGAAGGCACCATCGAAGATCTACGACGTGAGGAAGGGGGCGCTGCTGGCTATGCCAAACGACTCAGTCATGGCGAAATTGGCAAGGGCCTTAACGACTACGATGCCATTTTTACGGAACTCAAACGCGTAGGGTTCGATGGCTGGATTAGTATCGAAGATGGTGTCGATGGGATGGCTCAACTGGAGCGGAGTGTGGCTTTCCTGCGCCGGAAAATAGCCGAATACTGGCCGTGTGACGAGTAAACGGTTTTTTCTGACAGGATTTACAGGATGAACAGGATTTAATTATGTCCAATAAAAAATCCTGTTCATCCTGTAAATCCTGTCAGAAAAAAAGAGGTACGATTGGGCTATAAATCAGTATAGTATACGTAGCCAGCCATTGGTTGGCAACACGCACTATTCCTAAACGCTCAAATTTTCGTACCTGATTATGGAAGAGAAGAATACGACTCCCCCGGCAAGTAGTCGTCGTGATTTTCTGAAAACATCGTCACTAGCCGCTACCTCCTTTATTATTGTTCCCCGTCATGTACTCGGTAAAGGGTTTGTTCCGCCAAGCGACAAGCTAAATATTGCCGGCATTGGTGTGGGCGGTAAAGGCAAAAGTGATCTGGCTGCGTTTGCCAACAGCCCCAATGTGAACATCGTAGCCCTTTGCGATGTCGACGACCGGCAGTCGGTCGAGTCGCGGACTCGTTTCCCGAAAGCAACATATTACAAAGACTTCCGGGATATGCTCGCCAAAGAGCATAAGCATATCGATGCCTGCTCCATTTCGACGCCCGATAACACCCACGCCGTGGCCACGCTGGCGGCTATGCAATTGGGCAAACACGTATATACCCAGAAACCACTTACCCACGATATTTACGAAGCCCGAATTCTGGGTCAGGCCGCCAAAAAATATAAGGTGATAACCCAGATGGGCAACCAGGGCGGATCGGGCAACGGCGTTCGTCGGATGAAGGAAATCTACGATTCGGGCATTATTGGTGAGGTTCATAAGGTGCTCTGCTGGACCAACCGCCCGGTGTGGCCGCAGGCTATCCCGACCGACAAAACCTATGATGTTCCCAAAGAACTGGACTTCGATCTGTGGCTTGGGCCGTCCAAAAAAGTACCATATAACGAAGCCTATCTGCCCTGGAACTGGCGCGGCTGGTGGCCCTACGGAACTGGTGCGCTTGGCGACATGGCCTGCCACATTATGGACCCCGTGTTCCGAATTCTGCCCATCGATTACCCAACTTCGGTTGAGTGCAGCGTAGCCGGAACCTGGACCTTTACGCTCCGTCCGCAGGACGATAATCCCGACTGGACACCTTTTTCGACGTCTATTCACCTCAACTATCCGCGTAAAGACAGCAAAGGCGATATAAAAGTAAGCTGGTATGACGGTGGTATTTTACCCGAACTGCCCGAAGAACTGCTACCGGGCGAAAGCTTTGGCAATTCGGACGGGGGCGTGTTGTTTATTGGCTCTAAAGGCAAACTGATGGCCGACTGCTATGGGGCTAACCCACGCCTGTTGCCGCTGAAAGCGAATGAGTCGCTCACTATTCCCGAAACTATTGCCCGGGTTCCTAATGAAGATCACTATCTACAATGGGTAAATGCCTGCATTGCTGGTTATGGGAAAGGCGTAACGAGCTCGCCGTTTGAGTATGCAGCGCCATTTACGGAGAGCATTCTGATCGGAAACCTGGCGCTACGTAGCTGGATGCTGCGCGATAATCCGTCGGCTAAACGCTCGGCGGAGCGGTATAATGGTCGCAAAAAGTTGTATTACGATGCTCCGAATATGAAAATCACCAACTACGATCTGGCCAATCAGTTTGTCAAGCGCGATTATCGCGACGGCTGGAACCTGACACTGTAATATATCAGAGTTCGCTATTATAATGATCGGGCGGAAGCGGGAATACCCCTCTTTCGCCCGATTGGCTTTAGTCGGTTGCCTTCCCGCCTTTGGCGTACCAGTTTACGATCGTATTAATATCGTTCTCCGACAAGGAGCCACCCTGCGGCATCCGTTTGTTGGTTGGTGATATTGGATCAGCAACGGCGGCTTTGATAGCACCGGCCAGATCGACGATCTGACTATCGGTATCAAATGCCACAGGACGCCCTGTCCAACTACCCGATGAGCTATGGCACGAAAGGCAATTAGTGCCGATAATTGCTTTTACGGCGGGAAAATAGGAATTGGTTGGTGTTACCGCTTCTGATTTTTTGCAGGCATTTAGCAGCAACAATTCTGCCGTCAGGCAAAGAACCAAAACTAGCTTGGCGAACTTGTTTAACGAAATCATTGGACCTGTTCGATGTAGCGAATAGTCGTATGATTCCGTTTTATAGAGCAGCGTTGCAAGTGGGATTCAACTTTAACAAAGTTTGAAACCACATCGGTCTTTACCGTCTTCGGCTGAACTGACGACTCATGTCGACCAGCCGGTACCGATCGATTTAGGACCCCATTGGCCTACCTGGGCCCTAGACTCATTGGAGCAGCTCGTTTCATAGAAATTTGGACTGAAGATACATAAGCAAGTGGGTACCCCGTGGCGTATTGAGTGTGCGACAGTTTACAGGCTTAAGTACTATCACGAGGCCCAATAGACTGCTGTTATTTATTATCTGCCGCAACCTTACCCGATGGCATCACCGTTAGGCCTTCCTCTGGTTTCCATTTGTCATACTCCATGTAGCGAGCGGTTTGGGTGGCTATAGCCTGCCCCTTTAATTTCGCCACTACGTGCAGGGCACCATCAATACCAGCCGAAACACCCGCCGTTGTGATAATTTGTCCGTTGTCGACAAAACGAGTATTGCGTAAAATCTGGGCTTTAGGCGTTGCTCGTTGGAGCGGTTCGATGTAAGAATGAAAGGTAGTCGCCTGCTTCCCATCGAGCAGTCCCGCTTTAGCCAGCAACCCGGCACCGGTGCAAACCGATAGCATAATCTCGGCTTGCGTAGACGCGTTTTTTATCCAGTCGATGAGTGGCTTATTCTCGATAAACGGTCCTGTTTTACCCCCTGGCAATACCACAATATCAGGCTTAGGACAGTCGGACAGGCTATAATTCGGCGTTATTTTAATAAATCCCTGACTAATGATTGGTTCTTTGGTGAGTGACACTGTGTAGACATTGAACCCCTCTGTAGAGGCAAACACCTCACTGGGGCCAGCGAAATCCAAAATTTCAACGCCATTGTGAATAAAAATGGCCACGTTCCGCTTTTTTTCCTGCCTCTGGTGGCTTGTCAGCGAGTCCATCAGAGCAACGCTACGTTGAACAAGGGGCATACCACAATGCTGACAACGGCCGGGCTTTTCGTGCCGTTCTAAATCACAGCTACTGCCGCAGGGCTCGCAATAGTATGCTATCAGGCGTTCTTTCGCAATGACTTTCTGAGCCCAAAGGAAACTACTGGTAATAATGAGCCAACCGGCAACGAGTAAGTAAAAACGGGACTGAAGAATGACGTTCATAGGGTTATGAATTAAGTTGATATAAATGACCTGGTGCTATTTTTAGATTCGGCTTTCTGCCAGATTCGACGTAGCTGACGGGCATCCTGAAAACCACACTGCTCGGCAATGGCTTCCATGGTCATACCCGGATTGTGCCGTAGGGTGCGGGCCCGTTCCAGCCGTAGCAGGGTGGTATAGTCATGAATGGATATCCCCGTCTCTTTTCGAAATGTTCGGGTTAGATTACGGGTACTCATACCGGCCACCTGGGCCAGGTCATCTAACGTGGCCTTCGTTTTTAGATTTGTAATCAGCCAGTCCTGCAAGTGGTGAACGGCCACATTCATGTGATTGCGGTAATCAAGGTAAACGCTTTTCTGCGAATGATAGGGGCCTCGACGTAAATAGACGACCAACTCACGGGCAATCTTTGCCGCAAAAAGTGGCCCTTGCCGCTCCTCCAGAATCGCCAGCGCCAGGTCTATACCGGCGGTTATGCCTGCACTGGTATAGATACCGCCATCCTGAACGAATAATCGATCATGCTGGGTAACGACCCGTGGATAGGTCGTTTGTAGTTCGTCCACGCGCTTCCAGTGGGTAGTACATTTTCGGCCATCCAGCAGACCGGTCTGAGCGACTAAAAATGCGCCCGTACAAATGGAGCATATGCTAACACCCTGACGATGCTGCTCCCGGAGCCAGCGCTGGAAATCGTGCTCCGCTTTACATTCAGCGGACCGGATATAAGCCATCTCCATGCCTGGTACAAAGATCAGATCGCCAGGTTGAGGTTGTACCTGGGTAAAAGGTTGCACAGGTCCTATAGCCAAACCTGCTGAGCTAACTAGCTGGTTCTGAAATGAGCAGTACTGTAATTGATACGGAGCTCCATACTCAACGGCTTCGTAAAAGACCTGAACGGGGCCCGTCAGATCCAAAACGTGGACATAAGGTGGTACAACAAAAATGACTTGTTGAGTAGGCGACATGATCTAGCTGAGTCTGGCCGTAAAAGTAGGCGATACCCGGCATTGATACGAGCCAAATAGCGGACATTTTGGGCCAAAAAATATGTGGCCTGGCTACTTCTGCTACCTGGCTATTTAAGGGAAGCCGATCAACCTGAGCAACTTGTTGAATTTTAGCAATTGGGAATTGCGGTGAAACCAATCCTCGGTATTAAAATATACAGCAACGAGCAAAACGATGACGTGAGTAACACAATAAACGATCCTCACAGCATCAACGCTGTAGGGGATATTCTTAGGGAGTCCTAAAATTCCATTTAGAATTATCGCTGTTAAAATCAAATTGGGCCAGGGTCGGTGTGCTGTCACCGGAAGATACCAGCGCTACTTTCTTTCCTGAATTCGGTACTACCTTGGGCATGATCCGGTAGGTGCCATCCGTCAATTGATCGATTCGCCATAACTGTTCGGGGGTACCGGTAAATGCCGGTACGGTTATTACTTCGGCGTCGGCAGTGGTCGCTAAGGCCCGATCGGTTCCGGCCAGTACAATTTTATAATAGGGACCACCTAAATACCCGGTGGAATCAGGCGCATCGGTAATCGTCCATTGTTGATGAGGGCGGGACATGTAATCGCCGATTCTTAACGTAATAGTCCCGGTTGGCCAGTTTTTCATGACATCGGCCAATTGCTGAGCCGGAACGGGCTTTATAGGCTCATTGTTGGGCTGACCAAATCCCCGTACAACGGGCATTCTTGTAAAATCAACAGCCAGCTCTAAGGCGTAGCCTCGTCGTACGGATTCAATTTCATACGTCCCTTCTTTAAACTTCTCTCCGGCAACAGGCCATCCATCTTTCCAAACCACCGGAAGTATGCCTAATACGCTTCGGCCACCCTGCTCTAAATCGGCTTCGTAATGGATAGACATTTTTTCAATGCCTTTCTCCAGCACGATATGGCCGAAATGTCCGGGGCCTATTAATCCGCCACGGGTAGCTACCACCAGTTTCCCCCCGCCTTGCAACATGCTTCTGCCTACATTATCGAGGTAAGGGCCAGTTATCTTTTTTGAACGGCCTGCCACCACATTGTAAGTAGAGTTGGCTCCATCGCAACAACTGCCATGCGTGGCAAGCAGGTAGTACCAACCGTCGCGGTAAACCAACGTGCTGGCTTCGCATACAATGGCTACATCGACGGGTTTATTGCCTGCTTTGAGGCCTCCGGTTTTGGGGTCTAATTCGATCAGGCGAGTGAAGCCAAAATACGTGCCGTAGGTGAGCCACAAGCGTCCGGTAGTGGGGTCGAGCATCACGCCAGGGTCAATGGCGTCGTTCTCTTCATAGCCATCCGACGTAGCTACCACAACCGGTTCAGAATACTTAAAGTCAGGGGATTTGGGGTCTAATGTCTTGTTCCACATGGTCAGGATAGCGCCTTTGTGGCTGGGCGAGCCACCGGTTGCGCCATAGATGACCAGGTAACGATCCCCAATTTTGATGACATCAGGAGCCGCTCCACCACCCGGCCTCACCCCACCCCCATACCAGGTCCAGCCATCGTCGGAAATCAATCCACCACCGCCTGTACCGAAGGTGTAATATTTGCCATCGCATTCCGTGACGGTTGAGGGGTCATGGATAAAGGGTCTTCCGATCTGAGCTAATACGGTTCGGGTTATCAGTAAGGCGAATAAGGTTGTCAGGGTGGTTTTCATGTATGTTAATGGGGTTTAATTGAACCCGTTTAATCTTTCCCTTTTTTAGTATTATCCTGACACACCTTCGGTGTTAAAAATAGTGCCTAACAGTGCTGCCATTCAGGGATTTAGGGGTGAAACAGTAAATTATACACAACTTATTATTCGTAACGAATACTGAGGTTTTTCACGGGCGACCCTTTTTCATCTAAAAAACGAACACAGAAGTTAGCCATTCCCGGCCCATTGATGACGGCCCCACGGATGATATTCCTGCCTTTTTTAAGCGTTAAACGGGCAGATGTGCCATTATCGGCAATCATATCCCGGTCGCCGGAAAGTAGCAGTGCTTCCTGACCATTGAGCCACCACATACTACCCGAATTACATCCGGCCGCCATCCTGACATTTTGAATTTCTTCAGGGCTATCAATGACCGTGACCAGCCAGACAAGTATGCCGTATTTGGGCTTGTTGATGGCGTAGGTAAAATGGTATAAATTAACGTTGAATGCCTTGCTGTCCAGCGCATACCATTTCAGTTCCTGATTGCCTACTTTTACCGTTTCGCCATTGTGAGGAATGGTGGTGTAATCGCCGGAAAAATTATCGGCTGAAAAAGTTGTTCTGAGATAGTTGTCCGTGAAAATATTATTCCTGACAATATCTTTCTTTACGGGTTCCAGCACTAGCCAGCGCTGAATAAATCCACTTGCATCCGGCGCTTTTTTGGCAGCAGATGCCAGGGTGAAGTGTTTGGATAGGGTATGAGTCGTATCGCTTTTTAGCGGTATGGGAGGCAGGGGTATTCGTTGTCCAGGACCCGGTCCCTGGGCGAAAGCGGTAAGGCTACTGGTTTGTAATCCTGATAAAACGATAAACGATAGAATCGGCAATGCGTATTTGTATTTTCTGTTCATAGCCTATTCCTTTTATAATGATTTCTATTTCTACATAAAGCGTAGTTTATGGAAACCTACTAAACGAAGCGGTGCTAACTTAACTCTAACAAGAATGAGGTGTTACAGGGCTAGCATCAATAGTGTTTACTGGAATCGGACTGCCGATGCGACTAATTCATCGTATTGTTGTTTCGGCGGGGAACCGTTGCGTTTAGCGGACTTGCTTAAATCATAGAAATTGGTCCGAGTTATCAAAATTGATAGTTGACAGAAAGGTCATTCGCTTATTGCTAACGCCAGTTTGATATGTGCCAGGTGATGTTGTACGTGCCAGGCCGTCATCGCTAATGCCTGTGCCTGTGAGTAGGAACGTTGCCGAACCGGATGGTAATACGAAATGGCTAGCTGATCGTTGGTCAGCGATTTAGCCAGATAGACATAGCGTCGGGTAGCGCCATCGAGCAGCAGGAGGGAATCGGTAATGGGGGCTTCCATAGCATCAGGCGTTTGTGCCCAGGCATTCATGTCGATCAGCGTAACCTCGTTGTAGTTAGGTTCGGTCAGGGCTTTTTTCATGCGCATAAAATGCACGAACTGAATGTCGGCCACATGGTGTACGAGTTGCTGCACGGTCCAGCTTCCTTCCCGATAGGTTTTGCTAAGGTCTTCTGGCACTAACTTTTCTACCAGTTGCCGATACTGTGCCGGACTAGCGGCTATAATATCAATCAGGTTGGCTAATTCTTCAATAGGATAGGTATCCTGACTAATGAATGGGCCAATGGGAAATCTGCGGTTGTCGTCCATATTTTTTAGAGTATCAGAGGTTACAGTAAAATGCTTATTTGACGCGTAAACGGATCTGGGCCGTATCGTCCTCACCCGTGTCGAAACCATTGGCCGGATTGGAATCGACATCTTCCCAATCACAATAGCTGATCTGGGCTTTGATGGAATCGGCTATCGGGCCCGTGACCTGAGCCTGAAAGCTAAAGGTTTGGGGCCAATTTTCGTAGAACCGGCCACCCGATAAATTGATCTGCTGACCTGCTGCGGTGAAATTGGCGCCCCCTACGAATGTAAGGCCTGCTGGTAACTGACAATTGACCTCAGGACTAAGTAACCGTCTATTCGTGTAATTATCCAGTTGTAGTGTTATCGTGATGACTTCATCTATAGCAGGCGTACGATTGCTGACAGATGCCTGCAGACTCAAATCAATCTTATCCGTAGGTAAAAATAGTTCATCGTATGCAGTAGTGGGAAGTAGGGCTGGAGTTGGCTCAGGAGATACGCTGACAAGAGAACCTGCCTGGCTTGTTCGCAGATCGACCCAGCTCATGTCATCCTGCCCGTCGTTGGTGCCACTTCCCGGATAGGAGTCAGGGTCTGGGTTGTCAGCGGCCATGATCTGGGCGGCTAACCGAATGGTTCCGATGGCAATGGGTGTGACCTGAAACGTTACTATTATCATACCGTTTGCCGGAACGCTTGGAACGGTTGCTGTTAGTGTGTTGCCGCTTAGCTGAAAATCACCGGTATTCAAGACAGACAGGAAATCAGGCAAAAGACTTTTTATCTGGACATTACGCGCTTCCTGCAGACTACTGTTTTGAACTATCAGAGTAATACTAACGGGCTGATTCAGGGCGGGGGTTCGATTGCTAACGATCAGTTGGACGCTTAAGTCGGCTTCCGGCTGGTCGCTAACCTGAACGGTTAATGGGTCAGACGGTGGGCTAAGGCACCCTTCCAGGCTGACGCAGACGGCCGTATAGACGGTGGTTTGGACGGGACTGACAACAATAGAGCGTCCTGTTTGTCCATCCGACCAGCGAACGTATTCTCCGGCGCACTGATCTGCCAGTAAGGCTGTTGATTTTCCCTTAGCAATAAACAGATTTCGTGACCATACCCGGGGAGATGGTATACCCACAACCAGATCAATGGTATCGCGTGTGACGGCAGGGGCACAGGCTCCACCCAGTGTCGTTTTTAGAATATAACGTCCTGCATCGGCGGCACTGGAACTGTTAATTGTCAGGGAGCTTGAGGTTGCTATTGAACCCGTAGGGAGTATCCATTCGTACGTGTTGTTAATCCCGAGAGAATCATACGAATAGGATTGTACATTGGGCGATAGCTTGTAGTAGTTTCCCGGACATAGTGGAAATGCGGGACCTCCGCTTCCATTAGCCCTATAAACACCAATGTAAACAGAAGGAGTTTCGGCTTTAATGTTTACGAAGTCAACCCGTTTACCGGCACACTGGCCGCCATAAATAGTAGTTAGACTATATACGCCCGTATTGGCTGGACTCAGTTTCCCAAGGGTAAAACTTTTTGCCGAACTGGTAAATCCGTTCGGACCGCGCCACTGGTAGGAAATAACCTCCGCATCATAAGGGAAAGTTGATGAAGATACCTGAACGGTAGACCCCGGACAGTAGGAGTCGTTCTGCGAGAGTCCTGTTAATGGAAAAGCGGAAGCGAAGCTTCGTGCCGTACCAATATTGACCTCCAGTGAAGACGTATATACACCACTGCATTCTCCGGAAATTGTAGCCTTCAGGCTATATATACCGGAGGCCAACGTGCTGGCCGCTGGAATCGTTGGCTGTTTCAGCGAGCTGGTGAAATTATTCGGTCCACTCCATTGGTAGGAGAACGTGGACTGGCTGGAAGGAAAGATAGCGGGAGTTTCGAAGAAGATTGGATACACATCAAACGAAGTGCCTGGGCAATATTGATCGCCCCCAGATGATTTGTTTGTCGCTTGGCTAAATATCCCTAGTGATGGTTTTTTGACCTGTGCCTGAACAAAACCAGTAATAGTACCCGTACAGCCGCCAGATAGCGTGGCCGTAACACTGTAGGTGCCAGCCATGGCCGGGGTGGCATTTGGTAGAATGAATTTTTGATCAGTACTCGTAAAACCGGTGGGGCCTGTCCAGCGATAGCTAGCCGGAATATTCGTTTGGATGTAGGAGATGAGTAGACCGGCGCCGAGCCTAAGCTCACCACCCGGACAGGCGTAAGGAGCATTACCCAGAAATAGGGTAGGCGTACCGATTAGGATCGATTTCGTTGCTTCTGATGTGCCAGGACATCCTCCTGAGAACGTGACTGTAAGGCTATAGTTGCCTGACATATCGGGCGATACATTGGCCAGGGTTAAGCTTTTTGCTGTGCTGGTGAACCCATTTGGACCACTCCAGGCATAGGTTGCCGGATACAGAGAGCTAGAAAGATAAGCGTCTATGAGAACCGTACTGCCGGTACAAAATGCAGTTTCGAATGAGGCTGTTGCTTCATAGTGAGAATTTATGGAAACCGTTGGTGTGCTTGCACTCACCTGAGCCGTAGCCGTATTGGAGCACCCGCCCGAAAATGTAGCCGTAACGCTGTAGGGGCCAAACATCTCGATGGTCGCATTAGTAATTGTTGTGCTTGAGGCTGTGCTACTGAATCCGTTTGGGCCACTCCATACATACGTAGCTGCACTATTATTGCCCGATACGCTAAGTCTGAAGCTACTGCCGGGGCAGTAGGATCTGTTTGTCCCTCCTCCATACAAATCGTTCGGGTCTGAACTGAAAGCGGCTACTGTAGGAGTACCTACCGTAATACTGACCGAATTTGTGCCACTACACCCCCCTGGCACTGTTGCCGTAACGCTGTAAAGGCCGCTTGTAGCTGTGCTTGCATTCGTGATCGTGGGGCTATCAACATCGCTGACGAAACCATTGGGACCGGTCCAGTGAAAAGCGACTTGTTTTGATGTATTTGATGGATATGCCATGACATAAGCACCTACACCAAAATCACTGCCTGGACAAATCGTTTGGGCAGGAGCCCGGTTACCATCGCTGAAAAAAGCAAAAGAACCCGCCGGAACCGTAAGTGACCAGACATTGACCTGCTGTGTGGCAGTTGCCGTTCCTGTGCAATTTCCCGAAAACGTAGCTGTTACGCTGTAGCTCCCGGTCATTGTTTCCTGCGCATTAGTCAGCGTAAAACTCTGCCCGGAGCTAATGAAGCCGTTTGGGCCTTTCCATTGAAAGGAGACTGTTGTGCCCTCGGGTAGATAAGAGGCCTGTGCCTGAACCGCTATACTCTGACCAGGGCAAATGCTGTTGACGGGCTGCGGATTGTTGCCTACCGAATAAGCGGTCGTATAGACAGACAGGTTGGTGTTATAAATCTGTACGGTGTCTTTGCCTACGCCACAATTATTAGGGTAAGTAGCCTCAACGATGTACAAACCAGCGACTCCCTGAACAACGACCGGGTTGCGTTCATTACTCACAAAATTGTTAGGGCCGGTCCAGCGGTACGTAGCCGAATTGCCGCTGAAGTTCTGATCGGGGTAAGCCGCTAACGATAGGCTCGTTGGGCCGCAGATAGACAGGGATGAGCTAAGGTACTGCCCATCACGTACGAGCGCTGCGGGTTTGGACGTGCCGAGCGAAACGGTTTTAGACGCTGTTGCTGTGCCTTGGTTCGTACCCGAGAACGTCATGGTTACTGAATAAACACCGGCCGTAGCAGCAGAGGCAGGTATGTTCAGCGTACTGGCAGTGGTATTGATTGGGCCATTGGGACCTGACCATCGGAAGCTGGTTGTTGTGCCCGAGGGAGGGACCGAATAGGCTGCATAAATCGCGAAGAACTGTCCTTCGCAAACGGGACTATTCGTGCTGATTTCAAAATAAGTGGGATAGGACTGACTAAAAACAGAAGAGGCCGTTAGTAAAACGGCCAGTAAAGAGTAAAAAAACGCATAAGAGGCAGTAAAAGTTACTGCTCAAAATAAGCAGAATCTTCGATGTGATCCTACGTTTATATATTTTTTGGATAGGTGTTACTTTACTTTTATCCCGCTTACATTTGACCACCAATTATTTATTTGCCGGAGCACTGATAACGCCCAGATAACGACCCATCCAGTAAGGTAATAGAAACGAATCGCCTGCGCTGAGTTCGCTCGATACCTTTTGCGGGCGGTCGAGTTTAAAGAGGTCGCGGTTATGCTTTAGTTCGGGCCGTTCGTCGGGGGGGAGTACTTCCCGTGTGGTTTGCCCCCGGAAATTTTCGGGCACCCGTTCGATGTCTTTCCGGTGGCTGTTCATGACTGGCCATTCGATCATGTCGAGCGGAAATTCTTGTAGATACCAGATTGTTTCGGGCAGGTCGAAGGCTTTGGCACCCGTCATGGCATAGCAGAGATTCCAGAGACCATCTTTTTCGGGGCGTTCGGCTTGCCAGTGATCCTTGATGGCTTCGCCGAAGTTAGCTTTCAGCTCGGGCGTGAAGGCATACGGATACAGGCACCAATAGGCCAGAAAATACATTTCATCGTCGGAATGGTTCCAGCCTTCCGAGAGCATTTTAGCCCAGTCGTCGGAGCCGGCTGGTGCTTTGCCGATTTCGTTCATGGGGCGCATGAGGTTTTCCAGATAGCCATATTTCTGCATCAGTTCGTAGGCTTTCTCCTTGTAAATTGGCTTTCCGGTAAAGTGATAAGCCGCCTGCAAAAAACCAATAATGTTGGACGAGTTTATCTTACGATCGCCTACATTCGTCGGAAAGCCATTGACATAGGTCGGATTCCATTTGCCCCAGAGCGTAGGCTTGCCATCGACATCGATCAGATACCAGTCGTTGTTGATAATGTTGGTCATCAACTGATCCATGAGCGTGATGGCTCGCTTTTTTATGTCGCCGTCCATCAGCTCGGCCACGAGCGTGAGCGTAAACATCTGGCCAACGGTCTGGTCGCTGCTGGTGGTGCCGCGCCAGTCCCATTCGGAGTCCTGGGCATGATTCCAGCCATTGGTCAGACCTCCATCCCAGGCCCTGGCTTCAAACGTATGATAGCCCCGGCGTTCGAAACCGCGACCAAAAAAGCCGCTCATATTCGTGATGCTAAACAGCCGCTCCATGGCATCGAACGATTCCTGAACATTTTGCAGAGCCTCTTTATCTCCCGTCACTTTATAGCGAAACAACTGACTTACCAGATACATCGACGTCCAGAGGTTGTCGCTGTCACGCTGGCCCATTTGCGCCGTTGCCAGATCGCCATTCTGAAGCGTTACAACATCGCAGTTGAACCCATAGCGGATGTGTCGTTGCCGAACCTGTTTTTCGTATACCAGTGCTTTCTGGTAGAGGGTCATCGGTTCGAAATGAATTTCGCCCAGCCCTTTGTTAGTCAGAATCAATACGGTTTTGTCGGTTCCTTCGGCAATAGCTGTTACGGTATTGCCCGGTAGCCAGCGTTCACCGTAATAGTAGTTGAATTTGCCATCGGGGCGGAGCATAAACGCGCCCATCGTCGAGCCAAACCACACAGTGCCGTGAGCAACCGAAATGGTAGTTAAGTCGGTCCACGGCAGTTTTTTCTGGATCGTGCCAATGGGCTTACCCGTTTTGGCGTCGAGGGTCCAGTAGCCGTCGTGTGTGCCGACATAGACTTTACCCGGAGCCAGATCGAAACAGGTTAGATTCGCGCTCTGAAAAATAGCGCTGATCTGTTTCCGAACAGGATCGAACCTGCTAAGGGAGTGTGAACCCAGTATCCAGAACTGGTTCTGGGTGGCTTCGTAGCGAATGGCACGAACAACATCCTGCTTCAATGCGCCGTCCCAAATGACGGTCGTGTCGGCAAAGGCTTTCAGGCTGGTGCCATCGGATACCAGAAACGTGTTGTTAGTGCCTGCTGCAAAAAACGTGGCATTGGGTAGTGCATGGTGGATAAGCATTTTACCCGCCCAGGCATTGCTAAAAACCGCCTTATCGTCCAGATAAACGAATTGCTGATCACGTATAGCCAAAGCGGTTAGCTTCCGATCCATCATTGGCCGATACGATCGGTCTGGTACCAGGGTTCCGGGATACTGAAACTGCCCGTTTCGTGGCACCAGTAAGCCTTTGGCCGACAGTACCTGCACGACACCATTCCGGTCGACGCCCACATTCGTTAGCTGAATTGTACTATCCGATGTATAGTATTTAATGCTGTAATCCTGCTGATAGGGCACATCGCGGTAGGCAGAAGGAGATTGGGCGGATATAAAGAGTGCCGCAACGGAAGTTGAAAGAGTGAAAGAGCGAAAGAGCGCTCCGTAGAACAACCAACTCGTTTTAGGTTTTTTCAGAAGGGTTAATAGCTTCATTGTGTAATAGGGCAAATAAAGAGGTTGTTCTAAAGCCTGGCCACTAGTCAACATCCGTTGCGGCAACATCCGTTGTGGCAACATCCGTTGTGGCAACATCCGTTGTGGCAACATCCGTTGTGGCAACATCCGTTGTGGCAACATCCGTTGTGGCAACATCCGTTGTGGCAACATCCGTTGTGGCAACATCCGTTGTGGCAACATCCGTTGCGGTACTCTTTTCGATCATTTAACTGGTGCGCTGATAACGCCCAGATAGCGACCCATCCAGTAGGGAAGTAGCCAGATATCGCCCGCACTATGTTCGGACGTGCCATTACCCCGCGTACGGTCGAGGCTGAACATATTGCCATTATGCCGCTGAATGGGCCGCTCGTCGGGGGGCAGTACTTCTTTGGTAGTCTGATTACGGAAGTTTTCAGCCATCAGGTCGATGTCTTTCCGGTGGCTGTTCATAATTACCCAATCGATGAGGTCGAGCGGATGCTCCCGCAAATACCAGGCAGCTTCGGGTAGATCAACATCTTTGGCACCCGTCAGGGCTGTAAAGATGTTCCAGGCACCTTCTTTTTCGGGGCGTTCGGCCTGCCAGTGGTCCAGAATAGCCTGTTTATATTTGGCCTTGAGTTCGGGCGTAAAGGCATACCGGTATAGACCCCAATAGCCAACAAAATACATCTCGTCGTCGGAGTGATTCCAGGATTCGGACATGTGTTTGCTGTGGTCGTCAGCGTTTTCGGGAGCCTGACCAATTTCTTTCATGGGGCGCATGAGGTTTTCCAGGTAGCCGTATTTCTGCATCAGTTCGTAGGCTTTGGTCTTGTATTTCTCCTTTTTGGTGAAATGATACGCCGTTTGCAGCATAGCCATAATGTTGGACGAATTCAGTTTCCGGTCGCCCACATTGGTGGGGAAATTATTGACATAATCCGGATTCCATTTGCCCCACATGGTTGGCTTGCCATCGTAGTCGATCAGGTACATATCGTGCGAAAGGATATGGCTCATAAGCGTGTCGATGAGCGCAATGGAACGGCGTTGCAGGTCTTTATCATCGACCAGTTCGGCCATTGCGCCGAAGGCGAAAACATGCCCGATCACCTCATCGCTGCTGGTCGTTGATTTCCAGTCCCAGCCGGGTTGCTGCGAATGTTGCCAACGATCAGGGTCAGATAGCTGCTTGATATAACCTGCCCGCTCAAACGACCGCGCCGGGAAACCGGGAACCGGGTTGATGGTGTAGAGCCGCTCCATGGCATCGAGCGATTCGCGGCAGTTTTGCAGGGCGTCTTTATCTTTCGTAACGGCATACCGGAAAATCTCTCCGCCCAGATACATGGAAGTCCAAAGACCATCGTTGTCGGAGTCGGACAGGTAGCCAGTGGCCAGATTACCTTTTGTCATGTTATCCAGCGACGCATTGAAGCCATTCCGAATGTGCCGCTGCCGAACCTGATCTTCATAGAATAGGGCTTTGTCGTGCAGGGTCATGGTCTTGAAGCAGAGTTGGCCCAGACCAGCAGTTGTCAGAATCAGTACCGAGTTTTTAGGACCTTCGGCAATGGCCGTTACGGTATTGCCCGGTAGCCAGCGTTCACCAAAGTAGTAATCGAATTTGCCGTCGGGTCGCAGTGCAAACGCGCCTTTGGTTGAGCCAAACCAGACCTTTCCGTTCACTTCATTAACCGTGGTGATTTCGGTCCAGGGGAGTCGGCGCTGCACCGCGCCGATCTGTTTTTTGCTAACAGCATCCAGCTCAATATAGCCATCGTTGGTGCCGATGATTACTTTCGTGCCGTTTTGGGCTAGTGTAAAGCTCGTAAGCCCCGACCCATCGAACACTTTGGTCAGTTTGAAACCAGCCAGCGGTAATGTATACAGCGATTTTTTGCCCAGAATCCAGAAGGTTTTGGTAGCAGGCTGATAGCGTGCCTCGATCGCTTCGTCGGATGGGAAGGTGCCTTTCCAGAGCACTTTACCATTCTGAACGACCTGCATCGCACTACCATCCGATACCAGAAACGTCAGATCGGGGGTTCCGGCGAAGAGGGTTGCCTGTGGCAACTGATGTTCGGCAAAAAGCTTTCCGGCCCAGGCATCGCTCAGAACGGCTTTATCGGAAAGATAAACGAACTGCTGATCATAGGCGTCGACAGCCCGTAGTTTCATGTCTTTCAGGGGCCGATAATGCTGATCGGGGACTAAGGTGCCGGGGTGCAGAAAAGCACCATCAGCCGTGTGGAGTAGCCCATCGGACGAAAGCACCTGGATGGTGCCGTTGCGGTCGGCGGCCACACTCGATAGATTGGTGCCTGATTTATCGAAATAATATTTAATGCTATAGTCCTGCTGGAAAGGCTTGTCCTGGTAGACAGCCTGAGCCAGCAGAACCCGGTCGAAAAAGAGGAAAGTAAGTAAAGCGAACGCGAATCGTGTATAACGAATGTGCATAATCGTAAGTGAAAACAGGTTGTACATACCGACGCCCTCGGGCGTTGATTCTAATTGATAATTCGTTTGGGGTCTACTACCACGTAGTTTATCGACTTGCCATCGGGCCGACCGTCGTGATGCGAGTACGTCATGTGCAGCAGCCCATCGGGTGTCTGGATCAGCGATGGATACGAATAGCCACCCTGCCCTGGCTTGTGATCTTCGATACGGATCTTCCATTTCCAGGTTTTGCCTTCGTCGTCCGACAGGTATAAACTGAGTCGGTAGCGGCCGTCGTTGATGTCGTTGCCCAGAAAGGCCCAGCGGCCGTCTTTCAGCGCCAGTAGTTCTACGCTGGCCGTGTTCGGGATGTCGGTTTTGGTCGTAGCGGTCCAGGTTTCCCCCTTATTCTTCGATTCGCTGTAGTGCACACGGGTTGGCTCGTCGCCACTGTCGCGCATGAGGGCCACCACCGTACCATCTTTTCGCCGGGCCAGTGCTGGCTGAATTGGCCCCCGACCGACTACGGGTAGACTTGGCCGCCAGCTACTCCCGTCGTCGTCTGAAATGGCCATTAGCGAGAAGTTGAAACCGTCGGAATAGAGCGGGAGCAGAATCCGGCCGTTGTCCAGCAGGAGCGGTTTAATACGGGTCATCCAGCCAATAGAGCGTTTGCCTGCATCGCGGCTGGCCTGAATTATCATGTCGTCGTATTTGGGCGCATAACCACCCCAGCCAGCAGTATATTTGGGCAGATCGCCGAATTTTTTAGCGACCTCCTCCGCGAAACTGTCGCCGGGTTTGAGCAGAATATTGTCCTGCCAGTTCCAGACGGGTGGCCCGCTTTTGCTATAGTCGGTAGCGGTTCTGACCCGTAGAATAGAGTATTCCCACTGGTTAGCCTCAACGGCAATCCAGACCAGAAACAGCTTTCCCTGACCGTTCAGAAACAATACCGGGTTACAGTCGGGGATGTTGGGCGTATCGGCCATTTCGAAGGGGGCACTCCAGGCTTTTTCTCCTTTTCGTAAGCGGGCTCCCATAATTTTGACATCGTCGGCCGAACGTTCGCCACTGCCATAAAACCATACGGCCAGAAAATCGCCATTGGGCAGATTGACAATACTGCTGCCGTGAACATGCTTGCTTTGAGCCGGAAAAATAAGCGACGACTGCACAATGGCCGGATTTGGGCTCTGTGCATGGGCGAGACGGATGGCCCAAACGATACTGAAGAAAAAAATACGTACTGTTTTCATTGGTGTCAGAACATGAACAACGATGTCCGATCGATAATGCTGGTGGGTGTACTTTTGAGAAAGCTATTTGACCTGTTTGCGTCGTTGCATCACCTCTCGCCAGGTCGTCAGAATGATGCCTTCTTTGTTGAGATAGGCTTTCAAATCGGGGTCGATCATCGACAGCATATCGCCGTAGCGCGAACCGCCCGACGACGATATTTGCTTGAATTCTTCCGACGCATCGGTACTGTGGATGATGAACATGGCCAGTCCGGGTTCCATCCGGTTAATTGCATCTTTAAACTGTTCGGTCTTGTAGTGGCCCCAGGCTTCGGGCGTTACGTTGTTGCCTGCGGGTTTCCAGTTGCCGCTGATGGTATGTAGGTCATCGAGAACGGGTAAGCCAGCCTGCCAGATTGTTTCGCCCACGGCTTTCGCTTTTTTCAGGTTGTCGGGTGTGGGTAGTTGCATCCCGTCTTTCCATTTGCCTTCGGCTTTTAACTTACTGACAAGTGGGTAATTAGTACATTCGATAATGAGCTTGTTATTGCCGCCCGGAAACATAACCGGAATACCATAGGCAATGCCTGTTTTGATATATCGTTCCAGAAACGACTCATCGGCAAAGAGCGTACCCATGTGTGAGTCGAGGTGGGTTGGTTTGAGCCCCATGGCCAGTGCCCGGTCGATCTGGGCTTTTATCTCCCGTTCCACTTCATCGGCTTTGGCATGTTTAATTACATCCACGACTTCGGGCCAGAGCGCGCCTTCTTCGTCGGTCAGACCTGGCACCTGGTTGCTACCCGCCAGTGGACTCCAGCGGTAGTTTTTCCATTCGGAAGTCAGGGTAAGATGGATGCCTGCGTCGATGCCCGTTTTTAGCGCATACTTCACAAAGCTGGCCGACCACGGGCAGGGCATCATAATGCTGGTGGAGGTGGCCACGCCCTGCTCCATCGATTTGATGGTTCCCTGATTGGACGGATACGACATGCCCGCATCGTCGACATGGAAAATTACTACTTTAGCTCCCTTTGGCCAGCCCAGTTTTTCGGCATAGGTTTGAGCACTTGCCGGAGAAACAGCATAGGCCAGCAGCACCAGTAAAATGAGACCGTATTTCATATCGTTTGTGGTTCAGACTATACGTATTGCCATTTGGGGATTAGTTCAATTTTGGCTGTGCTGGCTCAATCATGCCCAGATAGCGGCCCATCCAGTAGGGGAGTAACCAGAAAACGGGTTCCCGTTCAATATCGGGTTGACCGTTGATGGCCGCCCAGGGGTTTTTGTCCCAGCGAACTACCGTGCGGATGCTGGCCGGTGGGAGTTCGCTGACCTGAAGTTCATCCAGCACCGGATTATGTACCATCGTTACATCCTCACGCTTGCTATGGTCAATTGTCCAGTTGACGAGGTCGAGCGGAGTGTCGACCAGAAATTCGACCGACGAAGCCAGCTCCACTTTTTTATTCCGGCTGTAGCAGTACAGAAAGTTTATCAGCGGGTTTTTATCGCCTTTGCGCTGTTGGAGCCAGCGGTCCATATGCTCTTCGTAGAATGCCCGAAGTTTGGGGTCGGTTTCGCAGCGAATCAGAATGGGATATACATAGGCTGCCAGTATCACATCGAAATAAATGAACCAGGCCGGATTCTGGTCGAGGTTTTTGCCCATGTTGTCGAGGTAGCCTTCCCTGTCTATTAATTGCCGATAGTGCTGTTCATATTTCGGGTTGCCCGTCATGTGATAGGCAAGCTTCAGAAACGCGAGCAGTTCCATTGAGTTCTGATTACGGTCAGGGGCCCAGTCGGGGTCGCGGTTGAGCCGGTCGGGCGACCATACGCCCCAGCGCGTATGGTTGCCGTCGATGTCGGTCAGCGTATAGTTATGCGCAATGAGATGATCGACAATCCGGGCAACGTGTTTTCGGACAACGGCTTTTTCGGCTTCGTCGGCAGCAAGTTCGTAGTAGAAGTAGTAACCCATCATGTGGCCACACACCTCGTCGCTGCTGGTATCACCTTTCCAGAGCCATTTGCCGTCGTTCGATTTATGCCATCGAACCTCAACAGGTTTAAAACGAGGTTCGTTTACCCGTTCATCAGCTCGTTCGCGGTCGGTATAGGTTCGGTTGCCATCGTCGACCCGCGTCCAGTCGGTTGGTACCACTGTTCGGGCAAAGAAACCGTCGGTATTTGTCACTTCCTGAAGTAATTTCAGAAAACCGAATGCTTTTTTTGCTTTTTGGCGGGCATCCGGATTTTTCGTAGCCGCATACCGGAAACTTTCCATGGCCAGATAATTGCCCGTGTATTCGCCATCGTTATCATCGTCGTCGGGTTCCCAGCGACTGATGTCGCCCGGTGTGGGCAATCGGCATTGCCCGGCAATCCACGGAGCGCGAATATGCCGTTGCATCAGTACGTCGTAGAAATAATCCTGCTTCTGAGCCAGCGTCATTGGCCGTTTTCGGATTGCACTAACGCCTTTGGTGGTGGCTATCCAGGCCGTTCCCTGCCTGTCGAACGTAATGTCGTTGATGTGGTCGTCGAGCAGCCACCGTCGGCTAAACCGCAGTGAATGCGTTTTATTAGGATGATAACGGACAATGCCCGCTTCAGTACCAACCCACATACTGCCATCAGGAGCCTGTTCGACACAGGTAACAAAAATGGACGGGATGCCCTGCGCCGGGCGAAGCGTTTTCTGCACTTTGCCATCCTGACGTATTGTGACACCGCCCAGGCCACCCACCCACAGGGCCTGACTGCTATCGGTAGCCAGACCTTTAACCGATGCGCTCAGCAATTCGTCGGGCTTTTGAAAAACGGTGGTTTGCTGATCGGTGGCATGATATAACCCCACGTCGGTAGCAATCCACAACCCCCCCCGATTATCGGAACGACTACTCCGAATGGAGCGAGCCAGCCGATAGGGTTTTTTCTGTACGCCTTTGGCATTTATTAACCACACACCCTGCGGGCCGAGTGCATAAATTCCTTCTTTGGCAATCGTTATTGATGCAATAGGTGCTTCGGGGCCATTAATGCGCTCAAGTTGCTGATCTTTATAACGATACAGCCCATTCCAGACACCGAACCATACGACCGACTGCTCGTCTACCACAACGGCATAGGCTGGCCCTTCGTCGGCAGAAGAGAGTACAGATGCCCAGTGTTGCTGCCCACTTTCCTTTTTGTAGATACCGGCTGCGGTTGCTGCCCAAAGGGTTCCCTGCCGGTCTGCCGCAATGTGGCGAACGTCGTTGGCTTTGCTGTCTGTTCCTATGGGGTACGGTTCATGATAGTCCTGCTCAAAGGCTGTATCGGTATAGGTTGTTACAGATGCCTGGTTTCCATGTGCCGAGCATCCCCAAAGTAGTAAACCAGCCATTCCCATGGTCAGGCTTTGCTGAAAATAGCGATACAGATTCATTCGGAAGAGCACAGGATTCGATTAGTGAGCTTTGGTGGTCAGAACTTCAGGCGGAGACGTGTCCTGGTTTATTGACACGCGAGAGGGAACCGGGGCACGGCTCTGCGTGAAGTCCTGTTGGTATACTCACGAAAAGAAGTATCGGACTATTGGAGTAGGGGAAAATTTCTGGATAGCCGACGGGCCTTGAATCAGAACAGGATTTCCTAATTGTGCCTGTATATACTTCCATTCATGCCTTTTGGGGAGGTTGCGGGTTAAATCAGGCTCATTTTTATAATTAGTTGATAATGAGAGCGCTGTGTAGATGCATATTAAGGAACTATTACCCCCGTGTGAAATTTCTACGTGTTGCGCAAATGGAAGGTTATTTTACGTAAAAAGCGAAATTTAATTAAAAGTAGCCCCTCTATATTTGTTGTGGTCAAAGTGCTATGGACAAAATCTTATTTGGGGAAATATCGTCTTTGCCGGACGATGACGATGTGATTGTGTACGATCGCCAAAAATCGTTCTGTACTCAGATCTCAAAATCCTATTCGGTTATTCTCTCGATTTATTTATAAAAATTTTGCAATTAATTCAATTGTCCTATTTCCAGGGCAGTTTAGGCAAAGGAACACAGTGGCT
Organism: Spirosoma sp. SC4-14; assembly: GCF_037201965.1. NCBI lineage: Bacteria > Pseudomonadati > Bacteroidota > Cytophagia > Cytophagales > Cytophagaceae > Spirosoma > Spirosoma sp. SC4-14. The sequence continues at coordinate 4,531,339 of NZ_CP147518.1, read as the reverse complement.
GTTGAGCTTTCTGATGACCTCCATTTCAATTTGAATTCCCAAAAACCAAAATACCCAGAATTCCACCTATACCTCGTACGATCATGATCTGTTCAATCGAAAGCATCCTATTGCAGGCAGTGAAGGGCGATCAGTCAGCTTTTGCTAAACTGTATCAGCATTACCGAACGCCCGCGCTTAAGTTCTGTTTCTGCCTGTTGAAAGATGAGGAAGAAGCGGAGAATATGGTGCACGACGTATTTATAAAAATCTGGGAAAAGCGAAACCTCATCAATCCTGAACTGAATTTCAGTTCATACCTCTTTACATGTCTGCGGAATATGGCTTTCGATTATATGAAGCAGGTAGAAAAGAGCCAGCTACTGCGCCAGCGGTATATGGAACGGATGGAACGGTTGAGCGACGACGACCATGAAGAGCAGGAAAACCGGGATCGGCTCCTGCGCAATGCCATCAATTCGCTGTCGGAACGGCGAAAGATGATACTGATGCTCAGTGTAGAAGGAGGAAAATCATATCAGGAAATTGCCGATTCGCTCCGCATTTCGAAGAATACTGTCAAGAACCAACTCGTAAAGGCCAAACAACTCCTGCGCGAACGGGTCGATCTGCATTAGTCATTGATGTTGGTCACTGGTCGTTAGAATATACTAATAGTCAGTGACCAACATCAATGACTAATGCCCAATCACTTCGGAACGACCGTAACAATCACCCGTTTGTAGCGACTGAGTGCCGGAGTGCCTTTGTCGGTTACGCGCAGGATAAAATGAATGGTTTGGGGCGACGTGACGGTGGGTGCTGTTACCGGAACATCATACAGGTTTGACGCGTAGGGCCGGAAACTGACGAGACCCGGATAGGTTCCGGCTTCAGGATATTGAAACCACAGATAGCTCATCGAATCGCCGTCGGGGTCGGTCGTGCCGGCCGCATTTAAATGAAACGGTTCTCCCGATCGCACAGTCAGACTGGTAGGGTGTGCCAGCGCAGGTTTTGGGGGATGATTCGCTGCCTGATACGATTTTGTACACCAGTCCATACGAGCGGCAAAATCGTTCTGAAAATCCTGCCGCCACCGCCAGATGGTGGTGTAGATGCTTTTCGGCGGGGTCGATTCGGGGGCTTCCATAAACGATTTTCGGACTAGAGCACCTGCGTAGAGCGAGTCTTCGGTGTTTGTCCAGATGGGTCGTGTTTCCAGCTCATCGGCCGGGAAATCGGGCCGGGAGAAACGGCCTTTTGGGGGAAGTGATGTAGGTTGATAGAGCCTGTACCGGCCACCCCAACCCCCAAAATCAGGATGCTCAGGATTGTTCAGGCCGTTTGGAATCAGGTTCATGAACGAAGGCGTGTCGCCTTCCATACCATAGGCCACATCGGGATACATCGCGCCCATTGGCCCATGTCCCTGCTGAATGTGCTGAGCAAGCCAGTCGCTGCTGATTACGTCGGGATGGGTTCCTTTTTCGGTAGTGTTGATGCCGCGCCACGTTGCTGCTTCATAGCCGTAACCGGGGCTACAGATGAAGAAAACGCCCGGAAATGTTTTCCGAATCCAGGGGCCCGAATCGTCCTGATCCGAGATGGTATAGACCCGCAGTTTTCGATACAGCTTTTCGGCCTGCTCTGCCGAACGGGTCTTTTGAATTTTCCACAGCGCCTGCGCCAATGTATTGGGCCCACCCCAAACCGGAACCCATAGCGGTCGGGTATCGGGCTTTTCGAGTACCTTAATAATCCACTCGGAGCCTTCCGAATCATGGCCTTCGCCAACACCACCCATGCCATAAACCGGTAGCCCTTTTTTGATGACTGCTTTGATGGCCTGGGCTGTTGGATAACCCGGCTCATGTTTGAGCAGATTGGGCTGCACTTTTCCGTAGGCATCCACAATCTGATGAATGGTTTCGGGAGCAACGCGTTGTTTCTGGTGAATCGACGTGGTGGCAACCAGTCCTTCAATATCCCATTTATTGGCATAGGTCAGAAACCGGACAAGGGATTGAGAATCGTCGGGGTCGGCTTCTATATCGGTCAGCACGAGCACCCGCGTCCGGGGTTCGGGCTTCGGTTGAGCGGGATTAGCCTGGCCATATGCCATTGACGACAATAGTATTCCGCTGGCCAGCAAACATGAGTGTAAAAGGGTTAGCATAGGGGTAAGGGGTTGGGGCAAAGGGAAAAGAGATCCTGTTAATCCTGTCGAAAAACTTACGGATTCAGCAACTCCAGTTTAGCAAAGAAATCGTTGAACATCAGATTCGTATCCATATGCGTATACACCCGAATCGACCTTCCTTGGTGGTTGTGTTCATACGAACCGGCTCGGTTGATGAGAGGAGCCTGTCTGATTACATAATCGCTGGATGATGGGTCGGGTTCGAACGACGACTGTAGGGCGGTGAGCAGAACCAAAGGGCTGTCGCCTAGTATGTAGGTTTCGCCAATGTTAATGAACCGCTGAATTCGAGTCATCAGTGTTTCGAGAGTTCCGCTCAGATAGGCACCAACTTTTCCTCTGGGTTTCACCTTAACCAGAAGCTGCGAATAGGAAAGCAGACATTGGCGATACACATTCCGGGGAACCTGCCACAATGCTATCGTCGACTGATTAAAAATGACTCTGGCGGCCGAAATGTCGATGTTCAGGTTGTATTCGGGATTGGAGTAACCCGGTGGTGGTAGCGCCAGACCGGAATATTCGGGACCACCGATCCAGATCAATGTCAGTTTGCCTGCAATTTGAGGATTTGTCAGTACGGCCGATGCAATCTCGGTTAACCCGGCTCCACAAACAACGTATAGCGGCAATTTGGTGTCGGTGCGCAAGGCTTCCTGAATGATGAAATTGACCGCTTCATTTTTTGCCGGCGTGCTGTCGTTTGCCATCGCCGTATTCGATCCGGCAAAAACAGGTATGTTGCTCGTGCTGTTCATGATCTGGAGCACTTCCCGCGCTTTTTTAGCTGCATTGTCGGCTTGTGTTTTGGAGGGGTCGAACCCATCGCCAACTTTCAGATGCGACCCGATGATGGCACGAATATCGACCGATGGGGACATCAGCAGATGTGCCAGTTGGAACAGACCATCGGGGTCACCGCTGAAGTCATTATCGACAATTACCCGCATTCGGGGTGTTATGGCGACGTTGCTGCCGACTGATTGACAGATACTTATTGCTGGGTTTGTCAGGAGGAGCAACAGGAAAAACAGGTTTATTTTTTTTATCATGGTGGTATTAGGGATTGGATTAGGGCTTTTTCATATCAATGCCGTGGGCATGCTACTGTAGTAGTTCGTCCGTGAGTTTGTGTATTTTCAGTTCCATAGGAGCGGCATGATTCCGGCAGATATCGTTCCAGCGGCCCACCACTACGTGGTTATACTGTTTTATGAAAAAGCCCTGTATCAGGGATTAGAGATGCGTAAGGTGGTTTTATTGATTCGTTGCAATGGCATTTAACCAGCCTTCATACGATTGCATAACTAGTGCATTATTCGGATTGGGTTGAATAATTGCTTTTCCCGCTTCCAGTCGTTGCAGGTGCGCCAGATCAGTATAAATTCCGGCTTTCAGTCCCGCCAGATAGGCGGCTCCCTGGGCCGAAACATCGGGCATGCCTTTGTTAACGACGGGTTTCTGTAGCAGATCGGCCAGAAATTGCAGCACAAACTGATTCGAGCTGATGCCGCCATTGACCATCAGTTCGGCCAGCGGAATGCCGGTGTCTTTTTCCATCGCCACAATCACGTCTTTAATCTGATAGGAAATCGATTCCAGAGCCGCTCGAGCCAGATGATTTTTGGCTGTTCCAAACGTCAGTCCTGAAATCGACGCTTTACGCGCCATTTGCCAGTGGGGAGCACCCAGGCCGCTAAATGCCGGAATAATATATACGCCACCATTGTCGGAAACAGCTGTAGCCATTGCTTCGGTATCGCGGCTGTTGGCAAACAAACCCAGGCTGTTTTTAAGCCATTCGATTGTTGCGCCACAGCTTACAATAACGCCTTCGAGTGCATAATCGACCGAACGTCGGCCCGGTCGCTCTTCGGTGCTCCAGCAAATGGTTGAAACCATGCCATACTGCGATTCGGTCAGTCTATCGCCAACGTTCATGATGATCGAACAGCCAGTTCCCAGCGTTGCTTTGGCCGTACCTGACGAAAAACAGCCTTCACCAAAAGCAGCCGCGTGCGAGTCGCCGATCATAGCTGTTAGCTGAACAGTATGGTCGAACAGACCGTTGAAGGTTGATTCGCCAAAAAAGGCTGAAGAAGGTTTTGGCTCTGGTAAATTCAAGCCCGAAAGGCCGAACAGTTCCAGTAGCTCGGTGTCCCAAAGGAGGGTTTTCAGGTTAAAAAAAAGCGTGCGCGAGGCATTGGTGTAGTCGGTGAAATAGCAGGCTCCGTTGGTTAGGCGGTAAAGTAGCCAGGTGTCGATGGTTCCGAAATAGGCGTTGCCCGACTGAATAGCCTGTTGCACCGATGCCACGTTTTCGGCCAGCCAGATAAGCTTGGTTCCCGAAAAATAGGGGTCGATAAACAAGCCGGTTTTTTCCCGGATCAGGGCTTCATGACCCTGCGCTTTCAATCGCTCACAAACGTCGATAGACCGTTTGCATTGCCAAACAACGGCATTGTAGAGCGGCTCACCCGCTTTATTCCAGACAACAAACGTTTCGCGCTGATTTGAAATGCCAGCTACCGAAATGTGGTGCGGATTACCACCGGCAGCCGCAAATCCGCCAATGCATTTGCCAACGGAGGTCAGCACGTTTCGGTAGATTTCTTCGGGCTCCTGTTCTACATAGCCATCGCCATAGTAATGGGTTTTCAGCGGCTCCGAAGCACGCGCCACTACCTGCCCGTTTTCGTCAAAAATGAGCGTTTTCGTGCTGCTGGTGCCCTGGTCGACTGCCAGTATAAACGACTGTTGTATGTCCATAAACGCTTACTCGTCTTTCGTATTCGATTTGTCGATAATTACGGCCAGCAGAATCACAATCCCTTTTACGACCTGCTGCCAGAATGGCGACACATTGAGCAATACCAGACCGTTGTTTAGTACACCGATAATGACAGCACCCTGCACCGTTCCCAGAATACTGCCTCGCCCACCCGACAGCGATGTGCCGCCAATAACTACGGCCGCAATGGAGTCGAGTTCGTAGCTGACACCCGCATTGGGTTGTGCCGAATCGAGTCGCGATGTCACCAGCAAGCCACCAACAGCCGCCAGTGTGCCAGCAAGGGTATAGACGATTACTTTGATCCGCTCCACATTAACGCCCGACAATCGGGCGGCACTTTCGCTGCCGCCAATGGCATAGATGTATCGCCCTAACCGGGTTTTGTTGGTAACCAGTACGGCAATTGTCACAATCAGCCCGGATACCCATACCGGAACCGGAATGCCCAGAAACCAGCCCGTGCCGAGGTACGTAAACGAATCGCCGAGGCCCGTTATGGGAAAACCTTCCGTCCAGAGCATGGTTAGCCCCCGCGCAATGGTGAGCATGGCCAGTGTGGCCACGAAGGGCGGAAGCTTGAAACGAGTGATTGCCCAGCCATTGAACCAGCCCAATGCCGACCCTGTCAGCAGTCCGGCCACCATACCTCCCAATAGCGTAAACCCGATGAACAGATTGGCACTGGGTATGGGAATGCCATTGCGAAGCAGGCCCGCCGTAATCGCACCCGACAGGGCCAGCACCGAGCCAACCGATAAGTCGATACCGGCCGTGAGCACAACCAGCGTCATGCCCGTTGAAATACATACGTTGACCGAAATCTGCCGAAGCACGTTCCAGAAATTGGCAACCGACAGAAATTTATCCGACAATAGGCTGATTGCCAGGCATAAAACAAATAGAGCAATCAGCGACTGAAAACGGATAAGTAACGGTCGGTAGGCGGTTAGGGATAACTGCATGTTGGTTCAGTTTACAGGATTCGGTTTACGGGATTCGGTTTGCAGTTTACGGTTGCTCTTCTTGTTGGCACACCTCCTTAGGCGGAGCAACCGTAAACCGAATACCATAAACCGAATACTATTTTGGTATTGCGGCTTTCAGTATGGCATCTTCAGTAGCTTCGGTAAGGCTTAGTTCGGCGGTAAGGCTTCCTTCGCACATGACTAGAATCCGGTCCGATATGGACAGAATTTCGGGGATTTCGGACGATACCACCAGAATGCTCATGCCTTCGCTGGCTAGTTGTAAAATGAGTTTATAGATTTCGTTCTTGGCGTTGATGTCGATGCCACGTGTGGGCTCGTCGAGCATCAGTACTTTCGGGTGCGTAGCCAGCCATTTCGAGAGCACAATCTTCTGCTGATTACCTCCACTCAGGTTTTTGGCGGTCTGTTTTTCCGATGATGTTTTAATCCGTAGATCGGCAATGTATTTTTGAGCCAGCGCAGTTTCCTTGCGCTGATTCAGAAAGCCAGCCTTTTCAATAGCGTCCAGCGCTGTCAGACTAATATTTGTCCGCACATCCAGGTCAAGCACCAGCCCGTCGCGTTTCCGGTCTTCGGGAACCAGGGCCATTCCGGCTTCAATGGCCCGCATGGGCGCTTTCAGTGAGATCGTTTCTCCGTCGACCTGAACCGTACCGCTGGCCCGTTTGGGGTGAAGCCCAAACAGGGTTTCGAGCAGTTCGGTACGACCCGCGCCCATGAGTCCGAAAAGACCAACGACTTCACCGCGCCCAACCGTAAACGACAGATTTTTTAGCTGAAGCTCCTGCGGTCGAATGGGGTGCGTCAGGCAAAGGTTCGTTACGGACAGCAAGGGTTCGTAACTCGCTTCGTCGGTTTTTCGCCGGATAATCTGCACTTCCCGACCTACCATTTTACGAATCAGGTTATCGTGATCCATATTGTGCATATCGCCCGACTCGATGGATTTGCCGTCGCGCAACACAACATAGTGGTCGGCAATGGTGAACAACTCATCGAGCTTATGCGAGATGTAGGCAATGGCTTTACCGCGCTGCCGCAGCTCATTGATGATGCGGAACAGCACCGCGACCTCGCTTTCGCTGATGGCCGAAGTTGGCTCGTCCATGATGATCACTTCCGATTCTTCGAGCAACGCCTTGGCAATTTCGACAACCTGTTGTTGCCCTACTTTCAGATCGGCGATGAGCGTGTCCGGGTTGATCGATAATTGCAGATCGTTCAGAAGCTGATGAGTGCGTTCCCGCATGGCGCGTTTGTCGAGAGTACCCCATTGGGTAGTCGGTTCGCGGCCCAGAAAGATATTTTCGGTGATGCTGAGATAGGGAATCAGGTTTAGCTCCTGGTGAATGATGGCAATTCCGCAGTCCTGCGCATCGCGGATCGACCCGAAATGCACAGGGGCACCCTTAAACCGAATCTGCCCTTCATAATCGGCATATACGCCCGAGAGAATCTTCATCAGCGTCGATTTACCCGCACCGTTTTCGCCAATGACGGCCGTGACTTTACCCGCCTGAAATTCCAGACAGACATTGTCGAGAGCCGTTACGCCCGAAAATCGTTTGGTTATGTTTTCTGCTACTAGCATAGGGTTGGGGGCGGGGGAGTTGCGGGGAGAGCAGGGGTGGCTCGGGTGGCTCGGAAATTCCCCGCCACTCCCCGCCATCCCTGCTAGTTAACCGAAATCGGAATAATCTCTATATCAGCTAGGTGTAAATGCGCCTGGTTTAATTCGACAGCGCCGACGAAGGTCAGTTTCTGGCCGGTTTTAGCCGTCGATTTTAAGGGCGGAATGACTTTGTTGCGGATGATGTCGTTTAGGGCTTCCGACACGCTGTTCAGATCGGCCGTGTTGTCGAACTCGGTGATTTTGATCAGGCCCGACGCATCGCGCGCGGCATTCCCAAAAATGTATTCTGTTGCCAGATTAACCGTTTCGCCCGTCGGCAGCGATACCGAAATAGTGTTATCGCCAACGCTTGTGATGGTGCCTTCGCCTTTCACCAGAAAGTAACGAATGTTGCCAATGCCTAATGCCTGTGAGTAGGTTGTGAAGGCTTTTTCTTTATCCGTTTTCAGCAACGGTAGAAGCGTAGACAGATTCGTAGCGGAATCCTGCGCGGCAGGAAGCAGCTTTTTTGTCCAGAACGTTTTGGCATAGCTGGCCGCATCGAACTTCCCGGTTTTGGCGGCTCCGGCCCTGACTTCGTCCAGCTTTCGGAAATAGACCGAATTGTAGGCTACAATAAGCACCAGCGCCAGACCGATCAGGTACGTCAGCGGTTGCGGTTTCCGATGGGTTGCGTTTCGGGTCATGGGCGGGCCGGGGTTTCGTAATCGGCACTATTTTTCTGCGTGACCAGTTCGACCGCTACCGGAATTCGCTGGGCGAAGTCGCGCTTGCCTTTAAAGTATTCGTCGGCAAACCGGGCGGCTGTTTTAGCCATCGTCTGGGGCGATTGCAGCCCCGTAGCCCTGATTTTGCGGTCGCGGATGGCATTCATGACATCATCGGCCCCGTCGAAACCATAAACCCCCACACTGTTGGCTTTGCCCGCAGCAACCAGCGCCTGATAGGCCCCCATTGCCATGGCATCGTTGCCGCAGAATACGGCATCAATGTCGGGGTGTGCCTGCAGAATGGATTCCAGCACGTCCATCGCTTTGTTACGGTCGAAATCGGCACTTTGCTGCGCCACCATGTTCAGGCCCGGATACCGATCCACCACGCTATGAAACCCCTTCGAACGATTCCAGGTGTTGTTGTCGCCCACGAGACCGAGAATTTCGACGTAGTTGCCTTTTTTATTCAAATCCTTCACAAAGTCTTCACCGATCGCAACGCAGCCCGAATAGTTGTCGGACAGAATCTGTGAGGTTGCTACGTTCGACGAGTTAACTTCCCGGTCCATGCAGAACACCGGGATGCCCGCTTCCTTCGCTTTCATCACATTAACGATTGAGCCGTCCGAATCGGTTGGATTAAGCAGAATGGCGTTGAACCCCGACACAATCGCATTCTCGAAATGATCGGCTTCCAGCGAGGTATTATTCTGCGAATCGAAGATTTTGGTTTCATACCCTAGCTTTTTCGCTTCGGTAGCCGCTGTTTCGGCCAATACGACAAACCATGGGTTATTTAGCGTCGACACAATGACGGCCACTTTTTTAGGCGCGTTTGCCTTATCGTTTCCTGAGCGGCAACTGGCAAACACGCTGGCAAACACGAGCAGAAACAGCATCGACCCATAGCTGGCCCGGCCAGAAACATCGCTTCGATTTGGGCCGAAAAGCGGATTTATGGAATGCGCATTTGGTGTCATAGGCAGGGCAGGGGCATTAGGGAAAGACAGTTACAATGACTCGCTGATAGCGCGTAAGTGCCGGAACACCCTTGTCGGTTACGGCCAGAATAAAATGCAGTGTTTCGGGCCTGGCGACTTTAGGCGCGGTGAATGAAGCAACTTTACTGGTTCGATTCGATACCATTACCGGATTGTTACTTTCGAAAGTGCCTACTTCGCGGTAGTAAATCCAGTCATACGTCAGGTTGTTGCCATCGGGGTCGGTAGAGCCTTCGGCACTGAGCGTAACTGTTTCGTTGCTTTTTGCTCGTAGTTCATTCGCATGTCCCAGTTTGGCAACGGGTGGGTGATTAGCTTCTTTATACGGTTTGATTGTCCAGTCGATGCGGGCCGCAAAATCGTTCTGGTAGGCGCTGCGCCACCGCCAGATGGTGGCTTTGTCGCTGGTATGATAACTACTGTCAATGCCCAGTACTTCGTCTTCCGCATTGGTCCAGATCGGGCGGGTTTCGGGTTCGAAAAACCACTTGCGCGTGCGGGGTGTATACAACTCGTAGCGTCCGCCCCAGCTACCATAGTCAGGATGTTCGGGACTGCCTAATCCGTTCGGAATCAGGTATAGGAAGGTTGGCGTGTCGCCTTCCATCATAAATTCGGTATGCGGGTGCTGGGCACCGAGTGGACCATGGTTTTTACGGATGTTTTCGTCGAGCCAGGGATTGTCTACGATGCTGAAATCGGCACCCGTAAAGCGCCCGTGTTTCTTATCGCCACTGATGCCGCTCCAGGTACTGTAGTGATAGCCGCCCCTGGAATGATAACCCGGACTGACGATGTAGAACAGATCGGGAAACGTTTTCCGAATCCAGGGGCCGGTGTCGTCCTGATCCGAAATGGTATAGACCCGAATTTTGCCAACAAACCGGGCCAGTTCGTCGGGGGTGCGGGTCTGGCGTACTTTCCAGAGTGCCTGCGCCAGGCAGTTGGCACCCCCCCATACCGGAATCCATACCGGTCGCGGATCGGCTTTGTCGACTACACTGATGATATGCTCCGAACCTTCCGAATCGTTACCTGGTCCTACGCCTTCCATGCCGTATTTGGGTATACCAGATTTCAGTACGCTCAACAAATAGGCCGTTTCGGGATAGCCTTTTTCGTGCAGCAGCAGGTTATTCCGTACCTGACCGTAGGCATCGACAATTTGCCGGATACGTTGGGGGGCTACCCGATTTTTCAGGTGAATGGAGGTGGTCGCTAGTAAGCCCTCAACATCCCATTGATTCGAATAGGTCAGAAAACGCACCATCGACTGAGCATCGTCGGGTTCGTTTTCGATGTCGGTCAATACGAGCACCCGCAGTTTCTGATTCGGCGACTGAGCCTGAAGTGGGCCCGTCAGAACGATCAGCACACTCAGGGCGATCAGTGAAAAAATAGGTTTCATCAGGTTTAGGAACGAAATCGGTTGAGTGATTGAGTGATTGAGTGATTGAGTGATTGAATGATTGAATGATTGAATGATTGAATGATTGAATGATTGAATTGTTTACTGCCAGAACGGACGTTGAATAATTCAATCATTCAATCACTCAACCAGCGTCAGCGCTTCGCGTGCAATGCCGTTCTCAGATAAACCATAATGGTTGAAAATCTCGATCTGAGAGCCTGTTACGGTATATTCGTCGGGAATGCCCATGATTTTAAAGCGGTTATGATAGCCATTCGTGAGCAGGAAGGATGCACAGGCTTCGCCCAGGCCACCGAAAATGCTATGTTCTTCAACCGTCAGAATGGGCACGCCTGTAGCGGCCACTGTTGCCAGCAGTGCATAGTCTAAAGGCTTAATTGTGTGCATGCTAATGACCGTTGCCCGAATTCCGTGGGTATTTTCCAGTTGATGAGCCGCCTGACGCGCCGGATAAACCGTTTCGCCAGTAGCAATCAGTACCAGATCATCGCCTTCGTTCACGACGCGCCCTTTCCCGAACTCGAACGTCTGGTTTGTTTCCGATAACAACGGCATCGGTTTTTTACCAAAGCGGATGTAAATAGGGGTGTCGAGCTGGGTTGCCTGTCGAATGGCTTGTTCAGTTTCGAAATTGTCGGCTGGCGCTACTATCGTCAGATTATGTACGGCCCGCAGTGCCGCGTAATCGTGCAGACTGTGGTGCGTCGAGCCTAATGCGCCATAGCTGACCCCCGCACTGATGCCGATCAGCCTAACCGGATTGTTCGAATAAGCCACGTCGGTTTTGATCTGCTCGAACGACCGAGCGGTTAGAAAGCAGGCTGGCGATACGGCAAAAACGTTTTTACCCGTAGAAGCCAGACCGGCCGCAACGCCCACCAGATTTTGCTCGGCAATGCCAATCTCGACGATTTGGCGGGGGTATTTCTGGCCGAAAGGTACCAGCTTACCCGATCCACGCGAATCGCTCGTAACAACCAGCAGATTGCGGTCGGTGGCCGCCAGTTCCTGAAGCGTGGCCGAAAAAACGTCCAGATTAGCCTGATAGGCCAGTGGTACTGCAGTAGCAACTTCTCCCATGTTTTTGATTATGAAGTCATTAGTCATTCATTGAAAGGTCAATGACCAATGACTAATGACCAATGACCGTTAATTCTTCCAGTGCCTGCGCGTATTGATCTTTATTCGGTACGCCGTGGTGCCATTTGAGCTGATTTTCCATAAAGCTGACACCTTTCCCTTTTACGGTATGCGCAATGATCAGGCTGGGTTTGCCCGATGCAAAGGGCAATGCATCGAACGCTTGCTGAAGAGCGGCCAGGTCGTGGCCATCGACATGATGCACTGCCCAGCCAAACGCTTCGAACTTCTGGTCGAGCGGATCAGTGTTGCATACGTCGGCGGTTGGTCCCGAAATCTGTAAGGTGTTTTTATCGACAATGGCGCAGAGGTTGTCGAGCTTATAGTGCGATGCCAGCAGAGCGGCTTCCCAGTTCGAGCCTTCTGGTAATTCGCCATCACCCAGCAGCGTAAACACCCGATAGTCGAGATCATCCAGCTTGGCAGCCAGTGCCGTACCAACGCTTAGTGGCAGGCCGTGCCCCAGTGAACCAGTGTTTTGTTCGACGCCCCTGATCTTACGGGTGGGGTGGCCAATGTAGTGCGACTGATACCGGCACAGTGTTTCAAGATCCGATTCCGGAAAAAAGCCCTGATCTGCCAGCACCACATACAACGCTTCAACCGTATGCCCTTTACTCTGAATATACCGGTCGCGGGTGGGCGACGTAAACGTTTCGGGCGAGACATTCAGCACATTGTTATACAACACGTTCAGAATGTCGATGCACGATAAACTGCCGCCGGTATGACCAGCATTAGCCCCAACAATATAGTTAAGAATGTTTCGGCGGTATTGTGCCGACTTCTGAGCCAGTTCAGCGGTGGTTAGATGGGTCTCTGCTTTCATACCTAAGCCTGGTGATGATAAACGTCCCAACCCATGTAATTTTCCAGGGCTTCTTTCAGGACGTCAGCCGTTTTTGACGCATTCATGACAACGTGATGCTCGAAACCGTTGCGGCATACATACTGCATCAGCCCCTGAAGATTACTGATCTGAGCGACGGCGCGGTTACCAAACGTGTTGAGCGGATCGTCGGTCAGGGCGCCCTCGCCAATGTAGGCTTTCATGATGCCCTTTGGGTCGTCGGTACTGATGCGACCGTAGGTGAGTGGATTGGCTGGTGTTCGACCCGCCAGTGCGCCATAGGTGTTTTCTTCGCCCACGCTTGTTCCGAGAATTGGGGCTGTGCTGATTTCAATATCAGGCAGGAACGATTTGGCCCAGTTGCCACAGTGAAACAGTACGCACTTGTTTTCGTCGTCGGCGTAGTTATTATTCCAGTCGACCAATGCACTCGGAGAACCTGAAGCCAGTTGCATGGCATACATACTGAGCGTACCGGTCACGTCGACTTCACAGGCGCTGGGTAGCATGTTTTCGCTCATGATGCTCATATTGGTGCATACATTGCAGCCGTAGTTTTGCTGCAACGAGGTCCAGCACTGGATGGCGGTGGCATCCAGTGCATATTCCTGCATGAAATTGGCCAGTACAACATCCAGTTTGGCAATCTGCACCAGTTTGTCGGTTGGGGTGCGGCCCGTGGGGGCGTAGGCCGTGATGGCGTCGAGACGGTCTTTAACGACCTGATCGGCGGCTGTTAGCTTATTGGCATCGCCCAGAATCTGCGACAGATCGACCGTAACGACCGAAATACCATTGCGTTGCAGGATCTTCTCACTATACCGTACCGTATTGAACGAACTCGGACGAGCCCCTACGGCCCCGATACGCACGTTGCGGAGCCCTTTCACGACCCGGCAAACGCCCATGAAATTCTTCAGGTCGGTTTCGAAGCTCGGGTCCGACGGATGAACAACGTGTTTGGTTGTAAGCGAATACTTAATGCCGAACTGATAGAGGTTATTGCAAACCGAGATTTTGCCACACCACGAATCCCGCCGACGCGCCACGTCGAGCCGGTTCAGATCGTCGGGGTAGGCCTGAATCAGTACCGGAACGTCCAGACGAGCCATTTTCAACGTTTCGGCCACGCCTTTTTCGTCGCCAAAGTTGGGTAGTACGACCAGAACGCCCATGATTTCGTCGGCATGTTTACGGAACAGTTCGGCGCATTTCTGGGCCTCCTGAAACGTTTCGACACCGCCCAGTTTCGTGACCGATTCGTCGAGCATGATTGGGTTAATCCCTACCTTCTCAAATACCGCTAGTAAGTCGGACCGGCATTCAGCTACCAGTCTGTCGGGAAAAAAATCTCGGTTACCAATGATGACCCCGAGTGTAATGGGGCCACTTGTTTTAACATTCATGGCTGATCTGTCTATCGAATTCCTAAATCAATCGAATAGCCATTACCCTAATTCAGGGTAGCAGGGCTTTCTTATGCTTTCGTTTTATTTGGTAGTCTGGTGTTTAGCTTCCTGCAAACCCCGGTTTTTACCTGTGTTTGGATAACAGGAATATAAACCTGTGTTTATTTAAGGGCAAATATAAAGAATCTTAAGTAAAAGAAAATAAAAGAAGAAAATAATAAATAATAGAAAATTGAAGTGCTTGAATGATCAGGCTATATGTCTTGATACAGAACCTTTGCCTGTGGCTTTGCTGCAGGCTGTAATCGTTAAAAAACGAGAAAAATCAGCAGTTTTTGGGTAGGACAGTGGAGAAAAAGCAGGTGTTTGCCTTTAGTTATCGATGAAACACTACAGTCTTACTCTCTTCTTAGTGCTATGTATGCTGAGTACACAGGCTCAGCAGTCTACTTCCCTGAAACTCTGGTATAAACAACCCGCCGGAACCACCTGGACCAGTGCACTGCCTATTGGCAATGGACGCCTGGGGGGAATGGTGTATGGTAATCCCGATCAGGAAATCATTAAGCTGAACGAATCGTCGGTGTGGTCGGGTGGGCCAAACCGAAATGACAACCCCGATGCGTTGGCGGCTCTGCCAACCATTCGGAAATTGATTTTTGATGGAAAACAGGCCGAAGCGCAGAAACTAGCCGCTAAATCCATTGAGTCGAAGAAAATCAACGGCATGATGTATCAGCCGGTGGGCAATCTGGTGCTGAATTTTCCGGGCCATCAGCAATCGTCCAATTATTATAGGGAACTGGACATTGAAAGGGCAGTTGCGACGACAACCTATACCGCTGATGGCGTTCGCTATACCCGTCAGGTGATTGCGTCGGTGCCCGATCAGGTGATTGTTCTTCGGCTGACTGCCGACAAACCCGGAAAATTATCGTTTGCTGCGTTTATGACCAGCCCCCAGAAAAACGAACGAACCGTTGATGGGGCCACTAAACTGGTGTTGACCGGTACGACCAGCGATCATGAAGGCGTGAAAGGACAGGTGCATTTTAATGCCCATGTACGGGTGCTGCCCGAGGGTGGCCAAACCAGCCGTACCGATACCTCCATTACCGTAACGGGTGCCAATGCGGCAACGCTCTTTGTGTCGATAGCAACCAATGCTGTCGATTATAAAACCCTGACTGCCGACCCGCAGGCATTGGCCGATAAGTATTTAGCTTTGGCCGCGAAACGCTCATTCGCTGCCATCCTGAACGATCATATTGCGGCTTATCGGCGCTATTTTAATCGGGTGAAGCTCGATCTGGGAACAACCGACGCGGCCAAACTACCCACCGATGAGCGGCTGAAACAATTTGCCTCCGGTAATGATCCGCAACTGGTTTCGCTCTATTTTCAGTTTGGGCGCTACCTGCTCATTTCGGCTTCGCAACCGAACCCGAAAGGGATGTTAAGTCAGCCTGCTACCTTACAGGGACTCTGGAACGATCAGATGAGTCCGCCCTGGGATAGTAAGTACACCATTAACATCAACACCGAGATGAACTACTGGCCCGCCGAGGTTACCAACCTGACCGAGATGCATGAGCCACTGGTACAGATGGTAAACGACCTGTCGAAAACGGGGCAGGAAACCGCTCGGGTGATGTATGGTGCCAAAGGCTGGGTGGCACACCACAACACCGATTTCTGGCGAATTACGGGACCTGTCGATCCCATCTATTACGCTATGTGGCCAATGGGTGGTGCCTGGCTGAGCCAGCATTTATGGGAAAAATACCAGTATTCGGGTGATAAAAACTACCTCAAATCCGTGTATCCGGCTATAAAGGGAGCCGCCCAGTTTTTTGTCGATTATCTGGTTGAGGACCCCAATCATCATTATCTGGTGGTTTGTCCGGGTATGTCGCCCGAGAATGCACCATCTACCCGTCCCAACACGTCGATCGATGCGGGGGTAACGATGGATAACCAGCTTGTATTCGATAGTTTTACCAGTACCATCCGGGCGGCAAAAGCGTTGAATGTCGATGCCGATTTCGTGAAAATTGTTCAGGATAAACTGGCGCAGCTACCACCTATGCAGGTTGGTAAATATGGACAATTGCAGGAGTGGATCGACGATCTGGACAATCCTGACGATAAACACCGGCACATATCGCATTTGTATGGGCTATATCCATCGGCGCAATTGTCGGCCTTCCGAACCCCACAACTATTTACGGCCGCCCGAAACACGCTCGAACAGCGGGGCGATGTATCGACAGGCTGGTCGATGGGCTGGAAAGTGAACTGGTGGGCGCGGTTGCTGGATGGAAACCGGGCGCTCAAACTCATTACCAATCAGTTGTCGCCAGTGGGTAGGCAGCAGGGTGGAGGAACCTATACCAACCTGTTCGATGCACATCCGCCATTTCAGATCGACGGTAATTTTGGCTGTACAGCGGGTATTGCCGAAATGATTATGCAAAGCCACGACGGAGCCATTCATCTGCTTCCGGCACTGCCCGACCGGTGGCAGGATGGTAGCATCAGCGGTTTGCGGGCGCGGGGTGGTTTCGAACTAGTGGGGCTGGTGTGGAAAGACGGCAAGGTAGCCCGAGTTACCATAAAATCGACGCTGGGAGGTAACTGTAGGTTACGGGTTCCGAATGAACTGAAGGCCAATGGCTTTGCAGTAACACCGGAAGGGGGCGAAAATCCAAACCCATTTTACCAGGTATTAGCCATAAAACAACCTATTGTGTCGCCCCAGGCGCAACTGGTGCTGCCCAATTTTCGGACAGGAAATGTGTATGACTTCATGACTCAGCCCGGTAAGACCTATACCCTTATGGCGAAGTAAAGGAGTGTGGCTTTGCTATTGGAAATTGGTCATTGGATAAGAGGACGTCTATAGCTGATGACTAATTCCCAGTTTTATGCCTGACATCGGATGGGACAAAAACGAATCCAGCTTGGTTCTTCTATGGAAATTAGTGTCAACAGAATACAACCATGGAATTAGGCATCAGTAGTTTTGGGGAAGTAAACCCCGATGGAGTAGCCGGAAGAGCCGTCAATGCACATCAGCGTATGCAGGAACTGCTCGACGAAATAAAACTGGCCGACGAAGTAGGGCTGGATGTGTTTGCGCTCGGCGAACACCACCGGCCCGATTTTATTATATCAGCTCCCGAAGTCGTTTTGGCGGCTGCGGCTGCCCTGACGAAACAGATACGGCTTTCCAGCTCTGTTACGGTGCTGAGTTCGGCCGACCCGGTTCGGACGTTTCAGAATTTTGCGTCACTTGATCTGATCTCGAACGGCCGCGCCGAAATTATGGCGGGGCGCGGATCGTTCATCGAGTCGTTTCCGCTGTTTGGCTACGACCTGAACGACTACGACGAACTCTTTACCGAAAAGCTGGACCTGTTACTCAAAATCAATCAGCAGGAGATCGTTAGCTGGCAGGGGAATCTTCGCCCGTCCATTCCGAATCGGGGTGTTTATCCCCGGCCCTTTCAACCGGCATTGCCGATCTGGATTGCGGTGGGTGGAACACCCGCGTCGGCTGTGCGGGCGGGTTCACTGAATCTGCCGATGGCGCTGGCCATTCTGGGTGGTACACCCGATCGCTTTGTGCCGTTCGTAAATCTGTTTCGGCAATCGGCCGAGCGAGCCGGACACGATGTGAGTAAATTACCGCTGGCCATTAACTCTCAGTTTTATGTGGCCGATACGTCGCAGCAGGCAGCCAATGAGTTTTTTCCGCCCTACGAACTGCTAATGAACCGGGTTGGAAAAGAGCGGGGCTGGTCGCCAATTGGCCGTGATCATTTTGAGTTCATGCGCGAACAGGGACCGCTGATGGTGGGCAGTCCGCAACAAGTCATCGACAAGATTCTGTATTTCCACGAGTTGTTTGGCAATACGCGGTATCTGGGGCAAATGATTACCGGTCAGGCTATTGAACACACCAGCTCAATGCGGTCCATTGAATTGTTTGGTACGGTGGTTGCCCCGGCTGTTCGGAAGGCGATTGGTGGTTAGTCATCGGTCACTAGCCATTGGGAAGGATCTAATGACCAATGACTAATCACCAATGAAAGCGTTTTCGGGTTGTTCGTAACTACGCAATCCCGCCTGCAATCGTTTCTGGATAATTCGGCGAAGGCGTTCGGGTTCGAGTACGATCATGCCTTCGCCAAAGCCCAGGATTTCTTTTTCCAGCTCAAAATTGTGCTGAACACAAATCTGAACGACAATGCCTTCGCTGGTGCGTTCCAGAATCTCCTGTGAATGATGAAGCGGTTTGGTTTCAACGTAAGGAGCATGGAGTCGACTCACAAACAGCTTTACCTTCATGGCCCGCATGTTCTCACTGACCGATACACCGATCACATCGCGGTAAAACAGATCAGGGTCGGTATGGCTGGCAATATAGTCGATGTCGGGAGCAGTCGCAACGGTCAGCATTCGGTCTAAGGCCAGATTCATGATTTGCCCTTTTCCATCGCGAACGCCCACTGCAAACCAGCGGTTTTTGAACTCTTTCAGCCACCAGACATGAAAAATAAGTGTCTGTGGTTGTCGGGCCGAAAACGACTGGTAGTCGATCCGAACGGCCTGTTTCTGAATGATGGCCTGATACAGATCGTCGAGGAAATGAAGCCCTTTAAGGTTTTCGTTCTTTTCGAAATCAATTACGGGTACTGATTTCTGAGCCGTCGAGTAAACATAATCTTCCAGTTTCTGCACCACTTCGTTCAGTGCCGTAAAGTGCGAAAACCCTTTAAACTGCTTCAATACGTCTACTGCCTGGTTCATACGCACCAGATCGCCGTCTGATAGGGGAATGTTGGTGATGCTATAGGTCGGATCTTCGTAGGTGTAGTATTTTTTATCGACAACAACAATAGGCGCAAAGTAGCCCAGTTTATCGCTGCGCATCATCTGCAAATCGGCCTGGATGGTTCGTCGGCTGATGCCTTTGTCGATTCCTTCGTATTCAAAGAGCGCTTCCGATACTTTTTCGATCAGCGCATCGAGTGTCCATTTACGCTGCCGATTGCGCAGGCAGGCATCCAGTGTTTTATAGCGAATAAGGGCGTTACGGTTGACGGGCATCTGATTTTCAGATATTTTTTGGGGAAAATCTGAAAATTTTCTGAACTGCGCAAAAAGACTGCGCAGATGTCCTAAATCTTTGCAACGACGGGAGCATCGATAACCGAACCGGATGCGGGTTTCTGCATAGCCCCATAGTGTCGCAGCCACTGGTTGAAATCGATATGCTGTTGGTTATTTATGATTCTGTCGCGATCTGTAGGCCGGAGGTTCGAATCCTCCCGCTGTTTCGGCAGTGTAGCTCAGGGGGTAGAGCAACAGGAAAATGCAGGTTCGAATCCTGCTATCAACGCTGTAAAGGTTGATCCATTGGATGGGGAAGCCGACCACTTCTAAAACAGGTCACCATGTTCCAGAAAACTACGCAGGAGCTATCTGGTTGGGCGACCGATTCGTCGGAAGCACAACAATTTGGCCCAGGCCAGCAGGCCAATACCGCGTTTGTCGGCGTACGTTGCCGTAGCCTATGTGCTCTGATCGATAAGTTGCTTTGAAAAGGCAATTGCCTGTCTAAAAGCAGTCGTTGGTCTGATCGATTCGCACCGCATCGTACCAGGGCACTCGTCAACCGGCTTCCGCTCTGGCCAGATGGATAGCTCCAAGCGGGTTTTATTGTTTATCGTTTATCTGCATTAGAGGGTTGTATGCCGACGGGCGAAACAACAATAGACCAAAAACTAAATACCGTAAACCAATAAATAACGATGAAAACTGTACGCATCCAGGCCTGGCAAATCGGGCTTGTGTTTAAACAAGGCGGGTATAAACGAATTCTTTCGGAAGGCAAACATTGGTTTTGGCTTAACGAAACCGTCCATGTGTTTAACCGGGGAGAGCGACTACAGAATGCTCCCTGCGATCTGGACGTGCTGCTGTCGTATCCCGACGTGGCGGCTGCGCTCGATATAGTCGAAGTAAAAGACCCTGAAATTGCGCTGCAATATGAAAAAGGCCTTTTTCTGTCGATTTTGCCGAAGGGTCGCTGGGCTTATTGGAAAGGTATCAAACAGTACGATTACCAGAAAGCCGATTTACGCCAGATCGGGATTCCGGCTACTGTCGACCCGGTTTTGCTGACGGCAGCGCCATTGTCTGCTTATGTTCGTACGTTTACCATTGAAGCACAGGAGCAGGGTGTTTTGTTTATCGACTGGACGTTCGACCGGATTTTGAAACCCGGAGTCTATTCCTGGTGGAAAAACAGCACGCCGATTCATGTGGCGAAAGTCGATACGCGCCAGCAGCAGATGGAAGTGTCGGGACAGGAAATTCTGACCAAAGACAAAGCCTCGCTGCGGTTGAGTTTCTTTGTTCAATATCAGGTGCAGGACATTATCAAAGCCCTGGTCGAAAATAAAGAGTACGATAAGCAGTTGTACGTGTCGATTCAGTTGGCGCTGCGCGAGTATATCGGTAGCCTGACGCTCGATGAATTGCTCGACAAAAAAGGCGATCTGGCTCTCTATGTGCTGTCGGCTACGGCCGCCAAAGCGTCGGAACTGGGGGTAGACCTGCGTAGCGGTGGGGTACGCGACATTATTTTGCCGGGCGATATGCGCGACATCATGAATCAGGTATTGATGGCCGAAAAGAAAGCACAGGCAAACAGCATCATGCGTCGGGAAGAAACCGCTTCGACCCGGAGCCTGCTGAACACGGCCAAACTGATGGAAGACAACGAAATGCTCTGGAAACTGAAAGAGATGGAATACGTTGAGAAAATCGCGGATAAAATCAGCTCAATTTCCGTATCGAACGATGGCTCTATGGTCGATCAGTTGAAACAGCTTTTCGTCCGTAAACGCTATGCTGTTACTAAAAAATAATGAGCTAGTCCAGGCGTAGTTACGTGTAGCGAATACTACGCCTGCGAAAATCTAAAACCTATATGGAAGTACCATTTTTAATTGACGACATTCTGACGCTTGGGCCTATTCCTGAGCCGTTACATAACGCATTCCTGCGCGTGGCCAACGGGCTGGTGCAGCGAGCCGACTACTCTAAAGAAAGAGCGATGGGATTGCTGGCGCAGATGCTCCAGAACCCGAAAAAGTTTGCCTATTCGCGTAATAAAGTCACGAATCTGGCGCGGTCGGTTTACGATCTGGCTAAACAGGGCGTACTGATTCCGCTGAGCGAGGTAGGGGCTACTTACCTGCCACCCGAACCTGAGCCGTATGTACTGGCCGCTACCGGCAACCAGACCGAGCGAACCTTCGACCTGCGAACGGGACCATTGCCCTATGCCGTATTCGGTCGGGAGCATATTGAAGAAGGTGCCCTGAAGCAGATGGAAACGGCTGCCAGCCTGCCCATTTCGGTGGCTGGTGCGCTCATGCCCGACGCCCATCAGGGCTACGGATTGCCGATCGGTGGGGTGCTGGCAACTACGGCCAATACGGTGATTCCGTTTGCGGTTGGGGTCGATATTGCCTGCCGGATGTGTCTGTCGGTGTTCGATCTGCCGCCCACGTTTTTAAAGCGTGAACCGCATCTGTTGAAACGGTCGCTGGTTGAGCAAACCAAATTCGGAATTGGTGGCGAAACCCGCGAAAAATACGACGAGTCGGTGATGGATTTGCCCGAATGGAGAGCCACGAAGGTGATCCGCGACCTGAAAGACAAAGCCTACCGACAACTCGGAAGCTCCGGTACGGGCAACCACTTTGTGGAGTGGGGTATTGTGGAGGTCTATAGCGACGACGCAGCGGCAGAAGGCGCACATCTGAACCTGCCACCGGGCGAATATTTGGCGTTGCTGTCGCATTCAGGCTCGCGCGGATTCGGTGGGGCGGTTGCCAACTACTACTCTAAACTGGCCATGCAGAAAACCCGTTTGCCGAAGCAGGCGGCTCACCTGGCCTGGCTCGATCTGAACACCGAAGAAGGGCAGGAGTACTGGATTGCCATGAACCTGGCCGGTGACTATGCGTCGGCCAACCACCACGAAATTCATAACAAGCTGGCCAAAGTGCTGGGCGAGAAACCGCTCGTCAGGATCGAAAATCACCACAATTTTGCCTGGAAGGAGCAAATGCCCGACGGGCAGGAGGTAATTGTTCACCGCAAGGGGGCAACGCCCGCCGGACCCGATGTGCTCGGCATTATTCCGGGCTCGATGACGAAACCGGGCTTTGTGGTGCGTGGCCGTGGCTTTGCCGATGCGCTGAATTCGGCTTCGCACGGGGCTGGTCGGGTGATGTCGCGGACGCAGGCGTTCAACAGCATTACGCGCTCGCAGCTTAACAAAGCCTTACGGGATGCCGATATTGAACTGATCGGTGGCGACCTCGACGAAGCGCCAATGGTTTACAAAGACATCGAGACCGTTATCGGTGCCCAGCACGATCTGGTATCGGTACTGGCGAAGTTTACGCCCAAAATTGTCCGCATGGCCGACGCCAACCGCAAGGAAGGCCGCGAGGATTGAGAAGTGGTATTTTTCTCCCCGAAAGCTTGCTGCTTTTGGGGAGATTTCACGTTTCGTAAATACGCATAATAGCTGGTGGATTGAGACCGTAGGAGTAGGGGAAATATGCGTATATTTATGAGTTGGCGGCAATGCCGTGAGCCTCTACAAGTGAAAGACGACCGAATGAAAAGCATCTATATATTTAGCGGATTGGGAGCGGACGAAAGGGTTTTCAAACATTTAGACTTTTCAGGCTTTGACACAACTTTTATTCGTTGGACACAACCAACAAAAGGTGAAACGATTGAACATTATGCTTGTCGGCTGAAAGAACAAATTGGAACTGAAAGACCAATTTTGTTAGGACTTTCATTTGGCGGAATTATGGCAATAGAAGTCGCAAAGCATATTGACACAGAAAAAATTATTATTATTGCATCGGCAAAGACAAAAAATGAAATACCTTTTTACTATCGACTTGCAGGACGTTTAAACATTCACAAACTATTGCCGATAGCAATTATGAAACGACCAAATGTCTTGAGCTATTGGTTTTTTGGTACACAAAGCAACAATGACAAAAGAATGCTAGCCAACATTTTGCACGATACAAACGCTGAATTTTTAAAATGGTCTATCGACAAAATTGTAAAATGGAAAAACCAAACACTACACAAAAACCTAATGCATATTCACGGAACAGCGGACAAAATTTTACCTTTATGTTTTGTTGACTGCGACTTGAAAGTGAGTTGTGGTGGACATTTTATGACAGTAAACAAAGCGGACGAACTAACTAAAAAAATACGTAGGTTGCTATAACATCGCGAAAAAGGCACTGCCGCCAACATTGCATTGGCGTTATGGCGGCTGACGAGCATATGCTCAACATTTGTACTACTATTTAGCTTTTGTGCTAAATTCGGCTGACGGAAGGTTATTTCCGCCACAACGCCAATGCTTCAACGTTGTATGCAAGCCTAAAAGACGACACAACAAGAAATGGAAATTTGGCAATACATAGAAATTTTAAGACGACCTAACAAGACTTGGTTTTTCTCAAAGGACAACACAGAAGATAAAATTAACGCCTTGACCAAAATAGCCAGTGATGGTTATCCAAGTCTTATATCGAACTTGACAGATTTTCTAAAAGACGACAACAAAGAAATAAGAGAAACTGCTTGCAGGACAATAATTCACCTATTCAAAAAGGTAGACAGCAAAAAAGGATATTACGACACTCTAAAACATTGCGGCATTTCAAAAAGTGACATTGACTTTTACGAAAATAATTTTCCCAAAGATCAATTTGTTGAGTTATTGGCAATAAGTTCATTAAACAGAAGCGGATACGTAAGAGAAAAAGCAGTTAAAAAACTTTCTCAAGTTGACAGTCCAAAGGCTATACAATTTTTAATCTATCGTTTAGCAGATTGGGTTTTACCAGTTCGACAAGCTGCACTAAAAGGGATTCACAACTTTATAACTATCAACTACGTTGACAACTTAATTGAAAATTTACCGATTTTTGAGTGGCTACAAAAAGTTGAGCGGACAAACCTTAGCGGAATTTACCAAGAAACTCTTGAGTTTCTTGTTTCTAAAAAAAGGGCATATGTAATTGATAATTTCAAGAAATACCCAGACAAAATAAGAATACTTTTAGCAAGACACATTTCAAGTTCACTTAGGGAAAATTCGCAAGAATTAAAACTGTTCTTAACTGACAATCATTTTTTAATTAGGAACTTTGCAATAAACCACTTTAATAAACTTGGACAAGCAGAAATCGAAGAATTATTGAATGACAAATCAGCGAATGTTCGACTTCAAACACTTTATTGCTTGAAAGACCAAAACGGTTTTAAAACAACTGCAAAGAAATTTTTAGCGGACAATTCAGCTACAATAAGACATTTTGCAAGGTTTACGCTTAAACAATCAAACATTGACTTTGCGAAATTTTACAACGACAACTTACATAGAAACTATCAGGTTGTTGGTTCATTAAGCGGACTTGCTGAAACCGAAGAAAAACACTATTCGGAAATAGTTAAGTCGTATCTGAATGACAAAAAAATAAGAGTTAAAAAGACAGCGTTTTTAGCGCTTTGCAAACTTGATGAAGAAAGTGCTTATGATTTTGCACTTGCAAACCTTGACAACTCTTATCTTGGACTTAGAAATGTAATAATTGAATTTCTATCGGACATTCCGAGGCAAGAAGTTTTGACAAAAGCAAGAAACATTTACGAAATAGGTAATTGTGATTTAAAAAAGTCAATGCTCAAACTCTTTAACAAAGTTGGCGGTTGGGCAGCAATCCCCGAATTGATGATTGGAACAATTGATAAAAACGAAAACATAAGACAATTGGCAT
Source organism: Spirosoma sp. SC4-14 (assembly GCF_037201965.1). NCBI lineage: Bacteria > Pseudomonadati > Bacteroidota > Cytophagia > Cytophagales > Cytophagaceae > Spirosoma > Spirosoma sp. SC4-14. The sequence continues at coordinate 4,506,286 of NZ_CP147518.1, read as the reverse complement.
TTGGATATTTGCAAATTTGGAGAGCAAGAGCGGTAAGGCTATTTTCAATACCTAAACAAGGAGAAATTGAAAGAGCAAAACAAATTTTTGACTTCGTAAATGAGACACACGAATACAAACAATATTTTAAAACAAACCCAGTAAATGGACTTGACTTTTACTTCAAATAAGAGAAGGCCAGCTTGTAACACAGGTTTGGCAAAAGTGGCGGTTCAGTGCTCCGCAGACACATTTGTGGTTAATAAAACATTGATTCTTCGCATCAACATGCCACCTTTACCAAGCCCGAAACCGTTAGAGGCAAGTTTAAACAACGGCACTCTAACAATGATAAAATGGAAATAGCACAAAGATTCAATACCCTTACATTAGAGGAATACTTCTTTTACATTGACAATTATAAGAAGTATAAAGACTTTAATACGCTTGGACTTTATCGCTCATTGTGGAGAACGAAAAATTGACACTTGACGACAAAATAGCCGTTAGAGAGTATGCACATAAACAATTTAAAAAAAACATTTGACTTTCTTCAACTTAAAGACCCAAAAACATTTGTTGAGGTTGAACATTTAGGGCAAGAGCTAACCAAAGGTGACGAGCAAAGAATTTGGGATGATGTTAGACGAAACCAACAACGAATTTTAGAAGGTAAACGAATTACGCAGAGAAATTTTGGTGAATATTCTAAGCATAATTGCGGTTACAGGGCTTTCTTAGAGCGTGTTGGGGAATTGAAAAGAGTTGAGAGTCGTGTCAACTTTGTATCGACCAAAATGCAAAGTGATGACCAAACAGTGGCAACCACTGACCGACCCTCAATGGGACGCAATTTCGCCTTTCTTTGACCTCAAACGCAAGCGAAAACATGAATTGCGCCAGATCATCAACGTTATTCTGTGGCTGCTGCGAACCGGTTGTCAATGGCGGAACCTGCCACCGCAATGGCCTAACTGGCAGGCGGTTTACTATTACTTTGACCGCTGGAAGCAGGACGGCACCTTCGAACGAATCAACGCAGCCTTGAATCAATCAGACCGAAAACGAGTGGGTAAGGAAGCTCAGCCATCTGTTCTATGCATTGATGCACAAAGTGTTAAGTTAAATCCCATGATCTGCGAACACCGGGGTATGGACGTCAATAAACGCGTCAACGGGCGAAAACGAGAGTTCGTCGTGGATACCGACGGCCGCTTGTGGGTGGTCGATGTGCATGCGGCAAATGAAGCAGAAGGACCGGCGTCAATTTCTCTGATTGGGACAATCCTTTGGCGAGTTGGGGAACGCCTGGAGAAGGTTTACGGCGATCAGGCTTACAATGGAGCTTTTGCCCAGGCATTAACCGAGTGGAGCATCGATTTCGAGAAGGCTTCGCGTCCCGAATCAACCCAAGGTTTTGTGCCTGTGGCCAAGCGATGGGTCGTTGAACGGAGCATTGCCTGGACGAATTTCTTCCGGCGCATCGTCAAAGATTACGAGTACACGCTATCTTCTTCGGTGAGTTGGCTGTATTTAGCAAACATTCAGATCATGCTACAACGCCTTTGACTGCTTCACCAAATAAAATTCCCCAACACGTTCTTATAAAAATGCCACCCTTCCAGGGTTCAACGTTTTTATAAGAAAGCCCTGTATCGCGCATGAGCAATGAGCCAATTGTTACCGCTGCCGACGGCGTTCTTTCATGGCGCTACGCATTTCTTCCTTGATGTCCTGATATTGCTTGAATTGCTCTTTGGTCAGCACTTTTTCCAGTTCATCGTCTTTGCTTTTCATTATTGACCGGGCTTCCCGTGCGGTTTTCAGGTTCCGGCTTCCCGTTTCGAGCAGGGGCTGTGCCTGTTTGGCGTATTTCAGGTTGATACTGGCTACGGCCGTTTCCTGATCGGGCGACAGGTTCAGGGCTTCTTTCATACGGGTGGTCTGTCGGCTGGCGCGTTCTTCGGGTGTGCCCACCTGCCGCTGCTGGGCAAATGAGCTGATAGAAACCAGAAGTAATGAGAACGATAAGGCGATTGTTAACAGGTTGTTTTTCATGACTTTTAGTTGTGTTTTTGCAAATTGTTCATTAACTGTTGTTCGTTTCTACCATACCACTACCCGGCGAGGGCGAGCCACAACGGCCACCGGTGGTGCCGGAACCACCACAACGGGCGGAGCAACCACCACCGGACGACGCATTATTACGGGCCGAGGCCGAACTACTACAACCGCAGGCCGGACGGGCCGACGGACTACAACCACCTGCGCATTGGCCCAGGCACTTCCCAGAAGACTTACTGCCAGCAATAAACCAGCTACTCGTTTCAACGTGTTCATGTTAATTGATTGTTGATTGGTCATTAGTTAGTTGTCATTGGTTATTAGTCATTAGCTTTTTAATACAAGAGAGGAATCCAATGACTAATGACGCCGAATGCAATTAATTCACCGACTTACTTCTTTTAAAAAGGTACCCGTCTGATCGAAGATGAGCGCTTTGCGTTTGCCGCCGATCTCAATCACGATTCCGTAGTTGCCTTTGGGGCCTTGTCCGGCCTGTTTGATGGTGGCACCGGCATAGTTGCTGGTTATGTAGGTCGTGATGGCGGATGGTAGTTCGCTGGTTTCAATCAACTTACCGCCCGATGCTCGGTCGATCTGTTTCAGAAAAACCCCGTTTTTCGTGAAGACCAGCAGTTCGTAGGTGTTGCCGGATTGAAGGAGAACACCGTAGTTTCCACGTGGCCCCTGTGCTACCCGCCGGATGGCAGCATTCGGGTAATGCTTCTGGATGTAAGTGTTTGCCAGTGTTGGGAGTGCTGAGGCACCCAGGCTTTTTACCTTCAATGTATGCTCAGTTTTGAAACTACCATCCGCTTTAAAAAACAGGACGGTTTCGGTGCCGTTCTGGTCAACCAGCACAGCATAGTTTCCTCGCGGTCCTTTCCCCGCCTGTCTGATGGTGGCACTGGCATACTGATTCTGGATGTAGGTTTTGATTGCGTCGGGGAGTTTGTCGGGACTTACTACCATGAGCTTACCACCTGTGGTTGTGGCTATGCGGGCCGTTGCATCGTCAGGAGCAGGCGAATTGTTGTCTTTCTGGCAGGCGGCCAGACTGAGAGTTAGGGTTGTCAGGCCAATTGCCCAAAATCGTTTCATACGTAAGTGTTGGTTTGTTGTTTATCGGATTACGCTTGCCGAAAAGCGACGATACAAACCTAGCCGTTGGATGAAGGCACCGCTGGAAAACAAACGTGAAAGTGGCAGATAGGCAACTCAAACAACCTGAAGTTACGGTGAATTTTCGTCGGGGCTTTCACCACAAGTCAGTCACGGTTGCTGCCCGACTTGCGGCTCTATTTTGTTTTATGATAAGCAGCGATGCGTTGGCGGACATTTGTGCGGATGTTCATCCAGAACAGGTTATAGTCGAGCACATGCAGGTTTTTTAACCGTTTGGCGCGTTCGTCGATGCCGTCGGGGAAACGAACCCACAAAATGGCCAACTCGGGTTCAATACCTGCGCTGATGCTATGCGGCAATAGTTCCGTGAAATGTCGCAACGCGCCCAGATGCAATTCGCGGGAGGCCCATTGGCTGCTGGTTGTCCAGGTTAGCGGATTTACACAAACCGAATTGCCATTTTCAGCATTAATGCCTCGTGGTCGTTCCCCTTCCTGATACGACCGCCAGCCCACTACACAGCCCGTTGCGGTTGGCGAATTGCCAATGGGTAGTTTCTGGAAGGCTTTTTTCTCAATCTGATAGCCGACTATATAGGCGCATACCAGTTGCTGCTGCAATGGTTTTCCATCAAAAAACTCCTGCAACAGCCGAATCGCGTGTAAACTGCCCTGGCTGTGCGACGCAATGACGATGGGTCGACCGTGGTTATCATGTTCCAGATAATACTGAAAGGCTTTTCTGACATCGCTATACGCCAGATCGAAAGCCGCTTGTGCGCTGGGCGAACTGCGTACAAAAAACGCTTTCAGGCTGGCCTGTCGATACCGTGGCGCAAACACCCGGCAACTGCCGTTAAACACCGAAGCCTGATATAAAATAGGGCGTAGATCGGTCAGGCGATTCAGCGCCGTATCGCTCAGGTCGGCATTCCAGGCCGAGGTTTTCAGTTCGGTCATTAAATTGACCCGTTCAGTAGAGGGTTCGCTGGCATCGGCTTCGGAGTGAATGCCGGTGGCGAAAGTTGTTGGGTGGATAAAAAAAACATCGGCCGTACTATCGCGCTGTTCCGATTTCAGAAAAGCCGGAATACTGTCGGCCGGATCGTGTTTGTGGGGGGAGGCTGCCCAGTAATAGAGCTTGCTATAATCGGGAGTTGGGCCGGTTGTTGGGGCCGAATTTCGCTCGAAACTCCGTTCGAGCATCTGCTGCATGAGCCGTCCCCGCTGGGCAGAGGCAGTGAAATATGTCAGGCAGGTGAAAAGTATGAGTAGCGTCGATTTCATACGGTCAGAAGGCTTCCATCCATTTTTTGAATTGCGGAGCACGGTCTTTGCTAATCAGAACCGGCGTTGTAGGCTCGGGTTGGAGCTTGAGTTGTAGCCGCCCGTTGAAATACAGCTCAGCTTCGCGGATGCTGTTGCGCGACACCACAAACTGCCGATTGGCCCGAAAAAACTGCTGGGGGTCGAGCTGTGTTTCCAGCTCTTCCAGTTTCAGATCAATTGGGTAGCTGATTGGCTGAACCGTCACACGGTGGTCCGTCACACGGTGGTCCGTCACACGGTTAACGAGAGTGGCCGAAACGACACCACCCTCAATGGAAAAATAGGCAATGTCCGACACCTTAATGGGCAGTAGCTTATCCCGAAACTGAATGAGAAAGCTTTGCCGATACGTTTGCGTCAGAAAAGCCTGACTACTCAGGAGCGTTTGCATCTGTCGGACCAGATCGGTGGTGGCCGGGCGGGCCAGCGAACGGTATTTGTGTAAGCTGGCGGCTAGCGCTTCGGCTTCGATGGGTTTGAGCAGGTAGTCGATGCTGTTGAGCTTGAATGCCCGAATAGCATAGTCGTCGTAGGCTGTTGTGAAAATAATGGGGCAGGGCACAGGTACCTGTTCCAGCAGCGAAAACGAAAGGCCATCGGCCAGTTGAATGTCTGAAAAAATCAGATCGGGTGTCGGGAGGTGGGGCCACTGTAGCCGACCATCGTCAACACTGTCCAGAATGCCGAGCACCGTCAGCGATGGTTCGATATCCCGAAGCAAGGCCGTCAGGTGATTTGCTGCCATCTGTTCGTCTTCAATAATCAATACACGCATTGTACGGGTTGGTTTACGGTTATCAGGCAGGGTTCGATAACTCGTGGTTGGAAAGGGGGATAATGGGTAGACGTACGCAAAACTCGCCATCGGTTTGACTAAGCTGGATCGACTGACCCGTCAGCAACTGAAATCGGCTGTTCAGATTGGCTAACCCGCTCCCCATGCCATCGGCGGGTTCGGTTTTGGGTTGATTCACATTGCTGACGGCGATGTACTTGTTGTCGCCATCGGTTGTCAGATGAATGGTCAACGGGCGAGTGTTCGAAACAATGTTGTGTTTAACGGCATTTTCAATGAGCAGTTGCAGCGACATAGGCGGAATCTGCCACGGAGCCTGGTCTGGAAGTTCATTGTCGATTCGGAGATTGCTGCCGAAGCGAATCGTTAGCAGATAGGAATAGGCTGCGGTAAACTGCATTTCTTCGGCAAACGGAACAAGTGTTTGCTGCTGCACCTGTAACGAATAGCGCAGTACCTGCGAGAGTTTGGTCAGGTACTGCTGGCTCGCTGGTCCGCCTTCGCGAATGAGCGAACTAAGGGCATTGAGCGAATTGAACAGGAAATGCGGGTTGAGCTGGGCTTTTAGTGCGTCGAGCTGGGCTTGCAGGCTCTGTTGTTTGAGTTGTTCGTTCTCGGCCTGCATGGCCCGATTTTGCTGCAGTACGGTCAGAAAGTTACCAAGAACCAGGGCTGTTATCCAGACGAAAAACGTACGGAAATAGGAGGTGATAATGACCAGCAAAGGCCGTTCGGAATACCAGAATAACACAACGACGACGAACAGCCCAACCAGAAACAGGTAGAGCAGAAAGTTGATGCCATACCAGCCAACGAGATTCATCCGCGACCGATATAGTTTTTTGGGCAGCACATATCGGTTCAGTTCGATAAAGAAAAAGGTAAAAAGGGTATGAAAAAACAAACGGCTGAAGGTGAAACTGCTATCGGGCACACCCGGCACCGCCACCCAGCGCGAATGGGTTGTTAGAGTAATGAGTGGGAGGTTGACCAGAACGGCTACAATGAGCGATGCAATGGCGGCAATCTGACGCCACGATAAACGAACATTCATAATCCAAGATAGCGAGTTGGGAGGGTTTTCAGGTTAAAAAAAAGGTGAAACCACCGAAACAGCGGGTTAAGCTGATAAATCGAACTGCGAACCCAACAGTAGGGCAGGGTTACCGGAATTGCCAGGAAGACATTTATTTTAGACCTAAAGAGTATTTTTGAAACATAAGTGCCTATTCTTCTATGAAATCGCACTTGTAGAAAACGATTCTGAGACTGTAATGCCAGGATCGGGCAACTACCGAGGCTGCCAATCAATACACGTATGCAAACAGAACGGACAACACTAGCAGAACAGCCAACTGACCGGGAGGTGGTTTTTGAAAGCCGATACGCCACCTCACCCAATGAAGTGAAGGGGATGACTACCGAACAGCTTCGGCAAACTTTCCTGATCGAAAATCTATTCGTAGCCGATCAGTTTCGGTGGGTGCTGTCATTTTTCGACCGCTACCTCACGGGAGGGATTATGCCGGTTGAAGGCCCCGCTACACTATCGGTGCCCGATCAGCTTAGGGCTGATTATTTTCTGGAACGTCGCGAACTGGGCATCATCAATGTGGGGGGCTCTGGCCGGGTTGTGGTTGATGGTGATTCAATCGATCTTGACTTCAAAGAGGCTTTGTATATTGGCCGGGGTATAAAAAAAGTACAGTTTAGTTCGCACGATGCCACCGCACCCGCCCGATTCTACCTGAACTCAACCCCAGCCCATAAGCCTTATCCAACCCGTAAAGTAGCACGGACAGATGCCGAAGTTGTTGAGTTAGGAAGCCTTGAAACGGCCAATCATCGTGTCATCAATAAACTGCTGGTTAATAGTATATTGCCAACCTGTCAGCTACAGATGGGTATGACCGAACTGAAAACCGGTAGTGTCTGGAACACAATGCCCGCGCATACACACGACCGACGCATGGAGGTGTACTTCTATTTTGAAGTGCCCGACGGTCAGTCGGTCTGTCATTTTATGGGACAACCGCAGGAAACCCGCCATATCTGGATGCAGAACGAACAGGCTGTTATATCGCCCAACTGGTCGATTCATTCCGGGGCTGGTACGTCCAGCTATACATTTATATGGGGAATGGCCGGTGAAAACCTCGACTATGGCGATATGGATTTCTGTGCGATTACCGATTTAAAATAAGATGAGAAGTTTATTTCTAGTAGCCATTTTGATTGCTTTGTCGGGGATGGTAGTTGGTCAGAGCACAACACTGACTATCCGAAACCCAAGTTCGGTTTCACTCCGGCAAACGGTTGTAGAGATACCGTGGGCAACTGTTATAAAAGCCTATCCGCAGGTCGATACGGCGCATTTGCAGGTTTTGCAGGGAGCGAATGAAGTAGCGTATCAGCTTGAACATCGTGGCCATAAGACCATACAGAATCTGCTGGTACAGGTTTCTCTGGAACCCAGACAGCGTATTGTGTTAACCCTTCAGAAAGGCCAGCCCGCTAATGTGGAATCGAAAACCTACTGCCGCTATGTTCCCGAACGATACGACGATTTTGCCTGGGAGAACGATCGGGTGGCCTTTCGTATCTACGGAGCAGCGCTGAATGGCCGCCCCGATAATGCCTACGGTTCCGACATCTGGGCGAAACGTACGAATGCGCTGATTCTGAATAAGTGGTATAAACAGAATGATTACCACAAAGACCACGGCGAAGGGCTCGATTATTATCATGTCGGGCTAACCCTGGGGGCGGGCGATATTGGCGTTTTTCTGAACGATTCAATTCAGTTTATTCACAATTACCGTTCGTGGGAGATTCTGGATAATGGCCCACTTCGGTCGACTTTCCGGGTTAAATTCGATCCGTATACATTCAATGGCATCACGGTAAACGAAACCCGAACGGTGTCGCTGGATGCCGGTTCGCAACTAAGTAAGGTGCAGGTCAGTATTGCCCATACGTCGGATAAAGCGTTGCCTATGGTTGCCGGGATAACCCTTCGCCCGGAGGCCAGCCCGCTGCTGCTTAATGAAACGAAGGGGATTCTGGGCTACTGGGAGCCGAAACACGGCGACGATGGCACTATTGGCGTTGGTTGTATTTTTCCTGCTACTCCCGTATCGATGCAGCGAAAATATCAGCATGGACTGGCTAAACTTAGTGTGAAATCCGGAAACACTATTATTTACTATTCGGGCGGGGCCTGGGACAAAGCCGGACGTATTACATCGGGCGATGACTGGTTCGCCTACCTGCACCAATTCGCCGATCAATTGAAAACTCCTCCCATGGTGACGGTAGGGAAATAGGTATTCGGTTTACGGTTGCGCTGCTTATTAGCATACACCATACTAAGGCAGCGCAACCGTAAACCATAAACCCAACTACCCAAACCAACTATTTTTTATGAGCATAGTTACTGATTCTTTTTCACTTGCCAGGAAACTGGCACTGGTTACGGGTTGCAAACGCGGTATTGGTAAGGCAATGGCTGAGGCTCTGGCCGAAGCAGGTGCTGATATTATTGGTGTTTCGGCCAATCTTGAGCCAACGGGGAGTGCCGTTGCAGAAGCTGTTGAACAGCGCGGACGTAAATTCTATGCCTACCAGGCCGATTTTGGTAAACGGGAGGCTATTTATGCATTTCTTGAGCAGGTTAAAAAAGACCACCCCGTTATTGATATTCTGATTAATAACGCCGGAACGATTCTTCGCAAACCGGCTGCCGAACATCCTGACGAATACTGGGATGAGGTGATTGCCATTAATCAGACGGCACAGTTTATTCTGACCCGCGACATTGGCAGAGATATGCTTGAACGGGGGAGGGGGAAAGTTATTTTTACCGCGTCGCTGCTTACGTTTCAGGGGGGCGTCAATGTGCCGGGTTATGCTGCCAGCAAAGGCGCTGTTGGTAGCCTGGTTAAAGCGTTTGCAAACGAATGGGCCTCTAAAGGGGTCAACGTAAATGCCATTGCTCCGGGCTATATTTCGACCGATAATACGGAAGCCTTACGGAACGATCCGGTTCGGAGTAAAGCCATTCTCGACCGTATTCCAGCCGGTCGGTGGGGCGAGCCCGACGATTTTAAAGGGCCAGCGGTCTTCCTGGCTTCGTCGGCTTCCGATTATGTGCATGGTACGATTCTTACGGTCGATGGAGGCTGGATGGGTCGATGAGCCAATCGGCTTTGTAATCATGAAAACCCCGGCCAGCGTCGGGGTTTTTTGTTGATGACACAACGATACTTGTTGCCGACAAATCATTAACGCAGACAAGTTTCAGGAAGAAACCTTACCTGGACTGCCAGAATATGCTTACCAGGGTTTCGCTTAGCGCCTTGCCACGACTCTATAGCCCATAAAAAACAAACCACAGCGCATCATACGCTGGCACAACGCTAAGCAAAAGTCCTGCCTAGGATTCTGAGGTACTTCCAAATGATAAAGACGCCTTTATAGGCATATTGATAAACAGATATACAGCTAAACTTTTGAATAATTAGGTTATAGCTAAGGCAAATAAGGTTAATTTAATTTACAGATAGGATAAAACGTTTACTTGTATTCCGATAGTATGTTGATTGTCAGATATATGGATATATAGTTTTTTGTATTATTAATAAAAGCTTAAAAATTTCTTAAATTTTTTTAATTTCTAACGAGTAGTTACTGAGAAATAAGTATTTCTAGCAAGAGGTTAGGGCCCTATTCTGCTATTTCTATTGTTCAAACCTAAACATGCCGCTTTAGGGCGGTAGTAATCGTTATGCAAAAACGTTTACGCCCGCAGGCTTTGTCTGCGAGGATAGTGAGATCATGTCTCATGCCCAACCTTTTACTTATTTTCTGCACTACGTTCGCTTTTGCCACTACGGTCACAGATCGGAAAGCCGCTCCGGCAAACCGCTTTACCTTTTCTACGCGCATTGCTTTTGATCGGTCGATTGCTGGCCGGGTTACGGATGAAAATAATGCTGTTTTACCGGGTGTGAGTATTGTTGTGAAAGGTACTCAACGCGGTACGGTTACCGACTCTGAGGGTCGCTATAAAATTGACGTGCCGAATAGCGATGCTACACTTGTTTTTTCATTTGTAGGTTATTTGCCACAAGAGGTTCGCGTGGGTGCTCAGGCTACCATCGACATATCACTGAAAGCCGATAGTAAAGTACTGGACGAAATCGTTGTGATTGGTTATGGTACGACCAAGAAATCGGATCTGACGGGGGCTGTCGCCAGCGTAAAAGAAGCACAACTTCAGGAGCGTCCGGCACCGTCGCTTAACCAGGCGCTTTCGGGTCGGATGCCGGGTGTGCAGGTAAACACAAACTCGGGGCGTCCCGGTGGCCGGACAACCATTCGGATTCGGGGGTTTAGCTCGATCAACTCATCGAACAATCCGCTCTACGTGGTCGACGGAGTAATGCTGCCACAAAGCACGGGTAATCAGTTTAGTTCGCCAATCGACTACATTAACCCGAATGATATTGTTTCGGTAGAAGTTTTGAAAGATGCTTCTTCAACAGCCATTTATGGAGCCAGAGGTGCCAACGGCGTTATTCTGGTACAGACCAAAAAAGGAAAAGCAGGCGAAGGCCGGGTTACCTACGATGCCAACTTCAGTGTAAATACCATTGGTCCTAACCGGCCTCAGGTGCTGAATGCGAAAGAGTATCTGGCGGTCGAAGATCTGGCGTATGCCAATATGGCAAAATATGACCCTGTTGGCTGGGCGGCTGGTAAATGGTCTTATCTGGACCCAAAAGTTCGGCGAGCTGCCTTTAGCGCAGCCCACCCTGGGATTTTTGATGCAAATCTGAATCCTCTGTACGATACCGACTGGATGAAAGAAGCAACGCAAAATAAGCTGTCGCAGAACCATCAGTTAAACTTCAGCGGTGGTAACGAACGGACTCAATATTCCTTGTCGGTAGGGTACCGGAATGATCAGGGATTGATCAAAACATCGTATCTGAAACGCTATTCGGGTCGGTTTACGATTGACGATCAGGTGAAAAAATGGTTGAAAATTGGCGGAACCCTAAGCTACAACAACCAGTCTGAAAACATTGTCGACCAGAACGATGCCGTTGCCCGGCAGATTGTTGAAGACTTTCCGTTCCTGCCGGTTAAGTATGCCGATGGAAGCTATGCGAACAACCGCGATTATCCGTATGCCGAAGGAACGATGAGTTCGGTGCACCGGCTGATGGATCGTCGGTATATTCTGAATACACAGACCACAATCGGTAGCCTGTTTACGAATCTTAATCTGGCGAAAGGGCTGGAAATGCGCACCGTACTTGGTGTAAATATCCAGACGCAGGAGAACGATCAGTCGAGCACCCGCACACTGGAAATCGGCGCAAACGGAACCGCTTCGACCAGCAACCGGAAAGAGAGTTTCTGGTCGTTGGAAAACTACCTGACCTATAACAAACAGTTTGGTGCCGACCATTCGTTTACGGGCCTGTTGGGTATTTCGTGGCAGGAAACGAACATTTTTAGCATGAGTGCCAGTGTTCGGAATTTTGCAACGGACTATTTTGGCTACAACAACCTGGGAGCCGGTAGTACGCTACCAACGGTTGGGTCTGATGCTTCGCGGTTTGCCTTTAACTCATACTTCGGTCGTATCAATTATGGCTACAAAGATCGCTACCTGCTGACCGTAACGGGCCGGGCCGATGGTTCGTCGAAGTTTGGTGAAAACCACAAATTTGCTTTCTTCCCGTCGGCTGCACTGGCCTGGCGCGTAACCGAAGAGAATTTCCTGAAAGGCAATCCGGTGATCTCGAACCTGAAAGTTCGGACCAGCTTTGGTTTGACCGGTAACTCTGAAATTCCGCCCTATACATCGCTGTCATTGCTCAGCTCGAACTATGCTACGATCTATAACGATGCCAAAGTAACCGGAACTGGCATCAGCCGATTGGCCAACCCCGATCTGCGCTGGGAAAAAACAGCCCAGAGCGATGTGGGTCTGGAAATTGGTCTGTTTAAAGGACGCGTCAATCTGGAGGCTGATTACTACTACCGGAAAACAACCGACATGCTGCTCGATGCCCCTGTACCTCGCACCAGCGGTTATGCAACCATCCGTCGGAATGTGGGTTCGATGCAGAACTACGGCTTTGAGTTTGGCCTGAACACGGTCAACATCGACCGGGGAGGTTTCCAGTGGAGCACAACGTTCAATATCTCGTTCAACCGCAACAAAGTTCTGTCGCTGGCAACGCCATCGGATATTTTCGGCGTAGGTGGTCCTAACTTCACCAACCAGACCAACATCATTCGGGTAGGGCAGCCGGTTGGTTCGTTTTGGGGGCTAACCCGTCTGGGTACCTGGAGCGAAGCAGAACGCGAAGAAGCGGCTAAGTTTACCAGCTATCGGAACGGTCTGACTATTCTGCCGGGCGATATCAAGTATCTGGACGTAAACGGCGACCATGCTATTACGGATGCCGACCGGAGTATTATTGGCAATGGTAGCCCAAAATCGTGGGGAGCCATGACCAATACCTTCCGGTATCATAATCTGGACCTGACGCTTGAACTTCAGTTCTCCTACGGAAACGATGTGCTGCTGATGAACCTTCACCCCAGCGAAGACCGCCAGGCACTGGCCAACAGCTACAAAAGTGTGCTGAATGCATGGACGCCAACCAATCAGAACACGCCGATTGCCGAAATCCGCGATACACGGGCTGGTTACGTAACCAATGTAGATAGTCACTGGGTGAAAGATGGCTCGTTCCTGCGTGGTAAAAACCTGTTGCTGGGCTACACCTTCACGCCCGAAGTGCTCAACAAGATCAAGGTGAATCGCTTGCGGGTATATGCAACGGTGCAGAATTTCTTCCTGGCTGTTCACGACAAAATCATTGGCGATCCAGAAGTTACACCAACCAACCAGGGTAACGATAGCAGTGCGTTCTCGCAGGGCGAAATCTGGCATAACTATCCAAAACCTACAACCTATATGGTGGGTTTGCAGATCGGTTTATAAGCTAACCAGGCATGAGTCATACGGGCCATTTGTCGGTGAAAGATGAATCTGAACAATGAGGAATGGCCTTTGACAGCGGTTCAGGATAGTTAACTCCAAAATCTTTTTAAGACATTTACAATGAAGTTTATCGCAAAAAATATAGGTAAGGTAGCGGTTTTAGGCGCTGTTTTGCTTGGCCCCGTTGGTTGTACGGATTTCCTGGTTGAGAAAGCTCCCTCAAATCTGACTCCCGACAATTTTTACACAATTCCCGACCATGCCGAAGCAGCCCTGGCCGCTGTGTACGACAACATGCGGTTTATGGGCGACGGAGCCGGGATTTTCTCGTCGAACTGGCAACTGCTCGAAGCGCCTACGGGAACGTCGACAACCGAAACGGCCCAGAACTCCGACCTCAACAACCTGTATGGGCTGGTGTATGATGGCAATACGGCGCACGTTGTCAACTACTGGAATGGCCTGTATCGGGTTATTGCCCAGGCGAACCAGTTGCTTGATAAAGTACCTGCCATTACGCCGATGGATGATGCTCAGAAGACAAAAATTCTGGGCGAAGCCAGGTTTCTGCGTGCTACGGCCTATTTTACGGCAGTACGGCTATGGGGCGATATTCCGCTCGTAACCAAGCCACAAACGGCGAACTCCGCTGACTTTCAGCCGCCCCGTGCTAAACAGGAAGATGTCTACAAGCTCATTGTTGAGGATCTGACCGCAGCCGAAGCTGCCGGGCTGGCCTGGATGGATGTGAGTGGTCGTGTGAACCTGGCTGCGGTTAAATCGCAACTGGCCCGCGTTTATCTGACAATGGCCGGTCAGCCGCTCAACAAGGGGGCTTCGTACTACAAACTGGCCGCCGACAAGGCATTTGAAGTGATTACCTACGCCAATGCCAATCCGTCGACAATCAACCTGTTTCCAACGTATGAAGATGTACATAAGGAAAGCAACAAAAACAAGGTTGAACACCTGTTTATGCTTCAGTACAACACGCTGGTAGCTGGTAATCCAATGGACAATATGTATCCGAATTTTAAACCGGTGACCTATAACGGTCCATCAGGGACGGGTAGTACGGTGCCAACATCATCGTTCTACAAGTCGTATGAAGCAGGCGATCTGCGGGCGAAAGATCAGGAAGGGTATTTTTATACTACCTACTTCACGAATGGGAACGGTGCCCCGTTCGATCTGGGGGCTCCGTATATTTTCAAACACTTCAACCGTACGGCCAATGGTACGTTTGGGGTAGCGGGTACGCGGAACAATAACCTGAATGTGCCACAAATCCGCTATGCCGAAGTGTTGCTGATATACGCCGAAGCTCAGAATGAGGTAGGTGGACCTACGCAGGCAGCCTACGATGCCTTCAAACGGATTCGGGATCGGGCCCAGTTGACAACTCCGGCACTGGGTACCTACACACAGGCGACCTTCCGCGAAGCCGTATGGCGCGAACGCTGGCATGAACTGTGCTACGAGCAAATCACCTGGTTCGATATGGTTCGTTTGCGGAAGGTCTATAATGAGCAGACAAACGGTTTCGACGACTTCGTTGGACACGTTAACCAAAGCTCCAAACAGGCATTGCAGGAAAAACACCTGTTGTTTCCGCTGGGCAAGCAGGAAATGCTGAATAACCCGAACCTCCGCCCCCAAAACCCTGGCTACCCAGGCGTGTAATTAGTCCGTATCAATATGCGTGCTGCCACAAAAGCTCTCTCAGCAATGGGAGGGCTTTTGTTTTAATACCATTAGGTGAAGTTGATTTCTCCTGTTGTGTTGCTAATTTGTGCCCAAAAACTTATACATTATCTTTGTTGAATACAGGAAGCCTGTACGCTTATTGCTTATGATAAATTTCGTCTGCTCGTGGGTTCTGTCCCGATTTACTTTGCTGAGTAGGCGTTTGCTTTCCCTGAATACCTGGCCCATTCTATTCTGTTGCCTAGTAGGGGCGGGGTGTACATCGCCAACTGAAAATAAATCATTTCGGATTGGCTTTTCGCAACGCACGGAGGCCGACACCTGGCGAAAAACCATGCTGGACGACATGAACCGCGAGCTGTCTTTTAACCCCGAAATCGAATTATTGGTCGAAAATGCCGATGGGCAGAGTGCAAAACAGGTACAACAGATTCAAAAACTTATTGGGCAACAGATCGATTTGCTGATTGTTTCGCCCAATGCCGCACTACCCATTACCCCCATTGTTGAAAAAGCTTACCAGCAGCAGATTCCCGTCGTTATTCTGGACCGGCGTACCGCGTCTGACGAGTATACGGCTTATGTTGGTGCCGATAATGTTGAGGTAGGCCGAACGGCAGGAATCTATGCAAACGCTCTGTTGCATGGGGCTGGCAATGTGCTGGAAATAGGAGAGTCGCCGGGCTCTTCGGCCGATATCGACCGGCATCGCGGTTTCATCGAAGTTATTCATCAACATCCGGGCCTCCGGCTGGTCACAAAACTCGAAGGCGACTGGGATACGCACTCCTTTGCCGGGAAATTGACTAAGTTGCTACAAGAGAAACCGGGCCTACAACTGATTTTTGCCCAGAATGACCGTACAGCGCTGAAAGCGTATCGGGTTTGTCAGCAGGCAGGAGTAGCTAATCAGGTGAAAATTATTGGTGTCGATGGCTTGCCAGGCAAAAACGAAGGTATCGATCTCGTTGACCGGGGTATTCTCAGTGCTACGGTCTTATATCCTACTGGCGGTAAAGAAGCCATTCAGACTGCGCTTGCCATCCTGAATAAACAACCGTTCAAACGGGAAAACCGGCTTCCTATTACGCTCATCGATTCGACGAATGTACGCATCATGAAGCTACAGAATGAGCGGATTATGGCGCAACAGACCGACATCAACCGTCAGATTCGGCGCATCAGAGAACTCACGCAAACGTATTCATCCCAAAAAAATACACTTTATTTTACGCTGATCTGTCTGATTGTTGTGATTGCGCTGGCTGCCTGGGCACTTTACCTGTTTCGCCAGAAACGGGCCGCTTACCAAACGCTCGAACGGCAGAATCAGGAAATTCTTGATCAGAAAGATCAGATTGAAGCCGTATCGCAGCAGGCACGGGCGGCCACCGAAGAAAAACTACGGTTTTACTCCTACATTTCCCACGAATTTAACACACCCCTAAGCCTGATTCTGACTCCAACTGAAGATCTGCTGGAGAAAAAGAATGTGAGCCCTCATGAGTTGAAAACTAGTTTGGGGCTGGTGCAAAAAAATGCCTATCGACTCCTGCGACTGGTGGATCAGATGTTGGATCTGCGCAAAACGGATGCCGGTAAGCAGCGGCTGCATGCATCGGAACAGGATTTGGTGGCCTTTGTTCGGGAAATTGTTCATGACTTTGCCCGAAAGGCGCAAAAACAACGCATCGATCTGCAATTTATACCCGAAAGAACCAGTCTGCCGGTATGGTTCGATGCCGAAAAGCTGGACAAAGTTCTCTTTAACCTGCTATCCAATGCCTTTAAATATACGCCCAAAGGCGGTCTGATTCATGTTCGGTTAACGTTGCTTGACAATTGGGTACAGATTCAGGTGAGCGATAATGGCGAGGGAATGACACCGGAAGAACAGGAACATGCCTTCGATTTGTTCTTTAGCGGGGCAAAACCATTCAATCTTGGAAAAGGCTTAGGCCTCGCGCTTTCGATGGAGTTTATTCAATTGCATCAGGGCGAACTTCGTGTGCAGTCGGAGAAAGGAATTGGAACGGAGTTTACCATTCAGTTGCCCACGGGTAATCAGCATTTAAGTCCTGATGAGATGGGGAAACCCGCATCGCCATCGGTGATACGGCCACGAATACTGACGCTGGACGAAGAAGTGGACGATACGGGCGAATTGATAGTAAATGTACCAAAACAGGCAAGTACGGTATTGATTGTTGAAGATAACGATGACCTGCGTACGTTTCTGGCAACCCGGCTCGGGCAGGAGTTTGAGGTAGTAGTTGAAAAAACAGGTGAAAACGGATGGGAGCGGGTTCTGGAAATTGTACCGGATGTGATTATCAGCGATGTAATGCTGGATGGCACTGCTCTGGATGGGTTGCAGCTCACCCAGCGGATAAAGGCAGATTCGCGCACATCGCACATTCCGGTTATTCTGTTGACTGCGAAAGGGCAGATGGAAAATCGGATCGAAGGAACCCGTGCCGGAGCCGATGCCTATATCACCAAACCATTTAACAGCACGTATCTGCTCGAAACATTGCGTACCACGCTGGCCAATCGGGCGAAATGGCAGCGCCGTTATTCGGCCGATTTATTGCCGCAGCCGGCCAATCGGCAGGAGAAGAAATTCCTCAACGAACTGACTGCTCTTATTGAAAAACACCTGGCCGATCCAACATTTAGCGTTGAAAAGCTTAGCCGCGAAATGGGATTGTCGCGCGTTCAGCTCTACCGGAAAGTACAGGCACTGCTTGCTATGAATGTAAGCGATTATCTGGCTGAAGTAAGGCTGAAAAAAGCGAAATATATGCTGAAAGAAACCAATAAATCGATGGCTGAAATTGCGGCCGAAACAGGTTTCGGCTCGGCAGCCTACTTCACAACATTTTTCAAACAGCATACCCAGAAAACGCCCTCCGAATACAGGAAATCGCCGATGCGTGTATAAAGGCAACAGAGGCCAGCACTGATTGCTGGCCTCTGTTTAACGAAATGAATCAACTCAGTTATTTACTCAGCAATACCCGGTCAATAACGTGCAGCACACCGTTGGAAGCTACCTGATCGGCCTGCGTAATTGTGGCGGCATTAGTACCATTTCCTTTACCTAGTATGGTAACCTTGCCGTTGCTAACATTCGTCTGAACACTGCCTCCCTGTGCCGTTACAATGGTAGCACCATTCTGGAAGGTCTGCGAATAGGCACTGTATGTCAGCACATGATAGAGGAGCAGATCGGCAAGAACTTTCGGATCGGCCGCTTTGATGGCTGCTTCGTCAGCATAGCCAGCCGCTTTGAAGGCATCGTTGGTTGGTGCAAACACTGTATAGCCGTTTTGAGTGTTTTTGTTCAGCACATCCAGCACGCTCGAACCTGCCCGATCAACAGCGGCCGAGAAGAATGAAAGATTGGCATTGTTTTTCGCCAGCGCAACCAGATTGACAGTGGCAGGCATCAGTACCTGATTGATAATGTGAACAACACTGTTCGTGGTCGGGTTGTCGCCTTCAACAATTTTGGCCTGGTTAACGCTAATGTCGCTCATACTGACCTTATAGACCGAAAGCTGATTATCGGCCAGATCAGTTTGATAAGTTGTATTGACGGCGGTCGGTATAGCCGATTGGTCGATGCGGGAATTAACGATATGATAGCGGAGAATACGCTCAATATCGGCAGCGGGGGCAGCCGAAACGGCTGCTTCGCTGGCATAACCCGCAGCTTTGAATGCATCATCTGAAGGGGCAAAAACCGTAAGGTTTCCTTTGTTGAACTCGCTGGTCAACCCGGCCCGGTCAATGGCAGCCTGTAGGAAATTGAGATTATTTTTCTGCCCGATATATTCAACTGTTGAAACAACAACCAGAGTGCCGGAGCCAGGATTTGTGCTAGTGCCCGATCCGGGTGTTGTGCTGGTCCCTGATCCGGGCGTTGTCGATGTGCCCGATCCGGGTGTTGTACTGGTGCCTGAGCCGGGAGGGGTGGTACCGGTTCCGCCAGTAGGGTCAGGGGTATTGTCGTTGCAGCTAAAAAGTAAAGGCGATGCTGCAAGCAGTAGAACAAACGTACTCTGTTTTAAGTACGTGCGAATTGAATGGTTCATACGTTGAGTAATTAAAATGAACAGATGGAACAACAGTCGTCTGTTACATACCCCGTCTTGCCGAGATACGTACAAGACTACCTAATAAGAACAGGCTTTTGGGGGCGATGTTGCATTGGGGATAAGTCACAAATACGGAGCAGCTATCGACAAATTTTAGGTAACTACTTGATTTTGTTTAATTTATCTTGTAATAATCCTATTTTTTGTAACCAGTAATAACTGATTAAGCGGTACATGCCCCATCAGCTCAGCACGGTCTGCGATTGCATCGATAGCTAAATGTTTAGCAACCAAATCGCTACTTCAGCTCCTTTCTCTGACTTTCTGGAAGTTGGGCTTAAAGAAAAGTAGCTAAGTAGACCAGGTCATTAATTAATGGAGTCGATCATTGCCGGGCGTCAGGTGCCTGTTCAACCGCTGATTCGACCGAAACATAATCAAAAAACGACGAAACAAAATCAAAAGATAAATTTTTAAACTTAATGGTAACTATTTGATTATGAATTGGTTGGCATTTTGTTGGTATTTCGAAAGTATTTGAACGAATAGCAAAAGCCGGGGCCTAATTAATGTGGTAAGTTTGGTTCAGGAACCGGCAACTGACCCGGTTCTGCTAAGCCTGACATGCATCAAAAACAACGAATTTTTTTCTGGTCGATCACGGCAGCTTTGGGTGGCTTTTTATTTGGATTCGATACGGCTGTTATATCCGGTGTTGAACAATCGCTTCAGGTATTGTGGAAATTGAGCGTGTGGGAGCATGGGCTTACCGTTTCGATTGCCTTGATTGGAACTGTTCTGGGGTCGATGCTGGGCGGAATTCCAGCGCAGCAACTAGGGCGCAAAACAACGCTTTTCTGGATTGCTGTTCTATATCTGGCGGCATCGGTGGGGACGGCACTGGCGGCTAACTGGCATATTTTTCTGATTTTTCGTTTTCTGGGTGGGTTAGGAGTGGGTGCCTCATCGGTGGCTGCCCCAATGTATATCACCGAAATATCACCGCCTAAATCGCGTGGTCGATTGGTTGCCCTGTTTCAGTTCAATGTGGTACTGGGTATTCTGATCGCCTATCTTTCCAATTTTCTGCTGGAAGGGCTAGGCGATGAATCGTGGCGCTGGATGCTGGGCGTGCAGGCGTTTCCGTCGCTGATTTTCTTGATTGCGGTTCTCAATATTCCGGAGAGTCCACGCTGGTTATTGTTACAGAAAGGTAATGTTGCGGCTGCCCGCGATGTATTGACTATGATTGATCCTGAAACGGCTGAAGAGACCCTTCTGGCCTTGCAGCAACATGCCGGGCAGCAACAAACGGCCCATCTGTTTTCGAAACGATATAGCACACCCATCATGCTGGCTGTTTTGTTTGCCGTTTTCAATCAGGTATCGGGCATCAATGCCATCATTTACTATGCGCCCCGGATTTTTGAGATGACTGGCCTCGGCAAAAGTTCGGCCCTGTTGTCGTCGGCAGGAATTGGTCTGATCAACCTTATTTTTACCCTTATTTCGCTCAATCTGATCGATCGTTATGGCCGCCGAACGCTGATGAAAGTAGGATCGATAGGGCTGATTGTAACACTAGCCCTGGTTGCCCGTGCTTTTTACGTACAGGATTTTGGCATGACCGTACCTCTGCTGTTGTTTGCTTACATCGCCTTCTTCGGCTTTTCGCAGGGAGCCGTGATCTGGGTGTTTATATCGGAAATTTTTCCGAACGAAGTACGCGCCAGTGGGCAGGCATTGGGTAGCTTTACACACTGGTTCATGGCGGCAATTATTACGTTTACATTCCCCTATCTGGCCGAACACGCTGGCGGAGGAAATACGTTTCTTTTTTTCGCCGTCATGATGGTACTCCAGCTCCTGTTTGTGCTTCGGTTAATGCCCGAAACAAAAGGGACCAGCCTGGAAAAAATCGAACGGACATTCGTTGGTCATTAGTTATTTGTTACGCTTCTACTGACGAAAGACCAATAACTACTGATCAATAACTACTGACAACTAACGATGATACCAACAATCACTTGTTTCGGCGAAATTCTGTGGGATGTACTTCCTACCAGTAAACAACCCGGCGGTGCACCTATGAATGTGGCTGCCGATCTGCGCAATTTTGGCGTGAATGCTCAGATGATCAGCCGCGTTGGCAATGACGAACTTGGGCAGGAAATGCTGAAATTTCTGGCCCAGAAACATATTCCGCTCTATCTGGTGCAGATCGGTGAAACTCATCTGACTGGTGTGGCCAAAGCAAATATTTCGGATTGTAATGAGGTTACCTATAAAATCGTGCAGCCTGTAGCCTGGGATTATGTTCAGCTTGTGCCGGGCCTGCTTCAGACGGTGCAGCAGAGCGATCTGTTTGTGTATGGGAGCCTGGCCGCCCGTAGCCCACAAACGCGCGAAACGCTAAATGCACTGCTGGCTGTTGCACCCCGGAAAGTTTTTGATGTAAACCTTAGGGCTCCTCACTACGATCGCGAAACGGTAGAAGAACTCCTGTTTCAGGCTCACATTGCCAAACTCAATGAGTTCGAACTGATCGAGTTGTCGGGATGGTATGGCGAAGAGAATGACCTGCATGGTGCCATGCACCAATTGCGCGACCGCTATCAACTCGAAACCTTATGCGTAACCCTGGGCGAAGCGGGAGCCGTGTTGTTAGATGATACAGGGCTATACAGTCAGGTAGGTTTTCCGGTTAAAGTGGCCGATACGATCGGAAGCGGTGATGCGTTTCTGGCGGCTTTCCTGTATAAAAAGCTTCGGGGCGAATCGCCGAAAAAAGTCCTTGAATTTGCCTGTGCAACCGGCGCTTATGTGGCAACAAAACAGGGCGCAACTCCCAACTTTTCGGAAAACACGATTCAGGCATTTATTGAGCAGGCTGCTCAGGTAGCCTAGACCAGACAATAACAGTTGCTATGCATAAACAGATTGGGTTTCTTTCGCTGCTCATAGCAATGTGTGCTACTGTTGGCGCATTGGGGCAGTCAGCCGCAGCTTCTGGTTCAGAAGCGCACCGGCCGCAGTTTCATTTTTCGCCCAAAGCACACTGGATGAACGATCCGAATGGCATGGTCTACTACAACGGGACATACCATTTGTTTTTTCAATATTATCCCGACGGTACAACCTGGGGGCCTATGCACTGGGGCCATGCCACCAGCAAGGACATGGTGCATTGGCACGAACAGCCCATTGCGCTTTACCCCGATAGCCTTGGTTATATTTTTTCGGGGAGTGCTGTCGTCGATGTGAACAACACCACGGGTTTTGGTAAAAATGGTCAGACACCTTTGGTTGCCATTTTTACGCACCATAATCCGGCTCTGGAGAAGCAGAAATCCGATAAATTTCAGTACCAGAGCCTTGCTTATAGTCTCGACGAAGGCAAAACCTGGACCAAATACAAGGGCAATCCAGTCGTACAGAACCCCGGTATTACCGACTTCCGCGATCCGAAAGTTCGGTGGTTCGAGCCGCAGAAAAAATGGGTAATGACACTGGCTACTAAAGATCGGGTTACTTTTTTTTCGTCGCCCGATCTCAAAAACTGGTCGAAAGAAAGCGAATTCGGGAAGGAGTCAGGAGCGCATGGCGGGGTTTGGGAGTGTCCTGATCTGTTTCCGCTTGACTACCATGGAAAAAAAGCCTGGGTATTGCTCGTTAGCATCAACCCTGGAGGCCCTAACGGTGGATCGGCCACGCAATATTTTGTGGGAGATTTCGATGGACACCACTTTAAACCCTATTCAACCCAGGCCAAATGGATGGATTACGGTACCGATAATTATGCCGGTGTTACGTTTTCAAACACGGGTAACCGAACAATTCTGATGGGTTGGATGAGTAACTGGCAGTATGCGAGTGTGGTGCCAACAGCCTCCTGGCGCAGCGCCATGACCGTTCCCCGAATGCTTCAGTTAAAAGCGGTAGGTAAAGAGTTGTTTCTTGCATCGACACCGGTTACCGAGCTGAACAAGCTGGATGTTCCCGCGTTTTCGCTGAAAAACCTGACCGTGCATAATCAGTTTGACCTGACGGCTAAAGCTAAAAACGAAACAGGGTTATTTCGACTAGACCTGTCGGCCCCGAATACGGCCGATTTCGCTCTTGTGCTGGCCAATGACAAAGGTGAAGAGCTAACCATCGGCTATAACAAACAAGCGAACGAATACTATATCGACCGAACGCAATCGGGCAAAACAGATTTTGAAAAAGGCTTCGGAAAACGACATACAGCGCCAAGGTTAGCGACCGATAGCAACCTGACACTCACATTGGTGGCCGACGTGGCCTCTGTTGAGTTGTTTGCCGACAACGGCCTTACGGTTATGACCGACATCTTTTTTCCAGATGCAGTCATGACCAGGCTGCACCTGAAATCAGCAACAGGAATTACCATCAATAAAATAACCTACTCCAAACTGACTCCGTCTGTCTCTATAAATTGAGCTTGTCTTCGTGTTCACAGCAGGACCGCCGAAGCAGAGACGCAGAGGGCACAAAAAGCGGATACATATATCAGCAATCCCATTTATCAGCAATCCCATTGGATCAGACTACTTCTGTGGGCGCTTTGTGCCTCCGCTTCGGCGGTTCGATGTGACCAGTAATAGCCTTCAGATTAACGACGTTGCTCTACTGGCCGTTCAGGCTAGTTCCAAAAACGTGCACATCGATTGCCGCAGCGTAAACGAGACACCATAAATGGCGATCTGTTTTCGGAATAGCTTATACGCAGCCGAAAAATGCGGAATCGCCCGCAAGTTTGCCGAAACTAATGGTTCAATGTCCAGTAAAGAAAGCTCATCGTGGTCATTGATTTTATCCCAGTCCGTTTCCGTTAGGCGCGGCTCACTAACCGCATACGGGTCGCCTTTGTCATCGACAGATGTACGCAAATAATGGCCGTAGGCTGCCAGCAAAAAGGCCAGGCAGTAGGGGCGGTTCTGCTCCGACAGTTTGACCAGAATCGGCAGCAGGAATTCGGGGAGTTTTGAGGCTCCGTCGGCACAGATGTCTTCCAGCGAGTCGGTCGCGTAGACCAGCCGGGTAAGCAGTTCCGAAGTGAAGGCCGTTCGGTAGGCCGTTTCGGCGGCTGGAATGAGTGCTGAAACGGCGTGGTTGACGAAGACGCTCAGGTAATTACTGAATACCGGGTCGCTTAGGCTATCCTGTACCGTTCGATACCCAGCCAGCAAGGCCGGATAGGCGAGCATAGTTTGCGAAGTTTGCAAAAATTGCTCCTGTAGTGTTTCGTTGATGTCGAACAGACTTTCTGTTAGAACATCCTGTATGGGGGTTTGCATTGATAATGCGTTTCTGGAGTCTGATTGATAGCCATGGGCAGAGGCTAACAGATTGTTTACACTTCGTTTGTACTAAAAAGCTGCGGTTGGGCCATCGCCTGTAGCCGTTGTTCGGCCGTAGACTGGTCGTGCTGGCGTAGCTCCTGAGCAATTCGAATCATGTAGTCGCCCGATTTTCCCTGCTCTTCAATGGTTGCCTGATCGTAGTGTTGCTGCAAATCGGGTTTCCAGGAGAAGAGCTCAGTTTTAGCGTCGTAACTGCCAATTGGTGTGTGCCCTTTTCGGGAAGCCAGCTCTGCTAAAAGAGCATCTGCTTCGGCCTGAGTGGCACTATATAGATGATGATACTGCTTTCGATGCAGGTATATGACTGAAAAACGGTTCATAACAATGAAATGGATTCATGTCCAAAGCCTCTTTATATTGACTCGAAATCAATCGGAAACGTCACCAATCAAATTAGAAATCAATATTTTTAGAAAGGCTTTAGGGCTGTTGTTATCCTGGTTAACAGAGAACATCCCTGGGGAGCCATAGGCTGAAGGTGTCGGCTGGAAAACCAACGATCTAATCAGATAAGAGGCTCATCCGAATTGGATACCCTTGCAATGAGATCAATCTGAATTGACCTTCCTGCAAAAGCTTCGTTGCGTTGATGTCGATTCGTGAAATCAACGGTTGGGCCATGTCCTGATGCGTTGGTTAGTTTCAGTGGAAAGACACTGGCTCAGAATGACGTGACGATCTACCGGCGATTGCCCAGTACATTGCCACCAAATGGGGTTGCCATGCGGAGAAACCCCTCAAAAACATCGGAATTATTGCGAATAAAGCCAGCTATGAATAAACGTGAAAAAGTACAAATAGATACTCCGATAGCTTTTACTTTATTTCCCTGGTTTAGCGTGTATGATGAATGCATGATACTTATAAGTTATTTATAATCAGTATAAAAATGTAGGCTGTTATACCCGGTTTTTTATCTATAAAACTAAAAGCCGGTCGGGAATAGTTTGCTATTAGTGGTAAAGTGCAATAACTGCCTTTGATTTTTCTGTGAAAAAGTAAATTGTACAAGTGATTCTTGCCGTATTCCTATGTATTAACACCTATTTTGGGCCATTTCCTCATTCCAATTGTTAGGAAAACGGGCGAAAAAAGCATAAAAAGCTACTCGTAATTCATCATAGTAGTCTCATAGTCAGGTAGTTGTCCTGGGCAACAGACCAAGGCCCGGCGAGTAATAGCCGCAATAATTGTTCAATCAACTGAGGTGACTCGGGTTGCGTAACGAGCAGAAAGAAGGCAATGGTAAAGTGTATTGGACCGAAGAGCCGATAGATGGATGTTGCAGGCTCTTGGCATATTCGTTTGTGCCTGATTGATTAGCACATAAAACACCTAAAATTCGCGGAGTTCGGTATATTGTAGCACCAGAAATCTAATCAACACTATGAGGCTATTCGTTTGCCTGATCGCATCGATGTGGGCACTTTCTGTCGTTGCCCAATCGACATTGCCTGTACCTTCCCCGGCGAAACCCGTCTATGGCAGAAATGCCCGTGTGGGTAACTATGCCAACATTCGTGGTTTCAGGATGTATTATGAAACATATGGAACCGGTAAACCGCTCCTGCTGATTCATGGTAACGGTGGGTCTATGAACGACTTCAAAAATCAGATCCCGTTTTTTGCCAGAAACTATCAGGTGATTGCGGTCGATAGTCGTGCGCAGGGCAACTCAACCGATACCAGCGATTCGCTGACCTACGAAATGATGGCCGACGATTTCAATGCGCTGCTCAACAAACTCCATCTGGATTCATGCTACGTGATTGGCTGGAGCGATGGTGGCATCAATGGGCTGCTGCTGGCAATGCGCCATCCCGAAAAAGTAAAGAAATTGGCCGTTACGGGGGCAAACTTATGGCCCGATACTACGGCTATAGACCCTTCTCTTTTTCAGTGGATTGTGTCTATGAACGACAGTTTGGCCAGAGTGCAGCAAACACCGGCTGTAAAAGCGCAGAAAAAGCTGCTGAATCTTATGATTCTCCACCCACATATCGAAACCGCCAATTTGAAAAAAGTTCACTGCCCAACTCTGGTCATTGGTGGCGATCATGACGTAATTCTGCCAACGCACACACTGGCAATTGCCGAAGCTATTCCGCAGTCGTATTTATGGATTTTGCCTCATTCCGGCCATTCAACCCTGATCGCGTACAAGGATCTGTTTAATCAGATCGTCAGCGATTTTTTCAAAACACCCTACCGATCCATCAAAGGTATGGCAAAACTCAACTGACCTGACGTTTTGATCGAGCCAGAATTGTCTCCTTGTCCACAAGCATAGCTATGCGCCTATTCTTCTGCTTGTTCGCCATCGGTTTCCTGCCGGCAAACTGATGCGTCAACGGTTGGCTTACCTACGCCGATTCACCCGAAGCAGGCAAGATACCATGGGCCTGCACAATTCACGCAAACAACAGCTCAGTCTTATTCAATCCGAATCAGTTTCTTTCGTTGATCGAACGAGACGATATGTTCTTTCAGAAAATCGACGCCCACGTTGATCTGGTGGGCTTTGTCGGAGTAGTATATTGTCTGATCTTTTAGTCTGATTCCGCCCAGTATCAGTTCATCATGCAGAATAGCTTCCTGTAGTACAAACGTTGTGTTGGCCAGGGTAACAACCCGTTGGTTGGTGGTATCCGTATAATGAATACCCATGAGCGACGCTTTTGGGAACAGGAGCGGAAGGCTGGAACCCATCTCCAGATTGAACAGGAGATCTTTGGGGCCGAGTTTGCCCAAAATCAGGAAAGGGCTACTATAGCGGCTAACACCTTTTGCCCGCACAGACAGCGTATCGGCCGATACGATTAACTGACGGGCAGGCCCATCCATTGTGATCAGGTAGCGCGTAAAAAAATCCCGGCCGATCATACCGTCAATAGGGAGTTCTCTGGGAATTTCGTTATGATTGATAACGGCCAGTTTCAGATCCGTATGAGTAAGCTGGCCTACACTTAGCTTGTCGATAGTAACCAGAAATTCGCGCTTTACCTGATTGGCTTCCCGGTTTTCCTGGTAGCCCACCACCTTTAGCCCAAGTTCTCGGGCAATACGCTGGTCGATGCGCCCTATGCCAGATACACCTGAATTGAGAATAAAATTATACGGCCCATGTCCATTGACCCGAACCTGTACATAAATCAAACCGTCCTGGATAGTAATCGGGTTTTGTTGCCGAATGGGTTGACTGGTAGCCAGCCGATCGACGACCAACAGATTTATTATCAACAATAGCACAGTGAAGATGGATAGTCGGCTGGAATTCATACGGGACAAGTTGGCATTAGAGCACAAGTTACGTTCTGTAGGAGTGTATAAAAAGCCGCCCCGGATTGTGTTGTGCCGTCGGTGTCGGGAGTCGGCCTTTAAACCCGAACGATGGCAAGCAAAGACATGGTAGGTGATTACAGAATTTTTGCAAAAAAAACGTGCCACGGTTCGCTCATTATGCGTAAACTAACCACCGTGCATCGTACACTGGACTGGCTTTTGGCGAACGTCCTGGAAGATAAAAAACCAGCCCGAAGTTCGCTGAAAAATTAATAGTACTGCCCAACATCGCCACTGAAAACAGGGAAACCGTTCCTGTTAAAAAGCGCCTGGGGAAGTATAGCCTTTGCTTCCTTCCCCAGGCGATTTCCTGAGCAACTATGCCGGATTAAGAACGTGATTAATAAACCGATCGGCGTTCACGTTCATACTTTTCCCGAATGGCAGCTTCAACAAAAGCTGTGCTATTTAGTTGCTGACTAACAATTTCGGCCACATCGGAGGCAACCCCATGAATGGGAAGTGTAACTTTTTCGTCGGTATTTTCGGGAAGCGCCTGGTTTGCTATCAGCGACCGCACCGGATGACCGATCAGGCGGCCTGTTTCATCATACTCACCCCAAAACTCCCAGTTTCTGGATTGGAAGAGATTGCCTCCCACCGATTTAACCAGAATTTGTTTGTTATCAACTAAAAGACGAATTCCATATTTTTTAGCAGTTAACATAAGCATTGATCATTCGTTAAGCAAGGATAAAACGAATCGTAATACCGTTGCTTAAACCGTTAAGCATTTAAAGAAAATAAGATGACGTCACATGCTTCATCTTGTTATTTCTTAAAATTGACAACAATCTGGCATTGATAAAAAAACAAATCGACCAATGCCAGAATTGTCTGGCTGAATCTGGATTTTTCACCGATGAACGCAATGATGGCTATTACCAGAAATAGGTTCCAACAGACCCGGCCGGTAGTGACGTACTCATCAGTTTCCCCCGGTAACGAATGTTAAACGCCTGGTTTGACGCCTGGGTGTTAAGCACCACAACAACTTTGCGGCCATCGGGTGTTTTAAACGCAACGTTGGGCAGGGTTTCAAACGTATTCGACTGAATCCGTACCGAACCCGGACGGACGAATTTGGCGGCCAGGGCAATATTGTAATAGGCCGGATTGCGGGTGATGGTATTGCCATCGATCGTAATGGCACCCAGGCATTCGGTGCAGCCACCGGGCGTGTGTGGTTGCTGGTTCGGGTCGGCCGCGAGGTTCCATTCCAGCACGGTTCGGCTCCAGTTGCGGGTGCCGCCAATGATCAGTGTTTTAACATGCCACGCCAGATCACCTTTCAGATTGCCGGGCGCACCAATCCACTGCTCGGTAAAGTATATGTTCTTGTCAGGATACGCATTGTGTACTTCCGATAGTGCCGTAATAGGCCCTGCGTAGAGATGGAAAGCCGATCCGTCGACATACTTTCTAGCCTCGGGGTCGTTCAGAATCGAAATCGGATAGTCGGGTCGATCGGCATTGTGATCGTACAGAAAAATCTTGGTATCTATCTTCGCTTTCTGGAAAGCAGGGCCCAGACTTGTCTTAATAAATTTGGCCTGATCGTTCGCCAGCATCAGCATACTGGGGTTATTGCCCGGATGCAGTGGTTCATTCTGAATCGTGATGGCGTCTATTCGGATACCTTCAGCTTGCATACCCTGAATGTATTTGATGAAATACTGGGCATAGACGTCATAAAAGTCCGGTTTCAGGCTTCCTCCTTTCGAGTTGTTGTTGGTCTTCATCCAGGTGGGTGGCGACCAGGGTGAGCCCAGAATTTTAAGGTTCGGGTTGATCGCCAGAATTTCCTTCAGTACCGGAATCAGATGTTCGCGGTCGGGAGCCAGCGAAAATTTTTCGAGTTTCTCGTCGGTCTGGCCATCGGGCAGATCGTCGTACGAAAAAACGTGGTCATCGAGGTCCGATGCGCCGATGCTGATGCGCAGGTAGCTAACGCCAATGCTGTTGCCCTGGGTCGAGAAGAGTTCAGTCAGCAGGGCCGCCCGTGCTTTCGCATCCATGCGATGAATCAGCATGGCACTTCCTCCGGTCAGGGTATACCCAAATCCATCAATCGACTGAAACGTCTTCGATTCATCGACATCGATGGTGGGGTTTTGATTGGTGGCATCACTAAACGTGAGCGTTCCTGGTTGTTTGGCAAACAACGACGACCGGTCGGGGTTGGTAAGCCAGAATTCTACACCGCCTGATGAATGCTGGCTGAGGGTATTTCGCTGGCAACCACTTCCCAGTGAAACCAGCGCCAGCAACGAAAAGGCCAGCGTGTTTTGTTTTAGTGTCATATGCATAGAACGGTAGGTGGTTTAGAGTTTATGGTTTATCGTTTATGGTTGCGCTGCCAGTTCAGGACCTAAATAAGCAGCGCAACCATAAACGATGAACAAATTAATACCCCGGATTCTGCTGAATCAATGCATTGTTGTTGATTTCGCTTTGTGGGATCGGGAAGAGCAGGTAATTCACATCCCGATTGCCGCGAATCTGCTCAATAATGTCCAGCGCCGTAACCTTATGGGTAGCTCCCGCATCGGCCTGTGTATGGCGGGCATACCGAAGCAGGTCGAACCAGCGCTCTCCTTCAAAAGCCAGCTCCAGCCGACGCTGGCGGTCTACCTCATCGCGGAAGGCTTGTTTGGTGGCCAGATTGGCCAGCGTGAGAGCTGGTAAACCCGCCCGTGTACGAATGGTGTTCAGTTGCGTAAGCGCATCCTGATTTGGGCCATTCTGTTCGTTCGAGGCTTCGGCAAACATCAGCATCACATCGGCCAGCCGCAATACATAATAGTTGTCGGGGCTGTTGAAGGCATTCGGATTGCTACGCCACTTATAAACGAACGGACCACTGTCGTTGGCATTGCTCGATGTGCCCATCACAAAGCTGGCATGGTTGCGGCCTGCCGACGTTATTTCACCCGTAAATTTCCAGCGCAGGTCGTTCAGCGTATCGGCATACTGGATTAGTTCGGCTGTAGGAATATTGAATTTCGGAAACGAATAGGTAGCGGGGGGCGATGGCAGCAGCAAATCGGGTAGAATGAACCCCCCATCGGCATTACCCGCAAACTGTACTTCTACAATCGATTCGGCATTATTGTCGGGCGGAAACAGCGCGTTGAAACTTGGCGATAGCTGGTACAAACCACTCGTAATTACTTTATTGGCCGCTATTGTTGCTTCGTTCCATTGGCGCCGGGTCAGATAAACTCGTGCCTGTAGGGCATTGGCTGCTGTTTTGATGATACGGATTCGGTTAGCCGCCTGGCTGCCAAAACCTTTTGCCGTAAGAGCCTCCGCCTGTTGCAGATCGGTTATCACCTGAGCATATACCTGATCGGCTGTTGCCTTTGCCAGCGAGACCACCCCCGCATCGCCCGATTCGGTTGGTTCGAGTCGCAGCGGTACACCACCATACATCCGCACCAGGTTGAAATAATGCAGTGCCCGCAGAAAATGTGCTTCGCCCAGAATCTGATTCCGGCGCGTTGTATCCATCTGGATAGCTGGAACATACTGCAAAACAGCGTTGGCCCGGTTGATACCAATATAGGCATGCTGAAAGGTGTTGTTCATCTGACTGGTAAGTGGTGTCCAGATCAGGCGTTCCATTGCATTGACGTCGCCGTTGCTACTGGTTACGTTGTCGGATGGCATCTCGCCTACTACGTTCAGGTCCTGACCGTATACGCCCGTTTGTTGCAGGGCATCGTAGGCCGCTGTTAGTGCAGCTTCGGCATCGTCGGCAGTCTTAAAAAAGTTTTCGGGTGTAATACTTGGCAACGGTTGTTTGTCCAGCACATTACAACTCGCCAAAAACAGGAAAGGAATGCAAAATATGATAAGACGTTTCATAAATGATTGAATTGTTGAGTGATTGAATGATTGAATTGTTGTGGAGCATTCATTCAACAATTCAATCATTCAATCACTCAATTATTAAAATGTGACATTAAGACCAGCCGTGTAGGTGCGCGCCTGTGGATATACGCCATAGTCTCGGCCAAAGCCGACCGACGAGAATGGATCGGCGCTTACTTCGGGGTCGTAACCGCTGTAGTTGGTGAAGGTGAGCAGGTTCTGACCCGTCACATACACCCGGATACCGCTGATTTTAGCCTTTTGCAGGAACTTGCCCGGCAGGTTATAGGCAACGGTCAGGTTTTTCAGACGAACGTAGGTGCCATCTTCCACAAAACGAGTCGAGAACCGGTTGTTCTGGTTGGGGTCATACCGAACGGCGCGGGGCATGTTAGTATTTGTATTGGTCGGCGTCCAGCGGTTCAGCACTGCCGTTGTCTGATTGAGAGGGTCCGACATGCCCTCGATCGTTACCCGGTTCTGGTTATAGATGTCGTTGCCGAAACTTCCCTGGAAGAATAAACTCAGTTCGAATCCTTTGTAGGAGAAGTTGTTCGTAAAACCAGCAATGAACTTCGGATTCGGATTGCCGATAATGGTCCGGTCGCTGGCGTCGATTTTGCCGTCGCCGTTGAGGTCTTTAAAACGAATGTCGCCTGGCTTTGGCTGCCCCGGCTGAGTGGCGGCACTGGCAATTTCGTCGGCAGTCTGGAAAATACCCTGAACAACATAGCCATAGAACGCGCCCAGCGGGGCCCCTTTCTGCGTAATAGTATAGCTGCCAATGATGGTTCGGTCAACTTCCTGTCCCTGATCGTTCCGAAGCGTACCGATGTCGACCACTTTGTTGCGGTTCAGCGAAAAGTTGAGATTGCTCGACCACGTAAGGCCATTGCCTTCGCTCTGGATGTTGGTGCTGTTCAGACCAATTTCGAATCCTTTGTTCTGAACAGTACCAATATTCTGAACGGTTTGTGGTGTCTGCGCTCCGGCGTTGTAGGGGAGCGGTACGCTGGTGAGCAGGTTTTTGGTCTGTTTCAGATAGGCATCGAGCGTAACCGTCAGCCGATCTTTGAAGAAACCCGCATCGATACCCGCATTGTATTGGTAAGTGGTTTCCCAACTCAACTGGTTATTGCCGATTCGGCTGGGAGCAATACCGCCCGAAATGCCGCTGGCACTGGCATAGTTATACCCCGAGCTATAGGTGCTGAACCGATCGTAGGCGCCAATTTCCTGATTCCCGTTGGCGCCAAAGCTGGCCCGTACTTTCAGGTCGTTGATGGCGGCATTTTGTGGGAAAAAGGGTTCTCTGGATACTCGCCAGCCCAACGATACCGCTGGGAAATAGCCAAAGCGATTACCCGGTGCAAACCGGCTCGATCCGTCGGCCCGTAAGCTCAGCGTAGCCAGATAGCGTTCGTCGTAGTTATAAATAGCCCGGGCAAATAAACTGAACAAACCCCACTGATCCTGATAGCTCGATGGACGTGTAAACTGCGTACCGGCCGACAGATAAGGTACGGCATTCGATGGGAAACCCGTTACGGAAGCGCCCGACGTGAATCGGTCGGAGGCTTGTACCGACTGACCCGCCAGCAACGTCAGGTTATGTTTGTCGCCAATAGTTGGGTCGTAGGTAAAGGTATTTTCCCACAGCCAGACCACTTGCTGGTTCGTACCTGTGCGGGCACTGCCACGAGTCGACGGGCTGGCATTCTGCATTCCCGGATAGTTGCGCGAGATGAACTCGTTTTCGAGCTGCGACCGGAAATCCAGACCCAGCGAACTCTTGAAGGTCAGGTTTTTCAGAATGTCAAGCTCTCCATAGGCATTGCCAATCATCTGATAAATGACAGCATTGTTGTGGGTTTCGAGCAGGTTCCCTACCGGGTTGTCGAACTGCTGGAATGGGTTGATGCTATATGTGCCATCGGCATTTCGGATCGGAATGGTCGGAATCTGAGCCAGTGCGCCCAGCACTGTTCCCGAGTTGCCCGCACCCAGCTCAGAACGAACACTACCGTTGGTATTCGTACGGCTCATGTTCAGGCTGGCTCCCAGCCGGAAACGGGTGCTCATTTGCTGATCCAGATTCAGTTTGAAACTGTAGCGATCGAAG
The DNA here is from genome assembly GCF_037201965.1 of Spirosoma sp. SC4-14. NCBI lineage: Bacteria > Pseudomonadati > Bacteroidota > Cytophagia > Cytophagales > Cytophagaceae > Spirosoma > Spirosoma sp. SC4-14. Next base: position 4,472,431 of record NZ_CP147518.1, on the reverse strand, counting down.
CCCGAGTTCAGTGAAATACCGTCCTGCTTGAAGTAGCCACCCGACACATAGTATTTAGTTTTGTCGGTACCACCACTCAGGCTGATCTGGTAGTTATGAATTGCAGCCTGCCGATAAATGGCATCCTGCCAGTCGGTGTTGTAGGGCAACGAGTCGAGGTTCGTAAAGGCGGGCTGGTTGCCTGCCGCAAGCTGCGCATCGTTATAATATTCGGCAAACTGGCGGGAGTTTAGCAGCGGAATTTTTTTGCGCAATTGCTGAACGCCATAATATGCACTGAAATTAACCTGAGCTTTGCCGGTTTTACCGCGTTTGGTTGTAATCACCACAACGCCGTTGGAAGCCCGCAACCCGTAAATAGCAGCAGCGGCTCCGTCTTTGAGAACGTCGATCGATTCAATATCGCTTGGGTTTAGCGTATTTAGCGGATTAGGACGCTGATTACCAACGCCTAATTCACGGTCGTAGGTAGGCAGAACGGGCACACCGTCGATCACATACAGGGGGGAGTTGGTGAGGCTGACCGAGTTGTTACCCCGAATCCGAACGTTGATTCCGGCACCTGGGGCACCGGTAGGCGACGTAACCTGGATACCCGGCGCCTGGCCCTGGAGTGCCTGATCGAAACCCGCAACGGGCTGGCGTTCGATGGCTTTGCTACCCACCGACGTAACGGCTGTCGTTAACTCCTGCCGACGCTGTGTACCATAACCGACTACAACGACCTCCGAGAGTGCCTGTACATCCGTTGCCAGGGTTATGGTTAACGTCGACCGGCCATTTACAGGAACTTCCTGGGTCTGAAAGCCTACAAAGCTAAAAACCAGTGTGGTATTATCGGTTGGGACGTTCAACGTAAAGTTACCGTTCACATCCGTTACCGTGCCTGTTGTGGTGCCTTTAATCACAACGCTTACGCCGGGCAGCGCTTCTCCCGCATCACTGGTTACCTTGCCGGATACGGTGAGGGCGGCCCGTTCGACGTTTGGGCTTTTTGCTTCCGAACTGGCGGGTGTAGCCCGTTTTAGAATAATCTGCTGACTGGCTACTTCGTAATTGATCTGAAGTGGCTTCAACAGATTATCGAGTACCATCGACAAGGGCTGGTTGTGGATCGAAAAGCTAACCCGACGATCGGCACGGATCAGTTCTGAACTATATAGAAAACGAACCTGGGCCGTTTTTTCAATTTGTTCCAGCACACGTTCAACCGTCTGGTTGGTGCAGGTAAGATTAATCCGTCTGTCGAGAAGTTCCTGACCGTTGCTGTCGTGGGCCAGCGAAACACCAGCAAACACGATGGCCAGAACAAACTGTAGTAGACTAATTTGCATGATTTTTAAGACTTGCTCACGCAACTGTCGTTTGTTTTTCATAATTTTTGACGCTTATTGTTGATTCTTGGGGAATTGGCAAAAAAGCTCCGTTAGCCTCCCGGAGGCCGATGTTTGGCGACATCGTACGGAATCTGTTTGAGTCGTCGGTGTTGGCGCACCGGCGACTTTTTTGTATCGTTCTGGATGCTTTATGTCATAGACGAAATCTGGTTTACGGTTTGTGGTTTACGGTTTATGGTTGCTCTGCTTATGAGTATAGGCCTTTCTTGTGCAAAGCCACCACAAGCCGTAAACCGAATACTTACTCACACCCCCGGCTGCTGATGATGATCTGGCCGTCTACAACTTCGTAGCTGGATTCAGTACCGGCGCATATCCAGTCGAGCTTTTTAAACAGCGATTCATCGTCTAGTCGGGCGGTAAGGGTACAATGAGCCATGAGGGCTTCATCGAAGACTATGTCGACTCCGTAGGCGCGCTCTAATGCCGCAACTACTTCGGCAATAGGCGTTTGTTTGAATATAAAGGATTTAGTGAGGCTTTGGGTGTCGCTATCGATCCGTACAGGATTTGCGACCAACGTTCGCAGCAGGCGTTTATCCGACCGGACCAGCGTAGCCTGCTGATTGGGCGTCAGAATCATGCCGCCCAGTTCGCGGCTGGTTTTCTGCGTGTTAGCCTGTTTGTCGGATTGGGCAAATACCGATACTTTTCCGGTTCTGACAGTAACCTGCACATGCTGATCGTTTTCATAGGCTTTCACGAAAAAGCTGGTGCCGAGTACTTTGGTAACCAGTTCATTGGCATAGACCAGAAAGGGCTTCGACGGGTCTTTATGAACCTGAAAAAACGCCTGCCCGGTCAGGTAAACTTCGCGGCTTTTGCCGTCAAACTGTTTCGGATAGCTCAATCGACTGTTCTGGTAGAGGAAAACAACACTACCATCGGCAAGGGTAATCTTTTTGGGAAGATGGCTCGTATTGTCAATTTCCTGTAGGGGTTCAATGGCCGATTGGATCAGTTGTGTATAAACTGTTTCGGCAGGTTTGGGTTTGAGCTGGTTCTGATAGATCCAGAACGTACCCAGCAATAGCGCTACGGATGCAGCCGCAGAATACCAGACTGGGCTAAACCGCCGGACAATTGGAAGGGATTTCTCAACAGAATTGTCTGGTGTCTGTACCTGTTGTATAATCTGCGCCACTTTCTGGTCGATGTAGTCTTCCGACAGTGTGGGCAGATTGCCCCTGATGGTCAGAAGCTGTTGACGAGCCTGACCAACTGCTGCTTCCTTTTCGGGATGATCGGCCAGCCACTGGTTCCAGAACTCCGTATCCTGAGGGCGAGGGTGATAGACCCAGCGTCGAAAGGATACGTCCTCCAGGAAATCGGCAAACTCGAAGAATTGATAATCTTTCATTGAAAAAGGCAGTTAGTAGCCCTGTTACAATGGATTATCCTGGTTTAATGGCTTTATACTTAATTTTTTTAAGAAAAATTTTTGTTCGGCGCGTAACACTCACAAAAACAGCGAATAATAAAGAAGCAGAAAGTATGTCCAGTGGTCGCGCAGGCGTTTGAGCGAGTTCTGAAGCAGGTTGGCAACCGATTGGGAGTTGATGCCCATCGTCTGTGCAATCTGTTCGTAGGTCAGGTTTTCGTAATACCGAAGGTAGAGGGCTTCCTGCTGCCGTTTGGAGAGGTCGGCCATGCGAGTTGTTAACTGTTGCCGGGTAAGCTGCCAGCTTTCTTCATCGATGATCCGGCTTTCGGCTCCGTTATCGTCGCTGACATCGAACCAGCTAGTCAGACGTTCGCTGATGGGCAGGGGTTTCTGATGCTGTTTAATAAAATGATGCCGCAGGGTTTTGAGTAAATAAAACTTAACGAAAAAGGTGTCGTTGAGATGAGTGCGGTGTTCCCACAGATTCAGAAAAATATCCTGAATAGCGTCTTCAATGAGGGTTGTATCCTTGGTGAACTTTGTGGCGTAGCGAAACAGCGTTTGGTAATATTTTTTGGCCAGCAGGCCCAGCGCTACGGTATCGCCCTCCCGAAATTGCTGCCACAACTGGTGGTCGTCGTCGGGAAGAAGACTAGGAGAAACGGACATGAAAACAGGTAATCTTAATGTGTCGGCAGGACGCGTTGTATTTTAGGCAACAATTTCAACGCAAAAAAGCTTCATTCTGTCTTAAAAAATTGCTGAACGCTGCATCAGGGATAGCGTGTGCACGCTAACTAAGTTGTGAGTTGTGGACGGCTAGTTGTGGACGGCTAGTTGCGGACGAAAATAGGGCAGGGAGCAGGCATTTACCGATAAAGCATTTGATTTTGTTATCGGTAAATGCCTGCTCCCTACCCTAACAGCTTGTTTTAGTGAGACGTCTGTGCTACTTTCTGCTCGGTTGGAATGGCCGCAACATTACGTTCGCGTTCTGTTTGTTCGACATATACGGCATAGTCGGCCGGTTGGATGCGAACGCCCAGATGGTTGGCATAAGCCTGCGTAAATTCGGCACCGAAGTAGAGAATAGCGGCTGTATAATAGATCCAAATCAGAATAACGATCAGCGATCCGGCGGCTCCGTAGGTTGAACTGGTGCTGGTTGTTTCGATGTAGAGGCCAATCAGATACCGGCCCAGCATGAAAAGTAATGCCGTAAAAAAAGCGCCCCAGCGAACGTCTTTCCAGGCAATTTTAGCGTCGGGTAGTACTTTGAAAATAACCCCGAACAAAACCGCAACCACACCCGTACTGAGAGCAAAATTAAATCCGCTGATAATAACCACGCCCAGGCTGGGAATGTAGCGGGCCAGAAAATCGCTGAGGGCCAGCACAATGCCATTGACAATCAGCGACACCAGTAACAGAAAACCAAGGCTGACAATCAGGGAAGAGGAAATCAGCCGATCTTTTATCACCTTAAGCCAGCCCCGTTTGGGTTTTGCTTTTACGCGCCAGATTATATTGACCGAATCCTGAATTTCGACGAAAATAGTGGTAGCTCCAACCAATAATGTACCGATGCCAATGATCAGGGCGATGTTGGTTTTGCCCGACAACTGCACATTTTTGATCATGTCCTGAATCTGCTGGGCTGCTTCGTTGCCGACCAGGCCGTTGATCTGTGAGAAAATCTGTCCCTGAATGGCCTCCTGCCCCAGAAAAATACTAATAAGCGAGATAACCAGCACCAATAATGGAGCCAGCGAAAAAACCGTGTAGTAGGCCAACGCTGCGCTTAGTTTGAGGCAGCGGTCATTCTGAAAGCCATTGAAGGAGTCTTTCAGGATAACCCATATGTTGGAGAAAGAAAGTTTTTCGGTCTTAGTCTTCATAACGTTCGTGAGTTTGTGTGGCCCTAATCGACTTATAGTTTGTTGGTTAGGGTTACTCAAATAACTCAAACAACGGCGGGTTGTTGCCAAAACAAACCATTGACCCACAAATGCCATCGTTTATTGACCAGCGATTTGGCCTTAAGAGACGGAATGACTCTCTGGCCGGGAGTGTCTTATAGCGGGTGTGTGGCTGATTTGGTTTTTAAATTGTGGCCGATTGTTTTAGCAGGCAGCTAAGATTGAGCTTTTCGGCAACCGTTATGTTAGCATCCAATACACGCTGCATATAGTCGATAGCGAGTTGGGTATGTTCTTCTGAGTCGCTGGCCACGCAGTTGGCGGGCACATACAGGTCGTAGTCGCGCATATAGGCGTCGTTGGCCGAAAACTGCACGCACACATCGGCACTGATACCCGTAATGATGAGTTGCCCAACCTGGAGGTAGGTCAGAAGTGCGTCTAGTGTGGTAGCATAGAACACCGAATGTTTAGGTTTAAGAACCACATAATCATCCGGCTCCGGGCGGAGCAGTTCGGCCAGGGGCTGCCCCCGAACACCATCGTTCAAACAATGGTCGATCAGTTCATTCAGATCGGATCGCCATCGGCCAAAATTGTCGTTTGTATAAATAACCGGAATTTTCAGGGCTTTGGCCTGTTTTTTCAGACGGGCAATATTATGAGCGGCTGTTATGGCTGGTTCAAGCAGTTGCTCGCCACCCGGAAACTCCAGGTCGTTAATCATATCGATAATCAGCAATGCCACCGGCGATGAATCGGGCGCATTTCCGTGTAAATCTTCATTTTTTGAGGCCATAACACTGCAGCGAAAGAATGAAAGGATACTATTGCTTTCCCTACCTAATAATGTATTAACAAGCAGATTGTTTTACCAGATCGTCCTCTCGTCAAGTTTCTTCTCGCCATAACCTCCTCGTTTTTTTAGATACCGGGCTAAGCACGATTAACAACGGTCGACGGGGCGTAGGGCAATAATGCCCGCGAACTGGCCCGGCACGATTTCAGCCTGGCTCGTTTTGTAGAAGACTGAAATCATGTTTAGTGTTTCGATGGGTCAATAAAAATTACCTGCCTTCGGCAACTATACCCAAACAGCGACCAACATCAGTGGGTTATAGAAACTAAGTGCCTGTTGGGCGATATATAGAGGGTTGTAACCCATATAACTGTTATTATGGAAACACTATTGAACTGGTTGTTCGAAAATATGGGTAATGAAGGAAATCAATACACCATTCTGAACGTGCAGCGGGGTGGAAATCCGCAAAAACCGACGTATCTGGCTGTAATGGCCCGTACGCCTGAGTTCAGGGTACTCGATTTATGGATCGATCAAACCGGAGATGGCAACGCATCTGATGCAGAACCTGGCTGGCTAAAGGAGCGGCAACCTCTGGAAATGGCAGTATTTACCGATGCTGAGCAGGTTATCGACTATCTGGCCAAAGGACAAAAAGCCGGGAATAATGGAGGAGAATCAGCAGCGGGCATACGAGTATCGGTGTTTGAACCCGTTGGCGATGCGGGTCAGATTACATTTCCGCCCAAGCCGTGATGAACTGCCAATCGAATAGCTAAGTAATTTCACTAAAAACGCCAGTCCCAAAAGGGCCGGCGTTTTCGATTATCTACCTTAAAAATACATGTTAAATTTGACTACAAAGGTACGGCCCCGCGCAAGGTAGACCGATTAGAGGAGCATTAGAAATAGCTTAGGAGAGCATTAAATAACTCGATAAGGGATGCTCAGATACCACAGCAACCTGCTGACCGACAAAAGGCACACTTATTGATAAGAGGCTAATCTGTTCTTTTTAACGTAAATACTATACATGGTTAATCAATTATTTCCTTAGTTTAAAATATGATTCTTTTAAAATGTAACTGTCTGGTTTTGAATTATTTGTATCCTTGTGGTTACAATATGGGTTAAAATTAGTATCCAAATAATTAATTTTTGGCTCTAATTTGGTTCGTACGGCATAGGCTTTGATATAAATTAATTCTGTTGCCTGAGTGCAAGTTTCTTTAAGAAAGTTGGTAATGCTCTCAGAACAACGCAGTTAACTTGTTCAGCCTATCCTATATGAAACATTGTTTACTTCTGTTTTGGAGTATTTTTAGCCTATTTGTATCCTTTTCAAACCCATCATTAGCCGATAATCCGTCTAAGCCATTCGGGAAACCATTACCTGTTTCAGATAACCCTAAACCGCTACCTCACCGGACGGTTAAATTACTTCAGCATGTCAATGCCTGGTCGACTGAGCAGAGTGTACAGACTCATTCTTCTGTTGAAGAACCAGGCAGTGGCACCGCCATTACAACTGCTCGTCCACCAAAGCCATTACCCATTCAAAAGCCCAATGGTCCCGACCCAATTCGGTTTACCCTACAGGCCAACAAAACACAGGTAGCCGTGGGTGAAGAGGTTGAACTGACCATCACGGCTGAGTTATTACCTATTGCAGCAAGCCAACTCTTTTTCTTTGATGAACAGAAATCGTTTCGGCTCAAGCTACTCTTGCCAGAAGGCGCCCAGCAAACAGGAGGAACCTATTACGATCTGATTGGAGAAACATTAAGCCCAGACCGTAATAGGCAAATCACCTACACATGGCGGGGAACCATAACTTCTGCTAATTCTTCAAGCTGTTTCAGGCTTCTGCGCGGAACGGTACCAACTGTTGATCAGAGTTTATTTGTTGAGAAGGGTAGACTCTGTATTCAACAGGTAGACGTTGCTAATAAAGACTCAGCTTCCATAGCACAAGAAACTGGAATAGATTTAAGCAAGGCCCGTATGGCGAGTTGTTCGGCCCCTACCGTTGTTTGGGCCGGAGACCAGACGACTACTAGTGTAAGCTGGGTGGTGGAGAACCTAACTACAAATGATCCGATTTCGACATTATTAGCTAAAGGCTGTCCTGCCGGAGCAACGATAAAATGGTATAAACGGGATGGGGCCAATGCAGCATTGCTATCTAGTGGGGCGTCTACGACCTATGTTACGCATAATGCAGTGAGTACTCAGACAGTAGAATACCGGTACTATGCAACCTGTATTTGTGCAGATGGTGAAAGCTCTCCTTCATCGGATTTTGTGATTACTGTTAATCGGAATCAAATTATACTAACTTCTGGATCTTCAACAGCATGTGGAAGTACTAAACAATATACTCCATTGACAGTGCAAGGATGTCCAAATGGGCACACTATAAAGTTTTATACGTCAGGGCCCTATAGCTGGACCGTGGCCTCGACAGGTAACCCGTATGTGTATGATGCTTATGGGGGAGTTCAGGAAGATACATATCAGGCAAGCTGCATTGTAAGGGGGATAGAAGGGCCGCGCTCCAATTCGGCAGTTATTGCTGGAAATTGTCCAACTGATCCTTGTGCTGGGGTAAGCTTACCCAAGCCAACCATTAGTGGTACACTGAATTTCACTACCGCTAGCCCTACTTCAACCCTGACCGCTTCGGGCTGTGGCGCTGGACAATCGGCTCGCTGGTACCGTGCGGATAACAACAATTATTTTTCGCCAGATGGACTTACCTTTACTTTCTCTGGAATTCCAAATGGTTTTCAGGTTTATGCAAAGTGTATTAGTGGGACCTGTGTCGGCGCTTCTTCTGATATTGTTACATTTACGGTCAGTACTCCCCCAACTGATCCTTGTGCTGGGGCGCCCCTCCCCGCAGCTCCGACCTCAACAAATGGAGCCACAATCTGCTCCAACAATACGGCTACCTTAACGGCCAGTGGGTGTAGTACCAATGGATACCGATGGTATACTACCAACACGGGGGGGAACTCCCTCAATTCTACCTTTTCATATACGACACCAACTCTAACCAGTCCAGTTACCTACTTTGTGAGTTGTTCCAATACCTGTGGGGAGTCGGGCCGGACGGCTGTTACGGCTAATATACACTCTCCTACGAATGCCATTTCTATTACAACAAATACGTCTAACTTGTGTCAGGGGCAAACAGCTCTATTAACCGTCAATAATTGTAACGGTACGGTCTTTTGGTCAGATAATGTTAATCTGCATGATAACCCTCGTTCAACTGGAGTTGTGGGTACCTATACCGCAAATTGTCAGGGAGTATGTGGAAATGCTACCCAATCAGCAATTTCAATACTAAATGGCAATCCTTCAATCCCCAGCATTCATCAGGAGGGTGGGAGCGCCACCAGCCTGACGGTGTGTGCTGGCTCGAACTCGGTGAGTTTATGGGGTGACAACTGTGAGGGGACGGTAGTCTGGTTTGCCAACGGTGTTCAGGCAGGTCAGGGATTACCCTTCCGACCCACTCCCAGTGCAGATGTGGTTTACACGGCCAAGTGTGTTAACGCTTGCACCACCAGTGCCGCATCCAACACCGTCACGGTTCATGTGATCAACACGGTAGCTCCCAGCATTCATCAGGAGGGTGGGAGCGCCACCAGCCTGACGGTGTGTGCTGGCTCGAACTCGGTGAGTTTATGGGGTGACAACTGTGAGGGGACGGTAGTCTGGTTTGCCAACGGTGTTCAGGCAGGTCAGGGATTACCCTTCCGACCCACTCCCAGTGCAGATGTGGTTTACACGGCCAAGTGTGTTAACGCTTGCACCACCAGTGCCGCATCCAACACCGTCACGGTTCATGTGATCAACACGGTAGCTCCCAGCATTCATCAGGAGGGTGGGAGCGCCACCAGCCTGACGGTGTGTGCTGGCTCGAACTCGGTGAGTTTATGGGGTGACAACTGTGAGGGGACGGTAGTCTGGTTTGCCAACGGTGTTCAGGCAGGTCAGGGATTACCCTTCCGACCCACTCCCAGTGCAGATGTGGTTTACACGGCCAAGTGTGTTAACGCTTGCACCACCAGTGCCGCATCCAACACCGTCACGGTTCATGTGATCAACACGGTAGCTCCCAGCATTCATCAGGAGGGTGGGAGCGCCACCAGCCTGACGGTGTGTGCTGGCTCGAACTCGGTGAGTTTATGGGGTGACAACTGTGAGGGGACGGTAGTCTGGTTTGCCAACGGTGTTCAGGCAGGTCAGGGATTACCCTTCCGACCCACTCCCAGTGCAGATGTGGTTTACACGGCCAAGTGTGTTAACGCTTGCACCACCAGTGCCGCATCCAACACCGTCACGGTTCATGTGATCAACACGGTAGCTCCCAGCATTCATCAGGAGGGTGGGAGCGCCACCAGCCTGACGGTGTGTGCTGGCTCGAACTCGGTGAGTTTATGGGGTGACAACTGTGAGGGGACGGTAGTCTGGTTTGCCAACGGTGTTCAGGCAGGTCAGGGATTACCCTTCCGACCCACTCCCAGTGCAGATGTGGTTTACACGGCCAAGTGTGTTAACGCTTGCACCACCAGTGCCGCATCCAACACCGTCACGGTTCATATTGCCAATCCAACTCCAACGACTAAGCAGGATGGTAGTGCCAACACCACGTCCCTGACGGTGGCCTATGGTACTACCATTGGCTTACGAGCCGATGGATGTCCAACAGGTTTAAATTGGTATAAAGAAGGACAGGCGTCTAGTATTGCCTCTAGTGTATCATTTACAACTATCGTTACCCAAAATGTTCGTTATCTGGCCAAGTGTATAAGCACTTTGGCCGCTTGCCCGGAGGGAGCAGCTTCTAACTGGATTGAGGTGTATGTAAATGGTATTACAACTGCATCCTTATCCGCTACGTCTGTTTGTCAAAGTGGAACCTTTACTGTCCCTTTCTCTTCAACTGGCACCTTCGGGGCTGGCAATACCTTTACAGTCCAACTCTCGGATGCTAATGGCGGGTTTAACTCGCCTACAGTGTTGGGGACAGGGGGAAGCAGTCCACTTTCGGTTAGCTTGCCCGCCAGTATTGCACCCGGCAATGGTTATCGTGTTCGAGTGGTCAGTTCGAACCCTGCTTTGGTAGGTAATTCCAGCCCAACAGTTTTAACCGTATCCGCTCCCCCCTCGTCGTTATCGGCTAGTAGCAATAGCCCAGCGGGACAGGTGAGTGTGGGGAGTTCGTTGAGTCTGACGCTAAGTGGGCAGGGATTGACCGGGGCTACTTACCGCTGGAAAGGTCCGAATAGCTTTACGTCTACCAACCAGAACCCAACGCTGCCTAATGCCACTACGGCCATGAGCGGTTCCTACACGGTGGTGGTCACTACACCGGGTGGGTGTACGGCCGTAGCCAGTACATCGGCGGTTATAGGAACAACATCGTTTACCTGCACCTGTCAGGATTGCGACTTGCCTGCCGTTCAGAATACCGATAACCCGCCCATTGCTGCCAGCAACAGAGGCAGTAGTACGCAGAACTACGTACAGGAGAGCGTGTATCTGGATGCCGCTGGTAGTAGTGTTGTTCAGAGTATTACCTATTTCGACGGCCTGGGCAGACCCAGTCAGAAAGTGAATGTGGGCGTAGGCGGTAAAACAACGGCAACACCCGTCTCCGATGTGGTCACGCCCATTGTTTATGATGCCTTTGGGCGCGAAACCACTAAATACCTGCCCTATGCCGAAGCCACCAACAATGGGACATTCCGCTCGTCGGCGGCAGGTAGCGTTAGTGGCTACTATTCCGGTTTGCCCGATAAAACCGGGAACGCCTATGCCAGCATCGTTTATGAAGCTTCGCCCCTGAATCGGGTGCTGAAACAAACAGCACCCGGTAGCAACACACCCGTACAACTGGCTTACCGGACCAATACAGCAGGTGAGTTGAAACTGCTGACCTACGATTTTTCGACCAAAAAAATAACCGTATCAACCTACGGTGCGGGGCAGCTTTACGTAACTGAAACCACCGACGAAAACGGCAACAAATCCACCGAATATAAGGATAAGGAAGGCCGCGTAGTGGGTAAGGATGTGTCGGGGCGGAAAACGTTGTATGCCTACGACGATTTTGGCTGGCTGCGCTGCGTAGTGCCTCCCAAAGCCAGTGGAAGTATCAGCGGCACCATCGACCCGTTTGCGGGCGATCTGCTGTTTGCCTACGACTACGACACACGGGGCCGCATGGTTACCAAAAAAGTGCCGGGAGCCGGCTCGACAACCCTGACCTACGACACGCGCGATCGACTGATTACCACCACCGACGCGAAGGGGACGGTTATCACCACCGATTACGATGACCTGAACCGGGTGACAGCCACCCGGCAGGGCAGCACCACGCTGACCCAGACTTATTACGACAGTTACGGCAGCGAAGCCAAAAGTTTCGATGCGACTCATGCCTACGGCGTGGCCAAGGTCGATAACCAGAAAGGCTTGGCAACCAGTACCAAAACACTGGTGTTGGGCACCAGTACCTACCTTACCACCAGCACTTACTACGACGACCTGGGCCGGGTGATTCAGACCGTGGCCGACAACCATAAAGGAGGACTCGACCGATCGTCGTCCAAGCTCGACTATACGGGCCGGGTGCTGGAAGGCAAGCTAACCTCATCGAACAGCCAAACTACTGTAACGGTAGAAACCCGTACCAGCTACGATGCCGGAAGCCGGGTGAAAGCGGTTTGCCAGCGCGTTTCCGATAATCTGCAAAGTGCCATTGGCAGCACGGGCGCCTACTGGGAGCCGGTGGCGCGCCATACCTACAATGGCATTGGCGAACTCACCCGCAAAACGCTGGGCTGCGGTATCCAGAACCTCGACTATACTTACCAGATGCGCGGCTGGCTGACTAAAATTAACGATCCGGCCAACCTCAACGCGGGCTCGTTGCCTGCCGATAAGGATTTCTTTGGTATGAAACTGACCTACGACCCCGTGGGCAACATTTCGGCCTGGGACTACCGGACGGCGCAGCGCAAGGGCGACATGACCACGCCTTATGACATCGACCAAAGCCAGCCCTATACCTACAGCTTTGCCTACGACAACCTGAACCGGCTCAAAAGCGGTACGCTGAACCAGCAGGGGCAGTCGGGAACGCTGTTTGCTATGGGTGGTGGCGACAATGGCCAGATCGGCTATGACGATAACGGCAACATCAAAACCCTGACGCGCAGTTTTAAGGGAACCGTTGTCGATAACCTGACGTATACCTACAAAAACAACGATGCTTCTAACCAGTTGGCCAGCGTGGCGGATGCCGGTACCAACCCCGGCACGGCTAATGCTTTCTTTAAGGACGGCACGGCCAGCTACACCTACGACGCCAACGGCAACCTGCTGACCGACTCCGGCAAGGGCATAACAACGGGTATTGCGTATAACTACCTCAACCTGCCCCAGACGGTGACCTACACTGGGGGCGCGGTGACGTATACCTACTCGGCCACGGGCCAGAAACTCAGAGCCGACTTTGGCAATGGCAAAACCTACGACTACATAGCGGGCTTTGTGTATGCAGGCAACCAGCTTGAGTTTATCCCCTCGGCCGAAGGGCGCGTGCTGCCACCGGGCCGGGCCAGCACGACTATTACGGCGGGCAGCAGTGCCACAGCCGCCAACAGTTATTACCGCTACGAGTATCAATTGAAGGACCATTTGGGTAACTTGCGGGTGGCCTGCCGCTGTGGCGAAAAGGCCAGCGAGAGCAGCCCCTCTGATGCGCAAACACCCCTGGTGGTGCAGGAAAACCATTACGACCCGTTTGGGCTTGACCTGACGGGCTTAAACAAAGTGCCCGACCTGACGGCTAACCGGTTTAAGTACAATGGGAAGGAGGATGAAGCGCCATTAGGGTGGATTGATTTTAACTGGCGGCATTATGACCCCGCCCTTGCTCGATTCGTTACCGTTGATAAATTAGCGGAGAAGTTCCCTTATCTAACAACGTATCAATTTGCATCAAATGATCCTATTGGTAAAATTGAATTAGATGGATTGGAGGGGATACACTATTTTGTTGCCCAACGTAAACAGTATGTTGGCCTTGATAATGCAATGAAATTATTAGAACAAAGTGGGATTTCTAATGAGCTTTCAAAGGAGTTTGCAGCAGATAATAATAAGACTGATATTTACATAAATGTTGCTATGAATACTTTTCAGCCTGAAACTAGTGGTGATTCAAAGTTATATTCAAATTATAATGGCTCTAATGCTGATAAGGGTATAACGCTTCAAGATATTCGTGCCGATAATCCTCAGATGTCTTTGAAAAAAGTTTTACTTGAGACAATTGCTAAAAATAAACAAGCAATTATAATTAGATTAAATGGGGAAAAGGTTGAGTCAGCAGGTAAAAACAAAAAGCTTGCTCTTGAAATAGCGGAGACGATTTCCCACGAAATAAAAGCTCATGCTATTGATGATAAAGATGGTGTCGATAATACTTCTCAGGCAAAGGAGCATCAAATTTATTATAACGACAAGTCTTTGGGTGAAACATCTCCTGCGTATCAAGAAATTAAGCACAATTCTCCTGCAGGGATGTACAAATCGAGAATTGAGAAAGCAGCAAGAGAATTGAAAATTTATGAAAATAATGAATAACTTTTTTGTGGTTTTTATGTTTATGTTGTTGTTTGGTTGTAGTAGAGAAGACAAAGATTCAAGCTATATTGAATTGGCTGGTAAATATAATATCCTTCATCTACAGCCGACTGATTATAGGTATAACACTCATAGGATATATCAAATTGATATTCCTAAAGCAAATAATTTCTCTGCTTTCTCTTCCAGTAACTATTTAGTTGAAGAAGGAGGTGTACTTATGGAAATTTTTTTGACAAAAAACTGTGAAGAAGAATATTTAAAGCAGAGCTATAAAATAATAAGTAATGCGTCTCAAGTGAATTATAATTCATTTAATAGGTGTGATATTACCTTAAAGCCATTGTTGGATTGGAACCTAAATGTAGGAGATACCTTGTATTATTATACAGACCACTTTGTGGTTCTAAATAGGAAAATGTATGACCCCGAATTGCATGAGTACGTATTTGAGTTTTATAGAAAATGGCGCAATACTTGCCTAACATCTATACTTGCTACACACGAGAAGGGAATAATTGGGTTGTATGACCTTTGTCCAGAGAATGGGGCATATACGGTTATTAAAAATGCTATTGGAAAATCATACCATTCCAAATGGAGATTTTTAGATAAAAAACAGTTAAGACAACCTGATGTTAATCTTAATAAAGTGGGGATTTTTACTAAGGATGATTAGAGTAATTGATTACCTTGACTCCTTGATAGTCTAATAGTAGCATACTAGTTAATTTATCAGAAGCATTATGATATATTTGACCATATCAGATACAGATCTAATAGGTAAATTTGTTGTCAGGTTCATTCAAATTCAAGTATGGTGATACTTTTTGAGCAGAAATTAACCTGTGGGATTAAAGCACTAGAACTTCATAGATGTATTTATAAATAATCTATCTCCCCAATTTCCCCAAAATAACCCCCACCTTTTATGAATCGACCTTTATCTGGGCTGAGTTGCCTGCTGGGTTGCCTGCTGCTGGCAACGGTTTCGCTGGGGCAGGATGGTAGTAGTGCGCCCCTGATGGCCAGCTACCAAACTGCTACAAACCGGCTAAAACTATTGCCACCCAACGTGGCTTCTATGGAGCGCTATGGCAACGTGCCCATCAATTTTAGTTCGGGCCAGCTCAACTATAGCCTGCCCATCCATACCATCGACGTCGATAACACGATGTCGATGCCCATTCAGCTCACCTACAACAACAGCGGCCTCAAACCCGATGAGGTGCCGTCGTGGGTTGGCAATGGCTGGGATTTGCACCTGGGTGGCACCATCGTGCAAACCATCAACGGTATGGACGATTTCGATGGCACTGCGGGGCTACAGGTGCAGGCCAGCCGTGATGCGCTCAATGCGTATATACTTGGCAACGGCTCCATGTCGCTAACCGATCAGTATCAGTATTGCGATGCCGTTGTTAAAAATTTTAAGGATTCGCAGTTCGATACGTTTTCGCTAACCCTGCCGGGCAAAAGTGGTAAGTTCTACTTCGACAAAGCCAGCGATGGATCGCCTAAGGCCGTTTTCTACAGCCAGCAGCCGCTGCGCGTTGCGTTTGCCAACAACCAGTTTACCATCACCGACGAGCGGGGTAACGTATACCTGTTTACTGAATCCATCGATGGGGCTGAAACCTATTCAAACGCTCCCTTCTATACCGATAGCGATCCGTATCGACTGAGTAGTAAAACCTGGTATCTGACCAAAATCACCACGGCTTCGGGCGTGGAGGCTGTCATTACCTATAAAGACGATACTACGTATGAGCTATGGACGACCAACTATTCCTGCAATGCACCTACAGCCGGTGCTTACACGTGTGGAGCGCAAAACTCGACCATGACTGTGCGGCAGAAACTGGTTTCGCAGATCAGTTGGAAAGGCAAAAAGGTCGTGTTCGAAACCATCGACCGCAACGACCTTAACGCCAGTGGCACCAGTGGCGCAAAAGCGCAGGCCCTGTCGCGCATTAAGGTCTACAACGAAAGCAACGAACTGGTGCGTCAAATCGGCTTTACCTACGACAACCGCAGCCGCCTGCAACTCAGCAGCCTCTCGTTTCTGGACAAAGTGACGGGCAATCAGGTCCAGACCTATTCGTTTGCCTACTACGGCGATGCCGGACCCATTGCCATTCCGTATCTGAGTAAGCCAGCGGGGCCAAATCCGGCCAACAACGCCATCGACCACTGGGGCTATTATAATGGCAAACAAAACACATCCAAAATTCCGGCCAGCAATTATACCACATTGACCGGTATAGCGGGCCAACCGTCGCTAGCCACGGCCAATCGGTCGTCGGACGGTAATTTTTCGCTGTATGGCATGTTGAAGCGTATTACGTATCCAACGCAGGGCTATACCGAAATTACTTACGAGCCGAACCGGGTCACCTACCCGTCTATGACCCAGGTTCCGTATTTCATGCGCGATCAGGATGTACTTTCCGGCTATACGGCATTTGCCCAGGATGCGAATTCGGACTGTAATCAAAAAAGAAAGACCGGCACACTGGTTATTGCGCAGAATCTGGTAGGAGTGCGGTTTCGCTGGGAGTTACAGGGATACAGCTATGCAGGAAACAATGCGGGTTCGTCGTTTCAGTTCTCGAACTCGGCGGGGCAGATTCTGGTAAGTGACGTTTCGGCTGGCTACAAAACAGGATCGACCCGGATCGATTTGCCTGCCGGTACCTATTCCTACACATTGATCGTTGGATGTCAGACACCTGCATCAGCGCCAGTTCCTCCAACGGACACGGTTCGAAATGGAACGTCAGGAGTTGTATCGGTTCCAGCATCGTTGGCTTCGTTTACGGCCGAAAAGCCCCAATCGGGCGATATTACACTAGCCGTTGGTGGTAACCGGGTTCAACGGATTATTGATAATGACCAAACCACTGGCTACAACGAACGCGTAATTACCTATACGCAGGCTTCATTACTGCATGAGCCTTATTATGTTACGAACCATCAAACACCAGGTACAATCGGGTCGGCGAATGCCTGCATTTCACTAGGCAAAACCTATGTCGTCAATGAGCGAAGTATTTATAACTGGGATGGCTTTCATGTGCTGTATAAACAAGTTACCGAATCGTTAGGCCAGGGTGGCGCTAATGGGCAAAAAAGCTACACGTTCGATGACCCATATTACCTCGGCACGTCCTACACGCAGGCACCCTATCCACCAGCCCAAAATTTGCCCTGGCGCACGGGTAATCTGCTAGCCGAAGGTTCGTATCAGAAAAACGCCAATAGTACTTTCGACCTTGTGGCTAAATCAAGTACGTCCTATACCAGTGGGCAGCTAGGAGCCACAGTAAAAGGTGTGAAAGTTGATCGGATTCTGGCTTGCCCCGTTGGAAGTATCGCTACTACAGACTTAGTGAATAGCTATTTCACTGTTATTACAATTCCGGCGGTCAGCGATCAGTTTGGGGTGGGTAGCCGCACTCAGGAGCAGTGGTTCAGTGGCACTTTATTAAGCCAAAGCACCCAATATGCCTATAATCAGGATTGGCTGGTCAATCAGATCACTACAATCAATAGCCAGAATCAGACCGAAAAAGTACTGACCTATTATGCCAACGATTACGATAACAGCGCAGGCAGTACTATTGCTTCACTAAAAGGAATCAACGCAATTGGGGTTCCTTTAAAAACCGTTCGCACCATCAACGATAAGGCGGTCGATGGTGTCATTACGCTTACCGATGCCGCAGGCAATCCAACGGAATTGTACCGGCTCGAAGTAGCTGCTCCCGCAACACTGACCCACAGCCGAACCGTTTATGTGCCAGCCGAGTTTGCGAAGTACGAAAGCCGTCAGTATAGCAGCAAGGGCAACATCACGCAGGTTATTCCACGAAATGGGCCAACGCGCACCTATGTTTGGGCGTATAATCACACTTATCCCGTTGCCGAAGTCCTCAACGCTACTCAGGCGCAGGTTGAAGCTGTGGGTGGTAGCCTGGAATCAGCCGCTATGTTAACCGATTTAACAGCCATCCAGAACCTGACCAATGGATTACGGTCGGGTTTATCGCAGGCGCTGGTCAATTCGACAACGATGTTTTCGGGCGTGGGTGTTCGTCAGCTTACCAACCCCGCCGGACTAAGCTCATCGTATGAGTACGATAACCTGGGGCGCTTGCAACGTATTAAAAACAATCGCCTGGAAACCGTAAAAGAATACACCTATAACTATGCACCAGGTATCGGTAGTGGCTCGGCCCGTTTAGCAACAAATTCTATTTCAACCCAGACCATTAGACGTAACGAGCCTTATTCGTATCCGATTCCTAATTCATTGTTTGCCAGTACGCTGGGGCAGTCCGTACAGTATTCGTTGAGCGGCTTACCGGCTGGTCTATCATTCGTTGATGGCCAAATCATGGGAACGCCCACCCAGGCGGGTACCTATTTGATTATTATTACCGCTACCAATGCTGCCGGATTATCGAGCAGCACAAGTTACAATCTGGTTGTTAATCCTTGATTTTAGGTTCATTAAAAACTTGCTCCCGATGGCCTGACTGATATGATCAGGCCATCGGGATTTTTGCTACTACAGTCTGTCTAATCATCTTACACCAGCGAAGACTATCTTTTAATGACCCGAACGGTCGGCCTCAGTTCGTAAAATAGTACGAAAACCTAAACCCAGTTATTAAATCAAGTTAGTAAGTTTGGGGTAACGTATTCAAGTTACAATGGCCAAGGCAGTAAATGATGGTAGAGTAATCAATAGAAATGCTGATCCTAAAAAGAGTATTCTGAGTTACTTCGCCAATGTAGGCAATGCAATTATTCCTGAATTAAGCAAAGAGCTAACCATCAGTGTGCCTAAAGTTACGTCGGTGGTGGGCGAACTGATCAAAGAAGGGCTGATTCAGGATTATGGTAAAATAGAATCGAGCGGTGGCCGAAAGCCGAACCTCTATGGCGTTGTTCCCGAATCGGCGTTCTTTATCGGGGTCGATGTAAAGCAGAGTCACATCAATATTGGCCTGCTCGACCTTCAGAAAAACCTGATCAAGGTAATTGAAAACCTGCCCTATACGCTCAATAATACACGCGAATCGCTCGATACGCTCTGCCAGCACATTAACGAATTTATTGCCGACCTCACTATTTCGAGAGAAAAAATTCGCGGAATCGGTATCAACCTCTCAGGGCGGATCAACTACGCAACGGGCTATAGCTATAGTTTTTTCTTCTTTGAAGAACGGCCATTGAGCGAAATCATCGAGCAGGAGGTGGGCATTCGGGTATTTCTGGAAAACGACTCGCGGGCTATGGCCTATGGCGAATTTTGTGCCGGAGTCGTTGAGAAAGAAAAGAATGTTCTGTTCCTTAACCTCGATTTTGGCATTGGCGTCGGTATCATGATCGATGGGCATCTGTATTATGGTAAGTCGGGCTATGCCGGTGAACTGGGTCATGTACCTATTTTCGACAATGAGCTGATCTGCCACTGCGGCAAAAAAGGCTGCCTCGAAACCGAAGCATCGGGCTGGGCGCTGGTTCGGATGTTTCGCGAAAAACTACAACAGGGCTCTACCTCCGTTCTAACGCGTAACGGTCTAAGCCCCGATCAGATTACGATGGAAGACATCATTATGGCCGCCAGGAACGACGATGTGCTGGCTATTGAACTCATTGCGAAACTGGGCGAAAATCTGGGGCGTGGTATTGCGTTCTTAATCAATGTCTTAAATCCAGAACTCGTCATTCTGGGTGGTAGTCTGGCGTCTACTCAGGAGTATATTCAACTGCCCATCAAAACATCCCTCAATAAATACTCCTTAAGCCTGGTCAACAACGACACGCAGCTAAAACTATCGAAATTGGGCGAACACGCGGGTATTGTCGGCGCTTGTCTGCTGGTACGCGACCGGGCGCTTTCACTGGCATAATTTGTTTATAGCCAAGTCTTTGCCAGTTTCGGTAACTGTTATAGAAGCAGTTTTAAACTTTCTACAATCGAGTCTTGAAGGGGCATTTTGTCATCCCGACGAAGGAGAGATGACAAAATGCGATTTCAGCAAAAGTTTAAACAAATTCTTTCAGTGTTCTCTGTGCCTCTGTGGACAATACAGGGCTTTTTCATAAAAACGTATAACCACGTAGTGCCGGGCCGCCAAAGCGATGGCATCATAGTAGTACTGATTGGCATTTCCTGTATGTATAGCTACTATGATGACATGCCTACGGCATTGGTATGAAAATGCCCTGGTAAACAAGTAAACTATTTGGCCGCAGAGGCAATCCGGGAAAGGATATAGGCCGAAATGGCATTCTGCTGAAAGCCTGCTATCATCATTCATCTAATAACCTGAATAAAATTTATTTTAATTTTCTGTTGCTATCTTAATTTTGAATATCTTACTTTACTGCCAAGTTAATAATTTGATTTATTAAGTAGGGCCAAATAAATAATAAAATCCTGTTTGCTCGTTCGCCTATCAGGAACTGTTTCATACTTATGCAACTCAACGATTACCAGCATCTCTACCGTACTAATTTGCTGAACGATGTTGTACCGTTCTGGTTCAACCATTCCGGCGACAAAGAATTTGGCGGCTATTTTACCTGCCTCGACCAGAAAGGGGAGGTCTACGATACTGATAAATTCGTGTGGCTACAGGCGAGGCAGGTCTGGTGCTTCGCGATGCTATATAACCGGGTTGAAAAACGGCAGGAATGGCTCGAATTTGCCAGTCAGGGAGCCGAATTTCTGACAGAACACGGTCGCGACGCCGAGGGAAACTGGTATTTTTCGCTTACCCGTCAGGGGCAGCCGCTTGTTCAGCCCTACAACATTTTCTCAGATTGTTTTGCCACCATGGCTTTTGGTCAACTCTATCAGGCAACGGGCATAGCCGAATACGGCAATATTGCGGTTAAGACGTTTCTGAACATTCTGCATCGGAAAGACGACCCGAAAGGAACCTACACCAAAGCCTATCCGGGAACGCGGCCGCTGAAGAATTTTGCCCTGCCCATGATTCTCTGCAATCTGGTACTGGAAATTGAACCGTTGCTGAAACCCGAACTGGTTGAACAGACGATTGCCACGGGCATCCGTTCGGTGATGGAGGAGTTCTACCGGCCCGAACTGGGGTTGATACTCGAAAATATTACCCCCGATGGCTCTTTCTCCGATTCGTTCGAAGGTCGGCTGGTCAATCCGGGGCATGGACTGGAGTCGATGTGGTTTATTATGGATCTGGGCGAACGGGCGGGCGATCAGGCACTGATTCGGAAAGCTGTCGACATTACGCTGTCGATTCTGGACTACGGCTGGGACCGGCAATATGGCGGTATTTTTTATTTCCTCGATGTGAAAGGCTACCCTCCCCAACAACTGGAATGGGATCAGAAACTCTGGTGGGTACACATGGAAACCCTCATCAGCCTGTTGAAAGGGTATTTGCATACGGGCGATGAGCGGTGCTGGCAATGGTTCGAAAAAGTTCACGACTATATGTGGAGCCATTTTGCCGACCCGGAATATGGCGAATGGTTCGGGTATCTGAACCGGCAGGGTGAGGTGCTGCTTCCGCTGAAAGGCGGTAAATGGAAAGGTTGTTTTCATATCCCAAGGGGCTTGTATCAGTGCTGGAAAACACTGGAGGCCATTGCTGAGAAAAAAGCCAGTACACTTTTACAGGACTAATTGTATGGCAAACGTTCCGCTACAAACCATAACGGTCGAAGAACCGACAGCGCAGGGGAGGCAGAATTACACCCCGGCCTTACTGTCGCTGGCTGTGCTTTATTTCATGATGGGATTCATCACCTGTCTGAACGACACGCTGGTTCCCTTTTTCAGGAAAGGCTTTAGCCTGACTTATTCGCAGTCGTCGCTGGTGCAGTTTTACTTTTTTCTGACCTACGGCATTATGTCGATTCCGGCCGGCCGAATTGTTGAAAAAGTGGGCTACAAGGCTGGTATGGTGATGGGGTTCGGTATTGCTGGATTGGGAGCAGTTCTGTTTTTTCCGGCCTCGGCCCTGCATCTGTATTCGTTGTTTCTGGCGGCTCTGTTCGTGATTGCCATCGGTATTGTGCTGTTGCAGGTGGCGGCCAATCCTTACATAACCGTGCTGGGGCCAGCCAAAACAGCATCAGCCCGGCTGACGCTGATTCAGGGCGTTGGGTCGATGGGGACAACGGTGGCGCCGTTGTTTGGTGCCTATTTTATTCTGGCACCACTGGCGCAATCCCATGCGTCGGGCGATGCCGTTCGGTATCCGTATCTGGGTATTGCGGCTTTGCTGATTTGCATTGCCCTGGTCGTCTGGCGGCTTAATCTGCCCGTTATCAAGACTACAGGTAGCGAAACGAGCGTAACGGTAGCAGGGAAAACCGTTTTTTCGTTTCGGAATTTGCGGTTTGGCATCGGCGGTATTTTCTGTTATGTCGGGGCGGAGGTGTCTATCGGCACCTTTCTGACCAACTACATTGCCGATACCTTACAGATTTCCGAGAATGAGGCCAATAGCTTTGTCGCTTTTTATTGGGGCAGCATGCTGGTTGGCCGGTTCATTGGCGCGGGCTTGCTCAAATCCATCAGGCCGTCGGTCATTCTGACCATCTGTGCTACGGTGGCCATGGCGCTGGTGGCGATCTCGATCAATTCAACGGGTTATGTGGCCGTCTGGACCATGATCGCTGTGGGATTATGCAACTCCATCATGTTCGCTATCATTTTTTCACTATCGGTACAGGGTCTCGGCCGGTTTACTACCCAGGCTTCCGGCCTGCTCTCGACGGCTATTGCAGGCGGTGCAGTGGTATCGTTTTGCCAGGGACTCCTGATCGATCAGTTCACCTGGTCCGTAGCTTTCCTGTTGCCCATTGCCTGCTACGGATACATCTTGTTTTACGGACTCAATGGCTATAAGGCGGTGATTAGTCATTAGGTATTGGTCATTAGCAAATACAAATGAGCAGTAACTAATGACCAATACCCAATGACCAAACATTAACCAACCTCTTTTCTATATGACTCGATTCCTAACCCTTCTTGTGCTTTTGGCTGGCTTACGCTTGTCGGCATTTGCCAGCAAAGAGCCGGGTTTTAGTGCGCGGATTCTATTTATTCCGCTCGATGATCGGCCACCCTGTCTGCAGTTTACGGAGCGGATGGGGCTAATCGGTAATGCGCAGGTAGTGGCTCCGCCCATGGAGTTGCTGGGCCGATTTACAACCCCCGGCCAGTCCGATAAAATTATTGCCTGGCTGCAACAGCAGGAGTTAAATTCGTTCGATGCGGCTATCATTGCGCTCGATATGCTGGCCTATGGTGGGCTGGTGGGGTCGCGCGTGCACGATGTTTCATACGAACAGGCGCGTAAACGACTGGATATTATCTCGACCTTACGCAAACGGGCTCCCTCGCTGAAAATTTATGGCCAGAGTGTGGTGATGCGGCTGGCGCCAACGGCCGATCAGCACAATGAAGCCTACCGCGAGAAACTGGCCCATTGGGCAGAAGTATCAGTAGGGGCCGATCCTGAGTCGAAAGCTGAAACGGCGAAACTGGAACGGGAAATTCCGACCGAAGGACTTGCCGATTATAAACAGGCCCGTTCCCGCAATCTGCGCATCAATCAACTGGCCATTGCGCTGGTTCGGCGGGGTGTTATCGACTATTTGCTGCTTACGCAGGACGATGCCAAACCCAAGGGCGTTCATATTGCCGACCGCGAAACGCTGATTGCCGAAACAAAGCGGCTGAAACTGACTGAAAAAATTGCCGTTCAACCCGGTGCCGATGAAGTGTCGATGCTGTTGCTGGCACGAGCCCTGAACAAACACGCCAATTTCTCCCCGAAAATCAAAGCCGTGTATTCGTCCCAAAAACTGAGTAACACGGTCATGCCGTTCGAAGATCGGCCTTTGCACCAGACGGTTAGTTTTCATATCAAGGCAACGGGCTCGCAGGAAGTGACCAACGAACAGGATGCCGATGTCCTGTACTATGTCTTTGCTTCGCGGTTCGAAACCGGTCGGGCCGATAGTTTTGCGGATGAGATTGCGCAGAAAATTGCGCAGAAAAAGCGCGTAATCGTGGCCGATGTCGACCCGAAAGGCGATGTGCAGGGTGGCGATACGCCATTTACGATGGCCCTGGAAAAACGCCATCTGCTACCCGAATTAAGCGGCTATGCTTCCTGGAATACGGCCGGAAATACCATCGGTACGGCATTACCGCAGGGCGTTGTGTTTACCCTTGCCGAGACAAAACTGTTGAAACAGTCTATCGCCACACCCGGTGTGGCCGATCGGATCTGGACCGCTCAAAACTGGTTTCTGATGCACCGCGTGCTCGATGACTACTATTTCCACAACCAGATTCGGGCGAAGGCCAACCAGTTTGCAAAACAGGTCGGGCGGAGTTCAACGCTGATGAGCGATGCCATGACAAAGCAGGTGGAAACGTATTGTCAGGAACTGCTACAAAAGTCGTTCGATGAGCTGATTACCAATTATGAATACAAACGTTCGGGTAGTTTGCAGAAATCCGTGCGGTGTTCGAAACCCACAGCGCTCCGGTTCGATCTGCCCTGGAACCGTACTTTCGAAGCCATGATTGATTTCGATATACGTTGTACAGAAAGCACGGAGTAGCCCGGAAGGGTGACCTGAGCGATTGCCGTTTCCTTGGCGAACTTCGTGTCTCCACGTTGGATAACTGAATTTTACCGTTACCGACTATTTATACTAACCCAGCAAAATCGCTGGCCGGGGATTGTATTGCCTTCTGTTTTTATAAAACCTCTTTTCTCTTTACAAACGCCAAATTGATTGACTTATGCAAAACTTCTTTACGCAGAGATGGCGTATCGGCTGGCTGCTTGCCCTGCTGATTTCGCTGTGTCAACAAACCTACGTTGCTGCTCAGAGCCAGCAGCTACTTCGCGGAAAGGTAACCGATGCGACGGGCGCTGTGCTGCCGGGCGTGACGGTGGTTGTGAAAAACACAACGGTGGGTACAACGACCGATGCCGAGGGTTTATATACCCTTCGTGTCAGTGAGCAGCGTGGTACGCTGGTGTTCTCGTTTATGGGTACCGTTAGCAAAGAAGTGGCCTTCGATGGGGCGGGCGAATACAATGCCACGCTGGCCGAAGATACTAAAACCCTGAACGAAGTGGTGGTCGTTGGTTATGGTACGCAGAAGAAAATAAACCTGACGGGTGCCGTAGCTGTCATTGAAAGTAAATCGCTTACGAATCGGCAGGTAGGCTCTACATCGCTGGCGTTGCAGGGGGCTGCACCGGGCGTAACCATCACCCAGCAGTCGGGGGCGCCCGGTGGCGATGCGGGTACCATCCGGATTCGGGGTGTTGGCTCGATCAATGCGGGGCAGAATCCGCTGATTCTGGTCGATAATGTGGAGATGAGTCTGGATGCCATCGATCCCAACAACATTGCCAGCATATCGATTCTGAAAGATGCCGCTGCGGCTGCGGTGTATGGGTCGCGGGCGGCCAACGGCGTTGTCCTGATCACAACCAAGCGGGGAGCCAAAGGCGTGAATGTTAGCTATAATGCCTATGGCCTGAAGCAGGAACCCACCGATTTGCCGCAGAAAGTGAATGCGCTCGAACACATGAAATACTGGGATGTAGCGCAGGTCAACAGCGGTTTACCGGCAGTGTTTACGCAACAAATTGCCGCCTATGAGAAAAATGGCCCCGATAATCTGACGCTCTTCAATACCGACTGGAAGAAACTGGTATTGACCAACAATGGCCTCATGCAGAACCATAACCTGAATGTGTCGGTAGGGGGAGAACGGGTAAAACTGTTTGCCTCCGGCAGTTTCCTCGACCAGAACGGGCTGACGGCAAACACGAATTATAAACGGATGGACCTGCGCTTTAACACCGATGTGGCCATTACCGATAAGCTATCGGCCTCTATGGACCTGGTTCTGAATAAAATGAATCGGTTGTGGCCCGGTCAGAATACGCCCGAGTACATCATCCGCGAGATGTTAGGCTTTCCGGCTACCACACCCGGACAATACAATTCGGGGCAGTGGGGTGAGGGCTGGTCGAATGCCAATCCGGCGGCACAGGCACAGGATGGCGGATTCAATCGTACACTGACCAACTCGCAGATTATTAAAGGCACATTGACCTACAAACCGGTTGCGGGGCTGGAACTGCTGGCAACTTATAGTTCGAACACCTACAATTCCCGCAACCGGCGGTTTATGGATCAGTACGACATCTACACGGCCGATGTGGCCAACAATACTCTGGTGTTTGCCCGGCCCTGGCCTGCCCTGAATTCACTGAGCGACAACTACGCACAAAATACCCAGAATCTGTTCAGAACCCAGGCTACCTATACCAAATCGTTTGGTAAACACGATTTTACGATTCTGGGTGGGTTCAGCACCGAAGATTTCAGTACCAGTAATGTGAATACATTCCGGCAGAATCTGCTCTCACCCGAACGACCCTACCTGGATAGTGGCGACCAGCTTGGCCAGACGATGAGCGGTGGCGAAAGCCGGTATTCGATGGTGTCGGCCTATGGTCGGTTGAACTATAATTACGACGAAAAATACCTGCTGGAAGTAAACGGCCGCTGGGATGCCTCGTCGCGGTTTCGACAGAACAACTGGTGGCAGCTATTCCCGTCGGTGTCGGGCGGTTGGCGGATTTCGCAGGAACGTTTCTGGACGGGGCTCAGTAAAATCATTCCCGAAGCAAAAATCCGGGCGTCGTATGGATCGCTTGGTAATCAGAACCTGATCCGAAATGGGGCTTCGGACTATTATCCGACTTACTCGCTGTTTAATTCGGGTTCGGCCTACAACTACTATTTCAACAACGTTGTCAACCCTGGCTATGCACTCACAACGGCGGCTAATCCGAATATCCGTTGGGAAACGTCGAAGATTCTTGACATTGGTGGCGACTTTAGTTTGCTGCGCAATCGACTGAACATAACGGCCGATTTTTTCCAGCGCGACATTGTCGATATGCTGCAACTGGTGCCGGTGCCATCGTATGTTGGGCTGACGGCTCCGTTTGTCAATTCCGGTTCGATGCGCAACAAAGGCTGGGAACTGGGTGTCGGCTGGCGCGATAAGATCCGTGATTTTAGCTATCAGGTGCAGTTGAATGCGTCGGATGTGAAAAATACACTGCTCAATAATGGCGGCAAACCGATCATCAATGGCGCTACCATTCAGCAGGAAGGCTATGCGCTCGATTCATATTACGGCTACATTGCCGATGGGTTGTTTCAGAGCGCGGAAGAAGTGAAAAATGCGCCGTTTCAGTATGGCAACACGGCTCCCGGCGATATTCGTTATCGCGACATCAGCGGCCCAAATGGTGTGCCAGACAACAAGATCGACAGCTACGACCGCACCATCCTGGGCAATTATTTTCCCCGTTATGAATATAGCCTGAACCTGTCGGGACAGTACAAAGGCTTCGACTTTACAGCCTTCTTTCAGGGGGTTGGCAAGAAAGATAACTACCTCTCGGGGACGGCCGCCCAGCCTTTCTACTCGGCCAATTTTCAGGGTACTATGTTCGAGTACCAGAAAGATTACTGGTCGCCCGATAACACAACTGCGGCCTATCCCCGGCTAACGGCCAACAGCATTCCGAACAACTACGTAACCTCGTCGTTCTGGGTGCGGTCGGCGGCTTATCTGCGGTTGAAAAACGTGGTGCTGGGCTATACGATTCCGACAGCGCTGACCAACAAGGCCAAAATCAAGTCGGCGCGGGTATATCTGAGCGGTCAGAACCTGGTAACCTGGACCAACTTCTTCCCCGGCTTCGATCCCGAACAGCGCGACACGGGTGGCGAGTTTTACCCCATCATGCGGACATATACGGTTGGTTTGAACATCAATTTCTAACGACATGAACAAGCGAATTCTTTATATAGCGGGCTTATGCCTTTCGATGACTTTGTTGTCGGGCTGTAAGGAGTATCTGGAGCAGGCTCCGCTCGATGCGCCAGCCACCGGACAGTTTTTTAACAACCAGACCGAAATGAACGCGGCTCTGAACGCTGTCTACAAATCGGCTTACTGGAATACGGGCAACACGGCCTACCAGTCGATGATGGATGGCTGGACGGATATTGCGTTGCTGCGTGCCGTCGATTTGGGCGAAGGTAATTTCGATGTCTACAATGCACACCCGAAAAATATCTGGTCGCTGGCCTATACGACCATTCAGCGGGCCAATACCATGCTGGATGGGATGGAAGTAGGCAAAAACAATGTACCGGCGGCCACCTACAACCGGCTTCAGGCCGAAGCGCGGGTCTTGCGGGTCTATGCCTATTTCTATCTGGTGATTATGTTTGGCGATGTGCCGCTGATTACGAAGCCTCTTTTGCCCACTGAGTTTTACACGCAGGCGCGTACGCCAAAGGCCGATGTGATCAGGTTTATCTACAGTGAACTGGATGCCGCAGCAGCAGCCCTTCCCTGGTCGCCTTCCGATCTGGGTCGGATGAGTAAAGCTGTTGCGTTGGGTTTCAAGGCACGTACGGCGCTGTTCAATAAAGAATATCAGGTGGCCGCCGATGCTGCCAAACAGATCATTGATGGCTCTGGGTTGGGACTGAATCCAAACTTTGGCGATTTATTTACCCGAGCCGGACAACTTACCAATGCTGGCAAGGAAATCATGTACCTGATTCTGTATTCGGAGGCCGATGCCAATGCCATTTCGTACCATCCGCTGGGGAGTATTTCCAGAGCCGCCGGGGGGCAGTCGGGGCGGTTTCCGCAGCAGCGGCTGGTCGATATGTTCGAGGCCAAAGACGGCAAACGGATTGACGAATCGGCGGTTTATAATCCGGCAAAGCCGAGCCAGAACCGCGATATGCGCCTGAAATATACGGTGTCGATTCCGGGCGATACGATTTTTATGAATCTGAAAACACTGGTTTACGACATCTATAAAAATACTACCTCGTTTAAGAATGCCGATGGTAGCTGGACTACACGTACCAATGCCGATTATGACAATGCCTACGGACCAGCCAAAAGCGGGGTAGGGTTGTTACACGCCAAATACACGTTTACGGCCGAAGATGCCTTCACGGCCCGCGTTGGGTTTATTCAGATGCGGTATGCCGAAATACTGCTAATGTATGCGGAAGCGA
The DNA here is from genome assembly GCF_037201965.1 of Spirosoma sp. SC4-14. Lineage (NCBI taxonomy): Bacteria > Pseudomonadati > Bacteroidota > Cytophagia > Cytophagales > Cytophagaceae > Spirosoma > Spirosoma sp. SC4-14. Next base: position 4,443,082 of record NZ_CP147518.1, on the reverse strand, counting down.
AAATTGAACTGAACCAACTCGACGATTCAGTTATCAGTGCCCTCAATCAGGTGCGGAAGCGGGCTGGTCAGCCAACAGTCGATGCGGCTATTCAGAACGATCAGAACAAGCTTCGGCAACTGGTGCGTCGGGAGCGGGTTGCCGAACTGGCTATGGAAGGATTCCGCTGGTTCGATATCCGTCGGTGGGGAATTGCCGATATTGTCATGCCGCAGCAGGTGATGGGCGTTGCCAAAGACCCGGCCAATGTGCCCCCGATTCCTACTTTCAAAACCAGTTCGGTACACGACCTGAACAACATTCCAGTATATACCGGCAGCGAAAACCTTCGGTATATACGCGAAAATCGGTATTGGTACCCGAAGCTTACCTTGCTGCCAGTTCCGCAATCGGAGCGTGACATTAACCCATCGCTGACCCAGAATGAGGGTTGGTAAATGGAATTGTAAAAGCATGAATAGACGGAGTTTTATAGAACAAGTATCAGTTGGGAGTGGAGTTGCTTTGGCGGCTTCATTGCCAGCATTTTCGGCGGCTGCATACGACTCGACCGGGCAACCGTTTCTGCGAGCCGGGCAGGCCGAATACAAAGCCGATCTGGTTATTGCCGGTGGTGGGTTGGGCGGCTGTGCGGCTGCGTTGGCTGCGTTGCGCAATCACCTGATGGTGGTCCTGACCGAAGAAACAGACTGGATTGGCGGGCAGTTGACCCAGCAGGGCGTTCCGCCCGACGAACATCCGTGGATCGAAACACACGGGGCCACAAAGCTTTATCGCGACTTTCGGAATGCGATTCGCAACTACTACATTCAGCACTACCCACTGACCGATGCGGCCCGGAATCGCCCAAACCTGAATCCGGGCGACGGGGTGGTGTCGAAACTCTGTCATGAACCACGAGTGGCGCTGGCCGTGCTTCAGCAAATGATGGCTCCGTATTTGAGTTCAGGTCAGTTGACGCTGTTGACCGAACATAAAATAACGGCTGCCGATGTGAGTGGCGATCGCGTTCAGGCGCTGAAAGCCATTAGCCAGCGAAGTGGTCGGGAAGTCATCCTGTCGGCACCGTATTTTGTCGATGCTACAGAATTGGGCGATTTATTGCCACTGACCAAAACCGAGTTCGTGACCGGGGCCGAATCGCGCCGGGATACGCACGAATTACACGCGCCCGAAAAAGCCGATCCTAACAGTTGCCAGGCATTTACGATGTGCTTTGCGATGGATTATGTGGCGGGTGTCAACCACGTGATCGACAAACCGAAGGAGTATCATTTCTGGCGTAACTACACCCCGAAGCTGACCCCGGCCTGGTCGGGTAAACTGCTGGATCTGGCCTATTCGAATCCGAAAACGCTGGAGCCAAAGAAACTGGGCTTTCATCCCGAAGGCATCAGCACGGGCGATAACCTGAACCTATGGAATTATCGTCGGATTATCAGTAAAGCTAATTTTAAGCCCGGTACTTATGCAGGCGACATCACCAATGTCAACTGGCCGCAAAACGATTACACGCTCGGAAATCTGATTGGTGCCAGCGAAAGCGATTTTAGAAAACACGTCGAGCGGGCCAAACAACTTAGTCTGTCGTTACTCTACTGGCTACAAACCGAAGCACCCCGACCCGATGGCGGTCGGGGATGGCCTGGCCTGCGCCTGCGTGGCGACATGATGGGCACCGAAGATGGCCTGGCCAAGTATCCTTACATACGCGAGGGTAGGCGTATAAAGGCAGTCTTTACCGTGCTGGAAGAACACGTCGGTGCCGATAATCGCGCTCTTGTGACTGGCAGGAAAGACAATACAGCCGCCGATTTTTACGATAGTGTGGGCGTGGGCTATTATCACATTGATTTACACCCCAGCACGAGTGGCAACAACTACATCGACTTTGGATCATTGCCGTTCCAGATTCCACTGGGAGCACTGTTGCCCAAACGCGTTGAAAACCTGTTGCCTGCCAATAAGAACATCGGTACCACCCATATCACCAATGGCTGTTACCGGCTGCACCCCGTCGAGTGGAGTATTGGCGAAGCCGTCGGAATGCTGGTCGCCTATGCACGCGACAAAAAAGTAATTCCCCGTGCGGTTCGGGAGCAGAAACCGCTACTTGACGGTTTCCAGACAATGGTTCGTTCACAGGGAATTGAAACGCACTGGCCTAAACCGTAAGCTCCATAAACTGTCTAAGAATTGTTATTGGTCATTAGTCTATTACCAATGATGCCGAAGGCAAATGACCAATGACAATTGACAAAAATCTAGTTGATTATGTATAAAGTCCTTGCTCTGTTTTTGCTGGCGTTGACGGTTGAGGCTCAGTCGGAAATTCCGGCATTGATTCCGACTCCGCAAACGCTGGAGCCCGGTACGGGTCGTTTTATCGTTACACCACAAACCCGACTTTCCATTCTGACACCCGCGCCCGATGTGCGCAAAATGGTGACGGACAACCTGCCGGGTATTTTAGTTTCGGATGCCCCCAAACCTGCCAAAGCCATCATTGTGCGCGTTGCCCCCGTGGCTGATGTCGGGCCCGAAGGCTATGACCTGACCGTAACACCAGCGGGAGTTGTGCTCACTGCTCCGCAACCGGCTGGTCTATTTTATGGCCTGCAAACCCTGCGGCAGTTGGTGCCTGTTGCTCAATCGTTTCGCAATCAGTCGATTCCGGCTTTGCACATCCGCGACCAGCCCCGGTTTGCGTGGCGCGGGCTAATGCTCGATGTAAGTCGCCATTTTTTCGATAAGGCATTTGTAAAACGGTTTCTCGATCAGATGGCACAGTATAAATTCAATGTTTTTCACTGGCACCTCACCGACGACCAGGGTTGGCGGATTCAGATCAACAGTCTGCCTAAACTGACGGAAGTAGGTGCCTGGCGGGTGCCGCGTACGGGGCGCTGGTGGGACATTGAAAATCCGCAGCCGGGCGAAGTGCCATCGTATGGCGGCTTCTATACGCAGGACGATATTCGCGAGATTGTTCGGTATGCGCAGGAGCGGAACATCACTATTGTACCGGAAATCGATATGCCGGGGCACATTATGTCGGCCATTGCGGCTTATCCGAATCTGACCTGTGGCAAAAAGCAGGTGGTTGTGCCGCCCAATGGCAAGTTCTATAAACTGGAAGACAACACCCTGAATCCCTGCAACGACAGTACCTACCTGTTTATCGACAAGGTGTTTACCGAAATTGCGCAGTTGTTTCCCGGACCCTATATCCATGTGGGGGGTGACGAAGCCTACAAAGGATTCTGGGCCAATTGTGAGGAATGTAAAGCTACCATGGCGGCCAACAGCCTCAAAACTGTGGAGGAGTTGCAGAGCTACTTCATCAAGCGGGTCGAAAAAATTGTGCAGTCGAAAGGGAAAAAACTGATCGGTTGGGACGAAATTCTGGAAGGCGGATTGGCTCCCGATGCCACCGTCATGAGCTGGCGGGGTATGAAAGGCGGCATTGAAGCGGCTAAACAAAATCATCCGGTCATTATGACACCCTACCAGTTCTGCTACCTGGATCTTTATCAGGGAGAACCGTCGGCCGAACCCAGTACCTATGGCATTTGCCGGTTAAGCACGTCCTATTCCTTCGAGCCGGTTCCTGATAGTGCCGGTATCGATGCGACATTAATTCTGGGTGGGCAGGGAAATCTGTGGGCCGAAAACGTGCCCAATACCCGCCATGCCGAGTATATGGTCTGGCCGAGGGCGTTAGCACTGGCCGAAGTGCTGTGGTCGCCGAAAGAACGACGGAGCTGGCCCGACTTTGTTAACCGGATGGAAGCACATTTTAAGCGGTTCGACGTGCAGGATGTGAATTACTCCCGCAGTGTTTACAACCCCATCGTCACATTTAAAAAACATCCGATGGGCATGATGGAGGTCGTTCTGAGCCACGAACTGCCCGATACGTATCTCTATTATTCGACCGATAACACCGTTCCCGACAACCATTTCCCGCTGTATACGCAGCCGTTTCTAATGCCGAAAGGTGCCGATCGGGTGAAAGTGGTTGCCTATCGGAACGGGAAACCCATTGGCCGAATGGTTGAAGTAACGCTGCCCGATATGGAAAAACGCGTTCAGTAAAACAAGTGAGCGATGCCGGAATTTAACGCCGGCATCGCTGAAAAAAACCTTCCTAACCGATCATTACCTGCGCGTATGAAGTTGATCAACGCCTTATTCATTCTGTCTACAATATGGTTTTCGTTTACTTCCCAACGGCCGGAACCCTGGCTGTATGAATTGACTCGTCAGGTTCCGCCCGATAGTAGCCGGTTTACGGCCATGCAGTTGGTTCAGGGCTTGGACGAGCCGATGGAAATGGGTATTCTTCCCAATAATAATGTACTGATCGTTGAACGAAAGGGGGCCGTTCGGTTGTATGATGCGTCGCTGAAACAGCTTAAAACCATTGCCCATATCAACGTATTCAGCGGTATTGAGGATGGCCTGCTGGGCGTGGCCGTCGATCCAGATTATGAACAGAACCACTGGGTTTATCTCTACTATGGCGTTGCTGGCGACAAGTGGGTGAGCCAACTGGCCCGCTATGAGTTGAAAGGAGATCAACTCATTCAATCGTCGAAGAAGGTGCTGCTGGAAATCAAAACGCAACGAAAATACTGTTGCCATTCGGCGGGGTATCTGACCTTTTCGAATGGGTTGCTGTACCTGTCGACGGGCGATAATACCAATGCCGAAGAAATTGAAGGGCATAACCCGACCGACGAACGACCCGGCCGTGAACTCTCCGACGATCAGGCATCGACGGCCAACAGCAACGACCTGCGTGGCAAAATCCTTCGGATCAAACCCGAACCCGACGGCACGTACTCGATTCCCGATGGCAACCTGTTTCAAGCCCCCGCGGCCCCCAAAGGGGGAGCCCGAAGTTGGTCTGCACTAAACCCGCCCCCGTTGGGGGATGGGGGGCTTAGTCGGCCAGAAATTTACGTGATGGGCTGTCGAAATCCTTTCCGCATATCTGTCGATCCGAAAAATGGCTATGTTTATTGGGGCGATGTTGGCCCCGATACAAACGTGCCCGCCGAAGAAGGAACGTTGAGTTACGACGAAATCAATCAGGCACGTAAGCCCGGCTTTTTTGGGTATCCCTATTTTTTAGGAAACAATGAGGCTTTTCCAAAATACGATTTCGCAACCAGGCAGGAGGGGCCGAAACAGGACCCGTTGCATCCGGTCAATAACTCGCCACACAACACCGGACTTCGCGAACTGCCCCCGGCTCAGCCTGCCATGATCTGGTATGGCAAACAGGCTTCCAAACGCTTTCCGCTGGTCGGAAAAGGCGGAGCAAGTGCAATGGCCGGGCCCGTTTATTATCGCGACCAGTTTGCCGGGGCAAAATACCGACTGCCTGACTACTACGATGGCAAACTGTTTATTTATGACTGGATTCGCCGATGGATGATGGCCGTTACACTCGACAACGATGGCAACTACGTCGGCATGGAGCCATTTCTGAGTCATCTGAAGCTGGTAGCGCCGATGGATATGCAGTTTAACCGCGATGGATCGCTCTATATTCTGGCGTATGGTACCAACTGGTTTGCCAATAATACCGATGCAGGACTGATTCGGGTGGAGTATGCAGAAGGAAATCGGAATCCCGTGGCCGATATTTGTGTCGATAAGCGCTACGGCGCTGCCCCTATGAACGTAAAGTTATCAGCCGCCGGTTCGAAAGACTATGATTCTGGTGACCAACTGACCTATTCCTGGCAAATTGGTTCGAAAAAACTAACCGGTGTCGATGTGTCGACAACGATCAGCAAACCGGGTGTTTATCCGGTAACGCTTACGGTTTCGGACCAGCATGGTGGGCAGGGTTTGTCGACCACAACGCTTCACATTGGCAACACACCCCCGCAGGTGCGTATCAACACAAAAGCAAACCGGAGTTTTTACTGGGATAACACTCCCCTCGACTACCAAATCGGCATCAGTGACCCGGAAGATAAATTAATCGACCCGGCTCGTACCCGGATTTCTTTCGCGTATCTGCCCTATGGGAAAGACATGGCCAGTGTGCTCTCGGGAGGTCATACGCCCTCGGCCCATTTGCAGGGTGAGAAACTGATGGCTGCATCGGATTGTAAGTCGTGCCACGCACTGGATAAAACGTCCATTGGGCCAAGCCTAAAGGCAATTGCTGCCCGATATAAACGCAAACCGGATGTGGAGACGCAGCTTGCGCAGAAAGTTATCAAAGGGGGGAGTGGCGTTTGGGGAAACTATGCCATGTCGGCGCACCCCGATTTATCGGCGCAGGATGCCCGGACAATGGTCGACTATATTCTCTCGCTCAGTCAGTCCGAAACTCGGTTGCCCATGCAGGGTGCCTTGCCGTTGACCGACCACATGGGCAAAGGCACCGAAGGAGCTTATGTACTACTGGCCAGTTATACCGACAAAGGGGCTAAAGGTATCGAACCGCTAACTTCACGCGACTATATTGCGTTACGCAATCCACTCATTCAGATGGAAGACAACGACCGGGGCAATGTAGGTGTTGTTATTGCGACGGCCAACACAGGCTTCGTTTCCTATATCCGCAAGATTTATCATACGAGTTTTGTTGCTTTTGATAAGCTGGATCTGGCCCATGTCAGTCATATCAGATACCGGGTGCAACCGCTGGCCGCTGGCGGCCGAATCGAGGTTCGGCTGGATAGTGCGCAGGGGCCGGTAGTGAGTGTAGTGGACGTGCCAGGTGGTAAGGTTCAGGACCCAAAAACAGACTGGAACGAGGTGCAGGCTGCGGTTAAGCCAACGGCTGGTCTGCATACACTGTACGTTGTCTTTACCAATCCCAAGGCGGCTCCCCGTCAGGAACTGTTTTACATCGACCAGCTATTTTTCGTCCACAAAGCTCATTAGTGATGGGGCATTGGTCAGTACTGCCTAGTCATATTGGTTAGCGGTTCCCCATGAACGGTATGTATAGTCAATGACTACTGACCAATGCCCAGCAACTGTGCTTTGCTTTTGTGAAATACAGACCTAGCCTGTTACTTATTCCTTTATCCCTACCAATTATTTATTGCTGATGGTTTTCCGGTGTTTATTCTGTCAAATTCGTCCAGATATAAACCATTGTTAAATCGAATTAATCAGCGTAGATACTATGAACCAAAAACCTTCAATGGCCTTTGTGTTTGCCTCGTGGATAGCACTGGGTGCCGGTATGGGTGGATTCCTGATCGGCCTTTGGCGATCCGATATGTTACTCAATGAAAAAGGCTATTATTTTACCATATTGATGTATGGACTTTTCGCGGTGGTATCTGTCCAGAAAAGTGTTCGCGACCGATTGGAAGGTATTCCTGTTACCGATATGTATTATGGTCTTAGCTGGCTTTCTACTCTTTTGGCAGTGGTGTTATTGACGGTTGGGCTATGGAATGCAACGTTGCTGCCCAGTGAAAAAGGGTTCTATGCCTTTGCGTTTCTTTTGGCATTATTTGGGGCAATTGCCGTTCAGAAAAACACCCGCGACAACCAAACCGTCGAAATTGGTCGCTCATAGTTGATTTAGCCGGGCGGGTTTGCGGTATAAATGTCAGCAACAAGACATTTATACCGCAGATAAGCACCTATCTTTGGGCATATCAACAAATTAGGGGCACAGATGGAGAGAAAGAGCCCTTCGTCTACGCTGATTAATCGTTTATGAAGGTTACATATCATTTTTTCTTCCTACTCATTTTTCTCTTTGTTGCCTGCCAGTCTCAGCCCGATGCCAATCGTATTGTTGACGAATGTATTAAAACCCATGGTGGAGAGAATTACCAGCATTTTCATATCGAGTTTGACTTCAGAACGTATCATTATTTGCTTAGTCACGAAGGAGGACAGTTTATCTATCAACGGTCGTTTACCGATAGCGCCGGGCGGCCAGTAGAAGATAAACTGACCAATACCTCGTTTACTCGCCGGGTTTCGAATCAGCTTGTCTCCCTCGATTCGGCTGGGCGAAACCGGTATAAAAACGCGGTCAATTCGGTGGCTTATTTTGTTCTGCTGCCGTTTAAATTAAACGACCCTGCTGCCCGGAAAACGTATGTAGGTCAAACGATTATCGATGGTCAGCCTTATAACAAAATACAGGTCTCTTTTAATGCCGAAGGCGGAGGAGATGATTTTCAGGATGTGTTTTTTTACTGGATACATCAGAAAAACCATACCATGGATTATCTGGCCTACAGCGAAGGAGGTGCCCGCTTTCGAAAAGCCGTGAACCCACAAACGGTGGGTGGCATCCGGTTTCAGGATTATATCAACTATACAAGTGCCAAAGGCGATACAACGTCGGTTGGTCAGTTTGATGAGTTATATCGAAAAGGAATGTTATCGGTCCTGAGTCAGATCGAGCAAAAAAATATTCGGGTAACCCGCTAATCGTTGCCGGTTGATGCCTTGTTAGGATAGGTCCATACTTCGGCCGACACCATGCCTTTAACCGCCCTTGCCTGTCTGGTTCGAATCAATTGGGTTTCGGCTAAAAGCAACTGCCAGTCGGCTAACTGGTGGGTTTCAATGTTGGCTGTAATCCTGAAAAAACGAATCATTATTTCCAGTAGTGCTTTTTGCCACCAGACGTTTGGTCGGATAAAATCTGTAATGAGCCAGAGACCATTCGTTTTAAGGTTGTTGATGAGGCTGGGAATCAGTTGTTTCTGTAAGGTTGTGGGCGTGAAGAGGTCAAGCAGAAACGGTGTCATAATCACATCGAACGGTTCCGCGGCCTGTAGCTCCAGAATATTCCCTACCCGAAACTCAACCGTTCCCAGTAATCCGTTCCTGATCATTCGCTGGCTGGCTTTATCGACCATTTTGGCCGATAAATCGAGGTAAAGCACCCGCTGAGGCTCACAAGTCCGGATAAGTTGTTCGAGAAGGGCGCCGGTGCCCCCACCTGCCAGCAGTACAGATGCACCCTTAGGGATACTCGATAGAAAAATAAGCTGGGCTTGTTGAAGCGAACGGCCAAATACAAGACTGGCCAGGAAGTCATAGAGCGGGGCAACCCGATCGAACTGATTAATGGTATTGCGCTCTGCAGGCATACGAAGCAAATTAAGAGGCAATAGTAAGCCATTTATAAACCGTATACTAAAAGATTTTGGATGCCGATAGCCGACGGGATAATATTATCCTGCCAAACTATCCGCTTCTGTTCCGTTATGGTTTCTCTAACAGCCGAAGTTACGGGGTATTCTATCCGGTTTACTCATGCTAATACCTCCAGCCAGTTGCCGTTCCGAAGCCGCTATATTCACCTGCATTTTGCTGCGAATGGCTCAAAACTGGAATCGTATCGGTTGAGTTTTGTGACCGAAACAAAACTCACATCGACCGGTACGGTCGAAAAGCAGAACGATGAGATGTTTCGTGGGCATACGGTGATATCAATCGATGAGTTTGCGGACTACTATAACCTGCTGCGTCATGAACGTTCCTTGTTTGTTCGGGCTGATTTTGACGATGATCCCGACGAAATTGCAGTGGGCGATCCTATTCCGCTAAAGTCGTTTACCTTATTTAGCGGTGGCGATACTGGCGACGAGTCTGGTTGAACAATAGAAAAGTGGTCGATCTGGCTTCGTTAAGAAACCGATCGACCACATTGTTTACTGGGGTTTTGTTGGTACGGTTACGCTTTTTTCGCTATTGCCGTGTATCGTCACCTCGTTTCCATAAATAGTCAGGGTGATAGGATCAGAGGCAAAATTATGAACAACCACGTCCGATTGGGTAGTTGAGACCTGTAGGAGAGCACCCCGGAAACGGATTTTGAAGGCCATCGATTGCCAGTTAGCCGGGCAGGAGGGGGCCAGCGCCAGCCCCGAACCACCATTTGCATACTGTTGTACCCGCAACCCGCCAAACCCTTTGACTACCGCCAGCCAGGTTCCGGCCATGCTCGTAATGTGGCAGCCATCTTCGGTGTCGTTGTTATAATCGTCGAGGTCGAGCCGGGCCGTGCGCAGATACATCTCATAGGCTTTTTCGTGTAGTCCGAGTTTCGACGCCAGAATGCTGTGTACACAGGGCGATAGCGACGATTCGTGTACGGTCATGGGTTCATAGAAATCGAAATTTCGCTGGAGGATATCTGTGCTGAATTCGTCTTCGAAGAAATAAAGACCCTGTAAAACATCAGCCTGTTTAATAAAACACGACCGCAAAATCCGATCCCACGACCAGTTCTGGTTGATAGGGCGCTGCCCCTTCGGAATATCCGATACCGGCATCAGCTCTTTATCCAGAAAACCTTCCTGCTGGAGAAATACTCCGCGTTCGTCGTCGAAGGGCAGATAGATCCTGTCGATAATCTGTTGCGCGGTAGCCACTTCTTTTTCTTCCCGGAAATGAATTCGATCGATTAGTTCGGTGTAAGCGTCAGAGTCGATTTTTTTTACGATAGCAATCGCTTTGAGCGTATATCGGAGGGTCCAGGTGGCAATGTAGTTGGTATACCAGTTGTTATTGACGTTATTTTCGTACTCATTAGGGCCGGTAACGCCCAGCATCACATAGTTTTGTTTGGCTTTCGACCAATTGACACGCTGGGTCCAGAATCGGCTGATGGCAATGAGTACTTCCAGCCCATAATCGGCCAGATACTGCTCATCGCCCGTATACCGTACGTAGTCATAAATAGCGTAGGCAATGGCACCATTGCGGTGAATTTCTTCAAAGGTAATTTCCCACTCGTTATGACATTCTTCGCCGTTCATGGTTACCATCGGATAGAGGGCTGCGCCTGCCTTAAACCCTAATTTCTGCGCATTTTCGATGGCTTTGCCAAGCTGCTTATACCGGTAAATCAGCAGATTTTTGGCAACATTCTGATCGGCTGTCGAGAGGTAAAACGGCAGGCAGTAGGCTTCCGTATCCCAGTAGGTCGAGCCACCGTATTTTTCGCCAGTAAAGCCTTTGGGGCCAATGTTCAATCGTTCGTCTTCGCCAGTGTAGGTTTGGTTAAGCTGAAAAATATTGAACCGAATGCCTTGCTGTGCGGCCACATCGCCCTCAATGACAATGTCGTTCATTTTCCACTTATCGGCCCAGGCTTGTTTCTGCTCATAAAGCATTTTGTCGAACCCTTTGCGCGTAATATGCTGGATGCTTTGGTGGGCAGCCTTCATAATGGTATCGGGATCGTGATTGAGCGACGACAGGTTGACGGCATATTTATAAATCGCCGTTTCCTGATCCTGCATACAGTCGAGCGTTATGCGGTTGGCAACGTATTTTTCGTACTTAATGGGCTGGGATTGATAGTCGACCTTTACACCGTCCTGCTCAATTTCTACACACATTCCGGTAGCGACATGAAAGCCGGTTTTGCGCGTACGAAGTTCAATGAAGGCTTCACCATAGCCCGTTTCTTTTCGCACTTCGTCCCAGAACGTTTCGTCGTAGTTGGCATCCCGGTTGCGAATGGCCCCATCGATGAAGGGCGTAATGGTGATTTTGGCGTCGAAATTCAGAGGCTTAAAGGCATAACGAATAACACCTGCATCGTCGTCGACAATAGAGCAGAAGCGTTTGGCTGTTACCTGAAGTTCTTTCCCACTTTTCAGAATAGCCACAAATGAGCGTTCGAGGTAGCCTTCGCGCATGTTGAGCACACGCCTGAAATCGCGCACCTCGCAATGGTTAAGATCGAGCGATTCATACTCAATGTCGATATCGATACCAATCCAGTTGGCCGCATTCAAAACTTTGGCAAAGTATTCAGGATAGCCATTTTTCCACCAGCCAACCCGGGTTTTATCGGGATAATAAACGCCTGCTACGTAGTTGCCCTGTAGGGTTTTTCCGGTGAATTTTTCCTCAAAATTACCGCGCTGGCCAAGTCGTCCATTGCCAAGCGCCATTACGCTTTCAGTAATCTCATTAAAGTCACGGTAGAATCCCTCTTCAACGATGCACCAGGGGTCCTGGGTAATGTAATTTTTCATTCAATGATAGGTTATGTATTGGGCAACAGCAGGTTTCTGCTACAGGAAGTCGTGTTTATGCTGGCTAAGCGCTTCGAGTCAACAACTGCTATGGGTTAGGTACATCAATTGTATGGAACTGGGCAAAAATAGCAATTTCCCCTGTCTTCTCTAGTGTTGGTCGGGCGCAGTATTTGCCTGTGCCTGCGCAAAAAGCGCAACATCCCGTTTCGAATCCAGATCGATAGCACCTGCTTCAAACGGTACTTCGGCACAATCCTGTTTGTGTTTGATAATAATCCATTTGGCTCCTTTATCGCCTTCCAGTTGGAGCATCTGCTCAATGTAGTTTCGGCTAAAAAGTGCCGGAACCCCCAACTGGTCATCGTATCGACAGGCAACAATTCCTTTATTGCTCTGGGTGTAGGTTTCGAGCATATAAGCCAGCAAACCCACCGAAACCAAGGGTTGGTCGGTCAGCAGAATCAGCACTGCATCGATGTTTTTGTGGGTTATATACAGAGCTGCCAGGCCACTTTTAAGCGATGAAGCCAGGCCAGTTTGCCAGGCAGGATTATCGACCAGAGTGATGGGGAGGCCCGAAAGTTCCGGTACAATTTGCTCCCGATTTGCTCCCAGAACAACTACAACCGGCCCGGTTTGAAGGGCCAGGCCCGTTTCGGTAATTCGGCGTATCAGTGATTGACCTTTGTACTGTAACAATTGCTTAGGCTCACCACCCATGCGGGTAGAACCTCCTGCCGCTAAGATTATTGTTCCGATTTTCAAAATAGAACTCGTGTTTGATAAAAGACGAATGTAGGGAAAAGGAGTGAGAAGAGAGCTTTTGTTGTTTATTGGCCACTCCTGAACATAAACACCGACTCAGGATAACCAACGGCCACCAGCGAAAGCCCTTCGGCCGGAGCGGCCCTACCCGCTTTCCGGCGGTCGTGGTCGCGAATGATCTGTTCGAAGGCGTCAGGGCTTAACCGACCCTGGCCCACATCCAGCAAGGTGCCAACAATAGCCCGAACCATACCGCGCAGAAATCGATCTGCTTTAATATGGAAGGTTAAATTGCCGGTAGGCTCAACGGCCCAATATGCAAAATCGATTCGGCAGTTAAATGTTTTAACGTCGGTCTTTACTTTACTGAAACTCTCGAAATTGGTATGATTTAGCAGTACACTGGCTGCCTGATTCATCAGCGCCACATCGAGTGGTAGGGTGAAAATGTAGGCTAAACCGTTGCGAAAGGGATCTTTACGACGGATAATTGAATATTGATAATATCGGTATGTGGCGGTATAGCGGGCATGATCGTCGGGATGGACCGAGAAACAGTCGTAGATGGCAATGTCGCCAGGAATAAGGCTGTTGATGGACCGCAGTAAGTTGGCAGGTAGCGGCAACTCCGTTTCGAAATGAGCGAACTGCTGGCCTGCATGAACACCAGTATCGGTACGGCCACTCCCTACAATACTGATGGGCTGGCGCAAAATGGTAGTCAGGGCTGTTTCAATCACTTCCTGCACACTCAGGCCATTAGGTTGTCGTTGCCAACCGTGGTACGTAGTGCCTCGGTAGGCTAATTCGAGAAAATAACGCATAATGGTCGTAAAAATACGAACCCGTTCAGGACTTTAGGCAACTGTATTGGGCAGACTTGCGGGAGACGGCCAGTTAAAAACAGTGGAGGGCTCTGATTCGAACACCATCAGGCATTTAAACCAAAGCCCTCGTTAAAAAGAGGAAAGAACGAAAATTGCCGACGTCTGTACGTAAAAAAAGAATTATAAACTATTTATTATAATTCGTAAATCAGATGCTATAACTAGCTGCAAGATAAACCTTCTTTTGAATACGATGTCTACATGTACACGTAATTTATTCCATTAGTGAGGTAATGGCCCTTTTGTGCTTCCTTACAGGCGCTCAACTTCAAACCGCAGTTCATCGACCAGTTGTTTCAGGCGATCGGTATTCGGAACCGGCGGAGGCATCTGCTGGCTAACAAAGGCGCAAACTTCCCAGACTTCAATTACATCTTTCAGAACTACCTCCTGATTGGGAACCCCCGCCTTGTCGGCCGTTAATAATAAGGTTCCTTTGATTTTTACCTGATTATAGACCCGCCGACACGTAATGAATGGCCCTTCGGAACGTTGGCTCTGCACAAGCAACACATATTGCCTGCCATCGGCAATGTCGAACCAGTTCCGGACAAACTGCCCCACAAGTAATGCTCCCGGAAACACAAAATCATCGCTGGCTTCAAATGCCCGATAATGTCCCTGGGGCAATATGGGCAGGTGCATGGCAGGCAATCGGTGCAAATAGTCAGCCTGCTGATACCGTTGTCCGTATTCGCCAAAATGGGTTTTCATCACCACCGGAATAGTTGGCGCAATCGACTGTGCTGTTGGATAAGTGCGGGCAATCGTGCCAGAACCCTCGTAAACATTATTAAAGGTCAATGGGTCGGACTGGCGGGAAACTGATCCTGATGGCAGATTGTCGGATGGGCCAAACAGTTGATCGACAGCCGAAGGCGCCTGTCGATTGGAAACTACCGGATTGGGTTGAGACGGCTGAAAATTTACGGACTGGGTTCGTTCGTGAACAGGCTTATCCTGACCGGGTCGTACGGGCGGGGTAATGACTGGCGGAACCGGAACAGGTCGATCTGCCGAACGCCGTTGTTCTTCCTGTGGGCGGTAGTAGTGATTCAATACCGCCGAAAGGGGTTTGGGCTCTGGTGTTGATGGAGCAGGCTGCGCAAAAATATCGGGGAAGTCGGGGTGCTGGAACGGCTCATCGTCGTCCGTATCCAGTTTCCCATCTGAGCGAATTGGACTCCCATCAATTCGCCCCGCAGGTTTATTGGCCTGACCCAGGGGTATACTTAGACTGGGTGTTTCACGGAGCTTTCGCAGATCCTGACGCGTCAGTAACTCTACTGTAGTATTAAATGCTTTGGCAATTGCCTGAATATTCTGTTGGTTTGGATTGGCCCTGCCCTCTTCGTAGGCGCCTAACAATGAGCGTTTTATGTTTATTTTTCGGGAGAACTGCTCCTGCGTTAACCCATTGAGTTTACGCAGGTAGCGGATGTTATCACTAACGAGCGTCATCCGGTTGGGTTGGCTAAAGTTTCAGCTAATATAAACGTTTCACGATATAAATACCAATGTTACCCTAAATGGTTAAATTTTTGTACTTTTAGTGTATAAATTTGACCTGATTATTCCTGGCTCTATCCTGCAATGAATACGTTACTAGCTGAAACCGCCCTTTATCCTGATTTACAGACAGTTTTTACGGCGCAGCGTCGACAGGCTCCTCACATGGCCTTAACAACTGCCAGCGAACGTATCGAACGAATTCGGCGGATTGCGACATGGATAACCGCTCACGAAACGGCTATTCAGCAGGCCGCTTATAACGATTTTCGGAAACCCGCTACCGAAGTTACGCTTTCCGAAATTTTGGCAGTATGGCTGGAAATTAAGCACACGAGTCGGCGTCTGAAACAGTGGATGAAGCCACAGCGCCTGCCAACAACCATTAGTATGATGGGGACGCGGAGCTATCTGCATCACGAACCCAAAGGAAACGTGCTGATTTTGGCACCCTGGAACTACCCATTCGCGTTGACCATACGCCCGCTGGTGTCGGCTATTGCGGCTGGCAACGTGGCCATACTGAAGCCGTCTGAGCTAACACCGCATATGGCTGCTCTTATCCGGCAGATGATTACGGAGCTATTTCCGGTTAACGAAGTTGCCGTTTTTGAAGGGGGCGCAGCAGTGGCTCAGGCATTAGTACAGTTGCCGTTTAACCATATTTTCTTTACGGGCAGTCCGGCGGTTGGGCGTGAGGTGATGAAGGCGGCAGCCACCCATCTGGCATCGGTAACGTTGGAGCTAGGCGGCAAGTCGCCAGCCATTATCGACGAAACGGCCAACATCAGACAGGCGGCCGAACAACTGGCCTGGGGAAAATGCCTCAATAATGGCCAAACCTGCATTGCACCCGACTATGTGCTGGTGCACAGTTCTGTTAAAGACTCTTTTGTGCAGGCCTATGAAACCGCCGTTAAAACGATGTATAGCCCTGATGGAAAGCCTATAGAGGCTTCGGATAGCTATGCCCGAATCGTGAATGAACGCCATTTTGAGCGGCTTCGGAGCTTAGTCCATGATGCGCTTGCCAAAGGAGCCAGGGTGGTTGTGGGCGGCTCGATGAAAGCAGAACAGAATTTTATAGAGCCTATCGTACTCGAAGGAGTAACCAACGATATGGTTGTGATGCAGGAGGAAATTTTTGGGCCGGTGCTCCCCGTGTTACCCTACACATCGCTTGATGAAGCATTGCAGGTGATAAACGAACGCGAAAAGCCACTAGCCCTCTACATTCATAGTAAAAACCGGAACAACATAGCGTATATACAGGCCCGAACGTCGGCTGGCGATACCGTTATCAATGATACGCTGCTTCAGTTTACCAATACCGAATTACCATTCGGCGGAATCAACAATAGTGGGCTGGGCAAATCAAATGGGTTTTTCAGCTTCCAGGAGTTTTCAAATCAGCGCGGAGTTATGCAGCGCGATTTTGGCTTAATGCAATGGCTATATCCACCCTACACGGATAAGGTTAATCGATTGATTTCCTACATTAAACGGTTGGCTTAGTGCTCCCAAAACCTCGTATATAATAGCCGCTATTGGTGGCGGGTTTATTCTCCTAAGTCGCTTCTCCTTTTCCTGCATATACTCACCCTGCTGCTGTTGCTCCTGGCAGTACGACTTCTCTAGTGCTTTTTTGTAAAAACTAATTTGAGTAGTAGACTAAGTATATATTTTCCATTGTTGATACAATTAAATGAGTACTTTTCTTAGGTTTAATTTGTATGAAATTTTTATTAAAAATATGTATTATTCTAATTTTTAGAATAATAATTGCTTTATTTAGTGAATAATAGAATTTTAATTTTAGTATAATAGATATAGCAATATTTTATATTGGTTAAAAACCTATTAATTTTAGCCCTCGATAATACTTTCTTAACTTAAACAATTTGGTCAATGAGGCAAAAACTACTTCTAGTATTAGGTAGTATAGTAATGCTGCTATCTAATTCTGCTATTGCTCAAAACGTCACCGTTTCGGGCAAGGTAACCTCTGCCGACGACGGCAGTGAATTGCCGGGAGTAAACGTGGTGCTGAAGGGAACATCAAGTGGTATAGTTACCGATGCCGATGGTAATTATAAATTAATTGTTCCGTCCGCTAAGGGTACGCTGGTCTTCTCATTTATTGGTCATAAGTCCATCGAAGAACCAATCAATGGCCGGTCGGTCATTAACGTTGGGTTGGTTAGTGATACCAAACAGCTAACGGAGGTTGTGGTAACGGCCCAGGGGATTCTTAAAACGCGAAATGAGCTTTCGTATGCTGCTCAGACTGTTTCGGGCGACATGATCAGCAACACCCGCGATGCTAACTTTGTCAATGCGCTGTCGGGCAAAGTAGCTGGCGTACAGATTCAGAAAAACAATGGTCTTGGCGGATCGACGGGTATCATCATCCGGGGCTGGAAATCGCTGAATGGTTCAAACCAGGCTCTGTTTGTTGTAGATGGAGTCCCGATCGACAATTCGACAAACAACGCGTCCCGGACGAGCCGGGGTACGGCCGGTTATGACTACGGCAACGCGGCTGCCGACATTAACCCCGACGATATTGAAAACACGACCATCCTGAAAGGACCGGCCGCTACGGCGCTCTATGGTTCGCGTGCTTCGAACGGGGTTGTGTTCATCACCACAAAAAAAGGGCGTAAAAAAGGATTGGGTGTTACCATCAACACGGGTGTAACGTTCAGCAATGCCGACCGCAGCACATTCCCAAAATATCAGCATCAATACGGCGGTGGTTATGGTAAATACTATGGTCCAACCGGCGACGGCTATTTTGATCAGGCCGATGTAGATGGCGATGGTAAGCCCGACAATATTGTGCCCACTTACGAAGATGCTTCGGTTGGGGCACCGTTTGATCCGAGCCTGCTGGTGTATCAATGGAATGCGTTTGGCGACCCGACTTCGCCAACCTACATGAAAGCAACGCCCTGGATGGCGGCTGCTCACGATCCATTCTCCTATTTTGAGCAGGGCGTAACGACTAACAACAACGTAACCATCGACGGAGGAAACGACAAAGGCTTCTTTAAGCTGGGCTATACGCTCAACAAAGACAAGGGTATTCAGCCAAACAGCCATCTGAAGAAAGATTACCTGAACTTCAGTGGGTCGTATGCAATTGCAAAACGCCTGACTGCAACGGCATCGATCAACTTTACGAACGTAGAAGGTCGCGGTCGATATGCGCAGGGATACGGCGGAAACAACAACATTTCCAGCTTCCGCGAGTGGTGGGAAATGAACGTCGATATTAAAGAACAGGAAGCGGCTTACAAACGGACTGGCCAGAACATCACCTGGAACTGGGCCAGTGGTCTGCCCGCTAAAACTGGTATCATTTACTGGGACAATCCGTACTTTGCTGCCTACGAAAATGCGCCGAAAGATAACCGCCTGCGCTATCTGGGTTATGTGAAACTCGATTATAAAATTACGGATTGGCTGAATCTGATGGGGCGCGCTTCACTGGATTCTTACACTCAGCTTCAGGAAGAACCAACGGCTGTAGGAAGTATTGTGTATAAAGCAGGTCGGTATTTACGCCGGGATCTGACGTTCAAAGAATATAACTACGATGCGTTGCTGACCGGTAATAAAACGTTTGGGACTATTGCGGTGAAAGGCGCTTTAGGGATCAACATCCGGCAAACCCAGCAAAATGGGGTGAGTGCACAAACCAACGGTGGGCTGGTTGTTCCAAAAATCTACGCATTGTCGAACTCGGTTAACCCCATTGAAGCTCCCAACGAAAAAGACTTTTATCTGAACAAACAGGTAAACGGTTACTATGCCGATGCCGAGGTGGGCTATAAAGACTTCATCTTCCTCAACGGTTCGTTCAGACGCGATGTGGCGTCGACACTGCCCGTTGGCAATAACGCCTACAACTACGGTCAGATTTCGACCAGCTTTGTCTTCTCGAAATTCATTGCCGAGAACCCCATCTTTACGTTCGGTAAACTGCGGTTGAACTATGCCGAGGTTGGTGCCGATGCACCCTTCAACGCGTTGAGCGATTTGTATGATAAGCCAACTGCTTTTGGTTCTATTCCACTTTTCTCGGTGCCGAGTACCAAAAATAACGACAAACTACGGCCCGAACGTACCAAGAGCTACGAGCTTGGTATTGAAACGTCTTATCTCGATGGCCGGATTGGATTAGATGTGACTTATTTTAATTCGCAGTCGGTCGACCAGATCATTCCGGTAACGGTTTCGACAGCAACGGGCTATAACTCCAAATATGTTAATGCCGGTACGCTGGAAAACAAAGGGATCGAAGTATCGCTGTCGGGTACGCCCGTTCGGGTTGGTGGTTTCAAATGGGATGTGAACCTGAACTGGACCCGCATTCGGAACAAAGTGGTTAAACTCTACGACAACGTAACCAACTTCGCCCTGCCCAATGGGGACTTCCAGGCGAGTGGTTCATCGAACGCTCCACTGGGCAAAAGCTATGGTACGCTCTACGGCACAGACTATATCTATACCAATGGTCAGCCAACGGTTGATGCCACAACTGGCCGTTATCTGAGAACCACCACCACGACCAACGAAATCGGGAACATTAACCCCAAGTGGACGGGTGGTTTGCAGAACACCTTTACCTACAAAAACGTATCGCTGGGCTTCCTGCTCGATGCTAAACAAGGTGGCGATATTCTGTCGATCGATATGTACTATGGTCTGGCTACTGGTTTATATCAGGAAAGTGCTGGCCTGAACGAACTTGGCAAACCCGTTCGGAGCGCGGTTTCGGAAGGGGGCGGTATTCTGCTGCCTGGCGTTAACCCCGATGGCAACGTGAACAAAACCCGTCTGAACATGCTCGACTATCCGCTGGCAGGTACACAGACCATTGGACCAACTCACCGGTATGTATATGATGCCAGTTATTTGAAACTGCGTGAGGTTGTATTTTCCTATTCGTTACCAACAGCGTTAGTCGCTCGTCTGGAGCCACTGCGTAGCATTTCAATTTCGGCCGTTGGACGGAACCTGTGGATCATCCATAAAAACATTCCATATGCCGATCCAGAGGATAACCTCGGTGCTGGTAATATCCAGGGCGTTCAGGTAGGGAGTCTGCCAAACGTACGGACAATGGGTTTCAATATTAAAGCAACATTCTAATTCCGATTCTTATGAAGAAAGTCATAAAATCGTTATATGCTGCGGTACTGCTCCTGGTAGTAGCAACGTCATGTAGCGAAGATCTTACCTCCTTAAATACAAACCCGAAAGCATATCAGTCGGGGAGTGTGCCTGCCGAACCATTTTTTAGTAATGCAACACGGAACCTGACCGATGCTGTCGTATATGGGTTTACGTTCAAGTTGATGGCGCAGCAGTTTGCCGAGACTACCTATTTCAGTACAACGGCCTATAACCTGGTCGATGTGGGGAGCGGTTTTTGGGTGTCGATGTTCCGGGATGTACTGCTCGATTATAAAGAGGCCAAGAAAATCATCACTAATAGCCCGAGTCTGTATCCGGCTGTCGATCAGAATAAGATGGCGATTATTGAGATTCTGGAGGTATATGCCTACGCCAACATGGTGAATATTTATGGCAACATTCCTTATTCGGGTGCGGCTAGTTCGAGCCTGAAATCGGAAGCTCTGAACTCGGATAATCTCACACCAGCTTACGACGATGCCGCTGCTATTTACGACGATCTGTTCACCCGGCTCGACAAGGCTGTTTCGCTGCTAAACACAGGTGCCGATAGCTTTGGTACTGCCGACCTGATTTATGGCGGTAAAGTGGCAAGCTGGATTAAGTTTGCCAACTCGCTGAAACTGCGTATGGCCATGACACTGGCAGATGTGAACCCATCGAAGTCAAAAACGTTGGCCGAAGCCGCCGTAACTGCCGGTGTATTTACGTCGAGCAGCGACAATGCCAAACTGACTTATCTGGGAACAACGCCCAACACGAACCCAATCTGGGTAGGACTAATCCAGAGTTCGCGCGAAGACTACGTGGCGTCGAACACGATGATGGATATGCTGAAAGCGTCGAACGATCCTCGGATTCCGCTCTATTATACAAAAGATAATGCGGGTGGCTACAGCGGTGGTATCTATGGCCGTAGTAATGCGTACATCACCTATTCGAAAGCAGGTGCTGCCATGACGGCTACCACTACGCCGGGCATTTTGTTGTCGTACGATGAGATTGCCTTCTATGAGGCTGAAGCGGCTGCTCGTGGCTATTCGGTGGGCGGCACAGCTGAAAGTTTCTACAATGCTGGAGTTACGGCGTCGATTCTGTATTGGGGCGGTACGGCCGACGCAGCGGCAACTTATCTGAAAGAACCAACCGTTGCTTATGCTACAGCTATCGGTTCGACACCCCTTCAGAAAATTGCTCGTCAGAAATACATTGCGCTGTTTAACCGTGGGCTGGAAGCCTGGACCGAGTATCGTCGGTTCGACTTTCCAACCTTCAATGCTCCTCCGATTCCGCAGGGTGATTTCCCCGTTCGGTTTACGTATCCGAACGCCGAGCAGAATGCCAATATCGCTAACTATACAACGGCGGCATCGGCTATTGGTGGAGATAAACTGACGACGAAAGTGTTCTGGGATACCAAATAGTGTCCTGGCTTACCGTAACTTTTCTGAAAGGCTGCTCTCTGGGCAGCCTTTCTTATAGAGAGATCGGGAACACGGATTTCTACAGATAAAATCCGTTCAATCCGTGTTCTATTTTATGTATAACCGGGCGAATACTGTTTTAGATAAACTGTCAGGAAAACGGGATCGGAAATAAAATAAGGAAGTCTGTCTGAAGTATTCTATTTTGTATACTAATGTATCGATAAAGTTTGTTTATTTTGGATATATTGTTCTTATACTAAACCTATCCCCTTATGAAACAGCTAATTGTCAGTCTGTTATTTTTTTGCCTGGTCGCTCAGTATGTACAGGCGCAGAATATCGTAAAACGCTGGGGAATCGGCGTGTTGGGCGGTGTTAACCGAACAATGCCTTTGTGGACTAGTAATAGCAGCACAGCTTACGATCCAGCCTATCAGCCAATCGTTGGTCTGGATATACAGTACAGGCTCAACCGCCATGCATCACTTCATCTACAACCTTCTTATACCCGCGTAAACGATCAAAGGTCACAAGCGAATAATTGGTCCAATATCATCTCTACGTATAGTCTATCATCCCTCAAACTGCCAGTACTCTATCGCTACCGACTTTTTGGGAGCGGTACTACGCCTTTTTTTGAACTGGGAGTAGGCTATAACCGAGCTATTAACGGTAACGGACTGGTTGATTCCCGATATATTTGTGATTTAATAGCTTGTCCAAACGATCCCATGTTCTATCAACAATACTCGTTAACCGGCAAGTCGGCGGTGAGTGCCATTGCGGGCGTAGGAGTCAATATTGAATTGCAGAAAATCAGCATACCAATTGTCCTTCGGTACGAGCGATACCTGAGCGGTCATACGTTTACTTCTGACTACAATGCCAATTCCTCGAACCTGAAAGTCGATGGCTTCATGCTGCTGACTGGTATAAATTTTTAGGGTGAGCGAATGCTCGTCCGCGATTGTATTGCGGATGACCGAGGTTCGCGTCTGTGACTCCTTTTCTGTCTTGCCTGTCACCGACGCGATTCGTTAATTGTTGCATTATTTTTCGTTAAATCTGCGTATCATTGATACTGCATGTTACGACGATCAATCTCTGCTGCGCTACTTCTGCTGTCGTTTGGAGCGAAGAGCCAACTATTGCCCATTCTCGACCAGAATCCGGCCAGCCTGCACTGGTACCGGCTAACAACACCGCACTTTCGGGTACTATACCCGCAGGGGCTCGATTCAACCGCCCAGCGAACGGCCCAACGGCTCGAAAGTCTGTATGAACCGGTCAGTGCGTCGCTGCAAAAGAAACCCCGGCGAATTTCGCTGCTGCTTCAGAATCAGACAACCAATAGCAATGGCTTTGTGACGCTGTTTCCGCGTCGGTCGGAGTTTTATGCCGTGCAGCCGCAGGACCCCGGCTTGCTCGGAACCTTAAACTGGCTCGATCTGCTGGCCGTTCACGAATACCGCCATGTGGTGCAGAACGATAAGGCACTTCAGGGCTACGGTCGCTTTTTTTATACAGTGTTTGGCAACACCGGACTATTTCTCCCTTTATTGACGGTACCTGACTGGTTTGCTGAAGGCGATGCCGTTAGTACTGAAACATTACTGAGTAGCAGCGGTCGGGGACGGATTCCGAATTTCGATCTGGGGATGCGGGCGAATCTGCTGGCGGGCGACCGGTTCGATTATGCCAAAGCCGTTTGTGGATCTTATGAGGATAATGTGCCGAACCATTACGTACTGGGCTATTTCCTGACCACGTACCTCAAACGGACCTACGGCCCTGATGCCTGGAGCCGCGTGCTGAATCGGAATTACCATCGGTTTCCGTGGCCATTTGCGTTTTCGGCCAGTATTAAAGAGGAAACGGGCCTTCGGGTGGAAGACCTCTATCGGAAAACGATGGACGACGTTACCGAAACCTGGCAGAAACAGCAGCAACAACTGACAACTACGCCCGCTGCATCGTTTAGCGTAACACCTGAAAAGGCGCAGAAAGCTATTTTCACGAATTACCAGCATCCTCAATATCTGACCGATTCCACCATTTTGTGCGTGAAAAGCGGGTTAGGCGATACACCCCGGCTGGTCGTTCTATCGAAAAACCAGCCAGAGAAAACCATTTTTGTACAGGGCTTTCCGAATGATCCAAATATGCTGTCGGCAACGGCTACGAAAGTCTGCTGGATTGAGTTTGGGTATGACCCGCGCTGGAGTCAGCGAATTTATTCGAATATTCGATTGCTTGATCTAAAAACCGGCAAATTCACCCGTCTGACGCATCGCGCCCGCTACACGGCCGTGGCGCTCTCGCCCGATAACTCGAAACTGGTGGTAGTCGAAAATACGGAACGTTACAAAACACAGTTGAAAGTACTCGACGCGAAAACTGGCAAACTGCTTCGATTGCTGCCAAATCCCGACAACGAATTTTACCTGCATCCGCGCTGGCAAAGCGATAACCAGACCCTTGTGGCCGTTGCGTTGAAAAACGGAAAGAAAACCATTCAGACCATCGATGCCAGCACGGGCGAACAAACCGATTTGTTGCCGCGTGTAAACGAAAACTTAAGTAATCCACAGCCGTGGGGGCAATATGTGTTCTATAACTCTCCCCGAACGGGCATCGACAATATTTATGCGGTCGATGTGCGAAGTAAAGCCGTGTTTCAGGTTACGTCGCGGCCGTTGGCGGCCTATCATGCGGCTGTATCGCCATCGGGCAGGCAACTTGCTTTCGAAGATTTCACGGCACGCGGGTTTCGTATTGCCGATATGCCGCTGAATCCGGCCGACTGGAAAGCCGTTTCGGTCAATCCCGTAGCCGAAGGCCAAACACAACCCGTTCGCTTTTTTGGTTCGCTGCCGCAACTGGAACCGGGTTCCGTTCAGGGACGGCAAATTTTGGCCGATTCGCTGCCGTCGACTTCCCTGTACCGACCCTCGCGGTTTCGTCGATTGCTCCATGCCGTTAATATTTACAGTTGGGGGCCAACCCTGAGCAGTTCGGGGCAGGCGTTGTCGGTTGGCATTACATCGCAGGATTTGCTGAGCACGACCCAGATTGGAGCAGGGTATATGTTTAACCAGGCCGAGCGGACCGGCAATTTTTATGCGAATCTGAGCTACCAGGGCTTATATCCAATTATTGACGTAAGCTTTCAGAGCGGTAATCGGAGCACATTGGGATACATCGATCATGCACCGCCTGCCGACAGTTTGGTTAATGACCGTTGGCACTATAACCTGTTGGCGGCAGGTTTTCGGCTCCCCTTACAACTGACTAATTCACGCTACAGTCAAACTATTAACCTGTCAGCTTATTACAATTATTTGCAGGTTACGGGCTACGATTTGCCTCGATACAATCTGGCAGAGGTTGGGCCGGCTGGGTCGTTGAATGCGCTTACCTATGGATTTACCTATTCGCGGCTGTTGCGGCAGAGCAAACGCGATGTAGCTCCGCGCTGGGGGCAGACACTTTCGGCTAACCTGCGGACAACGCCTTTTGGTGGCCAACTGAACGGCGAACAATGGGGTGTACAGGGGAATATGTTCCTGCCCGGATTAGGAAAGCATCATTCGCTGCGACTCCGGGCGGGCTATCAGCATCAGAATGGTAACTATCAGTTCGGAGCCGTAATCTTTTATCCACGTGGTCAGGCTTATGTGGGCGACGATAAAATTGCAGCCGGAACCATTGAGTACCGGCTACCCATTGCCGACATGCACTGGTCGCTGGGGCGATTGCTGTATGTGCAGCGGATAAAAGCGGGCGGGTTTTTCGATATGGCTAATGGCCAGAGTCTGGTCCAGGTTCGGGATGTGTATGGTCGGTTGCGAGGCTACGAAACCCAGCGTCATCAATACCAGACAACGGGTCTCGATGTGTCATTTGTCTTCAATGCGCTTCGGTTACGCACCCCGCTGGAAGCCGGTTTCCGAACCATCTATAACATTACCAACGGCCAGATCCTCGTCCAACCGCTGGTGATCGATATTGGGTTTTAGTATTTGGTTTACGGTTGCGCTGCATCAAAGCTAGCTGTCAGGCGGAGCAACCGTAAACCGAATACCGTAAATCATAAACCGATCTTCACCAACGCACGCTCAGGCGCACACCGCCCATACCATTGCGGGCGGGGGCTGCGTTGTAGAAACGGTTGCCAACGGCATTGAGGTCGTAGCCCAGCGAGTAGGTTTGGTTCAGGAGGTTGTCGCCACTGGCGTATAGGTCGAGCGCCCAGTGCTGGCCCAATGTTCGGCGGTAACCAATGGTTGCCTGCAACAGCCGGGTTGGGTCCGACATAACCGTGTTCGCATCGGTAAGCGGAAATTCATTCAGATACTGGAATGTCACGTGAGCATAGAGCCCCAGCCGGGTTTCGGCATCGATCCCCGTAACCAGTGTGGTCGGTGCTACGCCCGGAACCCGATTGTTCGATAAATCGGTGGTTCCCTGCTGATAATCTTTGAACCGATAATTCGTGAGCGTTAGGCTATGCCAGAGCCGTAGTAGCGAAAATAGTGACGTTGGCGACGATGGGGTTATGAAATCATAGGTTAACTGAGCTTCCAGTCCTCGCTGATCGGTTCGACCGGCATTGACAAAATATTCAGCGCCTGTCGCATCGGACCGCCGAACAATGGTTTGGCGCAGGTAGAACTGATAAGCGGCCATATTGAACCCGAGGTGTCCGTTCAATAGGGAACCACGTAGACCAACCTCATAGTTGATGCCCCGTTCAGGATTCAGAGTGGCATTAAAACCTCCGGCCGATGGTCGTACTTCCTGACTCGATGGCGCCGAATAGCCCGTGCTGATGCTGGCAAATGCCGACAGGTTCTGACCAAAGGTGCGCAACAACGCTACACGTGGTAACCAAACCGGCGAGAACGTTCGCCGGATGGTGGTGGCCGGTAGTGCCCCCGCCGACTGAACCGGGAACCGCGTAAAATCGTATCGGACGTCGTTGCGGCTTAAGCCTGCCGTAAGCCGGAAATGGACTGGTAATTCTACTTCGGCCTGCGCAAAAAGAGTTGTCTGTCGGGCAATCAGTTCTTCATCGGTCTGAATAGTGTCGGGAACACCCCCCCGGTTGCCAAAATTGCGATCTACCGTGAAATTGCGCAGCAGTTCGGCACCTACGGTAAACGTTGTTGGCAGTGGACCATTCGGAAGGCGAATCTGAGTAATAGTGCGACCACCCAGCCCCTGATCGGCTCGTTTTTCGTAGTTTGTGATAAACGGATTGGCAAAGTCGGTAGTCGAGCCATACAGAACGGTAGTGTTCTGGATGCGATCATTCCAGCGGTATTCGTGCGAAATGCCCAGATACCCAACTTTCTGATAAATACCCGCGTGTTGTGCTGCACTGCTGGGTAGTGTTGCCGTTGCGAGCCGGGAAGCCCTCGGATTGGCCCGATATTGCGCTTCGTTCAGTCCGCCCGGTGTTTGATAATGCAGATCAGAATACAAACCCAGTAATGATACCGTACGTTTAGGGCTGACCTGAAATGAACCGATCAGGCTGAGGTTATCGCGAACCATTGCACTCTGGTCGCGGTAGCCATCCGATTGCAGGTGATTATAGTTGACGGCAATGGCCGAATTGTTCTTGCCCGATTGCACAGCAATACCATTGCCATATAGGCCGTAGCTACCTCCCAGCGCCGATAGCTCGACGTTGGTTTTTCCGGCCGGAACGCCGAGACCGCTAAACAAAATGGTGCCGCCTGTTCCGGCTCCGTACAAACTGCCCGATGGCCCTTTGATTACTTCAATCCGACCCAGAGCCCGAATGTCGAGTGCATTGAGTGGGGTGTTGCCACCTGCATCGGTGAGGGGCAGCTCGTTCCAGTAGGTCTTAACATTGCGAACTCCAAACGGCGATCGGATGGCGCTCCCCCGAATGGCAAGCCGATAGCTACCGGGTGACCGTTCGTCGGCGCGTACGCCCGGTAGCGTATTCATGGCCGGAATAATGGTAGGGGTGCCAAATCGCTGGTTGAGGTCACGGCGGGTGAGCAGACCAATGGAGGCTGGAGTCTCCAAAAGTCGACGATTCGACGCATAGCCGCGCACAACCACTTCATTGATTTGTAGCGTATCGTCCAGCGCCGATGCGGTTGGCGTTGTTTGAGCAAAAAGTGACGTAGTGGTACTGAACAGGAAGACCGTAAGAACGTAGCGATGTAGCATAGTGCTAAGCGAAGGAAGGCAACAGGATTATAGGGCCCAAAAAAACACGCTGCAAATGTCCGAAATTCAATTTATAGTTTTCAGTTTATAGTTTACTGTTTTCCGAAGGAGTTATGTTCTAAACAAGCGGAGCACTGAAAACTGTAAGCTGAAAACCTATTCCGGCTCAATATGGACCAGTACATCATAAACCGCTGGTTTGGCATCCATAATAGCGGCTTTAACCGCGTGAGCAATGGCATGGCCCTGTGTTACGGTTAAGTTGCCGGGAACTGTTACGTGTAAATCGATGAAATACTCAAATCCGGTTTTACGTACCCTGAATTTTTCAATTCCTCTTACCTGCGGAATGGTCAGGGCAATAGTTTTGAGGTCCTGTTGCCAGTTGCCAGCTGGTGTTTCATCCATAATTTCGCCAAAGGAAGGTCGGAAAATATGGTATGCATTGAAGACTATAAAACCCGACGCAAACAAAGCGGCCCAGTCGTCGGCACTTTCGTAGCCAGGACCGCCAATCAACGCAATCGAAATACCAACAAAGGCCGTTAATGAGGTAATGGCATCGCTGCGATGGTGCCACGCATCGGCTTTTACGGCACTACTTTCTACCTCTTCGCCCACTTTCGAAATACGTCGAAAGAGTACTTCTTTCACCAGAACTACCCCCGCCAGCACGACCAGCGTAAACGGAGCCGGAATTTGGTGCGGAGTCTGAATATTCCGAATACTTTGAACCGCAATCAGGATGGCCGCTCCCACAAGAGCCATCGATACCAAAATGGCGGCCAGCGGTTCGGCTTTCCCATGTCCGAATGGGTGATTTTTGTCGGGGGCTTTTGCCGCTGTTCGGAGACCAATCCAGACAAACAGCGAGGTAATAATGTCGGTAGCCGACTCCATAGCATCGGCAATCAACGCATAGGAGTGGCCAAGCCAGCCCGCCAGTCCTTTTACAAGAACCAATCCGATGTTGACCAGAATACCGGTGATTGTGGTTTTTTCGCCCCGTTTTGCCTTGTGGGGTTCCAGCGCCGATGTTTCCATGCAGGGGTTGTTTTATAGAGATAACATCATTATTAGACAAAATGCATGGATGCGGGGCTTATTTTTTTTACTGAATGAGATGCGCCGAACCGTTTACTACCAGATTTCCGCCTGACACAGCCAAAATCTTCCGGCAACTCAATTGTTACTAATAGTCTGGTATGTTCAATTTATATTTCACCGAACGTTCTATGGATGATGTTTATTCGGATAGTTTTATTACTGAATGGGCTGATTTTGTGTCAGAATATGTTGGCTCAATCGCCCGTAAGTGGTTCGGGTAGTTTACAGTCGGGTGGACGAACGCGTACGTTTCGGTTCCATTTACCTTCCAGCCTTCCAAACGACAACTTACCCGTTTTGCTGGCGTTTCATGGCGACGGTGGTAGTGGAGCCGGATTTGAGGCCTATGCCGGTTTCGATGCGGTGGCTGATGCGCAGCATTTTATTGTTGTTTACCCGGATGCGGTTGCCGTAGGCGGAAGTATTCAATTTAACAAATATGCCGATAATGCACCGGGATTTGGCTCGGCTGGCGATGCTAATGGCCCGAATCCGCCCGACCCGAACGCCCCCGATGATGTGTTGTTTACATCGGATCTGATCGATTATTTGTTTCAAAAATACCGGATCAACCGCAACCGCGTATATGCGACAGGGCATTCGGGCGGGGGCTTTATGTGCTATTATCTGAGTCTGGCGCTGCCCAGTAAGATTGCTGCGTTTGCACCCGTTGCGGCTAATTTGTGGGGTAATAATAGTTTTTTGTCGAGCTATTTTACCGCTACGAAATTTAAGCCTGTGCCGCTTCTGCACATCCATAGTAAAGGTGATCCTACGGTTCAGTCGCCCATTGTTCCGTATCCGCAAACGCCCGGTTTTGTCTGGCCGCTATCGAACTACAGCTATTTCAATTGCGGAAATGGTAGTACTTATACCACAACCGCCTTTGCCCCAAATGTAGACTCACTTACGTTTTGCGGCTCCGGAACAAAAGTGGTGATGCTCATGACCAAGGATGCGACGCACGGCTGGAGTTCGCTTTTTACTGTGCCACAAACGATCTGGAATTTTGTTAAAGGCTTTCAGCTAACGACCTATCCGGAGGTTGATAATCACCTGAAAGTAGATCAGTTTGGGTATGTACCACGAGCCCGGAAAGTAGCCGTTATCAGTAATCCGCAAACCGGTTATAATGCTTCAGAGCCGTTTTCGCCCTCTACCTACTACCAAATCCGAAACGCTACCGATAATTCGGTTGTGTTTCGGGGAACGCCAACAGGCTGGAATGGCGGTGCAACCCATGCCCAGTCGGGCGATAAGGCGTGGTGGTTCGATTTTTCGTCAGTACAACAGGCCGGTAGCTACTACGTATACGATTCGTTGCGTAACAAACGGTCGTATACGTTCGACATCGGGAACGACGTTTACCGAAACGTACTGAAACAGACCACCCGGGTTTTCTTTTACCAGCGAAGCGGTTTTGCTAAACAGACACCCTATGCCGAAAATCCCTGGACCGACGGCGCGGCTTTTCTGGGAACGCAGCAGGATACCGATTGCCGACTGGTAACGAATACGAACGCATCGACGTCGAAGGATCTGCGAGGAGGCTGGTTCGATGCAGGCGACTATAACAAGTATGTTCCGTTTACTTACGGTCCGCTGATCGACCTGTTGCTGGCCTATCAGGATAACCCCGCAATCTGGACCGACGATTTTGACATTCCAGAATCGGGTAATGGTGTTCCCGATCTGCTCGACGAAGTGAAATGGGAACTCGACTGGCTCCGGCGGATGCAACAGGCCAACGGGTCGTTGCTGCATAAAGTATCGGTAACCGATTTTAGTGCCACATCGCCCCCCAGTGCCGATACGCACTACCGTCGCTACGGCGCGGCCAGTACCGATGCCACCGCCACGGGTGCTGCGGTGTTTGCCTTAGCGGCCATTCAGTTTAAGGCCTTGAGCGATCCGGCCAAAAAACGATACGCCGATACCCTGCAAACGGCCGCTATCAATGCATTTAGCTGGGCCAGTTCGAATCCGAATGTTACGTTTTCGAATACCGGCTTTCAAAGTGCCGACGCTACGATCGACGCCAATAGCCGACTGGCCCGGCGAGTGGCGGCAGCCGCGTTTCTGTTTGTGCTGACGGGCAACACGACCTACCGAACTTTTTTTGACGCCAATTACAGCCAGGTTCACCTCATTCAGTGGAGTTATGCCTATCCGTTTGAGGCTACCTATCAGGATGCACTGCTCTACTATGCCCGCGCTACGGGGGCGACCGCCAGCGTGAAAAACGCCATTCTGACCACCTATACGAACAGTATTAAAACTGACAATACTGAAAACTTACCGGCCTACCTCAACCAGTCCGATGCCTACCGGGCCTATCTGGCCGACCGTAACTATACCTGGGGAAGCAACGAAACCAAGGCCCATCAGGGGAATATGTTCTTTGCCATGAACAGCTATAACCTGGACAGTAACAATAAAACAAACTACCAGGATGCGGGTATGGGATTCCTGCATTATATGCACGGCGTAAATCCAACGGCTTATTGCTACCTGACCAACATGGGCGCGGTGGGTGGCGAGTTTTCAGATCCTACCATGTATCATAGCTGGTTTGGCGATGGTACCGTATTTGATTTCAATCCGCCACCGGGCTATTTGATGGGGGGAGCCAATCCAACCTATGCGCCCGATCCGGCCTATAACGGCCCACCCATTGTACCCCCACAGAATCAGCCGGTCCAGAAATCGTATAAAGCCTGGAATACCTCGTACCCCGAAAATTCGTGGCAACTGAACGAACCCGCTATCTACTCGCAGGCCGCCTATTTGCGGTTATTATCGCAATCGATGTGCTATACTGATGTTATCAGCAGTGTACAATCAGGTAGCTGGACTGATCCGTTTACCTGGTCGTGCGGGCGCATTCCGACCGCTGCCGACAACGTGCTGATTCAGGCCAATACGACCGTTTCTGTGAGTAGCAGTGTGCAGGCTAAACGCATAACCTTGCTGGGAACCATCAGCTATGCGAATGGCGGCAAGGTGGTGTTAGGCAACTAAGGGTGTAATTAAAAAACCGTACAAAATAGCAATATTGCCCCTAAATGAGGCTACCTACCGAATGTTGCCACCCGGATTGAGACCACTGGGAACACGAGTCGGAATGTACTTATCAAAGCCCGAATCGCTCAAGGCATTCAGGAATGAAATAAGATTCTCCTGATCGGCCGGGAGCAGCGCAATCCGCTGTATGTTTGCGTCTAATTGCTGCACACGCACGTGCGGGTTTTGTGAAAGAGGCTCACCGATATCGTCATAAAACTTGAGTACCTGCTTCAGCGTCTGAAAAACACCGCTATGCATGTAAGGCGCTGTTAGTCCGACGTTGCGTAGCGAAGGCGTTCGGAAGGCATAACTACCATCCGCACCCGCGTCAGAGCTAGCCAATCGGGTATTATCGGGCACCGACATAACATGCAATTTATAGTCGGAAAACATGGGGCCCGAATGACAAATGGGACAGCCTTCGTCCTTAAAAATTAGCATTCCCTGAATTTGCTGGTCAGTCAACGCCTTTTTATCTCCCTTTTGATACCGATCATAAGGTGAATTCATCGCCACTAAGGTACGCTCGAAGGTCGCAATAGCTATACCGATAGTAGTCGCTGTAATGGCCTGATCACTGCCAAAGACAGTCTGAAACAGTTGCCGATATTCTGTGTTTTTTGTCAATCGAGCCACTAAACTGTCTAACGTAATGGTTTCGGTATACGCATGACCACGCATTTCCTCAAATGTTGTTAGTGGGCCGATCAGTTGCTTTTCGAGACTTTTAGTTCGGGAATCCCAGAACATGGGAGCCGTCGACGCCACATAATTTCCACTTATATCCATGCCATTATAAGCCACGTTGAGTATGGTTTGGGTATTTCGCTTGGTTACAGGCACGTCGTTGGGCTTCAGAAACCGACGGTTTTGGCCGTAACCAACGGCATTGGTACCTAACGGCAGATCTAATCCATCCGTGTAGGCATTATTGGGGTGGTGGCAAGTAGCACAGGCTACGTCTTTATCACCCGACAGGATTGGGTCCCAAAACAAAGCCTGGCCAAGCAGAGCCGTATCATTGGTAATTAAGTTAGGGGCGACAATAGGCGGGCTAGAACTATCTGCTGCGGGCGCTATGGCCGTGGTAGATTCATCGTTTGTACAGGCTTGGATAAGCGCGATACAAAAAATAATTATCGATAGCAGGGCCAATAGCTTTTTGCGCATGGTCGGGTAGAATTGAGTACAAATAACTACTTATTACCGCCCATTTTCAGATGGATTCATCGTCGACCAACTAGCCATATGCATTTCCCCAAACTTATACCTGCTAGTTCAACGTGCATCATTACGCAGTCGGCGTTGGTTTAACACCCGCAACGGAAGAGCTGATATTAAAGAAAGTTAATGTTGTCGAACTTTCAAAAACTGGTAATATTGTCAACCGGTACCAAGCCGTCAGGTTGGCAATGGCAGAACAGACAATGGTAGCAAAAAATAGCGGATGCCAGTTTGTTGGTGACAGGCCCTAACGGACCCCCAAATTTTGCAATGAAAATATCCCTTTTTGTTCTACTTAGTGCCATCAGCCTGTGTAGGGTCTACGCCCAGTCAACAGCAGACTCAACAGTCAATCGAGCTAATAGTCTGAAAATTAATCCCCTGAGTCTTATTGTTGGCGACGTATCTGTGTTTTATGAACGGATGCTGACCAAACGTGCATCGCTGGTGGGTGGGGTGGGCTTCGGTTCGGAAACGTATGAATATCATGACGCCAACAACCCCTCGCCGAGATTATTTCACTATAAGCGGGTTACATTGGAATACCGGCACTATTTCCCTCGGCGTCCTTTTTCCCCTACTGGCTTTTACGCAGGCGTATACGGTCGCTATTCCGGGCTCACGCTCGACGACTATCAGTTCGACAATCAGGGTACTATTATTCGAGACCCGAGCGGTAAGTTAGTCAGGGCTATCCAGCAGCTTTACGTCTGGATGCCCGGCGCTATGGCTGGCGTACAGACAAGCACACCGCGAGTAGTGGTCGATTTGTTTCTGGGCCTTCACTATCAACTACCGACCAGCAGTCCCCCTCTCAAGGCAGTCCTGCCAGAACAGATGAGCCGGAAAGGGTTTACTCCCCGCTTTGGGCTGACCTTGGGCTATCGGTTTTGATGATAAGATCATGTAAGAGGATGTTATTATCAGCCGGGAAAAGGTTATTGCGTTTCGGTGCTGGTTAGGAGAATAGTCTGACAAGGGCAGGGTAGACCGAAACTCCGTCGAATGGCATCAAACGGCATCGCCTATAACGGCTTCCTGAATTCGCCAGGTAAGATTAGTTTAAAACACGACCCCCGTTTATTTAAATCTCCAGTTCAGGAGGCAACCTGCCAATTTATAGTATCTGGTTAACGTAATCAGCCCTATAGAATGGCTCTTTCGTTTTAAGTAGGAGTAACAAATCAAGAGCGGAACGGGGGAGCTTATAACTAACCAAATTTTATTAGAAAAAATTTGTAAGCATAGAAATTCTATGTATGTTTGCTATGCCTTGTGGTTCTATGTATAAAAACATGCCTGAATTTAACAAAGAGCTTATTGCGGCCACCCTGGTGCCGCTGGTGCTCACCATTCTGGCCGATAGCGAAAGTTATGGCTACGAAATTATCCGCAAAATACGCTTGTGTTCCCAAGGACAGCTTGAAGTAGCCGAGGGCACTCTTTATCCTGTGTTACGGAAACTTGAGCAGCGAGGGTTAGTGGAGACCCAATGGCGCACGGCGGAGAATGAGCGCCAACGAAAATATTACGCACTTAAACAGCAGGGGCGGGTGGTGCTCGAAGCTGAACGCGCCAACTGGAATATGATTAATCAACTCCTTCAATCGCTATGGACCACAAATCCCACTTTGACCTAACCCAGGCTACCCAAACTTGGCTTAGCCAACTTGAACAACGGGGCACTTTCACCAAAGATGACCTTCGGGAATTGCAAAGCCATTTATTGGATGGAATAGACGCCTTACAAACTACGGGTCTAAGTCAGCAAGAGGCTTTTCTAGTAGCGACCCACCGGGTAGGCCCCGTGGACGTTTTGGCCGAGGAATTCGGTAAACTAGGTCGGCCCGCACAGCCTCAACGGGAATCGGTACTGCTTCTGGTTGGTGTAATCAGTTTTATGCTGATCAAAAATATAGTTGCACTGGTGAGTGATTTTGGAGCCGTGGGATTGGCTCGCTGTTTGGGCGATTCGCTCCTAACCTCACTACTGGATATGAGCTTATCGCTCCTGTTACTAGGTGGGCTCTCGGTCGGCGTGAGTTGGTGGTTCAACGAGAGTGGGTGGCTGCGATCTTGGTTGTTTACTCAGCTCGATCAACGCCCCATCCGATTACTAATAGGAATGGTGGTCTTACTGGGTACCTCTGCTTTAGGGGCTTACATGGGCCACCATCAATTCGAAGCTTTGATAACCAAAACGAGCACGGATAGGTGGACGCACAACGAGTTTGGCCATGTTCATGCGCTTTTTTGGCGTGGCTTCTATTTAGTCTGGTTACTGATGCTTTTCCAGGTGGCGATAGGCTATCTATCTGCGGGAAGTCAAACCTTACTTACCTGGTTAAGGCAAGCGCCCGTAGGCTGGCTTCTTTTAGCTGGACTTTGCCTGTTTAGTTGCTGTTTAGGCATTAGTATTATGGGGATGCGCATCCTCTCCCCGGCCGATGGGACTCCGCACTTCTATGTGAGCGCAGCCCTGAGTGGCCTGCTCGGTGCCCTGGTGCTTAGCCGATCTCTACATTATCCGTTTTTGACTCGATTACTAGTCAGTGTTACCCCCTTATTGATCTGGTATCTTCTTGCCTTGGGAACTACCGTGCCCTTTGAAGAAAGGCCTTCTCGTCTGCTGGAGGACTTGTTCCCAGTAAAGTTTATTCTTTCTGGGCTAGTAGGCGGATTACTAGGGTTGTTTTTAGGCGGTCAGTCGAATCAGCGTCAGCTTCCATCTGAATCGGTTCGATAACATCAAGTGTGGACTTTGGTAGGTTGACCCCGCTACCGAGAGCGTTGCGAAGAATCCAGGAAAAACCTAGCTCTGTTGATGGATACTGTTAAACTAAACGAATGAAATGCGGCTATCAGAAACTGATCTGATAGCCGCATTTCATTTACCCTAAACTTTATTGTCCAATCATGGCAATAGAAATATTTATCAGTAGTGTAAAACGCCCATTTCAGGGCCAACCATAACTATCTTCTGACAATCTGCTTTTTTGAGGTCATCTAATTGTAAGTTCAGATTTTGATCTTGACCGGGCTGCCGACGGTCGGACCAGCCGGGGCGGTAGAAACACGGGCGTAGCCGAATAGCATAGTAGTATTTTAATAGAAGATGGGGACAAGCGAGTTTGAACAAGTAGCGGCTAACCATAAGCTATGTAAGAAAATGAGTAGGCCTGGGTTTGACTAACAAGCTATAGCCTTATGTGCAATTTTTGAGAAGATGCGACTAATAAGCTGTCAGTTGTATCTTCCTGAGAAACTACCATTTTGCTGTACCCTTACTATTATAAGCTGTCAGACTGGTCAAGCAGATAGCAAACTTGATCGAGTGAATTTTTATAGTTATCTTAGTGGAAAAATTCATTCTAATGGCCGCCAATTTGCCTTTCTTACCGCCTAATCAAGCCCTGCTACCCCGGCTCATGACCGAACAGGAGATCATCGTTCGCAGTCGACAAGGCGTGCTACGAGCGGAAGCTGACCGCGTAGCACGGTTAGTTGGCTTAACCGATAAAGAAATGGCTATTGCTTTAGGCTTATCAGCTTCATACCTGCATCGACTGAAAGTCGATCAACGCATTAGTCAGGATGCCTCCGAGCGACTGCTGCTGCTAGAGAACTTACTTCTACACATGTTAGATACCTTTGAAGGACGTGCTTCAACTGCTCTCAACTGGATGCGTGCCCCCTTACGTGAACTTGACTACCAAACGCCCCTTCAGACACTAGATACTGTTACGGGCTATACTTTGGTGGATCGGGTATTGGGTCGTATTGACTATGGCATCTTCGGATAAGCTATGGCCATTGTTTATCGCGTGGTGCGTCAGAAGTATGCCGCTCAACCCCTAGATGTTACCGGTACATGGCTCAATGGAGGCCGGTGGAATCCGCCAGGAGTTGGTATTCTTTATACGGCAGAACATCCGGCACTGGCTTTAGTGGAAATCTTAGTGCATATGCCTCAGGTGCCCTATGATGAGTTACCCGCATATCGATTGTTCAGTCTTGAGCTACCCCCTGACAGCCAGCGAGTATTGAATGCGAGGCAGCTACCGCCTTATTGGCAGGAAAATACGTACAACCGGAGTCAGCATCTTGTAGCCGATTGGCTAGTCAAGCCGGATGTACTAGCCTTAGGTGTACCCTCCTCGGTTGTGCCTGATGGCATCAACTATTTATTACATCCGGCTCATAGCAGCTATGGCTCCATATGGGTGATTGAGGAGAAGCCATTAGTAATTGACCCTCGCCTTTGGTCGACGTAGGCCAGGGTGACAGTAATCCACTTCGTCTCAGGAGAGAGGGTTATTGTGAGACAATCATTTTTTTGCATCCTTCAAACTTAGTTAGTGGAATACAGTCAAAATATGGTTGACTATGAGGGATATTGCATGGGCTATACGTTTCAAGCAACCCTTGGTCAGCTAGCGCCTGAATAATATACATATCCAGTAAACTACTGACGTATAATTAGCTATGACCTATCTTTAAGTTTTCAGACTTATCGGCCCAGGAAAAACAGCAGGTTCATCTGATTCCTCCTCTACCCCGTCTGCAGGTGACGGAAGCGCTGTTGAACGACTGGAAAAATGCCCAAAAATAAGGTATCTGGATCGATGATAAACGGGTATCGAATGATCGCCTGAATCACTATAAAGCAGCGGATTTTGGGTCTTACTTTTCTAGTAAGTTAATCTAAGTTGTATGTCACAAGTTTGTTTCGAGGGTATAGGCTATCAAAAACAACACGATTTTAATAAGGAAACCGGCTTCAGTAACGGCATGAATTTTCTTAGGAAATCGCATCGTAATCTGGCTAAAGGCCTGCTCAATCCGTTGGCGAAGTTGCTTTTTGTAAGCAGCTTCCCAAGCTTGATCGGGGCGTTGGCTATTACTTTTTCGTTGTATTCTTAAATTAACCTCCTCACACTCAGCATACAAATCCTCTTGCTCGTAATCGGTGTAGCCCGAGTCCCCATAGACTTCGCTACCCGCTGGCAACGTCAAATGCATCATCTGAAGCGCCGTCACATCCACATACGAACCCGGCAGAATAAAAAACTGAACCGGTTGCTTGTCGCGGGTGGTGATGAGTTGAACACGAAAGCCAAAAAAGAATCGACGCTTCGACGGAATCTTTCCTCGATATTCCTCCCCTTTGACCAACCGCGAGCGGCCAATGCGGCCGGGTGGCCGGAGCCATGTTGTCACAAACTGCCACAGGAAACGAATCGATCAGGTATTCTCCGCTCAGATTGAGTGCTTTGAAAAAGTCAGCCAGATAGTAGAACAGGGCACTCAGTGTGGTCGCCAGGCGGTGAAGACGACGATTGAACGCCGACTTCTCAAGCATGACAATACCTTGCTTATCAGCCATGTAGAGCATAGCCGAGGCTTGATTGCCACCAAAGAAACGGGCCGATATGATGGCGGTTGTCAACACGATACTGTCGCTAACTTTAGGAGTTGTCTGGGGTTTTACACTCCCCTGATTTTTGCCCACTTCGATGAAATAATCATCCGCACCGGCGGCCCGGCAAAAAGCAATAAATTGCCACTACTTTCTCAGACATAGCTGGTTAGATTTACCTCTGTTTTCGCACTTCAAAGGTAGTCTGGCTTGTGCTATGTCTGTTTTTTTAAGGGGTTTGCCTATCGAATCAATCGCCTTTCATGCAACTTAGATTAATTATTAAGAGGATAGGTGATTGGCGTAAGAGCTATCATACGATAATAATGATGAACCGTATCAGCTTTTTCTAAATAGGGATTTAGAAATTCACTCACAATTAATGTCGTCGCCTTGTCTGTCGTTTCAACTCTATAGTGAATGTAAGCTGTTGTAGAAGTCGAACCTGGTCCAGGAAGAATGTACTTAATAAGTACATTTTTATTATCCAACTCCTTAACTTCTGCACTATCTCCTACTGGTTCAAAATAGCGTCGTTGAAGTGTATCATTTCGGTAGAAGGAGACACTAGCGGGGGCAAGATCATTATACCCATTTCTACGAACTTTAAGTTTTTGAGAATAACCGATAGTGTTCGGAGTTAATACACGAGTCGGGGTAATCGTGCTGTCCCATTCAAAAGTTCCATAGGCATAACCAGCAGGAGCATTATTGACAGGCACATCCGACGGACATCCTTGTAGAGCGAGTGCAATTACAGCTATGGCTAAACATGATATGGTTTCCATAACGCTTTAGCTTAAGGATTAATCGTTTTGCCAAATAGACCCAAATAATCGGCAAATCGTTGGCAAGGCTTAATTTTAGTAGAGCAAACCCACGTTAAAAAGTACGAAACTTCAGGCTAAATGATGGTTCCGTAAACGCCCGTTTACCCGAGATTAAAATAGGGAATCTAATAAAAATGTTCATTGCTGAGGGCTTAAATCTCATAGTGCCATCTCACAAATCAAACTCAAATTCTCAACAATTAGCTGAGTTTGTGAGACTCTATTGATGCATGTCAAACGACGTATTTGCACTTTTTTTTATGCACCCAACAACTGTTTATTGAGTAAGCTCACTTTTGCTTTGGCCACTGTGCTAAGGGCATTGGCTTAGAGCCGAGTGACTTGCCTGTTTTGTCGGGAATGAGCAATACGGTGAGTGCTGTTTTTGTATTCGCCGGTAGTTTGGTTTCGAAACCGACCAGCGTTGTGCCAGGATTGGGGGCATCGTAGTCGTGCGGAGGGTCGGTTGGCCAGGTTTTTAGCTCGATGTTTGCGGGTTCCTGTACTTGTAGTGTCATGGTTCGCCCATCTTTCGTCAGCTCAACGGTTCGGTTGTCGGTAATCTTGACGGATGCCGGTGTCAGTAGCGTCCACCGGACGGTTGCTTCCGAAGAAGCCGTTTCCAGTTCGTCCCGAACCTCAACATAGTCCTTGTTAACGATAGCGATACCCCGATTGGCCTTTGCCAGCGAACCTTCGTAAACGCCCGAAAGATCGGTAATGGCATTCATGAACGACGGTACAGTAGAGAAACTAGTGATGGGAGCCTTGCCCGCAACCTGCTGCAACTGGTCGTTCACGGTGAGCGTATTATGAACAAAGTTATTGTACCGGAATACCTGCCACCGCTGCGAATCCTGTTTGCCATTCCACAAATCGACCTTTTTCGACTCCAGCGACTCATAATTTTGCATCCCGAAATCCATAGCCCACCGAACGCCATCGGCTTCCATCACAAATGAGCCAATATCCATATGGGCGTGATTGGTAGAGGGCGTACCGCCTTTCATGGCCACATAAATAGCATTCGGGTCGGTCCAGGAGGTGCGCATCATTGCTACGGGTGTTTTGCCCATGCCGACCCACATGGTTTCTTTAGGCGGTTGGATAGAACTAATGCCGATGCCATTACTCCAAAGAATAGCGCCCGGAAGAAGCCGGTTTTTGATGTGCCGTTTCATGGCTTCGTTCATGAGTCGACTCCGTTCTACCCAAAGCAGCGACGGTTCTTTGCGCTTCTGGGCAAACCAGAACATGGCCGGTTGTAGCTCTCCGCCCAGGCCCGAATCGGAAAAATTGAAGGCATTGCCCGATGGACCCGTCATGTTTTCCATAAAATCGGCCGTTTCCAGAAAACCCGGTTTGGCCGATAACCCAAAATCAGTACCATAGGCTTTTTCGACGGCACTCAGGAACATCACGTTGAAACTGGTGCCGTATCCCCAATAGCCGTAGCCTTCGGGGTAGGCTCCGTTGGGGGCATAATCGCCCATCGGTAGCGCGATAGATTCGATGGCCCGGTTGATGATTTGTTTCGCCAGTGCAGGCTGATCCTCGTAAATAGCTAGTGCCCCGTAGGTCATTCCAGCGTTGCAAACCTGATTCCAGTTATGGGAAGCTTTGAGCCAGCTATTGTATTTTGAATCGAGCGATGGCTCCAGGCCTTTTTTCAGGATAGCTTCTTTAATGGTAGCCCGCGATGGCTCCGGCAGATCTGCATAGAGCCAGTCATAGCCAAT
Source organism: Spirosoma sp. SC4-14 (assembly GCF_037201965.1). Classification (NCBI taxonomy): domain Bacteria; kingdom Pseudomonadati; phylum Bacteroidota; class Cytophagia; order Cytophagales; family Cytophagaceae; genus Spirosoma; species Spirosoma sp. SC4-14. The sequence goes on along the minus strand of NZ_CP147518.1, from coordinate 4,401,683 downwards.
GGCAACGGCCATCGTCATTTCGGCAACATCTAAAAAGTGCGACGGATTCCAGTCGCTGAACGCCGATATGGCCAGCAGTTCAGATTCTGCCCGTTTCAGGTACTTGTCCTGATGGGTCATGCGCCAGGCATACGACAGAAAAAACAATCGGCGGAGGGCTTCCCGCGATTTATCGAGCAGACGCCTGCCTATTTGGATACGCTCAACCGGCGGAGTATTCAGCAACGCATCACACTCGGTCAGGATTGCCTGATTCAGAGCGTTCCAGGTTTTGTCGGCTCCAACGGTTCGCTTCAAGCCAGTTTCTTCGCCTTTAAGAACCAGTAATCGCGGATGGTCGGGAAGTTTGCGAGCGTTGGCCAGATGATCGGTTTGCGCCGACACATATGGGGTAGTAAGGGCGAGAATAACAAAGAAAATCAGAAGCCGGAAAGCCGTTTTCATGACGGAGAGCGCTTTAGAGGAATGCTGCAATAGAATACTCATAAAGCATAAGCAACGGCCTGAAACTCTTTACTCATCGCCAGAATCGTTCTGATCGAGGGATTCATGATAAGTCACAATTTGCCGAAGCACATCGACCGCAATCGTAAAGTTGTCTTCGCCAACAACCTGTTGGTATTGGTCCATGATGCTTTGCTGAGCCTGTTTTACGAGCAAAAGACGTTTCTGTCCTTCTGGCGTTAAGCTGATGTAAGCACTCCGACCATCTTTCTGATTTTTTTCGGTTCTGATCAGGCCAAGCTCTTCCATTTCTTTCACGGTTCGGCTCATGGCTTGTTTAGGCACTTTTGCTCGTTTAGCCAGTTCACGATTGGTGATTTTTTTAAGACTTACTGCGGCCAGAAAAGGTATATAGGAGGTTTTGAATGGCTCTGCACCCGCGTTCTGCATGGTCTGTTGCATTTGTTTTTCAAACAATCGCTTACAGGTCCATATCAGGTATGCCCAGTTGCGGTCGTTCCGGCGCATATAGTCAGCCAGTAGTTTCGGTACCTGATCCTGTTCGTTCATGCTATTCATGGGTATAATCGTCAAAAGAGTTGCTACGCTACGCGGTGCCATTCTGGTTTACCTCAAAACTAGTCATAATTATTGACTATATAGTCAATAATTATGACTAGTTTTGAGCGATTTTAAGTAGTGAGCAACAATAGTACATTAACAGTCTGATTTTTATGATTCTCAACCATTTAAACCTGGCCGTGCCCGATGTGGCACAAACCCGCGCCTTTTTCGAGACCTACTTCGGCTTTACGTGCGCAGAGGTAAAAGGTAATGATACACTGGTAATTCTGATAGGGAAAGACGGATTTATTCTGGCCCTGAGCAACTTCAGTAAAGATGAAATACCTGAATACCCAACGGATTTTCATGTGGGTATGGTGGTCGATTCACCGGAGGAAGTCATGCAAACCTACCAGCGTATGAAAGACGATGGTATTGTGCTGGGCAGAGAGCCCAAACGCTACGGGAGCCGGGGAACAATGTCGTTTTATGTAAACGTGCCCGGCAATTTTCTGGTCGAAGTGCTGAGCCTGATCTAAAACAGGTCATTTGTAGATTGGTCATTTGTCATTGGGAAGACGTGTTCTTATTATAAATGACCGATGACCAATCCACAAATAACTAATGCCCAAGTTTCATTCGGTAGAGCCGAAACGGGTAGTCTACTTTATCCTCGCCCTTGTTATATCGTTTGGTACGATGAATCTGGGCCGCTGTCAGATATAGATAACCGTCCGTACCGATGCCAAAGCTATCGGGCCACAAAAAACGGTTGTCCTGGGCGAGTGTTTTGAGTTTACCGTCGGGCGTAAAATAGCGAACCGCTTTGTTAGGCGAATCGGTTAAGTAAATATTGCCTTTCTTGTCGGCGATCATACCGTGCGAAACGCCCGTTTCGGCCATCGTTTCCACATGCGACGAAACCACCGATGGGCTAAGTTTCGGATCGAGCAGGTACTTTGTTTCAATCCGAAACAGTTTTGTTTGGGTGATCGGGCGAAAGTACAGGAATTTGAAGTCGGTAGTGAGCGCAATCCCGTTAACATTGCTGCTGAATGGGTTGCCTTTGGTGTCGCGTACTTCTTTTCCGTCGATAGTCAGCACGAAATTTGGGTCGGCTTTGGTGGATTTATCGCCCTCCAGCAAGGCGCGGCTTTTGCCGGTTTTTAAATCCAGGACAATAATGGCGGCTCGCCTGGGATCGGACAGATAGGCAACCTGACGAGTCGGGTCGACCTGCACATCGTTCAGGCCCGTACGGTTGCGGGGGAGGTCTTCAAATCGATAAACTTTTTCAACCAGATTGGTTGCAAGGTTAATTTTCAGCAGCTTAATTCCCGTCGGAAAAGCACCCATTCCCGATGGACTGGCCGGGTCGAGAACCCAAAGGACATTGGTCTGATCGACAAACAATGCCTGTACGCTGATGAACCGGTTTTGCGGATTTAGAGAATCCCACCTGTTCCATTCGGCATCTGGGTAGGGGCGTCGCTGACCGTTCACAATTTCGGCCAGACCGTAATCGTAGTGATCAGGGTTTTTGGGAAACGTAACAAAAATTCGATTCTCCTTCGAAACGCCCAGGCCAATCGGCTGGTGTTTTCCGAACTCTGCAACGGTTTCGACGTTGGGCGATTGTGCCAGGGCTATAAAGCAACTCAGCAATAGGGGCAGAAATAGGAGTGCAGATTTCATAGAAAAACAGTTCTGACGATAGTACTCTAACGGCTTATGGTGAATATGGTTCATAGAAACTAGCCGTGGAATCTGGCCTCAGGCTACCCTGACAAGTAAAACCCAACGGATTAAAAAGCATATAGGTCTGGTCGATAAGTGCGTATCTTTGCCGTATGATACTGGAACAGAAACAACAGGAACAGGCAACGGTTAGCTCAACTCCGATGGCTTTGCCCGTTATGGAAGCGTTCTATACGCTGCAGGGCGAAGGAGCGCATACTGGCAGAGCCGCTTACTTTATTCGATTAGGTGGTTGCGATGTCGGATGTCATTGGTGTGATGTGAAAGAATCGTGGGATGCCGAGGCTCATCCCAAACTACCCATCGAGGCCATTGTTGAAGGGGCTTTGCAATATCCAGGCCGGATGGCAGTTATTACCGGGGGGGAGCCTCTCATGCACGACTTAACAGGACTGACGGCCGCTTTGCAGCAAGCAGGCTTCAGAACCAATATTGAAACATCGGGGGTATGTGAAACCGTAACTGGCTCATGGGACTGGGTTTGTTTTTCACCAAAGAAGTTCAAAAAGCCCAATCCGGCCATTTTCGATAAGGCTAACGAACTAAAAGTTATCATTTATAATCAGTCAGATTTCGCGTTTGCCGAGTCGTTTGTGCCGCATCTGCGCTCCGATTGTAAACTCTTTTTGCAAACAGAGTGGAGTCGATCCAATGAAATGCTACCCCGCATCGTTGATTACGTTAAAAATCATCCGCAATGGCAAATCTCGTTGCAGACACACAAGTACATGGATATTCCGTGAAAACCTCTACCCCCCCAAAGGAGGTTTGCTACACTACGATTCGCTGTTTTTTTAAGCCCTCTTTGGGGGTTTGGGGGCTTTTCTTACTGTTGACCGTTGGCCCCAGGTCCTATGCGCAAAATGCCAAAGCGCGGGAGCTGTATAATCAGGCCATCAAACTGTTTGGGGAGCGAAAAGCTGGCGAGGCTATTCCGTTTATGGAGCAGGCCACAAAGCAGGACCCATCGTTTATGGATGCATATCTGAAGCTGGGCCAGCTCTATGAGTTTACAAGGCGTTATGAATCCGCTATTTCAGCCTATCGAAGTGCCATTCAGCTTCAACCCGACAGTCCGGCAGCAGGAGCCGCCTATCAGGCACTGAGTAATTCACTATTGCGCCTGGGCCGCTATGGAGAGGCTTTGCCTTATCTTGAGAAATTTCAGGCGATGTTTCCGCCACAGTCAGTACAGGCACAGCGGGTTGCGCGGCAAATAGCATCAGCAAAGTTTGCTCAGGAAGCGGTTCTGCATCGGCAGCCTGTCGATCCCAAACCAATTTCGTCTGTCCTGCAAACAACTCCTTCTCAGTATTTTCCGGTGCTGACCGCCGATGAGCAAACACTGGTATTTACTGCATTAAAGCCCGAAGGCGATGAGGATCTGATGGTGTCGACCTTCAATGGAGAAACATGGTCGCCACCGGTTTCGCTGTCGCCCAGCATAAATACGCCCGACAACGAAGGAACCGCCAGTCTCTCGGCCGACGGGCGTATGCTTGTGTTTACAGTCTGTCAGGGTCGCAAAGGGTTCGGTAGCTGCGATCTCTACATTAGCCGTAAAACCGGCAGTGACTGGTCGGCTCCCGAAAATCTGGGACCTTCGGTCAATACCCGTTTTTATGAATCACAACCGTCGTTATCGGCCGATGGACGGCGGCTCTATTTTGTGTCGGACCGGCCGGGTGGCAAAGGACGGCGCGACATCTGGCGCAGCGATCTGGATGCTGATGGAAACTGGCTCGAACCTGTAAATGTCGGTGTCCCCGTCAACACACCATTCAACGAAGCATCGCCATTCATTCATGCCAACGGGCAAAGTCTGTTTTTTGCCTCGGAGGGCCACCTGGGGCTGGGTGGATATGATCTGTTTGTCTCCGATAGTTCCAACACGGGTTGGTCGGCGCCTGCCAACCTGGGCTTCCCTATCAACACATCCGAAGATCAGGCGTCGTTGTTTGTCTCGGCCAATGGCAAACGGGCCTACTATTCGTTTGAGGAACAGAAAGATGGCGTTTCACAGAAATCAAGATTATACACTTTCGAATTGCCCGAATCGCTACGGGAGCGTGTAAAACCGGTCAGCTATCTGAAAGGCGTTATTGCTGATGCAAAAACCAGAAAACCACTGGCCGCAATAGTCGAATTAGTGGATTTGAAAACGAATCAGATTGTGTCGCGTGTGCATGCAGATGAGCAGACAGGACAGTACACGGCCATATTGCCCACTGGTGGCGAATATGCATTATACGTGAGTGTTCCGGGTTATCTGTTCAAAAGCCTTTCATTTGATTTTACGCAGAAAACCAAATCCGAACGGGAAGCCGGAGCAGGGATGTCGCTCAATGTTCCATTAGAACCCGCCATAGCTGGTGAAACGGCTAAAGAAACGTTGAATAATCTGTTTTTTGAAACGGGCCGTTACGATCTGGCTGAAAAATCACGAACCGAACTCGATCGGCTGGCGGCTTTCATGAAAGCGAGCCCTTCCGTAAAAATTGAAATTGCGGGCCATACCGACGATCGGGGTGATGGAGCGGCTAATCTGGCGCTTTCCCAAAAACGGGCTCAATCTGTTGTCGATTATCTGGTAAAAGCCGGTATTAGCTCCGATCGAATCCGGGCCGTTGGCTACGGTAAAGCCCGCCCTCTGGTTCCGAACACTAGTGATGAAAACCGCCAGCTTAACCGCCGTATCGAATGGCGGGTGCTTTAGGGCGGGGAGAATAGCGGGGGCGGGGATTGCGGGGTGTTGCTCACCCATCCCCGCAATCCCTGCCATTTCCCCTTTTGCTTTCCTGAGGGATTTTTTTCAACTTTGTATATGTTGTCAGATCAACTTCTCTTTTTGGGGAACTGGATAGTGTTATTATGAAGACAACGAAGTACCAATCACATGACATCTGAACACGTAAAGTGCCTGATCATCGGCTCCGGTCCTGCCGGGTATACGGCCGCTATATACGCTTCACGGGCAAACATGAACCCTGTTATGTATCAGGGGCCACAACCTGGTGGGCAATTGACTATCACCAATGACGTTGAAAATTTTCCGGGCTATCCCGATGGCGTAAATGGACCACAAATGATGCAGGACCTGGAAAATCAGGCGCGTCGCTTTGGTTCCGACATTCGCTATGGAATGGTGACTGCGGTTGAGTTCTCAGATCATCCGGGCCGCGACCGGCCACACCGGGCTATTGTCGACGATAGCCACGAGATCACGGCTGATTCGATTATTATCTCAACTGGTGCTTCGGCAAAATGGCTTGGATTGCCTTCCGAAATGCGGCTGAATGGCCGGGGAGTATCGGCCTGCGCCGTCTGCGACGGTTTCTTCTTCCGGGGGCAGGATGTGGCTATTGTAGGGGCAGGTGATACGGCTGCTGAAGAAGCCAGTTACCTCGCAAATCTTTGCCGCAAAGTATATATGCTTGTTCGGCGCGACGAGATGCGGGCTTCCAAGTTCATGCAGCAGCGCGTGAAGTCGGCTCATAACATCGAAATTCTTTATAACACCGAAACCGCTGAAGTTCTTGGAGACGATGAAGTTTCGGGACTTCGGATAAGAAATACCATAACGGGCGAAGAAAGCGTTTTAGGCGTGACCGGCTTCTTTGTTGCCATTGGCCACAAACCCAATACCGATATTTTCCGGGATTATCTCGATATGGATGAGAATGGCTACATTCTCACCGAAAAAGGGAGCACCCGAACCAATATTCCTGGTGTCTTTGCCTGCGGAGACGCTCAGGATAACGTATATCGTCAGGCCATAACAGCTGCCGGAACGGGCTGTATGGCTGCTCTTGACGCTGAACGTTATCTTGTAACAGTTGAAATGCAGGAACAACAACTTGTTCATTAACAACTTATCAGTTTGTGGTTTATGGTTTATGGTTTACGATTTATGGTTGCTCCGCTCGTTAGTGCACACCTCCTATAGCAGCGCAACCATAAACCGTAAACCATAAACCATAAACCACAAACTCATCCCTACTGCTGATGAGAAAAAAGGCTTTTCGATGGCTCCTGGCCATCAGTTGCCTGTGTTTGACCGTAACAGCACAGGCCCAGGAACGAGGGCGGTTTAAAAAAAACCTGACCATTACGCCCAAAAATCAAATTACCCCGAATGCTCCAGTCGTTGAACAGCCTCAAAAAGCGGACGACCCATTCGAACAGGAAACTACTCAACTGCGCTTTAATAACCAGTTTGAACCCAAAAAAGAACTTAATCAGGTCGCTAGTGAAGATACCAGTACTATCGACCAGGGCGAACCCAGTGTTGTCGAAGTTATTGATTCCGTATTGGTTGGTGACGAATGGGTTAAAATCGCTGATTATTATGCCGTATGGGATTCCAGAACCATTGATCCGTATAATATCAATCCGCTGGAATTCGATGAAGCGATCGACATTAAGCTCTATGATCCACCCGCAAACCGCTATTGGTCGGCTCCACTCAATGAAGGGAAAATGACCTCTAATTTTGGCTACCGATGGGGACGCTGGCATACGGGAACTGATCTTGACCTGGAAACGGGTGACCCTGTTTATTCCGCATTCGACGGTATTGTTCGGGTAGTTGGCTGGGATGGCAACGGCTATGGCCGCTACGTTCTGGTTCGGCACTACAATGGTCTCGAAACACTATACGGCCACATGTCGAAGCAAACGGTTGAGTCGGGGCAACTGGTAAAAGCGGGCGATCAATTAGGGTTAGGAGGCAACACGGGTCGTAGTTATGGATCGCACCTCCATTTTGAAACCCGGTTTGAGGGCAATCCATTCAGCCCACTGAATATTTTCTCCTTTCCCGAAAATACGATCAATTCGGATCATTTTCTGCTGACCAGTGCTGTCTGGGACTATCTGCGTGGGGGCCGTTCGGGGTCAGAGTCTAGTTCAAGAACACGACTAAAACGTACGGTATTACATCGGGTCCGCCCAGGCGAAACGCTTAGCTCTATTGCCCGTCGGTATGGAATGTCAGTGTCGGCTCTGAGTCGTAAGAATCACCTTTCGTCGCGTTCGCGTATCCGGCCAGGGCAAAAACTCCGGGTCAATTAGTTATTGGTAGATTAGTGATTAGTCTGTTACCAAGGACTAATCACTAATCCCAATATGTTTACCGGCTACGTAGCCGGTTGTCCAGGCATTCTGGAAGTTGAAACCACCCGTAATACCATCGACGTCCAGCACTTCTCCCGCAAAAAAAAGTCCAGCATGCGTTGTGCTTTCGAGAGTTTGTGGGTGTATACTGCCTGGTGCAATACCGCCACAGGTCACAAATTCATCCTTAAACGTACTTTTTCCTGTTACCTGAAACTGACTGTTTGTCAGACGTTCAATGAACCGGTTAAGTAATTTTGCCGGAAGATCGGCCCAGCGCTGACTGTCTTCAATACCCGATTCGGTAGCCAGCGCTTCCCAGAGCCGGGAGGGTAGTTTGAACGGATTTTGCGAAACCACCAGCTTGCGGCCATTTTGTTGCCGGAACTCCTGCAGAGCAGTCCGTAAATCATGTTCTGTCTGCGTAGGAACCCAGTTGATCCGAAGCGTAAAACGGTATCCTACATTGGCCAGATCGCGGGCGGCCCAGGCCGATAGCCGCAAAATAGCCGGTCCACTGAATCCCCAGTGTGTTAGCAGTAAGGCCCCTCGCTGCTCCTGCTTTGTGCCAAGTACATATACCTTCGCATCGGCAACTGCCACTCCTGCAAGCGACAGAAATGGACTGTTGGGTACGTTGAATGTGAATAACGATGGAACCGGCGAAATGAGCATTTCGGCCTGTTTGGGTAGCCAGCCATAAGCCGATTCCTGTGGGTAACCACCCGTAGCAACCAAAACCCGGTGGGCAAACAGTGTCTCGCCCGACAGGAGTTCGATGGTCCATCCATTGGCCGCAGGTTGCAAACAACTGACACCACAACTGGTGCGGATGTCGATGCCGAGCCGTTGTGCTGTATGCAGCAAACAATCGACAATAGTTTCAGATGTATTGGTACTGGGAAACATGCGTCCATCGGCTTCGGTCTTGAGGGTTACTCCTTTGCTCTCAAACCAGCGAACGGTTGCCGTTGTATCGAACTGATTCAGTAGCGGACGCAGTAACTTTTCGCCACGGGGGTAGTTCTTAACCAATTGGCGATTGTCGAAACAGGCATGAGTGACATTGCACCGCCCTCCGCCCGAAATACGGACTTTGTTTAGAACAGTACGGTTTTTTTCAAGAATGGTAACGGTAGCTTTGGGAAACGATTCGGCGGCTGTTATGGCCCCAAAGAACCCGGCTGCTCCACCGCCAATGACAATAATTCGTAACGACGACATGTTCTTCCAACAGGATTAGGCAATTTGTAGTTCGGCCGCGATTTGGGTTTGCAAGAAGTAGAACTAACTATGCCAGTTAAAAAATTACGGGCCGAAATCGGCGCACCTTTGTAGCTTTACATTTATGTTTTTTAGACCTCGATTTTCGACCAAACACTACATGCGCCGGGGCTTACGATTGCGGGGCAACACGCTTGTATTACTCTTTATTTTTTTTCTGATCGGCCTGTTTCTGCATTATGGCGGCAAAACAAAACCTGTCGTGGCGTTCTGGAATGACTTTCGGGAACTAGTTGGCCTAAGGCATTCGAAGCCTGGTCGCGATGAGCCTAATCCATATAAAGCGCCTGAACCCAGCGCCGACGTGGCTACAGATGAACGAACGGAAGCCACGGACGAAAGTGAAGCCAGCGACAAGCAGAATACTACTTCGCCAACCACTTCGCCCAAAAATACACGGTTCGATTTTGAAAAACAGGTCGACTTTCTGCTGCCCACCTCTAAAAACAGCGGAGAACTTATCCGCCATGAAGGTTATACGCTCAGTTATCTTGATGCCTATAAAGATGCCCAGTGGGTAGCCTACCCGTTACTCGATTATGAAACAACGGGCGACGCCGAACGAAAAAACGAACAGTTTACGCCCGACCCGGCCGTGCCAATCGGAACGGCTTCGCCCTCCGATTACACCCGTTCGGGATACGACCGGGGGCACCTGGCACCAGCAGGCGATTTCAAGTACTCGCAGCGGATGATGCGCGAGACATTTCTGATGAGTAACATCACTCCGCAGGAACCCCAGTTTAATCGGGGAATCTGGAAAGAACTTGAAGAGCAGGTACGTGCCTGGGCAGTACGGGATAATGGATTATATGTAGTAACGGGGCCCGTATTAAAGCCCGGCTTATCGACTATTGGGCGGACCAATGAAGTGAGCGTGCCACAGAAATTTTACAAAGTACTGCTCTACTGCAACAAACCCGACATTCGGATGATTGGGTTTTTGCTCGACAACGAACCGTCCAGCAGTTCGCTAAAACAGTTTGTGGTGCCGGTAGATCAGATCGAGCAATTGACGGGCATCGATTTCTTTCCCAAGCTACCCGACGAGCTGGAGCGGAAACTGGAGAGCAAAAGCCGGGGCGAAATGGTCGACGAATGGTTTAGTTACTGATTGCTGGTGCCTGGTTGAATCAGCATGGGAGTTTTGCCGTCGGTTACGATAATTTTTGTATTGGGCGATGTTGCCAGTTGCCGAAAAGCTTCAATTGTTTTGTATTCGATAATTTGTTTGTTTAATCCTTCGGAAATTATCTTTTGAGAGTCGGCAATACCCTTCGCTTCAATTACTTTTCGTTCGGCTTCGCGTTGTTCTTTTTGCAGAATAAATTCCATCTGCTGAGCCTGTTGTTCGGCTTCGAGCTTCTGTTCAATTGAAAGAGCAAGTCCTTTAGGCAATGCAATGCTTTTCATCAGAACACTTTCAACAACAATACCGCGTGGTTCAAGTACTTTGTGCATTTCTGCCGCAATCTCTTTTTCAATTTCTTCGCGTTGACCCGTATACATATCTTTGGCATAAAAGCGGGCGCAGACATCGGCGGCTGCCGACCGGAAAACGCTTACGATCACTACACTTTCGTATTTTTCGCCAATGGTTGTCAGCACTTGTGGTGCTTTTTCGGGAACGATTCGGTAAAGTACAGCCATCTCGGCACTAATATTCAGTCCCTCTTTCGATGGTATATTTTCCAGCGCCAGCGGTAGGTTGATCGTACGGGTAGGAACGCGCAAAATGGTTGTCGTTAAGGGATTGTATGTATGAATTCCAGATCCTTTGACGCTTGGGTCCAACTTACCAAACCGACGTTTTACGCCAACTTCTCCCTGGCGGATAGTGGTGCAATTATAAAAAACACTGCCAATCATTAGATAATAAACGATCTTCTTCATAGTCGTAGTGGCGTAAGTTTGATAGCCCCTAACTACTTATGCGTTTATTAAAGCCTGATTGAAACAGAGTTAACTTGTTGTTAAAGTTTGAGGGCTCACAGGCCAGGAAAAAGAGAAAGCTGCCTGAATTGACTATTGACCATACTGCACTCAACAACGAGACCTCGATTCGCTTGCTAACACAAAAACTTGTAAGGGCATTCGATTAGTCGTGCACATGGTCTGACTAACTGAATGCCCCTTCTCTGGCTTTTGCTGCTCACCAATCAAATCTGCTAGGTTTTCTGTTTTTTCTTTTTTGCGGCCGGGAACAGAATATTATTCAGAATCAGGCGATAGCCCGCCGAGTTGGGATGTAGGTTCAGATCGGTCGGCTCTTCGCCGATTTCGTGCCGGTAATCTTCAGGGTCGTGACCACCATAGAACGTAAAGAATCCACGACCGTAGGGACTATGAATGTAACGCGCTTCGCCCGCAGCACGATTTTCGGCCATGATTACCACTTCGGGTTTAATCAGATTTTTCTTAAAAGCAGTAGTTTGCCCCATAAAACCCTTGATCACATTCATGTGGTTCTGGGTAAGCATGGTTGGAATAGGGTCATATTTAGCCGAAAACTGGAACAGTGTAAAATAGTCGTTGTGTTCGCTCAGGCCACGTTCTTCGGGCTGGTTGTCGATGTTCGAGAATTCGATCAGGTATGGATTCGTGTAGACCTGAAAATTGCGGAACGCAAACGTTTGGCTATAATCCAGCTTATTATTGGCGTTAGGATCGGCCGGATCGCCATCGTAGAATGAGTCGACGATGTCGGTATTATGAGCGGCCAGCGCAATGTCGTACGTATCGGTTGCATTACACATGGCGAACAGATAGCCACCTCCCAATACGAAATCCCGGATTTTTTGCGAAACCGCGAGTTTTAATTGAGGAACTTTAGAAAAGCCAAACTTGTGCGCAATGCTTTCGGCCTCATGTTTCTGGGCAATATACCAGGGCTGGTCTTTGAAATGGAAGAACTTGCCATACTGTCCTGTAAAGTCTTCATGGTGCAGGTGCAGCCAGTCGTATTCGGGCAGTTTGCCATTCATCACCTCTTCGTCGAACACAACATCGTAGGGGATTTCGGCATAGGTCATCACCATCGTAACGGCGTCGTCCCAGGGTTGTTTGGTTTTGGGCGAATAAACGGCCACTTTGGGCGGTTTCTGAAGTTTAACGGCATCCATATTGGCATCTGCAGCCGCAATTTCGGCGAGAATCTGAGCCGACTGAGCATCCGAAATAACTTCATAGCTAACCCCCCGAATAACCATCTCGTTGATAAAGGTCTGGCTTTGGGGCATCATAAACGATCCGCCCCGATAGTTAAGCAGCCAGTCGATTTCGGTATCGTGTGTTTTCAGAACCCAATAGGCGATGCCATACGCTTTGAGATGATTCTTCTGTGAGTCGTCCATCGGAATCAGTATTTTAGACGCTCTGACCTGACTCGTCAGAGTTAAAATTAGGATAAGCGGTAACAGCAGCCGTTTCATTGGTTTCTTCGTTAAGAATGCCCGTAGTAGTTTTGCTATAACGAAAGATAAGCAAATTTTGTGCAAAAAAGTGTTGGGCATGGCGAAAGGACTGAGGGAAATGAAAAACTTTAGCCTGAACGTATTCCCGTTGCACCATCTCCTATGAATCTGATCGAAAACATCCGTGAAGGTTTGGCTTCTATTGCAGGCAATCGACTGCGAACGGTACTGACTTCGCTGATTATAGCCATCGGGATTACATCGCTGGTTGGTATTCTGACGGCTATTGAAGGAATCAAAAGCTCAGTTGCCAACAGTTTTGCCGGGTTGGGGGCCAATACCTTCAGCATTGTGGCACGTCAGGATGCGTTTCGCCGGGGCGGACGGGTCGAAAAGCAGGATAAACCGATTGACTATCGCCAGGCCATTCAGTTTAAGCAACGGTTCCCCTACGGAGCTACGATTGCGGTGTCGACAGTAGTTTCGGGAGGGGCTCAGGCCAAATTCGGATCGAAAAAAACAAATCCAAACGTACAATTGATTGGCGGTGACGCTGCTTATATTGCTGTGAAAGGATTTACCCTGCAAAGTGGCAGAAATTTTACAGATAATGATCTCACCTATGCGTTGAATGTTGCCGTGTTGGGCAGTGAAGTTGCCAACACGTTGTTCGAGAAAAAATTAAATCCGATCAATCAGGTAATTCGCGTATCGGGCAATCAGTATAAAATAATTGGCGTGCTGGCCAAAAAAGGTGGACTATCGGGGGGCGACGAAGACCGGATGATCCTGATTCCACTCGATAATGCCCGGGCAGTGGCCGGAACACAGCAGCTTACATTTAACATAACCGCATCGGCCCCAACGGTTGCCGACCAGGACGAAGCCGTTGGAGAAGCCCGGGGTGTGATGCGGGTAATTCGACAGGACCAACTGGGCCAGCGCGATTCGTTTGATATTGAGCGTGCCGACGAACTTGCTAAAGAAACGGACACTATAACGGGCTATTTGCGGATGGGGGGCTTTGGTATTGGGTTTATTACACTACTGGGAGCCTCCATTGCGCTGCTGAATATAATGTTGGTATCCGTTACGGAGCGTACCCGCGAAATTGGCATCCGCAAATCGCTGGGCGCTACGCCCGCGCGCATTCGCGAACAGTTTCTGATTGAAGCTATTGTTATCTGCGTAATGGGTGGCATTGGTGGTATCGTCCTGGGGTTAGGGGTTGGTAATTTGATTGCGGGGCTGATCAGTCAGGGAAACGGTACATTTGTGGTACCCTGGCTCTGGATGGGTATGGGCATTCTGGTTTGTATATCAGTCGGATTGTTTGCGGGAATCTATCCGGCCGTTCGGGCATCCAAACTTGACCCTATTGAAGCCCTTCGGTATGAATAGAATCAGTGAGGCTGTTTAAACTTTCTGGAATAATCACCCAATGCGTTCAGTTTTACCGCAGAGAACACAAAGATTATACGCAAAGCTTGCCAAGCAGAACGTCTCGGTGTCCTCTGCGGTAAAAAGGCAAAAGTTTAAACAGATTCAGTATAAGACCTGCTGAGGAAGGGGAGAATCTGAAAAATTTTCATCGTACTATTTCGACTTTCCATCGTTTTTCATAGTTTTGCACCCACGTTTGACAAACGCACCTCTGGAAACAGAGACGATTCTGTCGCCGGGATGGCGGAATCGGTAGACGCGATGGTCTCAAACACCATTGTCTGCAAGGACATGCCGGTTCGAGTCCGGCTCCCGGTACTAAACGCTCTAGCAAAAGCCACTGATAATCAGTGGCTTTTGTGTTTTCCTGACTTTGCTTGTCTCACTCTTATCGAAATGCTGACTGGAGCTACCTCATAAAGTGGGCAAGTGGGCTCTTACTTTTACCCGTAGCATTACTTCAGTTCTGTAAAAGCGAACCGTTACCTCAATGAATCGGCTCCGCTAAATGGCTCGCTTAACCAAAGTGCTTAACAGGGCGTTTCGCAGTTGGTAGTTTCAGGCTATCCCGCTACCATCATAGGTAGGGTGAAACAAGTGTAGAAAACAGCAGATTGTAATGAACGACGAACATCAACTTAGCCGACGTCAGTTAATAGCCGGAATTGGAACCGGACTGGCTTCGGTAGTGGCAACACCTGTAATCAGCGCTTCCGATATGGCAACTTCATCAACATCCGAACCACCTGCACTCGATAATCCGGTTACTAAATATCCGAAGCCGCCGTTTGAAGGGCAATCGCAACCGTGGCCCGGACTGGCCAGTAAAATGAATCCCCGGCCAGACCATGGCGAAACCAGTTACAAAGGGTCTGGACGATTGCAGGGCCGCAAAGCCCTGATTACTGGTGGCGACTCAGGTATGGGACGGGCAGCCGCTATTGCTTATGCCCGCGAAGGTGCCGATGTTGCCATAAACTACTATCCGACCGAAGAATCGGATGCGCAGGAAGTGATTGCCCTGATTAAGAAAGAGGGCCGAAAGGCAATTGCCATTCCCGGTGATATTCGTCAGGAAGCATTTTGCCAGAAACTGGTTGACGAAGCTGTGAAAGGATTAGGTGGACTCGATATTCTGGTTAGCAATGCCGCCCGGCAGCAGGCCCGTGAATCACTCGCCGATCTGACGTCCGAAGATTTCGACGCTACCATGAAAACAAATATTTATGCACCATTCTGGATTATTAAAGCAGCTCTGCCGCATCTGAAACCGGGCTCGGTAATTATCGGCACAACCTCCGAACAGGCCTACGATCCATCGCCCGACCTGTACGACTATGCCCAGACTAAGGCCGCTACCATGAACTATGTAAAGTCGCTGGCCAAACAGCTCGGACCAAAAGGAATTCGGGTGAATGGAGTAGCGCCGGGCCCAATCTGGACACCGCTGCAGGTGAGTGGGGGAGCAACACAGGAAAAACTGAAGAAATTTGGTGGGCAAACGGCTCTTGGCCGACCGGGGCAACCGGTCGAACTGGCGTCTATTTATGTACAGTTGGCCGCTAATGATGCTAGCTATGCTACAGGACAGGTTTACGGTGCCGCCGGTGGAAATGGCCAGCCTTAATGAGAAAGAGTTCGCTTACCGGTACAAATTAACCTCAGTGCTGGACATTGAGGGAGTAGAATAGGAAAAAGCGAGGGCAAATGCTTGTTTTGTAGCGTGACCAACTTAACAAGATTCCACTCCTCGCTTTTGGACAAAGCTAAGGATTTTGGCCAGGATCTCTCACCGACTCTGCTGAAAAATCTCATCGCCATCGGCTGCGCCATCCTCATCAAGGAGACCGTCAACCTTAACAAGCTTAAGAACCACATGGGGCTACTACTAGGTAATCAGCACACCCAGACGGATTCGCACTATCGCCGACTTACCCGCTTCTTTGACCATCCAGTGGCCCAGCGGAGGCTGTGGAAGTGGCTGCTGGTGTGGATCTTAGGCTATATCAAACGCTGGGATGGCCGCTCCATGAGCCTTTACCTAACGTTGGATGCTACCAGTTGGCAGCTAGGTAAACAACCTATTCAGTTGTTGGTTTTGTCTCTGGTCTATCGGCAGGTGAGCCTGCCTTTATTCTGGATGGATTTGGCCAGGAAAGGTCATTCTTCTCAGCAGCAGCGCAAACGCTTGCTCCAGCAAGCCATGAAGCTCTACCCCGTGAAGGGCTTCTGCCTGTTAGGGGATCGTGAGTACGGGGGTAAAGCCTGGTTGCAGTTTCTAACCCAGAGTGGCCTCAACTTTATTATCCGTTTACCCAAAGATTCTTATAAAGAGGCTATTAGCGCCGGGGGCAAGGCCTACAGTGCTTTGCTCAAGCGAGCTTTAAGGGGCCGCACCGTCAGCCAGTGGTTTACCCTGGAGGGCCACCGCTACCAGTTTGTAGCTCGGTCTCATCAGGATGGCGCCCAAAGTGCGGACCCTTTGGTGCTCTTGATCAGTAATCTAAGCTGGTCCAAACACGTCGTTGTTGAGCGCTACCGCATCCGCTGGACCACGGAGTGTCTGTTCAAGCATTTGAAGAGCAATGGGTTCCATGTAGAAGAGCTGGGCGTTCAGCACTGGGCTAAAATTAGGCTGTTAGTGGTCATTATCGTCGTGTTATACGTGATCTGTGTCGCTGAAGGCTTTCGGCAGTATCATCGGCTTCGTCCGAAAAAGAAGGAATTGGGCAACTTTCAGCCACGGGAGTCGGTGTTCCGCAAGGGTTATTCAGGCGTGGTTAATCAGCTTAGCTCGATTGAACATTTCTTAGATTGGTTGATGAAGCAGTTAAGTAAGCCGCTGAAGATTCCTATCCGCATCTTTTTCTTCAATGTCCAGCACTGAGCAAATTAACACTGCCCGGCGCGCTGGGCAGTGTTAGTCAATGCATTGGGCTCAAAAACCAGGTTCTATTGACTGTTTTTTCTGGGCGGAGTTGTTACGGGAGTCGTCTTTTTGGGGCTTTCTGGTGCAGGAGCAGGCTTGATACCTAGTTGTTTGAGCACCAGGTCGGTGATGTTATAGGCTTCGTCGGCATACAAAACATTGAACGTGTCGCCGGAGCCGACGTTCAGAATATACTGGTAACCATTTTGTTTCGCTACCGTATCGATGGCTTGTTGAACCTTGGTTAGAATGGGGCCCATTAACTGATTGTACTTATCCTGCAATGATTTCTGAGCCGATTGGCTGAACTCCTGAACCCTGCTTTGCAGCTTTTGTAGCTCTGTTTCCCGGTCTTTTCGGATTGCTTCCGACAGTTGTGCGCCTTCCTTCTGGTAGATGCTCAATTTATCTTCAAATTCTTTCTGAAGCCGTTTCAACTCATTTTCGGCCTGGGTTTGCTGGATGGATAGTTGATTGTTGACCTGCTTCGACTCGGGAAGCTGGGCAATCACATAATCGATACGTGTAAAGCCAATTTTTAATGACTGAGCTTGCAGACGATTGCTCAGAACCAGCAAAGCCATTGTCAGCAAGGGCAGTAGGAGGGCAGGAGCTAGGTTGATGCGCCAAAAAGAGAATCCGGTAAGCTTATTCATGCGTCAGGTATAATGGTATCTCTAATTGGAACAAGATAATAAGAATAAAAGGCTGATAATCAGTATTAACACTTTTTAACAAAACCTGAGTTTGGCTAATTAAGGCTGATTGGAAAGACTCCCGAAACTAGTCCAGGCTATTTTGCTCGTAAGCAATCTCGGTAAATGGCTGTAGCTTATAAAAATGATTTCGGCAGCGGGGACAAACGTAGGCCTTCAGTGGAAGCGTTTTTGCCATCCCTTTTCTGGGGACCCGATTCGGTTCGGCATAGCCACAGGCAGGACACCGCTTTCGGAAACTGAATTTTCGATAAATGACCACCAGAAGTCCTGCAAGTAGAAGAACCCCCAGGGCGCGGGCGAGAAGAGGAATCATGAAGCTCGTTGGATCAGGTTGTATATACGAATCTACTCAAGAGCATGAAACCTTCTAGAACACGCAGAGTATGAATTAATTAAGCGGCAGCCGCTATTAAAAATTCCCGCTGGCAGGTGCTGGCGGGAATTGGGTCTCGATCTTGTAAAAACTCAAAGGGTACTTGATAAACCCAAAAACCGACCTTTGGCTCCATGTTCTTCCCATTTTTTTTAGTGAATTGATTATTCGGAGGATCAGATTAGGCTGCTTTCTAAAAAGACCGGTTTGATAACTTACCAGCAGGTTTCAGAAACTGACTGGTAATTAAGTAAATAGGGGCATTGATCTGCACGGGGGAGATATTGACAGGGTAACCAGATGTTACCAGTGGACTTGCAGAGAAGCCATATACTGTTTAAAAGTAAGCTGCCTCATATCCAGATATTAAGCAAGGCGGGGCTGTGTAGGTTTCGATTGCTAGAGAATGTGTTTTTTGTTCGGCCAGATCGGGAATTTTTTCGGCTGTTGAACCAGACAGTGGTAGCCGTCGGTAAATAAGTCGTGTTAACTAAGAATCTGTTTTACCATTTGAACCGCTGTGAAATAAATTTGGCCAACTGATTACCCCCTATTTTTTGTTCGCAGCTTAGTGAACAGAAAAAGGGTAGTAATTTGATGAAAAGTTTATTAATTACTAAGTTTAGTGTATAATCTGGTATTCTGTTAAATACGCTCAACACAAGAAGAATCGTTCGTTTCGCTTATCATGAAAACCAATACCTGGCTTCTGCTCTGTTACCTCTACATAGTGTCGGCCTGTTTGTTCCCCGTTTTTGCTCAGCGTAGCCTGATCGATAGTCTGAAGAATTCGCTCCGTAATAAACAACCCGATACAACTCGCGCCAATACTTACTACGATATTGCCAATGCGTTTTACAAGCAGAACCGTCTCGATTCGGTTGATTATTATCTGAGGTTTACGAAACAGATTTGCCTGCAAAAAAACTATGTTGCCGGACTAGGCGATATAAACCGGCTTCGGGGAGCTATTGCCATGCGGTTGGGAAAATTTGAGGAAGCACTGGCCTTTGACCAGGCATCGATTCGGTATTATACAAAAGCCGGAAAAATGAAATCGGTAGCCCATGTCTATAATAACATGGGCTGGCTCTATAAAATGATGGGCGAAAGCCAGCATGTTCTGGCCCATACCCGGCAGGGGCTGGTGAGTATTCAGCAATCGATTGCCATCAATCAGCAGTTTGGTTTCAGGCAATCGTTGCCCGACAACTATATTAATCTGGGCATTATTTATGAAGACCTGGGCGAATATAAACAGGGGAGAGACTGTTTTTTTAAAGCCCTGGCTATCAACGAAGAACTACATGCCGACCCCGATGAGAACCGGATTCTTTATAATAATCTGGGAAAGAACTACAACGTAGAATCGCAGTATGAAAAAGCGATCGATTACCTGAATAAGTCGCTGGCCATCAATTTGAAACTGAAGCGGCATAGCAGTCTGGCTCATAACTATCGGAATTTGTCCTACGCTTATCTGGGAATGAAACAACCCGAAAAAGCACTGCTTTTTGCCGAAAAAGCGCTTGATCAGGTTAAACAAAGCGGAGAGGCTCCCCTGTCGGTTTCGGTATATGCAATGCTTGCCAAAGCCTATGCGGCTACGGGGCGCTACGAGAATGCCTACCAAACGGTTCTGGCATCGAAACAGATTGAAGATTCGTTGATGAATCTGGAAAAAACACAGGCCATTGCCCGATTGCAGGGGCAGTATCAGTTGCAGCAGGCACACGACCTGGCAAAAATTAAAGCCGGTCTGGAATTAGCCAAAGCCTCGGATGTTGCTCGAATAGAAGCTGACAAGAGTAAGCAGATGGCTACACTGCATGCTCAGATAAAAGCCGATGGGGAAATCGAAAAAGCGCGGGTTATTGCCGATGTCGAAGCAAAGTATAAAACCCAGAAACGGCTTCAGCAAATTGCTGCATTGGACGAGCAGAATCAGCAGCGATCGCGCCAGATAAAACAAATGACAGGTGGTTTGGGTATATTGCTGGTTCTGCTGAGCATCCTGTTCGGGCAATATTACATCATTCGTGGTGCCAACCGCCGGTTGTCGACCCAGAACGAAATCATTACCCGAACCAGCAAGGAATTAGCCAGCCAGTCGAATCAGCTACGCACGCTGATGAAAGAGCTGCACCATCGGGTTAAGAATAATCTGGCCATAGTATCGAGTCTGCTCAATTTACAGGTAAACAGTCTGCACGACGAAAAAGCCATTCAGGCCGTTCGGATTGGGCAGCAGCGGGTTGAGGCCATGTCATTGATTCATCAACAGTTGTATCGGACCGATCAGCTTACGGTGATCAATATGGACGAGTACCTGACCAGTCTGGCACAAAGCCTGATGCGGGCCTACGGCTACCAGTCCGACACATTTAGGCTCCAACTGGATATTGAGAAACAGGAGCTGGATGTCGATATTGCGATACCGATCGGATTGATTGTTAATGAGTTGATTACGAATGCTTTCAAATACGCCTATCTCGACCAGCAAGACCCGCTCTTACGGATTGCCCTGCATGGCGATAAGGCGCCGTCGCCATCGGGTATTGTGCTGGAAGTAGAAGATAACGGTCCCGGTATGGAAGTAGGTGACTGGCAAAAAGTTGACAATCGGACCTCGTTTGGCAAACGACTGATTATTTTGCTGAGTCAGCAACTCGACGGGCACTTCGATTTGCGTACGGAGCATGGTACTCTGTTTCGCTTACACATTCCCACCAGTCGGTTAGCTGCGTAACGAGTCTACAGATAGCCTTTCCGGGCTTCGTCCAGGTCGGTTTCTGTCAGAATACCCATTTGGCCCAGTGTGGTCAGGTTTTCAACCGTGTGGATTCGCTCGGGATCGTTGGGTTGAGTCGTTTCTGTTTCTCCATATACAACCTGATCAATGGCCTCCCGTAATTGAGTAACATTCTCGAGAGCAAATACTTCATTAGTGTGAGCTGTTCGTTCCGTTTGTTCCTGGCTGACTGAAGGAACTGTTTTCTTATGTTTCGCCATGAGATGAAATAGCTTAGTTTGTCAGTAACTCATAAACGAACCGGCCGAACGTCATTCCTATAAAGTCCGGTTTCGCCATCAGTTACCATGCATGTAGTTCTATAAACTGATAATAGCCAATTCGGTTGTGACAGTAGGTCTAAATGGTATCTATTCCAGAAGTAGAAAAAGCCCGTATACTGGCTCTCTTAAGCTGATACAGCAGGCTATTGGTGGCTAAAACGGTCAGCTTGTGGAAGTAAATCACTACAGATCGAGCGTTAGCTGGCCGTTGGAGGCAGTAGTTTTCTCCTGAAGGCTCGACAGAGAAACGCCCAGCAACCGAATTCCCTGCGAGAGTGGTAAGATCAATTCGAGCAGTTCGATCACTATGCGTTCCAGCGTTGTTTTGTCTGGTAACCCGCTCACCAGGCTTTTGCTGCGGGTAATCTGGGTAAAATCGGTGTACTTAACTTTTAGCGTAATGGTTCGACCCCGTATGCCACTCCGCTCGCAGTAAGCCCACACACTATCGATCAGTGGATGAAGGGCATTGATCAGATCGGGCAAATGAAGCAGATCCTGCTCAAAGGTAGTTTCGGAACCAACCGATTTACGAATACGATTTGGCGTTACAGGCCGATTGTCGATAGCGCGGGCAATGGAGTAATAATGATGGCCAACTTTGCCAAAATGATGGATTAAAAAAGCTTCGGTTTGTCGACGCAGATCCAGGCCCGTAAAAATGCCGAGTTGATTCATTCGTTCGGCCGTAACTCGGCCAATGCCGTGAAACTGGCCAACCTCCAGGCTTTCGACAAAAGCTGGGCCCTGATGCGGTTTTATGACATACAAGCCATCGGGTTTTCGATAGTCGGAAGCCAGTTTGGCCAGAAACTTATTGTACGATACGCCAGCCGAGGCCGTAAGATGGGTTTGCTGTTTAATTTCGGCTTTAATGGCCTGCGCCGTATGCGTGGCCGATGGGCTGTCGGTAAGATTGGCCGTGACGTCGAGGTAAGCTTCATCGAGCGATAGGGGTTCGATGAGGGGTGTATAATGGGAAAAAATAGTGCGGATCTGGCTCGAAACGGCTTTGTAGACCTCGAAGCGGGGTTTAACAAAAATCAGGTCAGGGCATTTGCGAATGGCTATTGACGAGGCCATTGCTGAGCGTACGCCAAACTGTCGTGCTTCATAACTGGCAGCCGCCACCACACCCCGCTGTCGGGAGCCGCCAACGGCAACGGGTTTTCCCTGTAGTTGCGGATTGTCGCGCTGTTCGACTGATGCGTAAAAGGCATCCATGTCGATGTGAATAATTTTACGTTGTTCAGACTGCTCCATGATCTAACGTGCAGTGGCGAATTTACGACTATTTGCTGCTCCGAAAAAACGGTTTGTAAGGGCAGCGACTGGAGCTACGGAAGACTAAAAACGATGCCTTTGCCAATGGTACGAATACACTGATTTTACGTACTATACTAGATTGAATTGAGTCGTGAAGCGGACTTCTGTTACTGCCAATGGTACGGATTTACTGGAGGACAGTTAACGACTCGATTTGAATAGTAGGTTAAGACAATATTGTTTGCGGAAAAGCCCGGTCGTTTTACGGCCGGGCTTTTTATTCGGACATTTCTCCCGGTCGAAAGGCAGTAGTGACGTTTCGTGGTCAGAGTGATCAGATAAAAAATCTCCACCAGCAAAGCCAGCGGAGATTCAACCTACATCTTGTATTGACAATTCAAAGCGTTAGTACGGTGGTCGTTAATCCGAGATTTTCTTAGTTGTGGTAAGGCAGCCTGGCATTGCGGCTATCTTAGAAAATGATATAGATCAGGCCAGCTAACCAAAGTGCCGATAAAGTCATTATCGACAGCCAGGTAATAGCACTGGTTGGGTCAATAGGTTTTGATCGTGCGGTCATGAAGGAGGCTGGTAACTAATTAATGCAAAGTAAATAAAAAGCTATTGAACTGCTATTATTACTTAAGTAATTATAGCAAAAATTTAATCAGATTTTAAGATTATTTGGGCCCGTATTTTGATATTATGAGTTTGATAGTTAGGTAGTTAATGTTTTTTTATGTGCGGAATGTACTTAAGCGCTCTGTTTGCATCAGGGAGTGCTTTAGGTAGTTGTGGGAAGTTGCTAAGCCTTTTATTGGCAATTGACGAACCTATATGCTATACGCTTACAGGATTTCAGGTCTATTTGAAGGATGGCAGTTGGGAATCGGGCCATAATTTCTGTAAAGCATCATTACAGTTTTGCCAGATAAGTAGCCATCTGTGCCTGAATTTTCTGATCTGGAAATTGCCCGAATCCGGCTCCCATATTATCGAGCAGGTGTGCCGGGTTGGAGGTGCCCGGAATTACACAGGTTACGGCCGGGTTCGCCAGAATAAACTTCAGAAAAAACTGTGCCCAGCTTTCAATACCGTATTCTGCCGCCCAGGCTGGTAGCTCACGCCCTTTCACTGCCCGAAAGAGCGAACCCGTTTCAAACGGCTCATTGATAAGAACAGCGACCCCTTTTTCGTGAGCGGCTGGCAACAGACTCTGTTCCGCATTTCGAACCCGAATGGAATAGTTCACCTGCACAAAGTCGATTGGTTCCGTTTTGACGATGCGTTCGAGCTGATCGTGTGCTGAGGCCGTGTAGTGCGTTACCCCAATGTAACGAACCTTTCCTGCCTGTTTCCAGTCTTTGAGGGTTTTGAGGTGAGTTTGCCAGTCCAGAAGATTATGTATCTGCAGTAAATCCAGCGTTTTTCGGCGCATCTTCCGAAGCGAATCCTCCATCTGATCGATGCCTGCCTGTTTGCCGGTGGTCCATACTTTAGTGGCCAGAAAAAACGAACTATTTAACCGTAAATCGGTGGTTAAGTCGCCAATAACCTGCTCGGCCCGACCATACATAGGTGAGGCATCGATCAGTTTTCCTCCTTTCTGGTGCATCCGCGTAAGCACCTGCCTGAGCGGTTCCCGATCAGACGCTGATGAGCCAACATCAAACTGTTGCCACGAACCCAGGCCAACAACAGGAAGCGGTTCGTTTGTGGAGGGTATTGGTCGATACATCATAGACTGATTAACTGTTCCCAACAGGTCGAATGGGTTTATTAAACAACCGCTGCCAAGAGCCATTGTCTGCCTAAGCATGGTTCGCCTGGAAACCCAATTCATCATGAGGCTAATTCAGGAGTTGTAGTAGTGGGTTGCTGCCTGGCAGTTTGGCTGATTTGATCACAAGGTCGTGGACGGTTCGTCTTTGCGGGAATACAAACGAAGCCGGGTGTTTACTCTCGGTGCCCTGCTCAATGCAGGCTTTCTGTAGGGTAGCTACTGCCCGTAACATCAGAACCGGTATCCGGCATAGGCCCGGATGTGCTTTTAGCTCTTTCAGAACGGCCAGACTTTCAACACAAGAGTCAATTAAAATCATTAATGGGGGAGCACCACTTGTTAAGTCAGCTAACAAACCTGAATCAATTTGTCGAATTTTCAGTGTTAACTGCGAATAAATCTGCTGTAGTGTCGGACCGAGTTGGGCGTTTAGTTGCTCAATATCCTGGGTCAACACCAGAACCGTTGCCATGGTAATTTCTTAGTTTGTAAATGTGATATAATCTTTATGCTCCATTGTTTTTAGAGGCAACGTCAATCAGGAATGGTGGGTTAAGAAAAATAAGGAATAGTGAGGCAACGGCCCCCGGAGCAACCGTACCATTTAAGTCGTTAAACGGCACCAAACGAAGAGTGCGTACGACTTGATTGTTTCGGTCGTACGCACTCTTCGTTTGGTGTCGGGCAATGCAAACACGGTCTTACTGCCGTTTATTGAATCGCCTAATCGGTTGCCCGGTTAGGGGTTGAGGGAATGCCCGTCTGGTAAAGCTGATTAAATAAAAGTTTGAACGTTCCATGTGCCTGACCACGAAACGTAATTTCGGGCCCAAAACAGTAAAGTTTGCCCGAGCCAATGGGGGCCATGAAGGCTGCAACGCCATTCTGTAGGTACGATTGTCCCCATGCCCAGCCGCTGCGTAGCGGTGAATCAGTAGCAAACCACGCCAGCGGAGTAACTACGCCTTTGGCAATGGCTTGGGGCGAAATGGTAAAGACCGGACTATGTTCAAAATAAACGTCCGTTAGTGTAGGCATACCCCAGGTTGCCTTTTGAGTTGAGTCGAGCGAAACCCGTAAAACGCTACCCGGAACATAAAACTTTTCGTTCGGTAACGGCCTCGGCTGTCCCGTGCCGGTCATTTCGACGAGCGCATTTTTTACGGGCAGGTTGAAGTGATACGCCAGGTTCGTACTCGTTCCGATAGTGACAATAGAGCCGCCAGCTTCCAAAAATGCTTTCAACTGAGGAATCGATTTTTCGGGTGTGATTCTACCGAGCCAGGAACGGAACTCAGACGGAATTTCATCGGGTTTGGGTTCCCGTCGGAACGATGCTTCGGAGGCTCTGCCTACGGGCGGAATTGCCTGTGTAACAAATACAATAACGTCATATTTTTTACGGAGATTACCCGCGTCAATGTCCTGAGCATAAATGAGTTTCATTGGGAAATGGTATTGCTCCATCAACCACCGGACCCAGCCCGATGGCATCGAGCCGCCGTAAGTATCCCAGATAGCTATTCGTTGCGGGCTTACTTTATGCAAAGGCCCGGCGGGCCGTTTTGACGATCCGGCTATTTCCAGCCCCAGGTCGGTGGCCAATTTACTCAGTGCGGTTTTCGCTTTGGCTGATGCTGGAACAAAGAACGTTCCGGCAGGCAGTTGCCCGGCTGTTCCTTCTGGAAGCCGAAAGACATCAATGCCTGCTGCCAGCAGATTGTTAACTGCAATGAACGAATTGTTGGCTTTCGCATTTAGCAAATAACCAGCCGTTGGCATACCAGTTATATGCCCTTCGGGTGCCAGCAGTTTGCCATAGGGTAGTTTTTGAAACGGCCCGTCGAATCCGTCGAGAATCCGGTCGAACTGAACATTCATCAGGTAGGCAGGCGTCCAGCCCGCCACGTCATATGGTCGAACGGGCGGCCCACCCGGATACTGAAAATCGTTGGGATAGTCCTGAGGCTGGAACATATCCAGAATGTGGGGCCGAAAAGCCTGATCGGTTTTAACCACATACGAACCTGCCGGATAGTTTTTACCCGCAACGGTAAAGTTGCTGGTTGCCTGCTGGATCTGAATTCCGGCTTTGATCAGCGCATTCAGGAATTTGACGGCCGTGGCCAAATCGGGTTGACTGGCCGGAATGATAAACCCGCGCGGATCGCGCAGAGCCGGGGCTTTCAGAATGGAATCATAGTATTTCATGGGCACACCTCCGCCGTTGGGCAGAGAACCATACAGGTCGAGTGTGCTACCAGTTGACGATCTTCGACCGGTTTTCTTCTGATCGTCCTGGTAGGCCTGCGTGATGGCATCAATCCGCTTCGGATACAATGTCCAGTTGTCGTGGCTACCGCGCTCGATGGAGTTTTTGCCCATGCGGTAAATGGTGTATAAGACCAGGTCGCGCTGGCGGGCAGCGTAGTTAAGAACAGCGTAATTGAGCGACACCGAATAATCGATCGATTGTTTAAAATGCCACTGCTGCGGGGTGATCGGGAAGGGTGTGTTGCCGTTCGGAATCAATCGGTCGGGAACTAGTGGAATGCTCTCGGGAGTTGGGTTGCCCACAATTTCGGTGAGCAGACCAATCATATTATGAAACAGGTTGATGGAGCGCAAACCACCGTTGAACCAGTTGGAATAGGGGGTGCCGGTCAGGCGCGTATAGCCCGGTTTATTTTCGGAATTAAGCCGGTTGATCATCGCCGAACCCAGGGCATCCATGCCCGTTACAATGGATGGGTCCAGCACAAAATTGAACGGGTCGCGCAGGGGAGGTCCCGCCAGCACAGTGCCTGCCGGGCCACGCTGATGGTGATTATAGATGATTTGGGGGAACCATTCCAGAAACAACTGCCGGCCCATATTCTGGGTTTCCTGCATGTTAAGCATGAAAAAATCGCGATTGTTGTCGTGACCAATGTATTTCTGATAGAGACGGGGTAGGTAGTCCTGTGTACGTTTTTCGGCAACCGGTTCGCGCATGTACCAGTTGCCTACCAGTTCGTGTCCGTCGGGGTTAGCGTGCGTAAGCAGCACAATCACATTATCCAGAATCCGGCGTGTTTCGGGGTCGTTACGGCTGACCAGTTGCCAGGCTGTTTCGATCAGTTGCATGGTTCCAACGGTTTCGGTCGAATGCAGCCCGCCATCAATCCAGACAACGGCTTTTCCTTCGCTGGCCAATGCATGCGCCTGTTCGTCATTGAGACTTTCGGCTCGGGCTAGCTTTTGGGCTATTTCCTTGTAGTGGGCCAGCTTTTTCTGGTTTTCGGGTGAGCTGACAATTAGCATATACTGATGCCGTCCTTCGGCCGTTAAGCCAATATCGACTAGCTGCGTTCGGTCCGAAGCCGCCAGTTTCTTAAAATAGGCTTCGGTTTGGGTATAGTTCGATAGCTGATAATCGTCGCCTATCGAGAAGCCAAAGTGTTCTTTCGGGGAGGGAATGGTTTGTGAGTGCCCAGCAACAGCATGAATAAGCAGGGGAACAACAAGCAAAAGGAGTAGTCTGATCATGAAGCAGTTCTTTTTCGGTAAGAAGTGCTCTAAAATATATATTTATTTGTCAATATTAATTTTTAGCCATATAAACTATTGGGTTATGCTGATTGATAGGAATAATGTAATTTTCAATAGCCTTTGAGCTATAACTAGAGAGCCGTCAATTAAAGCGGTATGTTACGACTACTTTAATAGCCTGTCATAACCAATTGGGGCAGTGCTGCCAGGTAAGATGGCATCGGTGTAGCATATAGTTGAGTATATTCTCAAAAAAACTCCGAAAGCGCAACATCTCAGACTAAAGATGCCACGTCTTCGGAGTTTAAAAAAAGAATTAAGACTCTTCTTCTGCTACTTACTACGGTAGCGTCCCAATAGAATAGAAAATGAAATCGGCTACTACACAGGATTTTAGCAAAATGATTGGTATGCCCTACTCAGTGCGTAGGCTCTTTACGGGGTCGAGCAGCGCGGCCCGAATGCTTTGGACACTTACGGTTAACAGAGTAACAACAAGGGCGCCAAGACCAGTTACGCCAAAAATCCACCACGACAGATCGGTTCGGTATTCATAGTTTGCCAGCCAACTGTCGAGGGCGTAGTAGGCAATCGGTATAGCAATCACAAAGGCGATGCTAACCAGTATCACAAAATCGCGGGATAGGAGCCCCCACAGATTCAGGACAGAAGCCCCGAGCACTTTCCGAACCCCAATTTCTTTGGTACGCTGTTCAGCTACAAAAGAGGCCAAACCCGATAAACCCAGGCAGGAGATAAAGATTGCCAGCAGAGAGAAGAAAGTTGCCAGTTTCCCAATTCGTTCTTCGGTCGAAAATTTGGCCGCAAACTCTTCATTGGCAAATTTGTAATCGAATGGTGCCGATGGAACAATGCGTTTAAATACCGATTCAACCGTGGCTACTGATTCGCTCGCGCTGCGATTGGGATTCAGTTTGAGGTCAATCCAGTTCACATTTTCATAATCCATAAAATACGCAGCCTGTTTTATCGGTTCGTAGGGCGATTCCATCAGCATATCGTCGATAACACCGATCACCTTATATGATTTCCCGGTCTTGTCGTCGCCCCACCGAACAACTGTTCCGATTGGGTTTTTGATATTCATGAACTTAACAGCGGCTTTGTTCAGGATGATGGCCGACGAGTCGGTAGTGAACGTTCTGGAAAAATCGCGTCCTTCTTTAAACTGCCAGCCAACCGTTTTACCAAAATCGTGGGTAACCCATACCGTTGCAAAGTCGGCATCCAGATCGGGATCTTTGCCCGGCCAGGTGAAGCCCCCACTGTTCGACCAGATTTGCGTTAACGGGCTCGATGATTCGGCCATTTCGACGATGGCTCCCGAATTTTTCAGTTCAGTTCGGAGGATGTCGAATTTGCCGTAGAAATCGGGCGATTTCATCTGAATCATCATCAATCCGTCGCGACTATAGCCAATGGGCCGATTTTTGGCGTACTGAATCTGACGATACACAACGATGGTTCCAATGATGAGCGTAACTGAAACCGTAAACTGCAACACTACCAGCACCTGACGAGGAATCGATGCAAAGCGCCCCGCTCTGAACGTGCCTTTCAGTACTTTAATAGCCTCGAAGGATGAAAGATACAGGGCCGGATAGCTCCCGGCAATCAGCCCGGTCAGTACACTAAAGCCAAGGCCAAGAACCCAGAAAGCAGGTGTCGACCATAAGATCGTCATGTGTTTGCTGGCTACCTCATTAAACCACGGCAGACTCAGTTGCACCAGCAATAGGGCCAGCGAAAAAGCAATGATAACAACTACCAGAGACTCGCAAAGAAACTGGCTGATCAATTGTCCGCGGATGGAGCCGACGGCTTTGCGAATGCCTACTTCCTTGGCTCGTTTTTCGGAACGGGCCGTAGACAGATTCATGAAATTGATGCAGGCCAGCAATAGGACAAATATCCCCACGATACCAAACAGCCAAACGTAGTCGATCATGCCACCGGTTTGAATGCCGTTTTCCCAATGCGACCGTAAGTGCCAGTCGGGCATTGGATGCAGAAAAATTTGCGCATTGTATTTTTTGTCTTCTTCCGGCACATTATTCTGCTTGGCATTTAAAATATGCTTGTCGACCGTAGCGAAGTCGGTGTTGTCGGCAATCTGGGCAAATAGCTGAAACGAATTATTTCCCCACTGATTGGTATCTCTGGCTCGTTTGATCCAATCTTCCGATGAAACATATAAAGACCAGGGAGCAATGAACAGCAACTCTTTAAACTGGCTATTGAACGGAAGATCTTCATAGACGCCCGCCACTTTCACATCCAGCTTATTGTCGATTTTTAGTAATTTATTTAGTGGGTCGGCGTCGCCAAAAAGTGCTTTGGCCGTCGATTCTGAAAGCAGAATCGAATTTTGATCCTGCAAACCGTTAGTAGTACCCTTTTGCATGTTCAGCGAAAACAGTTTCGGAGCGTCGACATCCATGAATGCACCTGATTTCGAGAATTTTTTATCGCCAAAGGTTAGGATATGAGCCCCTTGCCAGGACGACATGGCCAGGTATTTGAAATTGGAGCCATACTTGGTTTTTAGTTCGTTGCCCAGCGGAAACGGAATGGCGCGTTGGGTTCCAATTTGCCCGTTGGAGGTCTGATGCTGCATCACCTGCGCAATCCGGCCGTAGTTCTGGTGATAGGTATCGAACGCTAGTTCGTCGTAAATCCATAAGCCAATCAGCATGGCTACCGCCATACCAATGGCGAGTCCGCCAATGTTGATGGAGGAGTAAACTTTGTTATTAACCAGATTTCGGAAAGCGATTTTTACATAATTGCGTAGCATGGTAGGACTCAGAAAAAAAGGTTGTTTAAAATCTGTTGACCGGGCATTGGCTGAAATAAAAGAACCGGACGTTTCCCGACGCCATAGTCTGGGATGTAGCAGCAGCGTAAAATCGATCAGGTAGAAAAAGCAGGCTCGACGGTACCCATGGCGCTGGCTCCGTTTATAAAACAGTTCGGCCAGATCGCCCTGAATTTCTTCGCGCAGATGCGGAGCCGTAATTCGCTGAGTCAGGTAGTTGGCCCAACGGGGCGGCTGTTGTTTGGAAGATGCAGGTGGAGTATTGCTTATGTTGGCCGACCCAATGCGTTGCGGAGATGTATGATGCTGATTCATGCCAGTCCTCCTTTAAAGGCACCCGAGGGTATGCCGGCCCATAGTTCATTACGAATTCGGCGGGCTTCTTTTACGGCCTGTTCGCCATCGGTCGTTAGCGTAAACAGACGTTTCCGTCGACCGCCCCGCTCGGCAGTTGCCTCTCCAAATCGGGAGAGCACCAGCTTTTTTTCTTCCAGTCGCTGCATCGTGCGGTGAATAGCGCCTAAACTCATCGGACGTTCTAACCGCTGGCTGAGCTCTTCCATGACGGCCACACTGTAGGCGTCGTCGTAAAGAAGCGCAATTGTCAGTAGAACCAGCTCTTCAAATTCGCCTAACTGAGTGCCTTTCATTACCTTTCTATTGGTCGATTGTTCCTGTTAGCGTAGGAAAACGGGTATGCTACTCATTTGTATAGCAAATAGATTGCCAACATCCTGAAACCCCGTTTTGTGCACGTTATAGGTGTTTTTGACCTGACATAAGCGGCTACTTATTGTCCATTTACGGACAGTTTTCGTACGATTCAGGACAGACCAGGTTGGGGAGCCTACAGCCGTTTTTCGATTTATTTTCAGCCCTTATGCAACACAGGACACTTATTTTTACTCCTTATGTCAACAAGCCAGCCAGGATGAGACCGGGTCATCCTTACTCGTCTGTTCGACACATTCAACCAATAGTATAGGTAGTCACACATACCAAAACCAGTCCTCTCCTCATAGTTTATGAAACACATTTTAACCCTGCTTTTGCTGGGCGTATGGATGGCTAGTGCCCTGGCTCAGGCGGTTCATACTGGAAAATTAACCGGTTCGCTCATCGACTCTACCACCAACAAACCGGTTCCCTTTGCAACGGTGGCCTTAATGAACGGACAAAAGCTTATTACGGGCACCACAACCGATGGCGACGGCGCTTTTGTTTTGCCAAATCTTGCCCTTGAAAAATATACACTCGTTATGTCGTTTGTGGGATACCGAACCAAATCAGTGCCGGTGTTGCTATCGGCCGAACGGCCAATACTTCCGCTTGGGGCTATTCGGATTGAAAATGAAGGCAAAACACTCGGCGAAGTAACCGTGGCGGGCCAAAAAGCAATGGTCGAAGACAAGGGCGACAGATTGGTTTATAATGCCGAAAAAGACATTTCCAATGCGGGGGGTACGGCGGCCGACGTGCTTCGTAAAGTGCCTACATTGAGTGTCGATCTGGATGGCAATGTGCAGATGCGGGGCAACAGTAACATCAAAGTGTTGATTAATGGAAAACCATCGGCAATGATGGCCCGTAACCTGGCCGACGCCCTGCGCCAGATGCCCGCCAATGTGATTAAGTCGGTGGAAGTGATAACCAGCCCAGGAGCGAAATATGATGCTGAAGGATCAGCCGGGGTGATCAATATTATTACGAAAAAAGCCCTTCAGGGCATCAATGGAACAGTCAGCGCAACAGCTGGTAACATGAATCGGGGAGTGGGGACAACGCTCAATGTTCGGCAGAAAAAATTTGGTCTGTCGCTTTCGGCCAATGGCTATCAGTTTCGAAACATACGCCGAAATCAATCGAGCCGAACGTCTTTTCTGACCGATTCGGAAGGAAATCGAATACCACAGACCCTCCTGACTCAAAGCAGCAATGCCGACAACACAGGAACAGGTGGCTACGGTGAAATGAGTATCGATTATGATCCGGATTCGACCAGTCATATCAACTTTGCGGCCAATGTCTGGGGAGGCTATTACCCCAATAACAGCGTGGTCTATAACCGGTTGACCAATGCGTCGGGCGAGGAGTTGCAGGCCTATCGAAACGATGTTAGGTTCCGTAATCCTTACGGCAATGGTCAACTGGATCTGGGCTATACGAAAACGTTTCGCAAACCGGGGCAGGAGTTTTCATTTCTGACGCAGTTTAGCCGGATGCCCGACAATTACTTCTACGACACCGATCGGTATGCGTCGTCGGAAGAGCTTATTTACCGGCAGCATAGTACCAACTACAGCCGCAACAAAGAATATACAGCTCAGGCCGATTACACCCATCCGTTCACGATCAGAACAGAAACCGACACCATTGACCTGAAACTGGAAGCCGGGCTCAAAAGCATCCTGCGCGACATTGGTAGTGAATATCGGGTTACGCAATCGCTGGATGGGTCGAGTCCCTTCGTTACGGACTCGACCCAGTCGAACGATTTCAATTATATTCAGAAAGTATATTCGGGCTATACATCGCTGCGGTTCGAATCGAAACGAAAGTGGAGCCTGAATGCCGGGGCCCGTTTTGAACATACCGATATTCATGGCGATTTTGTGACAACAAAAACCAAGCTGGCTAGTCAGTATAGTAACCTGATTCCCAGTGTTACGGTGTCGAAACGCATCGGAATCCATACCATTAAAGCCAGCTACACGCAACGCATCCAACGGCCAATGGTCTGGTATCTGAATCCGTGGCAGAACCAGAGCGATCCGAAAAATATCCAGACGGGTAATCCGTATCTGAATCCTGAGCTCAGCCACGCCACCGAACTAGCCTATAGTGTGAGCACAAAGAATGGCTTGTCGATCAATACGGCGCTGTACTGGCGTCAGACAAATAATGCCATCGAATATTTGTCGACGGTCGACTCGGCCGGAATATCCCTGAGTAAACCGCAGAACATTGCTCAGCGGAAAGCCTACGGACTCAATATGAATCTGAGCAGTCAGCCAGTGAAAAACTGGAACCTCAACGGGGGCGGAGATATTCGATATGTCGATTTGCGGAGTCCGGCACTCCAGCAGGGCAATAGCGGTATTGTGTGGAGCATTAACATGAATACCAGCTACAAATTCCCGAAATACTATACTATTCAGGCCAATGGTAACTATAGTTCGGGCTGGATTAGCCTTCAGGGAACCAATACGGGCTTCTATTGGCATAGTATTTCGCTCAAACGCGACCTAATGAATAAGCAGGCCAGCCTGACATTGGGGATTAATAACCCCTTTATTCAGACTATTTCGCAAACAAATCGCCAAACGGCTCCAACGTTCGACTCTCAGGCGCAGTATTACTTCAACCGCCGGTCGGTGCGCCTATCTTTTGAATGGCGGTTTGGCCAGATGAATGCCAATGGAGGGAAAAAAGGAAAGAAAATCAGTAATGATGATGCTGGAGGCCGGTAGGTTCTACTTAAGAGCAAACGAACAAGACCCTATAAATTAGTAAGCCAGTCTACCGTAACCCGAATGGTAATCTGAATAAAGCGGATGGTTGCCAGCAGGTTAACACCCGGCAGGATAGCAACTCGGAGTGCATTGGGTATGGTTTCTTCTTCGGAATTAGCCAACAACCCGAATGTTAACACAATAAGAAGGGGAACGATATAAAACGAAATAAATAGTGTAGATGCCATACTGCCTCAAAGGTTAGTTTTTCATTACTGACAGTATTAAGACTTACTATATAGAGTAGCGTCATGTTTGGTGCGATGAAATTCAACAATAAGTACAATTATACATTCGATAAAGTCTATAAAACTAGGTTTACCTCTTCTTTTTATCCTGAATAGGCCAGCCTGATGAGGCTATTTTCAATACCTGTTTGATCAACTCAGGTTAAGCCAGCATCTACAAAACAGATTGCAGAACGGACGTATTATTGTTAAAACATTTGTGCCTTAACT
Organism: Spirosoma sp. SC4-14; assembly: GCF_037201965.1. Lineage (NCBI taxonomy): Bacteria > Pseudomonadati > Bacteroidota > Cytophagia > Cytophagales > Cytophagaceae > Spirosoma > Spirosoma sp. SC4-14. The sequence continues at coordinate 4,367,177 of NZ_CP147518.1, read as the reverse complement.
GTGGTTTTGGTGCTAGAATTCTCCAGTATTGTACCATCATACACGCACAGCGCCCGATGTAGCTACTACTCGGGCGTTTTTTATGAGAAAGCGGTCCCGGCAAAACTGATCGCAAACACCCAAGGCTAAATATGGTTTTTTAGCATAGGAACCAAGCACATCGTCAGCATCTGTCATTCGGCTAGTAGTCATCGGAGTAACTCAAATGCCTAATGGCCAATGATCGGTGCTGTTTTTGGAAAGTTAGTTCTAACACTAAACCAGTTACGATCATGCCACGAGGAGATAAGTCTGCTTATACTGATAAGCAAAAACGACAGGCTGAACACATTGAGGAGAGTTATGAAGATCGGGGAGTACCGAGCGAAGAAGCGGAACACCGAGCCTGGGCCACGGTAAATAAAACATCTGGCGGTGGCAAAAAAAGTGGTTCGGGACGCGGCCATGCCGAAAACAAAGAACCTGAACTCAAAGGAGGTCATAAAGGCGGAGCCGCTTCGGCAGCGCGTCCGGCGGCCGAGCGGTCGGCTTCGGCCAAAAAAGCGGCTGCTACCCGAAAAGAGCACGCTCATGACAAATGAAAAACCAGTTGATAACAGGTGCCAGTCAGCCCTATCTGACTGGCACCTGTGCTTATTGCTGGAGTGGTTTAAAAACACCGTTTGTGCTGGCCGGAGCCACAGCATCATAACAGGCCGTTTGGGTTCCAATCCGAATTTGGTCGAAATACACCGTTTTCTCGGTATGTGAAGCACTGCCAGTATAGCAATTTATCCCAAATTTCCAGAGGGGCTTACCCGCTCTGTAGCCAAGCCGGATACGCTGCTCATTGACAACCGGAGTACCATCCTGCCAGAGTTGTAGGATGCCGGTTAATGCAGCCGGAGAAAATCGGACATGCACCACATAGTCGACCCATTGATCGAACGTTATTTTCCCCAAATTTCGGGTAACCGACGGGCCTATAGCTGCCTGGTTCGGAGCAACCGGTGTGGTGGGCGAATAGCTATAAATCAATTGTAACTTGCTATTGGGCTGAAGAATCAACAGAATAGGAGGAGTGCCGTAGCTATATCCGCCCTTATAGCCGAAATAGCTCGATGGCCATTGCATCAGCAAAACCGGGTAGGCGTCATTTTTCATCGTTGCGGCAGGAACAAACATACTAAAACCATACCAGGCCTCAGTGGTATCAATATTACTGCTAAAGGTCGAAAGTTCTGCCCGACTGGCGTAGTTGCCCGGTGGGGACAATTTGTTGGGCTGGCTGGTCAGGTGGAATTTCAATGACGTATTTCCCGCCCTACTTTGTTCCGGACTAAATGAAATGTCGGATTTGTTGGTTGCCTGATTCAGAAAGTAAAAAGGAAACTGCGGTTCTTCAAAATCGTCGGCTGTAATAACGGAACTAATGTTGCAGGTCGATATTGCTCTGTATGTTCGGGCGGCCTGCGTTAATGGAATTGGGGTAAGTACGGGTGTACAACTTAACAGGGCACTAATTAATAAACAAAGTAGTAAATAGTTTGTCATACATCCGGTGGGGTTAATTTTTTGTATACTTGTTGTATATACTTAATATTAACTCAGTCGGATTTTATCATTTTATGCCTTTTACTAAATAAATAGTAAGTATTTTTTTTATTTTGTATGTGAAAAATAACTATAATAAACTTAATAGATTTTTAGTTAAGTATATTGATGTTAAGGAAACAAATAATAAAATGGTATAGATGCTTTTAGGTTAGGAGTATGGAGCGCCTTAACCAGAACCTAAAGTAAGGAATCACTAACCAAATTATCCGGATCTCACCTCAAGGCATCCGTAGTCCGGCAAACAGCAGGCTGAACTTCCAGTAAATGCGTGTCAATGGCGCTAAAGGGAAGAAATATACTTAGTAGCTAATCATTCTTTGAACAGGAATTCGTCTGAATAGTTATAGCTACAGGAATGGATATAAAAGTCATTCCGAAGAGAAGTAAGGGGCTACGCCTTATGCTGGATGTATGCCTTCGGTTGAGCTAAAGACTACAATGCTGAAAAACAGGTTGAGCGACTAAGAGGTGGATATGCTGAATTAGATTGAAATGTCGACAGTTTTGAAAGGAAAGTTTAGATCGACCAGATGGAAATACCCCTGTCTTCGTTAATTGAATAAAGCATATTTTTCGAAGTATAGAAGCTTTTTGATTGGCAAGTGGCCCTTTTACAAAATTTCGTGTAGAAATTAATTTGGCAATTTGCCCATAATTACTGAATTCGCTTAGTAGTTTTGTTTTATAGAAACCATTCCGGCACCAGATACCTATGTCACAAGATCAATCTTTTGAGATTTTGCTGGTCGATGATGATCCTGCAGTAGCCGATCTGTTGACACGAATTGGTCAGCAACATTTTGCGGAAGCAACGTTTAGCTGGGTAACATCCCCGCAGGAGTCTATTGACTTTCTGAATCAGCGATCAACAAAATTGCCTCGCCTGATTTTGCTTGATATTGATTTCCATCTGGAAGTAGATGGGCTGAATTTTCTGCCCGATCTATCTAATCGTATTAAAGGGCTGATTCCAATTATTATGCTGACAGTATCTAATACGGAAGATAATGTTCAGAAAGCCTATGCTGCCGGGGCAGCGGCATTTACTCTGAAGCCCGACGGACTCCAGGGCTGGAAAGATTACCTCAAGGCTTTAAAAGCTTATTGGTACGAACTGATTACACTTCCTCCTCCGTCCCTATCGCAGAATTAAACGAAATTAGCCCGGCGAATTCTGTTTCTCAAACCAGGTATTAGGCAACAATACGGTTTCGTACCAGTACATTCTGAGCAGGGTAACAAAGGACTGCCAGCCCTTCAGAGAAAATGGTTTTTGGGTGAAAGAAGCCGCTCCCAGCCGGTAGGCTGCTTTAATGTTAGTTTCAGTACCCGTAGCAGACAAGACCACAACCGGTAAAAAACGACCTTGAGGATGCTGCTGCATAAGAGTTAGAAAATCAAGTCCATTTTTGTCGCCATCGAGATTAATATCCAGTAATGCCAGTTTTGGCCCCAGTCCTTCGATGTTGTAGAGATAGCCAACCGCTTCGTTAAAACTGGTGACATGGATAAAAACGGCCTCTGGAAACCCTTTCTGAGCAACCCGTTTGATCAATTCAACGGTATCCAAATCATCTTCAACTAACAGAATAGGGAACTGACGCGTCATCTCAAATAGATATAGTAGGCTAGTTCTTTCAAAACTACGTCAAATTGGCGCTCAACCAGCTATTTCGAAAAAAATTATTAGTGATTAGTAGTTTTTTATTAGCACAAGTTACCTCCTGCAATCCTCTGACGCCTGATGTATACGTTACGTTGTCCAACCAAACAGTTTCTAATTAAAATTGATCAATCGATTATCGGCTATACTACTTCGTTTAAAGATTAGGAAAGGGCATCATAGAGCGTTAGCTATGTCAAATCCTGATAACAACTAATTAATTTATACGCCGTTTAATAAATTAACGATCTTTCTGTATAAAGTACACTTTGAATAACTGCTTAAAAAATACTATCATTGCTTAAATTAATTATAGATAAGCCAGCAGTTTGTTAAATTTTTTGATAAGTTGAAAAACTTAAAGTATTAAAATAGCTGATTTAGTTTGATTAAATGTCTATATGTCCCTTCCTGCCACTTTAACTACATTTGTCTTGCATGCGTTATGTATGTATAACCATAAGAAGATAAGCTATTTATGGCACAAAATAGTCTAACGGGTAAGCTAAATGATCAGGATGCAGGTGCCGTTTCCTTTGAAACGATTTATAAGCAGTATGTTAGAAAGGTATATCAGAAGTGTCTTTCAATGACGAAAGATTCGACGGCTGCTCAGGACTATACGCAGGACATTTTTCTAAAAGCGTTTGCCAAACTCGATAGCTTTAAAAACCAGGCCAGCTTTTCTACGTGGTTATACTCAATTGCCCATAACTATTGTTTGGATCAGATAAGGTTAACTACCCGTAGTGCAACCGAACGTTTAGAAGAGCAGGAGTATGCGATTGGCCCTGATGATAAACTAGAATCGACAGATTATAAACTTCAACAATTAGAGCGATTACTGGACCAACTGTCGGCCGATGAGGTTATGCTCCTTCGCTTAAAACATGAGCATGGCTTGTCGATAAAACAACTCAGCCAGCGTTATGAACTCTCCGAAAGTGCTATTAAGATGCGCCTGAAACGAAGTCGCGATAAGCTGATCAGTTTATATAGAAACCAGTATGCTGATTAATCCGGGGTCATTCAGTTAAAGAAAGTGCCCATTGAATTCGTTTAGTCTGCTTTTGCAAGTGAAAGGCGTGTAGCTGTAGCTGTTAAATAAAGTCCTGGGGCGATTCCGATTTCAATTCCGGCCCTTCTTCCATTGCCTCCAGCAGTCGACGGAGTTCAATAAGCATGGCCTTCTGAACCTCTTCAAGCAGGTAAATGCCCGACGGAACCGATTGGTCGGTGAGCCGGTGGTCGGACCGGCGTTGTGTCTTCGCGGCTTTTTGCTGGACTTGTAGGGTTTTTTCCAATACCTTATACATAGCCTCGAATGTACTGGCAGATTGGTACCAACCGGCCAATGCACGAGATAAATCAAGTGATGTAGTCGGTTGATTCAAATGCTTGTTTGTACGTTTATCGCTCCTCGTTTGTTTCATCTTTTTCTTATGGTATAGATTAAGTTAATAACATTAGAAATAGCGATAAGTAAAGGTATTGTACTGGGTGATATGTTGACAGACCATATAATTAATTTATAATACTCTTGCTGTGGTGTTACATAATGCCTAAAACTGGGCAAACTTTCTTATTGTGTTCAGAGAATAACCCTATAACGTATTATTTCTCATTAAATGGGGCACAATAAGCGTTGAAGTATTAACTGGATTCGTGCAAAAATTAAGCCATAACTACACTATCCCGATAAATAGTTAGATCTAAAAAGATATATCTACTTAAATCGCTCATTATTAGATAATAACGCACTTTATCGGGAGATGTTTTAAGGATATTTTGCTGATAAACGCCAGCGTATGACTTGATTGAGATTCTATTTTGTCGTCTTATTTGTGGTAATAGATTAATCTTTATGTGACTCTATATTTATTTTTGGTTTTATTTTATTTGTTGGCAACAGAAACGTTTAAACTAGTTGCATCGTTGTGGCTGAGTCTGGCTTTTGGTGTAGTAGTAAAGGGTGGAGTAGGGGAAGTTATATCGGCTTTGCTGATTGAGAGTTAGCCGCTAGGGTCTAATTTAGATTGAAGTAGGCAGATATAAGCACTTACAACGGGTCAGGAACTAATTTTGTACTATGTTTACAGTTCACTCGCTGCCTAGAATTTCATGAATGAATTTATATCAGATAAGTCCAATTGTTCTCTCAATTCACCCAAAACGATCCTGTTTACTTCTCACACCGTTTTGAAGTAAGCCTTGTACTAACTGATTCATGGTACTTTTGCATCAGAACAAAAACCATGGCATCGCTATTGGCAAAAGGTTTATAATGAAAACAACGTTACAATTAACGATTGACGACACCCGATTGCGGTGGCTATTGCTTGTTTCTCTGTTTCTACAAATCATTTTCTGTATAACACAGGTCGGATTTCTTCATCCTGATCAGCACTTTCAATTAATTGAATTTTCGTCCTGGCAGTTGGGCGAGCCATCGGGCGCTACCAGTGTCTGGGAGTTAAAGAGCCATATACGTCCAACCTTACAGGTATATTTATTTTCTGGATTCATAAAACTTTGCCGATTAGTTGCTATTAATGATGCCTACACACAATTAATAATCCTGCGCCTTATTTTTGGATTAATAGGTTTTGTTGTATTTAATGCAATTGGTCTTTATTATTTTAAATTTAATAGAAAGTTATTATTTTGGGTATTACTACTCCTCAACTTATCCTGGCCGTTGCCATATATACGTACTCTTTTTAGTTCAGAATTGGCGTCATCAATTACATTCTTTGGGGCCATTTTAGTGTATGAATTAAAAAAAGAAAAAACGTTCTACATTTTAGCGACTGGATTTCTGTTTAGTCTGGCTTTTTATTTTCGGTTTCAAATTGCCTTTGGGATTGTTGGTTTTGGAGTCTGGCTACTGTTTGTGGAAAAAAGTTACATTCGTTTACTTCCACTGGCAATTGGTTTTTTGGCTGGAGTGGGGCTTAATGTATTTTTAGACGATCAGTTCTATCACCAGTTCGTTTTTACACCCTACGATTACTACCGGGTAAACATCACTGAAGGGAAAGCTGCCGAGTTTGGCACAGCTAGTTTTTGGTGGTATATTCTGATGCTGATGCTGGTTGTAGGTGCCCCACCGCTTAGTATTGTTTTATTTTATTATAGTCTGAAAGGTAGTATAAAGAACTACCGGCAGCCGATTGTTTGGGCTGTGTTGTTTTTTGTGGTAGGCCACAGTCTGGTAGCCCATAAAGAAGAACGGTTTATGTTCCCGATTCTGACAATAATGCCCGTTATTGCCGGTTGGGGCTTACAGTCTTTTATTGATTATTATCAGCGCGCAGGAAAAGGAATACGTAGATTGTTGAATAGCGTTATTTATTTTAGTATAGGGCTAAATGTGCTGGTTCTTGCCTTATTCCTTATTTTAAACCCTTACTATCAGGCCATTGAATTTACCCGGAAACTGGTCAATAAATTTAGCAACTCGACACCTACGATTTATTGCCTGTCCCGCTCTCCGTTTGAAACGGAAAGTGGCCTGCCACTAACGTTTTATCGTAGAAGTGCGTCTAATATAAAACTCGTTAAATTTCATGAAGCTGATTCGGCTCGTTTTTTAAATAATGCCTGGCTGGTAACAACATTCAACGACGCCAAAAAAGACTTGCCGCTGCTGGATAGTTTAGGCTTTAAGCCACAACTATATTCATCCGAAATTTTGTGGAATGTCAATACATTTTTACTGTCGAAAGATGCCAATACAATCAACGAAATTTGGGTGCTGTATAGGAGGGAATGATTGAATTGTTGAATTACCTTATCATTCCTATACCCGCGTCAATTTTACGGGTGGCGTATAGCTGGCGTTCCACTGGCACACATACAGGTTTTCGTCCTCGTCGACACATACGTCGTGGCCATGCTGAAAAACCGGAACTTCTGCCTGTAAGGTAGATTGTAGAACGCCGTTTTTATAGACGGGAGCTTCTCCACCCGGACACGAAACGACCTTGTTCTCTGCGTCCAGAATCGTGACAAAGCCTGAATTGGCATTCCGGTTGCCTGCTTTATCTTTCGACCAGCAAACCCCTGCATAAACAGACTGACCGGCAATAACCGGCCGACACACATACATACCCGGCAGATCGATGCGCCGGAGGAATTTTCCATCCAGCGTAAACACTTTAAAACAGTTTTCTTCACGTGATGTGCAGAGCAGGGTTGGGTTGTTCCTGTCGCGGTAGTCAATGGCGACACCGTGGGCATTCTGGAGGTTGTGTTCGGGATTACTGTTATGGTGCCCGCCGAAATGCCGGATGTATTCGCCCTTGCTGTTGTACTGAATGATGTAGTCCGAACCGTAACCATCGGCCACATAAATATCGTCGTTCGGCCCAATGGCGGTTTCGGTTGGCATAAAAGGCTCATTGTCTTTGTAAATCCCAATCGTGCGCGGATGACCAATCGTGAACAGAATTCGCCCATTCAGATCGGTTTTTACGATCTGGCCAGCCTGTTTGTTCCAACGGCCCATGCGGTCCTGATACCAGCCGCAGTCGACAATAAACAGAACATCGTCACCGCCTTCATGGGCGAGCGTAAGGCCATGTCCACCCGGATAGGCCGTTCCCCAGCTATCGAGCAGTTTGCCTGATTTGTCAAATATCAGGATGTTATTGCGGGTATTATCGCCCAGCATAATCAGCCGCCCCCGGCTATCCTTTACCATTTCATGACAGTTGAACAGGGGCGTGGTGTTCACACTGATTTTAGCCCAGTTTTTATCGACCTTATACCGGTAGCCGTTGTGGCCAATGATCGGGTCATCAGCAGCCGTAGGGATGGGTTTTGTGCCTGATGCAAGTAGATCGGACGTACTGATTCCCAGGGTCGAAGCCAGTGCCGTATGTTTAATAAATTGTCTCCGAGTCGTCATGATGGAGGGGTTGCGCTCTGGTTTTACGATTAGGCTGTTTAAATCTTTTTTCACCGCAGAGTGCGCAAAAATTACGCTAATATGCCTTTCACTACTTTACCGTGAACGTCGGTCAGACGGAATCGCCGACCCTGATATTTGTAGGTCAGTTGTTCGTGATCGACACCCAGCAGATGCAGTAATGTAGCCTGAAAATCATGCACATGCACCGGATCTTTCACAATATTATAGCTGAAATCGTCTGTTTGCCCATATGTAAAGCCCGGCTTTATGCCTGCTCCAGCCATCCACATCGTAAAACAGCGCGGATGGTGATCGCGGCCGTAGTCGTTTTTGGCCAGTTTCCCCTGCGAATACACCGTTCGCCCGAATTCGCCACCCCAAATCACGAGCGTATCTTCCAGCAGTCCACGCCGTTTCAGGTCGATGAGTAGGGCTGCCGTTGCCTGGTCGGTTTGCTGGCATTGCTTGGTGATACTTTTGGGCAATGAGCCATGATGGTCCCATCCCTGGTGGTACAACTGCACAAACCGAACGTCTTTTTCCAGTAGTTTTCGGGCCAGCAGGCAGTTGGCCGCAAAACTTCCCTTGTCCCGGCTGCCGGGTCCGTAGAGGTCGAAGACTTCGTCGGGTTCTGTGCTGGTGTCCATCACCTCAGGAACAGACGTCTGCATTCGAAAGGCCATTTCATACTGCGTAATCCGGGCATTCACCTCGGGGTCGCCCCAGCTTTCGTTTTGTAGTTTATTGAGCTGATTGAGGTAGCTCAGCATTTGCTCCCGGTCGGCTCCGTCGTAGCCTTCGGGGTTGTTGAGAAACAAAACCGGATCGTTGCCCGACCGAAACTGAACACCCTGGTATTCCGATGGCAGAAATCCGTTCCCCCAAAGGCGGGCATAGAGCGGCTGATCTTTGGCCGCATTTTTCGAAACCAGCACAATAAAGGCGGGCAGATTCTGATTTTCGGACCCTAACCCATAACTAACCCACGAACCGATAGACGGCCGACCCGGAAGCTGATGGCCCGTCTGGAAAAATGTAATAGCCGGATCGTGGTTGATCTGCTCCGTAAAAACCGATTTGACAAGGCAAAGCTCATCGACCACCTGAGCGGTGTAGGGGAGCAATTCACTGACCCAGGTGCGGGTTTTTCCGTATTGTTTAAACGAATAGGCCGATGGGGCAATGGGCAGTGATGCCTGATTAGCGCTCATACCCGTCAGGCGTTGGCCTTTCCGAACCGAATCGGGCAGGGAAGTGCCGAGCATCGACATGAGTTTGGGCTTATAGTCGAACGTTTCGAACTGTGACGGACCACCGGCCATGAACAGATAAACGATTCGTTTGGCTTTAGGAATCATCGGTGCTGCGCCTAAGGCCGTATTCCCGAAAAGTCCGCCCAACGCCATAGCGCCCAGGCCCGAAGCCGTTCGAAGTAGAAAATCCCGGCGGTCGAGCCGCTGATTCAGTTCCCGGAGGTCGGGGAGCGGTAGCCGGAATGCTTCGTCGTGATGATGGTTCATGGCATTAGCGTTTGGTTAGGGTTGCATCCGAATTGAGAATTGTACTGGCAACAACGGCGTTGGCCGCAACCTGCGCCGGGTCGAGCGTGGCATTTGGCTTGTGCAGACCACTTTTGAGCCAGCCGGTGGCTTTGGCGGGCGTTGCCCTGAATTTTTCCAGTTCTGTTTGTTGCAGCTTTAGCAGGAGCGCCAGCTCACGGTCGGCAGGGGAACGTCCCGTGAGTTGGCGATAAGCGCGACTGATAGCCTGCGATGGGTCGGTTTCCTGAGTCATCTGTTCGCCGAGCACACGCGCGGCTTCCAGAAAGGTAGGGTCGTTGAGGGTTACCAGTGCCTGCAAGGGCGTGTTGGTGCGTTGTCGGCGCACAACACAACTGCTGCGGGAAGGCGCATCGAAGGTGGCCAATGTTGGATTGGGTACCGATCGTTTCACGACCACATATAGGCTACGGCGGTAAATGGCATCCGTTGAGTCGGGTTTATAGGTCATGCTGTTGATTTCCCACAATCCTTCGGGCTGGTAGGGTTTCACGCTCTTGCCACCGATTGCCGGATTTAGCAGCCCACTGGCCGCCAGTGCATTGTCGCGGAGCATTTCGGCCGTAAGGCGGGTTGCCGGACCATGGGCTAACAATCTGTTTTCAGGGTCGTGCTCGCGCAGTTCGGCGGTCGAGTGCGAATCCTGCTGGTAAGTGGCCGACATCACCATGAGCTTTGCCAACCGTTTTACGTCCCAGTTATACTCATCCCGGAACGTAACCGCCAGCCAGTCGAGCAGTTCGGGATGGCTGGGTAGTTCGCCCTGATTGCCGAAGTCTTCAGTTGTTTTGACAAGCCCGGTTCCAAAGAAATTCTGCCAGTAGCGGTTCACGGCTACACGGGCCGTTAGCGGATTACTGGTATCGGTTAACCATTGCGCCAGCCCGAGCCGGTTTTTGGGAAGGTTCGTTGGGTAAGGTAAAATGGAAGCGGGCGTATTGGGGAAAACCTCAGGCCCACGGGCGTCGTATTGCCCGCGTTGTAGCAGAAAGGCTTTTTTAGGCGTAGGCATCTCCTGCATTACCATGATTTCGGCAATGTTGCGGGTCGAGTCGCTAAAGGCCGTGCGGAGTTTCTGTAAGGTTTGCCGTTCTGCCGTCACCGCTGGATCAACCGCCGACAGGTAGTAAGCCTGTAAAAGGGCTTTTTCATCGGCGGTCAGCTTGGCTGGTGCTTTTTGTGCAACCGTTGCCCAACTGTTTTTGCGCGCCAGAACACTAATCTCGAAGGGCGTTAACTGACGATTATAGACAACCACATCGTCGACTTTGCCGCCTTTAAAACCCAGTCCGCGCCACCAGCCACCGATTTGCAGGGCAGGTTCGCTTTTTTTGTCATAAAAGATAATGTCCTTATATAACTGGTCGATCACCGTTTCCATCGGTAGTTCGTTCCCATCCAGATACAACTGAAAGCCATCGGCTTTGGCCGACCCATCGTAGCTCATCGTCAGTTGCACCCATTTTTCGCGCGGAACGGGCAATCGGCTCTGGCGGGTTATGGCATTGGACGGAGCTGTATGTGCCATGCTGATTTCCAGTCGATTATTTTTGAGGGAAAGCTGGTAGCCTTTGAAATTGTAGAGCCGCTCGGCGTTGCTCTTATGGAAAATAACGCCCTCGGAAAGATCTTTCGGAAACCAGGCCCATATGCCGATGGAAAATGGGTCTGCCATCCGAAAAACGCCAACATCCCGTAAATCGGCATACGAATCGCCATTGAGCGTTAAGACCTGCCCCCGCGTCGTTTTCTCGAATACAGGTTTGTCGGGATCACCCGCATCGCGTTTCATCAGGCCGGTTTGTTTTGGATTCAGGCTATTTCTGAGCGAATCTTCAAACGTGTACAAACCCTGCAAACCCGATTGCGGAATCGTTTCATGCCCTAAGGTGCGATAGGTGCCCGACGTCAGCCATTGAGTAAACGATGGGGTCGCCTGCTGACGAACGTTGGCAAGTTTGGCTTCCTGCTCCGAAATGGCCGATCGCATGAACTGAATCAGTTCTTCCTCTTTCTGCGTCGGCAGCAGGAGCGTTGGTGTGGGTAAATCGTCGTTCCAGGAAATTTGCCCGGCCTCGCGCACATTGTTGAAAAAGCTGTAGAGTTCGTAGTAATTTTTCTGCGAGATCGGATCGTACTTATGATCGTGGCAACGGGCGCACCCCAGCGACAGGCCTAAAAATGCATCACCCAGCGTATTGGTCCGATCCATCACGTATTCGGTCTGGAATTCTTCTTCCACAATGCCCCCTTCCATATTCTGCGGATGATTTCGATTAAACGCTGTCGCAATCAGCATATCGCGCGTGGGTGGGCCACCCGCAGGTCCGTGCATCAGATCGCCCGCCAGTTGCTGATGAATGAAGGTGTTATAGGGCATATTCTGGTTGAATGCCCGAATCACCCAATCGCGGTAGGGCGACATATCCCGCAGGCGGTCGACTGTATAGCCGTGCGAATCGGCAAACCGGGCCAGATCGAGCCAGTCGATAGCCATTTTTTCGCCAAAATGCGGTGACGCCAGCAGCCGGTCGACCTGTTTTTCGTAGGCATTCGGACTCGTATCGTTCAAAAAGGCATCGAGTTCCGAAACAGTAGGCGGTAAGCCCGTCAGGTCGAGCGATAACCGGCGTAGCAGTAGGTCTTTAGCGGCCTGGGGAGCTGGTTTCAAGCCAGCGCGTTCAAGCCGACTGATAATAAACTTGTCGATGGGGTTACGAATTGAGCCTGCCAGCGTCTGACTAACGGCCGGAATGGGTTTCTTTTCGGGCTTCACAAAGGCCCAGTGCGGTTTATAAACGGCCCCATCTTTTATCCATTTCACCAACACCGCTTTGTCGTCGGCCGATAGCGTCAGGTGCGACTGAGGTGTTGGCATTTTGTAGGTCGGGTCTGCCGACAAAATGCGGAGAACCAGTTCACTTTTGGCCAGATTGCCGGGTTTGATGGCCACTTTACCGGGGCTTTCGGGCAGAGGGCCATAGGCGTTCTGCGCCAGATCGAGCCGCAGGCCCGCCTTCTGTTTGGCCTTGTCGGGTCCGTGGCAGGCAAAGCACTTGTCGGACAGAATGGGTTTCACGTGCTGGTTATAGTCCAGTTCGGCGGGTAGCTTCTGGTAGGCAGCCGCCACGTCGGCGGGCAACTTAACGCCATCGGCGGGCGGTGGAGCCGGGAGCCAGACCGGAGCACTGGTGAGCAGGAGCAGAAAAAACCGTAGCATACCGTTAGTCGTTGACGTTACAGGGTTTTGTTTGTATCGGGGTGGGTCAATTGCAGATTACCCGCTTCGATTTTCAGCGTTGGTTTCGCCTTGTGGAGCCGGTCGATGCCGGTTGGTGTGGTTTTGGTTTGCCATAGATATACCACTTTTAATCGGGGCGACCTGGCCAGTTTTTCCAGGCCCGCATCTGTCACCGACGTGCCGTAGAGGTTGAGCTGTTCCAGATTTGGCAACTGGCTCAGGTAGGCCAGCGCCGTATCGGTAATGCGCGTGTTTTCCAGATTGAGCCGCGTCAGGTTCGGATAGGTCATAAACCGTTTGATGTCGGCATCGGCAACCGGCTGATTGGTCAGACGAAGGTGAACCAGTTGCTGACGAACACCGTCCAGATCTGTTAGCATATCGGGCCGAATGGTTTTCACGTTGACGAAGTTGGCCGTCAGGTAAGGCGTGTCTTCGCGAAGAGGACCCAGCGCGATCTGTTGCTGCTTCAGTTTGTTGACAAGGGCGGCATCGGGGGCCGCTACCGGTTTGGCCAGTATCGATGTTTCGACACCTGGCTCGTTGTTATAGGGAGGGGCATTAACCGTATCGGCTAATGCAGGAACCGCCAGCTCAGGAACCGGCAAACTGGCAACCGTTGCCAGTGGCGTTTCCTGAGCTGGAATTACTTCCATTTCTTCCCGAAACGAAGCCCCTGATTTGATCCAGTGATGAAGAATGGCTATCTCCTGATTGGTCAGCGGACGTTTTCCCTTGGGCGGCATATGCTGGTCATCGTCGTGGGGAAGCAGCAGGTAGCTGAACAGTTTACTTTTTTGGGGATTACCGGCTACCAGCACAGCCCCGTTTTTGCCGCCCTGTTTGATAAACGCTTCCGTATCGAGCCGTAGCCCGCCTTTTTTCTTGCGGGCAGAGTGGCACGAATAGCAGTTCGTTTTCAGAACCGGAACAACCTGATCGCGGTAGAAAAACGTCCGCCGAATGGTGGGCTGATTGCTTTGTGTGGTCGAATCGGTTCGTAAAGCTACTGGTTCAGCTTGAGCGAGTGTAGTCGTATCGGACGCAGAATCGGTATGGCGAGTAAAGGAAAGATAATCTTCGCCGTGGGTGAGGTTGCCGCCATAGTGACCGGCCACGGTGAGCAGGCAAACCGTGGCAATAGCCAGCGGCCAGCGATAGCGCTTCAACAGAACCGTAAGCGTACTGATGCCAGCCGTTGCGAGGCCTGTCCATTGATGGAGTTGTACCAGCTTCGCATCGTATTCGCCCGATTGGGCCAGTAGCCAGCCCGCTCCACAGGCCAGCAATGCCGACACCGCTCCCAGCAACCAGGCAATAGAAACGGCGGCATCGAGATCGACCGATTTCAGACGGCCAATGAGCATCAACGCCATCGCAAAAAGCAGTATACCGATGGGCAAATGGACAAGCAGCGGATGGAAATGGCCGATGTACTCAGTAAAAGTCATTCGGTTCGGGTAAGGCGTTAGGCTGATTCAAAGGAGGAATAGTACAAAAGTAGTTAGTGCTAATTGGTAGAACAATGAAGGAAGTAGTGCTAATTTTGTACAAATCCGACCTGGTTACGTGATTTGATGACAAAAGCTATCCTTGTTGAGCGTAGTATGTACTACGTTCGGGCGTGTATCGGTATCTGACCGAAGTACTGAGCAGGTTTTACGCCGGTCGGAGACCGGAAAACGCCCGAGCATAGTCTGAGACTATGCTCAACGGTTAAAACAAACACCTCCTAACCCTATGACCGATCCGTTTTACAAACTCAACCTATTACACCTCGGCCACATCCGCGTCGGTAACGAGTGGCGGTTCGATAGTGTAATCAGTCCGTTTTCGCGTTTGTATCTGGTCATGAACGGTAGTGCCTGGGTGTATCATCACCAGAAAAAATACGAGCTGAAACCAGGCTATCTTTATCTGATTCCGAGTTTTTCGCTCAGTCGGTATCAGTGCGACACGGTGATGGAACAGTACTATCTTTCGTTTCTCGAAGAACCGGGAAGTTCTATTTTTGAGCAGGCGTCTTTCTGTTATGAAACACCCGCGCTGGCGAATGACGAGCAATTGTTCAGCCGATTGCTTACCCTTCATCCGAACCGGTCGCTTCCAAACATCGACCCGAAGGCATACGACAATCGGGCTGATCTTCTCAGTTTCAATCAGCCGGTTGTGCTCCAGCCCGACAGCCGGGGTACCGAAACGCAGGGTATTCTGCTGCAACTACTGAGTCGGTTTATCCGACCGGCCGATGAGATGGGTAATCCATTGCCGCCTGGAGCCAAACAGTTTAATCAGGTGCTGGCCTATATTCACACGCATTTGCATGAAAAACTATCGGTGGAGCAGCTCGCGACCCTGCAACGCTTAAACGTCGATTATTTCTCCCGGCAGTTTCAGGCCGTATTGGGGAGCCGCCCCATCGACTACATCATTAACAAACGCATGGAACAGGCCCAGTTGCTGTTAGCCACGTCGTCGTTTTCTTTGCAGGAAATAGCCGAGCAGGTTGGCATTGCCGACATCTACTACTTCTCGCGACTTTTCAAACGCCGGTTCGGTATGCCGCCCGGCCGCTACCGCAAGCTCATCTGGAACGTGTGAGTCGCCCACCGAAAGTAAAAATCAACCGACTCCGCCTTCCCCTGACAGTTGGTTGTATCGTAAACTCCACCCTTCCTTCGTGAAAACACTTTTTTTCGTTCTGCTTACCGTAACGCTGGCCAGTGCACAGACCCTAACGTGGCAACCCGTTCAGCCGGGTATCTGGAAGGCTACGGTTGGCAAACCCGAAGCCTATAACCTGCTGACAGCCAGTGGTGCAATGCCAAACATAGTCGCACTGACGAAGCTGGGGCAAACCACGTTCCCGCTGCCCAAACTGGCTATTTCGGCTCGGGTGATCGACGGGAAAACGTACCTGCGCTTTCCGCTGAATCGTACAGAACAGCTTTACGGTTTCGGGCTTAATTTTCAGACGGTTCACCAGCGCGGCCGAATCCTGAACCTGCACGTCGATCATTACGGCGGTACCGACAATGGGCGTACCCATGCGCCAACGCCGTTTTATGTCTCGTCGGATGGCTATGGGGTTTTTATTAATTCGGCCCGGTATATGACCGTGTATGCCGGTACAGCCGTTCGCAAAGATAGCCCCGACCCGCCCGTGTCGCAGGATCGGAATACCGACAAATCCTGGACGAGCCGCCCCTATTCCGATGCCGTCGAAATCCTTGTTCCGGCGGCTGGAGTAGAGATCTATGTGTTTGGCGGACCGAAGCCGCTCGATGTGGTTCGGCGCTACAATCTGTTCAATGGGGGCGGGTGTTTGCCGCCACGCTGGGGACTGGGTTTTCAGCAGCGGGTTCCTAAACTCTATACGGCCGGAGAGGTGCAGGCCGAAGCCGATGCCTTTGAGCACAAAGGCTTTCCGCTCGATGTAGTCGGGCTGGAACCCGGCTGGCAAAGTAAGTCGTATCCCTGCACGTTTGAGTGGGACAAAACCCGCTTTCCCGATCCGAAAGGCTTTTTGACCACGATGCTCAACAAAGGCGTTCGGGCGAATCTGTGGCTCAATCCTTATGTGTCGCCATCGGCCTCGATCTTCAGCGCCATCAGCCCGTTTACGGCGTCGCATACCGTCTGGACGGGGCAGGTGCCCGACCTGACGCTCCCGCAGGCGCAACGGATTTTCTTTGGTCAACTGGCCAAAGATGGCGTAGTGCCGGGTGTAAGTGGCTACAAAATTGATGAGGTCGACGGTTACGATTGGTGGCTCTGGCCCGATGTGGCGACCTTTCCATCGGGGCACGCAGCCGAACAAATGCGGCAAACTTACGGGCTGTTGATGCAGCAGCACAGTCTGGCGCTCTACAAACAGCAAAACCGCCGAACCTTTGGACTAATCCGGGCTTCGAACGGGGGAGGCTCGTCGTTTCCCTACGTGATCTACAACGATTACTACAAACACCAGGATTTTATTACGGCGCTGATCAACAGCAGCTTCGCGGGTGTGTTGTGGACACCCGAAGTGCGCTCGTCGGACAGCAGCGAAGAATGGATACGCCGGTTCCAGACAGTTGTTTTTTCGCCACTAGCCATGATCAATGCCTGGGATAGTGGGGCCAAACCGTGGTCGTTTGCCGATGTGAGTCAGGAGGTGCAGGAACTGGCACTGTTGCGGATGCGAATGATGCCCTACTGGTACAGTGAGTTTGCCAACTACCATTTTGACGGAACGCCCCCCTTCCGGGCCATGAACCTGGAAGAGGGCTTTCGGGCCGACGTAAAACACGAACTGCTGACGACGAGCCTGGAGAAAAACCCGTATGCCGAAGCCGTTCGGCAGGAGATAAAAGACCAGTATATGGCGGGTGAGTATCTGCTGGTGGCTCCGTTGTTTGCGGGCCAGAAAAGCCGCACCGTAACCCTGCCAACGGGCAACTGGTACGATTTTTACACGGGCGAACTCGTTGGCAATGGCCAGCAGATTACCGTTACGCCGGGCCTCGACCGGATTCCGGTATTTGTGAAAGACGGCGGCCTTATTCCGCTCATGCCCGCCCGACTCCATGCGCCCAAACCCGGCGAGGTTGTCCCCATCGAGATTCGGTACTACGGCAGCAAACCCGGCACCTACCGACTCTATGACGACGACGGCGAAACCTTCAACTATGAAAAAGGCCAGTACAGTTTCCGTACCATTCGCGTAAGCAAACAACCTAATGGCCGCATCAGTGGCACCATTTCGCCCCCCGAACCGGGCAAACCCAATACCATTGGCACCGTTACGTTCATGCAGATGACGAAATGAAGGGGGGCAAGGATCAGTAGGGGATGTGCTCATATGGATAAAAAAGTGAATTGTTCCACTGTAAAACCTTCCTTAAAACACCCTACTGACATATAGCTGTCAGTGGGGGCGGTTTACTTTACGTTGTCAAAACAAACGTAAAGTGCCATGAATTTTGTCTCAGTTCGAATCATTACCGAAGCCATCAAACCCCTCGTTGCGTTCTATGAGCAGGTCACGGGTTTGCCTGTAATTCAGTATACCGACGATTTTGCGGAGGTGCAGACGCCTTCGGGTACGGTAGCGATTGGCAGCACCCGCACGCTCCAACTGTTCGGCGGAGAGCATATTGCCAAAGCCGCCCATAACCAGTCGGCCATTATCGAATTTCGCGTGGCCGACGTCGATGCCGACTACCAGCGGCTGGCCGAGATGCTGGGCGATAGCGTGGTGCAGAAACCCACTACCATGCCCTGGGGCAATCGGTCGCTGCTGTTCCGCGATCCAGACGGTAATCTGGTTAATTTCTTCACACCAGTTAGTGCGGAAGCTCTGGCGAAGTTTGATCAGCAGGGCTAAATTTCGATAATCGAAACATCTTACCCTTGTTTACAGTACCGTATCTAGCGGTCCCGATGGGCGGCTGGATACGGTACTACGTTTTTTAGCTGTAAACGAGAAACAATAAACGCATGACGAAGCTGATTGCCATCGAAGAGCATTTCCTGACCCCATCTATTCGGGCTGCGTGGGCGGCATCCGCAATCGGGCAGGAGGGAACCGATCGTTTAGACCGGGGTGAGATTGAAAAACTTCTCGACGACCTCGGCCCGCATCGGCTGGCGCTTATGGGCGAAAGCGGTGTGGATGTGCAGGTGCTGTCGGTAACGACACCCGCTCTGCACAATCTCGAACCGGAGCAAAGCGTGACGCTGGCTCAGCAGACGAACGACTTTATAGCCGCAACCATTGCAAAGCACCCCACCCGCTTTCAGGGATTTGCCACACTGCCAACGGCGTCGCCGGAACACGTTGCGCCCGAACTGGAACGAAGTGTCCGGCAGCTCGGGTTAGTTGGGGCCATGCTCTGCGGTCGTACACGCGACAAGAATCTGGATCATCCCGATTTCCGGCCTATGTTCAAAACCGCCGAAGCGCTGGGCGTGCCTTTGTTTATTCATCCGCAAATTCCACAGCGTGCCGTGAGGGATGTCTACTACTCGGGATTTAATGATATTGTCGATACGGCCTTTGCAACGTTTGGGTTGGGATGGCACTACGAGGCTGGTATTCAATTCGTGCGCCTGCTGCTTGCCGGTGTGTTCGACGAATGTCCGAATCTGCAACTTATTCTGGGTCACTGGGGCGAGGTGATTCTTTTTTTTCTGGAACGGATGAATTCTCTGGGGCATATCGCAAAGCTACAAAGGCCCATTGCCGAGTATGTCCGGCAGAATCTATACGTAACGCCAAGTGGTATGTGGCATCAATCGTATTTGCAGCGCACCGTTGAGCTGGTTGGCTCCGAGCGGATTCTGTTCTCCACCGATTACCCCTACCAGTATAGGCCGGGTGGACAGGCGCGTTTGTTTCTGGAAGAAGCAACGCTTTCGGCAGCACAAAAGGAGTTGTTTGCGCATGGCAACTGGGAGCGGCTCACTGGGAGCAATTAGTGATTGAGTGAATGGAGCCTACGATCGATAGTTGGATAAGCGTTCCTGTTGTACTCAGGCTACTGCGTGCTACGGCATTGAGCTTATATCTTTTTTGATGGACAATTCGTCATTGAGCGTTAGGTTGCCATTGCGGGAAAATTTATAAAAAGCCTGTCCACAGCTCATCGCCTGCGCTTTAGTGCCAGTAGCTATAGCAGTCTGATAGGCTTTATATAAGGCTTTTCCCCGCTTTTGGCGTTTGCCTGCCAGGTGAATACTGAGCCAGAGGGAGCCTATCACGAGTCCCATGCATAGAATTGTTTCCATATTCTGAATGACCTCTTGCGTTGTAGAAAAAAACGGTACAGTTAGGCAGGTTATGGGAAGAGCCAATTCCATTAGTGTATAGACTCGGCCAGTATAAAACCGGTTAATTGCCGTGTGGTGGTTGTGGCGTCGACCTCAGCGGAATCGGTTGCAGCTTAACCGTCCTCAGCTCTGGACGATAGCAGTCCTGAAACATGAACTCTGCCACAAATTGACTCGCATGGTTTATTTCGTCAACCAGCGGATTTCTCCCTAAAGGATGACGTACCATCATCGTTCTAATTACCCACTCTACTAGCTTTTTCATGTGTTATTTGGGGTTGTTGGTCTAAATGGCTAAAAACTATAATGTTGGTCCGTGCCAGAGATTAGTTACCTGAATAAAACGTCTCTGCTCTTTCCTGCTTTCTTCACTCACTAAATACACATCGATAGGCTGGCTAAAATCGGGTAGCGCATAGGGATATGGTTGAAAGACCGGTTGGTTGACGATTACATAGGATTTTGTGATTGGACCGGCTGTTCGTTCAATAAGCAATATGGTTTGCCCTTTTCTAAACCCTGTCAGCGAGTTGGTCTGGATATCGGCCAGCAGGTGATGAAAGGTTTTGCAATCGGCATCATCATAGACATAAAAGCGGATATTGAATAGCATGATTATGTGTTTTTAGAAACTATCGGTTCCGGGAAGGAGATAAGCGATTGGATGCGTTAAGCAAAATAAGTTCTGGTACGGAACCGGGTAATACACTTTTGGACAAAGTTGCAGGGGGCAGCAGTGTGAGTGCCGACTAAACCACCCGTATAAAAAAATCAAACTACGGCTAAGCCCTGGATATAGTATTCTTTACGTTCTCCGGCCTTGCGTATATAGACCTTCAGGTCTTTACCATGCCAGGTAAATGGGTCGCATCCGTTTATCGTCAGACTGCCTTTAGCCAAAGAAATCTCGGGGCCACCCCGAACTACATTCATAATATTAATCAGTACGCGTGGCCTCATAATTTGACCTTGTATGCTAAAAAGCGTGGCAAAATTGATTCGCATAAGAATAGTTACATTGTATGCCCGTAATTGCTCTAGCTGAAGAATGCAAACAATAACGGGACTGATTTGCTTATGATGCGATGAGGTATTCTCCGGCCTCAATATAGGCTCGCATGAGGTGCCGATAGAAGTAGATGCGATCCTTCCCGATGTAAAAGGCCAATTCTCGCGGGTGCACACAATTGAAAAAAACACCATTGGCAAAATACCCTACGCCAACACCATACACATGATTAAAGTTGGGGTAAATGAT
This sequence comes from Spirosoma sp. SC4-14, assembly GCF_037201965.1. NCBI lineage: Bacteria > Pseudomonadati > Bacteroidota > Cytophagia > Cytophagales > Cytophagaceae > Spirosoma > Spirosoma sp. SC4-14. The sequence goes on along the minus strand of NZ_CP147518.1, from coordinate 4,346,132 downwards.
CGTTAACCCAGAATCTGCCTGCCCGACCGTAATAACAAAGGCCGACAAACACATTCCATCAAGTAAACTCGTAATGTCTCGCGACTCATTTTCCGTACTTACCTCGTCGGTAAATGAGATCCGTTTCCCGGCTAGGTCGGACTGCCTGACCAAGTCGCTCACCGACCGAATTAATTCAATCCATTGAGCCTGGCTTTGATGGGTGAAAGGAGTAGATTGACGGAATATTTTGGACCGAAAGAGATAGGCAATATGAGAAAGTCGATCCAGAAGTTGGGGCTTGCTCCAGACGGTGTCAGGATAGTTAATCATCATGGACAGGCATTTAATTGCCTTTTAGCAAGCTTACAGCCGGGCTGTTAACCTAGTAACATACCCCGAGCCTAAATAGTTATCTATTGGCAAGATAAATCTGAGAATATCTGCACGTTACGTTGTTGGCAGCCGACTGGAAGCCTTGAAATCGTTCTGGGCCATTCTCAAACTATAGCTATAGCCTCTCATTCGCTTGCCTTTGCGGTTGATCCATCTAAAATTTAAGGCGATTTTACGTAACGCTTCGGCCGACTCAGGCCAATAATCAGAGACGGCAGAAGCAACCTTAACTATTCCTTCGTTTTGATAAATGGCCGGAATCATTAAGGTGTCCTGCTGTAGAGGCAAAAGTTGAATTAATGCCGTTGCTGGTGCCATAACTACTTTTGATAGGTCTTTTGAAAATAAAGGCTCTTGCTTGTATTGGGCTCGGCTTTAGCTGCTAAACCTGGCTCGACCCTGGCCTGACCGAGCTCAATAAATATGGTCTTTGGGGCTTCTGGTTCAGAAGAACCCTGTCCGGAAAGCCCAACACGGCTTCAATAAAAGAAAAGGGCGGGAGTCAGTGTAGTACCCGTCTACTTTTTATTGTTCGGAAGCTGGCCATGCGCTGTCCTTTGGTTGATTTGGTTTGTTTGGCTGGCTTGCTGAAGAAGATGCTGACCGACAACAGGAGGACAAAGCCTAATGGAATAAACATCCAAACGGCAACATCTATCATATCCACTAAAAACAATAAAACGGATATAATCGCCCATAGCAGTGAGCTGGCTATTAGTTGAATACGGGCATACGCCAGGGTTTCAAGCAACATAAAAGGAGAGGGATATACTATGGGTGAGATTCCACTACCGTTTACTCGTATGGGTAACCGATACTAGCCTGGCATAATCCAGATTGAAAGCGCATCTGGTTATAGTTTAAAGGAAGCCCAATACCGACCACGACAAGCCAGAACTCCTCCTTCGGTGACGTACCAAAAAACGATTTTCTGAAAAGGAATACTGAACCGGTGCAGGAACGCATCCAGTCGCCATTCACTAATAAACGAACCATCGACATCGACTGTCATTCTGGAATCAGCCAGGTTTACGGCCTGCAGTCGCGAATTGTATGTGGAGAGCTCTTCTGTTAATGCCTCTAGTTCCAGATCTGTCATAAGTAGCCCGAATGAAAATGTAATCGGTAGCGTAGAGGAGTGCTCCCTTTAAAAACATTGACTACTCTGACTTAACCAGACAACGATAAGTAGGAACCATTGGTTCTGAATAGGGGCTGCCTGGCTCAACAATTGGCAATAACTCCGTATGGAAGGTTTGCCGGGCCTATTTTCCTGAACTTTATTATTGCCCGCTGGTTCCAGTGTGAGTCAAACATCTGGTCTATATAGTGGTTACTGACAATCGCCCCCCGATTGTGGAAGCTGGTTGTTTTGTTGAGCCACTAAACGCTCCTGCAACATTCTTAGTTTCGCTCTGGCGGTAGGGGCACTGATTCCAGTGCGCAAATGAGTAAGCTGACTGGCAATGAAGCCCGGCAGATCATAGATAAGTTCATGAGCGCTCAGTCGCAATGGAGATTTGGGCAGCACTAAACCGGCAAAATAATCAACCAGATCCTGATCTTCCGTGCTCATCATAATGGTAACTGGATTTGGAACGTTGACGGTTCTCTATCAGTATGTGCAGTTTATAACGACGGTGGTTTTGGGGATAACCTACGCGTAGGTGTTTGGTGAATAACCAACGGTTGCTCTCAATAGGAAGAAATCTCGCCGTTTGCCCGTATTGTTAATTCATCCTCGAAAGTAATAACCACCATACTTGTATCCCGAGATCCCGGATGGTTCTGTAGGAATCGTTGCATAGCCGTTTCCTTACTGGTATTTAAATAGGCCTTTCGAAACGGCTTGGGCGAGACAGATCCATAACCTGTGACAATAACAAGCGTGTTCATGTTTATAATAAATCGGGTGGTTAATTAGGCATGGACGTCGAGTGTAAACGAACCGTATGCTGACGTTTTTTATTTTTTTTCCTTTCTGGCCTTCGGTAAAAGATCCAGAGGCATTATCCCTGGGGTTTCGCGTAGATATTTGGGGATACTTGGTTGCCCAGCTACCTTACCTGGCTTAGTCGTCACTTTTTTGCTACCCTTTTTCGCTTTTCCCTGATTAAACATAGTCTTGTTTTTAGAATACAACACAATTCGAGATAAAACGCTTTAATTATTTTTCGGTAAAACCGATACGCTCGATTCAGGGGTGTAGATCAGCCGGTTTTTTTTAGTGGGAAGCCGCGTATTTACTGCGCTACGCCAGGTTTTCAGCTTCTCGTGCAGTTTCTTTAATCAGGTTTATTGGTGAACGATTCGTTGTTCGTTAATGTCGGTAGCCAGGTTATAAAGTTCCAGCCCTCGGTCGTCCGCGAACCACTCGATCGGCTTTCAGTTGCCAACGCGTACCGCCGAACCAGAGATCTCTGCCTGCCTGGGCGCCCCTCCGAAGTTGATGAGCCCCAACCATCGTCCCTGAAAACGACGATGGTTACCTGCGTTTGTTTTCTTTCAGCGAAGCCAGTGCCTTTAAAATAGTGACGAATGATTAGTGTTCCCGATAGTAGGGAAATCGTCAATCTGGCGTTAATCTCCCAAATTGACGGTTTATCAGGACTTGTTGTGTACTCGTAAAAGACGCCTGGTCAGATACCTGCGTACGGGTTCATCATATCGTTTCAGGCATAGATAGGCCAATGCGACAGAACCAATAACAAGCGCTATAGCGCCGGGCAACGATTGTTCGAAGGTGAGGTTTTCATTTTTTACCCAGGCATAATATAAATAAATGAATGGGTAATGGACCATATACAGCGGATAGGAAATGTCGCCCAGAAAGTTGCAGACTCGGGTAGTTAATTTACCCATTAGTTTGCCGCAAGCACCAAGATAAACCACTAAGGGAAAGACAATAACAACGCAGATTGTGTCATATACACCGTTCATCCATACATAGTCACTGCCGCCGATTCGGGGAATGGCCGATACGCAAACAATAGCCAGGCTACCGATCCAGAAAGCCCCTTTTACAGGGGCCGGTTTAAATATACGGGATAGAAGCAGACCTGCCGAAAACGAGAACAACAGACGCAACGAACCACCGACTATGTTTTCGTCGGTCAGCGCAAAGCCAACGCATATATCGCCGAGCGGCCCCCAGATGGCAAAAGTGGCCAGTCCGCAACCGGCAAGAAAAACGAAGGCAGAAAGTGCTCTGGTTGGCAGTTTACGGATAAAGAACGCATAGAGGATATTACCGATATACTCAAAAAATAGAGACCAGCTCGGGCCATTGAGCGGAAACATTTCGCCAACGCCCCGAATTTCGAAACCGGGTGTCGCCGGAATTAAACAGGCATTTATAACCGTGGCTATCAATAGCATAGGGGGCGGGACTTTTGAGACGTCCCAGGCAGCGCAGCCTTGAAAATAGAATAGACCAGCTCCGATAAGTGCTCCGATCACAACCATCGGATGCAGGCGGATAAATCGACGTTTGATAAATTCGCCTGCCGTCATCGTTTTCCACCGATCATCGTAGGCATAGCCGACAACAAACCCGGACAGAATAAAGAAGAAATCAACGGCCAGATAGCCGTGGTTGATTCGTTGATCTATATGACTGGTGGCAAAGGCTTCGAACAAGTGAAAACACACAACGGTTATGGCCGCTACACCCCGCAGCCCGTCAAGGATAGGGTAATGCGGTTTGGTATCCGTAAAGGCAGCAGAGGGTTCATTTTTTGCCATTGATCCGTAGTTTGCTAGTAGCGCCCAGTTGAATAGGCAGCCTTTGGATGCTACAAAAAAACGCCCAAAACAAGCTGTTTTGGGCGTTTTTGATTTCTGGTGCACTCGTAGGGATTCGAACCCCAAACCTCCTGATCCGTAGTCAGGGTATTATGGTAATATTCGCTATAGGTTGATTTAGTATTATGCTTCATAATCAGCTATTTAACGAAAATGGGGCCGTATTGGTTTAGTTTTGATCCTTGTTTATTTCGGGTTTTTGTATGCAAATTTGTATGCAAATGTTTTGACCTCCTGATTTTGGCGCCGTAGCCTAGTCCGTTGGTCGTATCAAACCCAGCCTATGAGTGCAATCGTAAGTTTATACCTGGATACCCGCCGTCAGAAAAAGGATGGTACTTTTCCCGTCAAACTGCGCGTAACCTTCCAGCGCAAACAACAATATTACCCGACCAGCATTACACTAACCGAATCCCAATGGGAAAAGGTCGGCAAACCCAAACCGCGCGAGGATTTTATTCGGGATACCAAGCGACTGCTGGAGACCTTCAGCGGACGGGCCGAAAAGATTATACGGGATATGCCGCTGTTTAGTTTTGAGGAGTTTGAGAAACGGTATGCTGGCTCCAGCGAAGCGCCTTCGGATAATGTCGTGGTTGGCTTTGAGAGCTACATCGGGCAGTTGAAGCAGGAGAGGAGGGTAAAAACGGCCGAGAGCTATCAGTGTGCTGCCAATGCCATAAACAGGTATCACCAGCGTAAAACGCCATTGACTTACCGGGATATTGATCCCCAGTGGTTAAAAGGCTTTGAGCAGTGGATGATTGGTAATGGCAATTCCATTACAACGGTAGGCATTTACCTGCGCTCATTGCGAACGATCTATAACCAAGCTGTGGAGGATGGTATTGTTGATCGGGATAGCTACCCGTTTACCAAACGACGGTACCAACTGCCAACCGGGCGCAATGTAAAGAAAGCGCTAACCCTTGCTGATATAGAAAAGATTTTTCATTACCCGGCTAAGCCAGGGACTGCGGAAGAGAAAGCGCGGGATCTGTGGCTATTCTCCTATCTCTGCAACGGGATGAATCCCAAGGATATGGCCCGGCTCACGTATCAACAGGTGGGGGCAAAGCAGATTCGATTTATCAGGGCGAAAACCGAACGGACTAAACGGGATGTCAAGGCTATTAACGTAATCATAACTGAAGATATCAGACGCATTATTGATAAATGGGGCCAAAAGCCGGTAGCTCCACAGCGCTACGTCTTTGATGTGCTTGAGCCGGGTATGAGTGCCGATCGGGAAATGGCTGTCATTCGTCAGTTTGTGAAAACGATCAATAAATACATCCGTCGTATTGCCAGTACGCTGGGGATCGACAAGGATGTGACCACGTACACGGCTCGGCACTCCTTCAGTACGGTTCTCAAGCGTTCGGGAGCCCCCATCGAATTTATTAGCGAAAGTTTAGGGCATCAGGATATCCGAACAACCGAAAGCTACCTGGACAGCTTCGAGGATGAGGTAAAATTGCAGTATGCTAATGCACTTACCTCTTTCCGATCGTCAAAAGAGCACGATTAATATGCTATTGTCTTTAAGTGCGTTACTCGATTTATTAGATACGGAAAATTGTTCATAAGGCGTACTAAATAAAATAATTTGCAATTTGTTACAAACTGTGCGTTTTTTCTGCAAGAATCTTTATTACTTGCATGCAGAAACGCGCAATTTGGAACACATGAACGCAACACAAACAATTTTCACGAGTTTTACCCCCCAACAGTTAAGTGATTTTTTCCGGGACATTGTCCGTTCTGAACTGGATAGTTACGGACAGCGGCTCCCCCGTCGTACTACGTTGCCTGATTATCCAACCAAACGTCAGGCACGTGAATTTCTTGGAGTATCCAACACGACCCTTAACAACTGGGCGAAAGCAAGCCCACAGCAGCCCGCCCGGCTGGTCCCATTAAAAATTGGCGGTCGACTCCGCTATCGCCGGGAAGATGTACTGGCCGCCTTGCAGGAATACCGCCAATCAACGTCCGATCAGGAAGTGACTTATCTGGATCAGTAATTAGCCGTTACCATTAATGGGATGAATAGAAGAACGATTTCTTCAATCGGTAATGCCATCATTCATTCCGCCTACATCTACTTATTTTTAAACGAGTTGGCCAATGCACAACCCTTTTCAGGAGATTGCCGAACGGCTGAATAGTATTGAATCAATACTAGCCGATTTACAGAAAGTAGCCACCTCTGCCACTACCCCTATTGAGCCTGAACTTCTTGATGTAGCCCAGGCCGCCAGTTTTTTGCGGCTCACGACGCAGACGGTTTATGATAAAGTTCATGCCCGGACATTACCTCATGTCAAACAAGGCAACCGAATTTACTTTTTTAAAGACGAATTAATTGGTTGGCTTAAGGCAGGACGGCAGCAGACAGTCGAACAACAGACAGACCAGGCACGCGAAGTTATAGCGGCTAGTGTAGCCAGGCGCCAGCGAAAAGGAGGGCGCTCAAGCTCATGAGTAACCCCTTCATCTGCCTGGTCGTTTGTGAAAAATTCAGGAAACGACCATCCTTCACCAACGTTTATACAGATCGTACGTATTATCAGAAAGGAGGTGAACAGAAATGAGCCAATTTCCGAACACCTCCACCAAAGAACAAGGTAAAGATACTGATTTTAAGGACTCCCTGTACCATGCCGTTGTTGAAGAAATGGAGTCTACGGCCGGTGAGCCGCTGGCGGTGGGCGATGAGCATAAGCCAGGCCGTAAACGGAGCCCAGGGAAGGACGATTTACTCGCCGACATGCTCAGCCGGGAGGAGCTGCTTAGTGATGCGGCCACCAAAGAAGTGGTATTTAGCCCTCCACTGATAAAGCGGGCAGAGATGGGAATTATAGGGCGGGGAACGATCAATGTAATTCAGGGGGCTTATGGCTCCCATAAATCAAGGCTGGCTGAACTGATGAGTTCCCTGATGCTAAGTACGCCGATGGCTAACCCAACCGATTTTCTGGGGTTTGAACGGGCCCAACTGGAACGGTTCTGCGTTTGCTACATCGATACGGAACGGAATCAGGGCGAAGAACTTCCTTTTGCCATTCAGGGTATCAAGCGAAAGGCCGGATACGCCTTAACTGACAGACCGGCCGATTTTCGATTTACCTCCATTAAAGCGATTGCGCGCAAAGATCGCTTTGCGGCCATTGAAGCCTTTATTGAGCATGTTCGTAGCCAGACAGCCTTACACCTGTTTGTGCTTATCGATGTCGTTACAGATGCCATTGGTGATTTCAATGATGCCAAAGAGTCCATGGCCCTCTACGATTTTATCGGCAATCTGTGTGATCAGCATAACGCGACGTTTCTGCTGGTTATTCACCAGAATCCGGGCACCGATAAAGCTCGAGGCCATACCGGCACGGAAGCGGCCAATAAGGCCAGCAGTGTTCTACAAATTGGATTTGAAAAAGATGGCAACGGCAATGAGAGTGAATTAATCAAGCTGCGTTACCTGAAACTACGACGGGGCAAGCGGCCAGAGCCTATTTATTTACAATATAGTGACGCCTGTAACGGGCTGATAGTAGCTGGGGAAGAGTCCCTTGCGAATCATCTTATGCTCCGTAAGCAGAAAGCTGATATGGACGCGATGATTCAACGTCTGGAAAGCCTACTGTCAGAAGGGCCCGCCCCCAAGGGAGAGGTTGTCGAACAACTCATGAACGAGTTCACTGCCAGCAATCGAACGATACGGGACCGGTTGAAAAATATAGCGGAATTACTACCTGAAATGTACGACGACGAGGGCAGAGCCGTTCGCCTGGTGGGCTATAAACAGGGTAGGAACGATTACTACAGGCTTGAGCCCATTGGCCCGGCCGACGGTGGCAAACTCGCTGTTTAGACCCTTTGGCTTTTAGGACTCAAAATAGCTCATTTTTGATGGTGGCAATGGCAAAGCCCTATATAGGGCTTTGCCATTGCCACCGTCGAATTTGACGGTGGCAAAACGGTTTGCCACCGTGTTTTGCCACTTTGCCACCGTCGTCTGATGTATATTACTTTTTTGAATACGATACAATGGAAATGATAACGATTGACGATCTGGAGATAGACTATGGTCGGGCTATTCTCTGTGAGTTAACCGGGCAAGACCTGACCCGCAATCGGCAATCCGTTCGGCTGCTGGATCAGACCCGTCATAGTAGCGAGTACTTTTTTCGGAGTGATGAACAGGGCAAGCCCTACATTCAAAACTTTGCCGAGGGGAAACGGTATTACCCAATTACCGCGTACTGTCTGATTCATCAGGTCGATTATTCGACAGCTATCCATGAGCTTCGGCAGCAGTATGGCCTTTACGATCGTCACCGGTCGGTAGCTCACCCGCAGCGGCCAAAGCCTCAGAGGCAGTCGAAGCCTATATCGATCGCTATCGATGAATTACCGTTGTCTATTTACGAGCAAAGTCTGGCCCAACCGGAACGAAATGGTTTTTATCAGTATCTCAGCGGCTTCCTTGGAGAGGATAGAGCCAGCGAGTTGTTTGGCCGCTATCGGTTGGGTACCTCCCGTCGCTGGCTCTATGAAGGAATGTTAGCAACCTGCTTCCCCCAATTTGATAGCAAAGACAAATTACGCCAGATTAAAGTAATCCCCTTTCATCCACTCACGGGCCGCCGGGCCAAAGCCGATCAGGATGCTCGGCTATGGAACCAGCGACGTAAACGATATGAAGTCGACACGGGTGAGAAGGTATGGTTTGCGGGCAAAGCGCTGGCAGGCGATCATAAATTGAACCTACAGCAGTGTTACTTCGGAGAGCATTTGCTGGCAATGTACCCTCAGAAAACGGTCGCCCTGGTCGAAGGGGAATCCACGGCGGTTGTTTGTTCGGCGATTTGGTCGGATTACGTTTGGCTCGCAACGGGTGGTAGTACTGGCGGTCGATGGTATGATCCGGAGCGGTTCGCTGTATTTCAAAATCGGAAAGTTGTTCTATGGCCGGATTCGGAAAAGTTTGCCGATTGGAGCCAGAAAGCAAAGGCACTATACGGGATAGCGTCAAGTCTGGTTATAAGCCGATACGTTGAGGATAATGCGCCGGCTGGGGTAGGTAATGTTGATTTACGGGATCTGTTGACTTGGCCACGCTATACCCCACGTGAAGGCAAGCCTATTTTCGGGGAGGTACTACCCGTCAAAGGCAACAGCACAGTCTACCCTGCCTATGAGGCCCGGATCTTAAATCTTACTCGGTGAACGTGTACAAAAACTATCTTATGAAAATGGATTGTCAACTCCAGCAACTTCTTGATCTGGAGATTCCTTTTGCTGTCCTGTTGTCGAATTCCTACCTGGGCAGTGATACGTTTCTGATTGCGCTGGCCAGCGACTGCCAGCAGTACGGTTTAGCCTGGGAGGAATCGTACTCACAGCCTTTATTAAAGGAAAGTACGCTCACGCCGACCGATGGAGTTCTCTTTACCGAGCTACGCCGGGCGGGCTTGCTGCGGCCGCTACCGCTGGGCAGGGATGGTATGGCCTATGAGCTAAGCCGTTTACCCTTTCGAACCTACTATCAACGCGCGGTTGATGAGCAGGCCTTGCGTATTGCCTATGAATTGTAGCCGACGTGCCTTCCCCGAGTGGTAAGCCGGATATTATTGTCCCCCGTCTTTAGCGGCAGCAGCAGCGGCTTAGGGTAGCTCAACAGGTAGTCAGCTAGAGCCGCCAGAAACGACCCTATCCAAAGGAAGCAGCAGCGGCTCATAGCCCCCTGAAAAATGGGTTTCTGCGTAATGGCTATTCTAATATAAAGAAACTATCATATTGCTGGATGTGAGATGGTTATGCCGATTTTGTAAAAAAGTTTCTTTAGCGTGTTAGGTTTGCCTTTAAAAATCGTATTGGTTCCATGGCCCGGCAGAAAACGACAATTCCATCCTTCGACGATCGGTTGAGTATTGACCTCCAGGGGCTCAAAGAGGAGGGCTATTTCAGCGGCCGCAGTCGTGGGCGGCTCCTGAGCAACCAGCGCTATTGTCCGGTTCGGGTGGTAGAGCTACACATCACCTTTGATGAGGAATCTACCGGGGAGGCCACCCGTGGCTGGTTGCGGTTGGGCTATGATCATTTTGGCGGTCGTATCGATCAGGTGATTCCACTGCTTCGGCAGGCGAGTAATTTAGGGCGGGGCGGTGGGATCTGGTATGCCCTGTGTCCGATCACGGGTCGTCGGTGCCGACGGCTGTATCTGGGCAGTCGTTACTTTGTTTCGCGCTGGGGCATTGCGGGTGCGCTTTACCGGAGCCAGCAGGTGAGTAAGGAGGATCGGGCGTTTCGGGCCGTAATGCGTCGGTTGCAGGAGTTAGAACGCTTAGAGGTGCTCACCCGTCAGTGGCTCTTTGAGCCGCATAGCAAGCGGAGTTACGGAGGCAAGCTCACCCGGCCGATGCAGCGGTATTTGAAGTTAAAAGCGGCCGCTGAAACCAATTGGCAGAAGCCGTAGCCGCTACTGCCGCCTAGGGCCTAGTAGGGAGTGGACAGGGCTGCTATTCTCATAATTGAGTTAGAATTTACCGATTGATTCCGCAGTGTTAGGAGATGTAGACTTGCTACATTTGACTAGAGACTTTTTTGGGTAGACTTGGGGAGGAGGATAAACTTCAACTTATTTATAAAGGAAAATGCCTGCGAGTTTCCCATGATCCGCCGTTGCGGTTGGTTTATCATATGTATTTTTGAGACACAGGCAGCAGCTTGGTTAGCGATCTTTGAGTATATAGAGAGTTTGTACAACCACAGGCCGCCCTACGCCGACGGAAACATTCGGTATTGAATTACCGGACACCTAGTCAACAGGAATCTTATTTTTTCACTGCCGCAATGGCCGCCTGAAAAAATCTCCACTATACTGTTGCAAGTCCAGAAAAAAGAGATGCTCTGGGCTGGTTCGGTTAAGCCTGTCATTTTCTAAAAAACTGGATCGCCATGTTAACTCAATAAAATTTGTGGTGACTCACTACGACCTATCATTACAAGTTTAGGACTACCATGATTTTTAATAAAATATTAATTAGGTGCTAAAAGTATAAACATATTAAAGGGGCGCTTTTAAGCTAAATCCACTGATTATGAGACGCACCATTTACTTCTTATTCTTCCTTTTCGTGTTTATCAGTCCTGGCATCACGAATGCTCAACAAGTGCCCATTGCTAACCTTGTGGAGGAGCCAAAATGGGAGGTAGGAACTGACCTGCTTTGGCTGATCGATAAAAACACGCTGCCCAAATACTCTTTACTAGTCCGACGAAAGATTGGTCAGCACGGGGCCATTCGTTTGCGGGGAGGCTATTTGAAAAATTCGAACTACATGGCATTCCGGCAATTCGATTACAATACTGCTTCTCTAATCAGAATTGGCTATGAATATCAGAAAGTGCTTTCAACCCAAAAAAATAGTACTAAATCACTCGTTTATGGGGGAATAGATTATTTCTGGCGATATGAGAATAACTACTACTATATCTGGGATATTCCAAACCCTGCCCCGTATGTTGGAACGGGAGCTATCATAACAGAAATTACGCACGAACAAGGCGGAGTTCTTTTTATAGGATATAAATATTTTGTTACGCGCCATCTCTCTCTCTCTGCAGAATCCAGCTTTCAGATAAGCCATATTAACTACTCTCAGGACGAAAGAGGCTTTACAAGTGGCTACCATGCTTATAACGAGTTCCCAAGAACGAGTTATCAATTTTTACCTTTAAATACCCTCACCTTAAGTTTTCACTTTTAAACTACCTCCTTTTATGAAATCGTTAACCACTACCATTGTAGGGGTAATATCCCTATGCCTGTTTACTAATTTTGTTTGGGGCCAGTCCAATTTTAAAATTCAGATCTATGCCGGTCAAGAGTATAATGATGGAGCTCTATTACAGGTGCCTTGTGCTTATTCAAGTAATTATTTTGATGTATATGCTCGATATTACAATGGCTTAGCTTACGTAAACTTTGCCAATGTATCTGTATCAAATGTAATTTCGAAGCCATCGGGATATACGTTAGTAAATGTAGCTGGGGATTTAAGTTATCTTCGTGTCTATTACTCCTATCCACAAAATGGTACACTATCATTTACGGCTATCGATGGATCGGTTTCTCACACGTTTTCGTACAATTGTGTATCGACTCCGAATATATCCGTATGGTCGATTCCTACTTCTTTAGGGAACAATCAGTCGGGTACTGCACAAGTTCAGGTGATTGACCAACCCGGCTCTGCAGCCGTTGCTACTACTTATTACCCTTTATATTATACAGCGGTCAATTGGCAGGCCACTGGGGGGCTAAGGGTTAATGGAGGGACTACTTACACGACAGGAAACACGGGTACTTATAACAGTGCTCCTATTAACACTACAAGTTATGGAGGACAGTTACTGGTTTCAGCAACAAACGCCTGTGGAACATCGGGTTATATAACGCCCTATCCAGCCATTGGTACGCCTTATATTGTATCGACAACCTTTAATGGATCACCTGGTTCGTCAGGAACTGTTTCTTGGGTGGCCACTCTATCGCTGCTAACAAATGGGACGGCATCTGGTGCAAATTGGGTTATTACTAATGGAACAGGGTCTATTAGTCCCAGTGGAACAAGTTGTAATGCCTACCCATCCAGTTTTTTAAGAGTAGTAGGTACAGCAACAAATTCGAATGGTTCTGGCCAAGATGCTACCTTCTACATTTGGCTATCTGGTTACTCTCCTTACCGAGCAGCTTATCCTAATCCGACCCAAAGTACGTTAACTCTTGATTTTGATGATGCATTAATGGCACAGGAGTTAATACAGGAAATCGCACTCTACAATCAGAAAGGAAACGTAGTTAAACAATTTGACGCGACTAAAGCTGCTGACTATTTTAAACAAACGAAAAGTGTGCACTTTGATGTCCATGAACTCCCGCATGATACCTACTTCTTGCATGTAAAAATGGGGGACAAACTGTTTGAAAGCCAAATAATAGTCCAGTAGGTATTGGAGCAAAGATGATTACAGAACTTTCACTTCCATCAATTAAATTATTTATAACAAAACGCCCGGCACGTATTCAGGCCCGGCGTTTTGTTATACGTTTTTGATGTACGCTTGGCCGGAATACCAATACTCGCTGAAACATAAAATCTTGTCCTTACCCCCTTTGGTGAGCCGGTTTTGATCAGAGCTTAAGCCGCCTTGAGGTACCCCCAATTACTGGATCAGAGACTATCCGTTTCGTCCTCAATGCCCCTACCGAAACTCGCTTCGTTTGCTTATCTTTACCCCTGACACTACCACCGGGGCCGACTGCATGCACCAAAACCATTCTGTGTGCCATGCCCGGTATTATCAAACCCGAAGACATTTTTGATTTCCAGGGCTATCACGCCCAACTCGAGGCCCTCGATGCCGCCGGAGCCGACTGGGCCCAGCATACGCTGGCCTGGTTGCAGCGCATCCGAGCGGCCTATCAGGAGGCCGCCCGCCAACTCATTCCCCTCAAGGAGGATTTAGCCAAACTCAGCGTTACCAAAGACGGGGCCGATCGCCAGCTTGTCGACTATATCCAGAAAATCGGCCAGGTCGGTGCCAAACTGGAAACAGCCCGCAAAGCCGAAAAAGACCTGACCGAGGCCCAGCAACTCAACGGGCAGGTGGTCACCGAACTGACGGCTAAACTGGCCAGCCTCTTCCAACGCTATCAGGCCCTGGACCCCACCCAGAAAGACTATCAGAAGCAGCAAAAAGCCATTCTCCAGGAGGTCAACACCGTGACCCGCGCCATCGAGGCCCAGAGCAAAGCCCTCCAGGTGGCGAAATCGACCATCGTTGCCGCTGAAAATTCCTACCTGGGTCTCAAGAAGCAAACGGCCGATCTCAAAAAACAGCTCGACTCGCTGGATAATGCCTACGACCGAACCACGGGCAAAATCAATCAGAACAACCGGGCTGCGGTGGCCCTCAATCAGCAGTACCAGAAGAATATCAGCCTGCTGACCAAGATTGAGCAGGGCCAGCGGGTCTATTCCCGCAATGTGGGCAATTACCCCTCGGTGGGCGGGGCGGTAGGCGGTCTGGCCGGTAAAGCCGTCGGTACGACGCTGGCGCTGGCCGGGCTGGATACCGGTGTAGCGGCCCTGCAAAAAATTGGCGAGGTAACGCTTCAGTTCGATTCGCTGGACTCGGCCCTGAAAGTGGTCTCCAATGACACGGCCGTCTTTACCCAGCGGCAGGCGATGCTCCAGCGGGTTTCGGATGATCTGGGCCAGGACCTCTCGGTGGTTGAAAAAAGCTACACCAACCTGACGGCTTCCAGCAAAGGCACGCGGCTGGAGGGGGAGGCCACTGACAAGATTTTTACCTCGGTGGTCGGCACGATGGGCCGGCTCAAGAAGTCCACCGAAGACACCGACGGGGCCCTGCTGGCCATTGCCCAGATGATGTCCAAGGGCACCATTCAGAGCGAAGAGCTGCGGGGGCAACTGGGTGAACGCATACCGGGGGCGTTCAACATCATGGCCCGCGCGCTGGGGGTAACCACCACCAAGCTAGGGGATATGCTCAAGAACGGGGAAGTGTTGGCCTCCGAGGCTCTGCCTAAGTTTGCCGCTGAACTAGAAAAGACCTTTAACCCCAATCATGAACGCCGGGTAGAGGGCCTGGCGGCTAATCTGGCCCGGCTTCGCAATGAAGGGGTCGAATGGGTAAAAAGCCTTGATATCGGGGATAAACTCGGTCAGTTCATTGGTTTGATTACTTCCGCTTCCCGCTCGGTTCGCAACCTGTTTAGTGATACGCAATTATCCGCGCAGGCGTTCGCTGATCAGTCCGATAAGGTGAACAGTCTCGAATCCAGTTTAGCGCCTTTGCTTTCCCGCTATGACGAACTCCAATCGAAGTCAAGCCTGACAGCCAAAGAGCAGAAGGAGCTACAGGGGATTGTCAATGAGATGGCGGGGATCGTGCCCGCTGCGGCAACGGGCTTTGATCAGTACGGCAATGCGCTTGATGTTAACAAATCCAAAGTGATGGCCTTTGCCCAGGCCCAGCGTGAGTTGAATGCCGAGCTGAACAAGCAGGTCATTGCTGAGCTGAAAACCGATGCCTACAAGAACATTGGTCGTATCAACGCCAATCAACTCACGCTTCAGCGCGGCAAAGAAACTCAGCACATCGGCATGGGGGTCAACATTGAGGCCAATGTCAACCCGCAGCGGGCCAAGCAACTGGCCGACCAGAATAAGCAATACACCCAGGAGGCGATTGCCTCGGCCCGGAAGCTGATGGCTGCGGGG
Source organism: Spirosoma sp. SC4-14 (assembly GCF_037201965.1). NCBI lineage: Bacteria > Pseudomonadati > Bacteroidota > Cytophagia > Cytophagales > Cytophagaceae > Spirosoma > Spirosoma sp. SC4-14. Next base: position 4,330,635 of record NZ_CP147518.1, on the reverse strand, counting down.
GGTGAGGTCGATGGGGCACTGCGAGGGTTCATTGAACGTTCGGGCGATTTTGAAGCCAAACAACTGCTGCTCATCGATGACTACAACAAGAAGATCGCCCAAAAGCAGGCCGAAGCGGCCGTAGCGTTTCAGCGGGGAGAGAAGAGTAAATGGGAGGCTACCATCAAGGAAGCCACCAAACTCAAGGATCAACTCAACAAGATCCTCTATCCGACAACGGCCACCCAGTCTACCGCCAATGATAAGCCCCAGGTCAAACAATCCGAAATCGACAAGCGGCTGCGGGAGGCCCTGGGCAAGTCGCAGGCCGGTTCGGAGCAAGCGCTGGCCAGTCTGAGTAACCAGCGGCAGGATGGGTTGCTGGATGAGCAGACGTTTATTGAGCAGCGGCTCAAGCTGACCCTGGAGGGCCTGGCTGAACGGCAGGCGTTACTGGAAAAATACGGCAAACAGGAGACCAAAGACTACCTGGCCATTCAGCAGGCCAAGCTCAAGGCCGATACCGACTACAAACGGGCTCAGCTCCAGCTTGATCTGAAGACGAGCAAAAGCAATACCGATGCCCAGGTGTCGGCGATCGAGGTGCAGCATGGTGAAGGGGGGCTATCGGCGATGGATTACGTCGAGCAGCGGCATAAGGCGCTTCAGGCGGGGTTGGAGCGGGAACTGGCGATTCTGAAGGAAGCAGGGCAGGCGGAAAGTCAACTCTACCGGGATACCCAAACCCGGCTGACCGAGGAACAGACTGATTATCTGCGCAAACGGCTCAAAGCCGAGCAGAAAGCCTGGAACGAGGAGCTCGAGCAGACCAAAGACGCCGTTAAGGCCGTCAATGCGACACTGGGGGCCGATTACCAAGAAAAGCTCCAGGCCCTGGAGCGGTATTATGCCGAAAAGCAGCGTACGGTTCAGTTGGATGTGGCCAAAGGCAAGCTGACGCCAACCGAGGGGGAAGCCCAGCTCTATGCCCTGCAACTGGCGCAGTTGCAGGAATCGCTGCGGGTGACGGAGGAAACCTACCACAAAGACAGTGATCTGAGCAAGGGTCTCTACGATAGTAAGATCGAGCAGCTTAAAAACTATCGGGATTATGCCATGCTCAATGCCCAGGAGATGGAAGCGGCTAACAAGGCCATTGCCGAACTGGAAAAGGCGCGGGACGCTGAGCAACTGGAGCTCAAAAAGAAGTTCAACAAAGAGCAGGCCGAGAATGGCATGCAGCAGAGTGATCTGGAAACGGATCATGAGCTAAAAAACATCGAGAAGGCCAAACAGAAACGGGATGAACTACTGAAGCTGGGGGCTGATTTCGCCAGCAAACTGGGAGAAACGACCTTCGCCCTGGTTTCGGGCAACTACGAACGGGAAAGCCAGCAGTTAGAAGCCCAGCACGACAACGAGCTAAAGCTGGCGGGGGACAATGCGGATGCCAAGCAGAAGATTGAGGAGAACTACGCCAAACGCAAAGCCGAACTAGCCCGCAAGCAGGCGATTGCCGACCGGGAGCAGGCCCTGTTCAACATTGCCCTGTCGACGGCCATGGGGGTAGCCTCGGTACTGTCGACCGGTGGCGGCACCCACTACGCCGATCTGGGTATTTCGGCGGGCATTCTGACCGCGTTCGTTATTGCCACGGGGGCCCTGGAAGCCGCTGCGGTGCTGGCCAAACCGCTACCGGCCTACAAAGACGGCAAGCTGGCCAGCGATACCTATTCGGGTCTGGCCCTGGCGGGGGAGGCCGGGGCCGAGCTGCTCATCGACCGGGAAGGCTATAGCCAGGTCTTCGACAAACCGACCCTGTTTACCACCCAACCGGGGGACCGGGTCTTCACGGCCACCGAAACGGCGGCACTGATGGCCTCCTGGCGGCAACCGGCGATGGGGGATTCCTGGCAGCAGGCCATCCAATGGAATCAGCAGACGGCCGATACGCTTCAGCGCAGCCGCCAGGCGGGGGCTCAGTTGAGTGTACAGCAGGCCATGGCCACGGCTCCGGCCGCCATGACGCCCCGGCAGTTTCAGGCGGCCTTCCTGGCGGCCTGGGAACAGGCCCCCCGTCAGGAAACCCATATCGATTTCGAGGGCATGAAAGAGGGCATTCGCCGTCACCTGCATTGGCAGGAACGGGTTGAAAAACGCAATCGTTTCTGGTAACTTAATCACCCTAGTCTATGCTTACCCTACCGGTTAGTGAAGCGCTGACGCTTCGCTTGTATGATTCGATTAAAGAGCTGCCTACCTGGCTGCACCTGGAAGCGCGGCAGTACGCCATTCTCCAGTCGGCGCTGGCCACCACGGCCGAGGAACTTTCCCGCCGTGGGGAGCGGCTGGCCCTGCTGGAGCAGTACGGGCTGAAGGCCGAGCACCAGTTAGAAAGCTACAATTACCAGCTCTCGGCGCGGCTGTTGGCCGAGGGTTACAACCCCTACGAACTGGAATGGGCCTGCTACCTGCAGGCGATCAATGACAGCCCGCTTGGGGATTATTCGGAGGATGAGCTGGTGGCGCGCCTAACGAGGCTGAAGCAGCAGGGGCTTGCTGGCTCGGTTATCGAGTCCTCGCTGGCTTCGATTAAGCAGCGGCTGCTGGTCGAAACCAAACGGTATTATCCCCGTCGGCTGGGCAGCGGTCACTACAACCAGCTTCAGCGGCAGAAGAGCTACGCCCTGGCGCTGGCGGCCTACTATGAGTCAGCCAGTGAAGCGGCCGTTCAGGCCCTGGAGGGGGCGCTGCTAAGTGTGCTCCGTTCGGAGCCGCCGGTTAACCTGCTGGACGGTCCGGGCAACGGGCTGGTGAGCCTGGAGAAGTCGCAGTTTCGGCTCTACACGAGTTTATCCGAAAGCGGCTGTCCGGCCCCGGATCAGCTATCGGTCTATGCCTTCTACGGCTGGATCGAAGTACTCGAAGAACGTTACGAACGCCAGCAGGCGGCCTTACATAAACCCAACAGCAACTAACTCACATAAACTATACAATGTACATGATCAGTGAATCAGCGATGCAAGTGATTGACCAGTTTGGTCAGCAGGAGGGGGCGCGGCTAGAGCGGGCCGCTTATCAGGAGACGGTGGGGCAACTTCGGCGGGTGTTGAGCCAGCTACTAGCCCAGGAGCGGGTAAGGGAAGCGGATTTACTGGCCCTGGAGGGGCTGCTACCGGGCACGCTGGGGCTGTTGGCCGACGCCAGCGGCCAAAGCGCGGAGGCTTTTGGGGCGCAGTTGCGGGCGGGTCTGGTGCTGTCGTACCAACTACGGAAAGGCTTGGAGGGGTTGCGCTCGGTTTGCGGCTGAGCAGCGGCAGGGGCCACAAAAAAGCATGCGGATGGGGGCTAGGCAATCCGCTCGGAATTGGGTACCTTAAGGCAGTAAACAACCCGGATTTTTATGGCCCGTTTTCTGCGATTTCAACTCTACGGCGACCCCGGCCGTAGCCACTATTCCCCCCTTCATGCCGACATCGAAGTAGCTGATGCCCCCGCTCTGGGGTATGGGCAACCGGTTCGGGTAGGGGATGAGGGGGAGGATCCGGCCCGCTGGCCCGAGTACGTGGTGGCCCATCTGCTTCATTTGAAACAGGAGGCTGATGCTTTAATGCCCGGCCGGAATCACATCATTTACGAAGTCTACCTGGCGCGGCCGGAGCAGTGGCCATTGTTTGATGTCCCCGAATCGTTTAAGCAAGTCAGCGAGGGAGACGAATTATGGTAAATCGAAGGTATCGGCCTCCTCAAATGACCATGTTCTAGATCGCTGCTCCGGGCCATGAATGCCCCTGTAGTACCCTGCGGTAAATTGCCTGGCCTTAGCGACGGTGGCAAGCTGGCAAAACACGGTGGCAAACCGTTTTGCCAGCTTGCCACCGTCCGCTGAATAGTAATTAAGCCTGATTCGTAGCTGCTTTATTGGGGCCGGGCGGTTGAGTTAAAATTCGTAGCGTGGTACGAATTTAGGCCCTCATCGGAATCCGGTTTCGCTACTAGCCTGTGGCTAAGCTTAGCGGCTGTTTTAAAAATGTTGTCGATTTGCTGTCACTGGCGTCATAACGGGAGCCAGCACTAAACGTGTCCCAAATTAACCGGCGTTTATCGAGGCATTGACCAAAAGTAACTTTGCGCTTATTTGACACGGAATGCTAGGCGGTTGACCCATAGAGCTTGATGATCCATTTCTTTTCTATAATGCGATACTAAAAAAGTGCGATCATACTCAACAAGCCCATTATAAACCTGCTTGTCATTAATAAATACTTTGAGCGGTCGGTTGAAATCAACCATCTCCGGTGAAAGATAAATGGTTAGTAAGCCGACTCGCGAAGTCGTCAGATTGAATTGATTCTTCGAATAGCGACCTTGTATAGCGCCGGATTGTCTAGGGAAAGCGAAAGCTTGAGAGGTACTATCCAATAACACAGATGCATTATTGACATTACGCCAACCTTGCACTAAAACATTAGGCTGACTCTGCCAGCTTGCTTTAATGCGTGTTGTATCTAATTCGTTAATTTCAAGCCAGTCACATCGCCCATTCTGTACGTCATCACATTCCCAATACAGATTTGATTGGAACGGATTCCGTTGTTTAGTCAGCATATGCGCGAAAAGATGACGGTACACCTCTTTAGTGGTACTGTCTTTGGCTGTTATTAAATAGCCATGATTCCGATGGCCTAGTATTTCTTGATTTTGCCAATCAACGCCCAGGGTTTTAGCTAAGTTGGTTAAAGAGCGATGCCCTTCCAAAGGGAAATAATAGTCGTAGTCGGTCGCTACATTGTAAAACGAACGATTCATGGCGTTTTTCAAAAATGTACCACCGGTGCGTACTTGCGGTCGGTTATTAAGGCCTGAAAAGCCAGCAAATAAACTCGGCTGTTTCATCAGGTACGAGAAAGCGCCAGTGGCTCCATTCGAATGACCAGTTACATAGACTCGGCTGTCATCAATCGAATACATATGCTTGACTTCCCGTACTAACTCTGGTACTAAGCCAAAGCCATCATCAGGCATCATCCAGTTATACTGACGGGTGCTGTAGGGAAAGACCGCTATCAAACCCGATTGGGCCGCTTGTTCCATAAATAAACGACCAAAAAAAGCCGTCGTACTATCCGCTACATCCGGCAAGGCCGTTTGGCGGCTCACTGCTCCGTGGAGAACCACTACTAACGGGTATCTTTTAGTGGCATTAAAATGAGCAGGTAATTGAACCAAATAAGGAAATTCGAGTGAATCCCTCAGTCGTAGCCAAGCGTATTGATACTGACCTGTTCGCGAATAGGTATGAGTAGGCGGAGCGGTTTGGAGTTGTTTATAGAGTTGAGGGGCGGAAGCTATTTTACTCAAAGAAGCTAGTTGTAGATTGGCCTGGGATATCAACTCGTTCTGATATGAACGGAAGGGTAGACTCGCCTGAATACGCTGTTGGTGTTCTCGCTGGCGAGCCTGAGCTACTTTATCCATAAGCGTCTTCCAACGGGGATCATCGCGCAACCAATCAAAACTTTTGCCAAAGTAAGCGTTGGTCGCAATGTCAGAATCAACAACTAGAGAGGCATACTGAATGGCTAATTCGGCGTTCTTATCGCGGCTGGCGAAATCAGCGGCATTCAGATAGCGCCAATATTTTTCTTTCGGGTCAGCTTCAGCCGCCTTCAAAGCCCATTGGGTAGCTGCTTTCCAATTTTGTCGGCCTATGTTGGCCCCCATACTATCAAGGGCAGAATTTTTCGACTGGGCTTGCGTAGTGGGTGCCAAAGGACCGAGAATTAAGCTGATGAGCCACAATAATGAACAAGTAGAATGGGTAACAGTGCGCATAGTGTAAATCGGACTGGTGAGCTATAGATGAAGCCAAGTCGATTAGGTTTAATGAAAAAAATTTTAAGTAATAGTAAAGAGTAACATCGAGCTAGAAAGTTGCTTGGTCAATGAATTGAAAAGGGTAATGGAGATAGATACTCGATTGGTAGGGCTATTACCCTTTGTGTTTCTATGTAGCGTATGACAGTGATGCTATTGACCTTTTCTCAAAAATCGCTCATTAGTGAGACAAAGAAGGTATGCATGTATACGACTGTTTTGTCTTAGCCCCCTATTAGCTGGACAAATTTTCTGAAAAGGCGGCAGCCGCTGCTGTTGTGTCGTAAATTACCTGTGCTTCTTCCCATTTCTGCTGGGGTCCGGGCCGCCGGTGCGGTTATAAAACCAATCGAACGATGAAGCCGATGATGCAGGGCCGCCTGGCGGTTGTAATGGGAAAAATAACGCCCTAACATTTCTTTGGCCTCATAATAGCTGTCAAATACATTACGCTCAATCACGTCATGTTCTAGAATGCTGTGAAAAGCCAGCGCCGGCTGCCCGGTCAATGTACGCATTCTCTTCAGGTGTGGCTACATGGGTGAAACGCTCCGGCGTCCCGGTCCTGCTTGATCTCGGAGCTTTTCAAAAAGTTGCGCACTGAATGAGCAATGAACCGCGGCGGCGGACCGCTGGCTGCCGTTATCATTGCGCAAAATGACGCCCTTCAGTTCATGATTCCGGTTTATTCGTCGAAAAAGATTGATTAAGTCGATTTGACGAATACTGCCTTGGAACAGCCAGTCTAGAATTTTGCGGCCGCTTCGGCGGTCCGATATACACATCAATAACGCTCAACAGATAGCGGCCCGCCGCAGCGGTAATTCCGTCGTTCCCCTTCTACCCAGACGTATTTGATATCCCAACACAGGTATTCCAAGGGCTTGGTTGCTTCAATTCGTCTGAATTGAACAAATTCCCGCTTACCTGTCGGCCGGATCACTTTGCCTAAAAGTAAATTATGCTCCTGCATCAATCGGTATACCGCGCGGCGGCCGCCTTCTTCTTGTTAATGATATACTCTTTTTTCAACTCATACGTGATGTATTCGTAACCTAGAGCGTTGAATTCAGCATCCAGCAGTTGACGAATACTGTTCACTACCAGCTGATTGTCGACCCACGATCCATCCAATTTCAAAGTCACCTGGCTGGGTCTTGCCCCAGGCCTACCTGATTGAGGTTGGTAATAAGATACGCTCCGTGGCAGGTTGAGCCACTGGCATAACAGGGTATGACTTACCTGATTTTCGATCGGATCGCCGAAGCGACTGCTCCATGAGTGTTAGCTTCTCCTGGCCGGGCCGCCGGGCGGTTGAATAGGCGTTTTTTTTAGCAGTTCGCTCTTGATTTCAATTTCCAAGGCCTGTTTTGCCACAATCCGCTTCAGGCGTTCATTTTCCTCTTCAAGTGTTCGCAGTTGGGGATCAACGCGTGCATAGGAATCTTTCAAGCCTTCTTTGCCTTTACTTAAATATTTCAAACGCCACTTTCGCAGCAGCGAAGGGGATAACGGGGTGGCCCGAGCCATTGTACTTGCGACAAGTCTCGGCATGGCCGTCACGGATGGCTTCCTGTACGATAGAATAACGGTCTTCGGGGGTAAAACTCCGCCTGATTTTGCTCATAATTTCTGAATGTAAAAGGACTAATCGCAGTGGCGCACCACCTGTTTTTGCAATTTTGTCCAGTCATTCAGGGGGTTAAGACAGTACAATAGCATAGCTATTTTGGACATATAACGAATATTGAATTTTTTTAAGACTAAGATGCGCTATGTAGCTTTTCTCCAAGTGTCTTCTCCATTTCAGAAAGCCTATCAGAATTGATCATTACAGACTCATCAACTTGATTAAGTATCTGTCTTGTAGTAAGCTGGTCAAGGTCAAATGTAGGATATTTCAATAAGTAGTATTTGAGATATGAAGGCCAAATCAAGACCCCATCTGTGTAATAGGCATGAGGAGCGATTGGGGTCTGGTCTATCAAATCATAGGCGTATCCCATCCAACCGAAAATAATAACTCCCTTATCTAGATGGCCTATAATTTGGTTAATAAAGGATTTGGCATCTTCAGAATCCGTTTGATATTCTTGAAAATCTTTCGATTCCTTAATGCTGTCGTGCTCCTTAATAAAACCAATAAATCTCATATGCTTACTATTCCAAGTATATTAAATTAATTATATAAAGTTGGCCATAAAAAATCATTGTTTTTTATACTTTACTAAGAGCAGTTGTATAACTACACTTATGTTATGAAAATAAAGTAAGAATATGCTCTTTTCCTATACAGAACCATTTCGATATATTGTACAAAAAGGCTACTCCACAAAAGCCTTCTTCTCACATAATACATAACTTATTATGGGAAGACCCGAGAGCAATGTGTAGCCTGGTTGCGCTGCTACGGTATCCGTTTCATTTGATATTGGTTTTAACTTTTCAGGCCCTCTATCACCAAACAAAAAGCTAATAGGGACCACGTAGTAGCCAGCGTATTTAGAAGCTTGATTAGGTAGTCTACTCCAAAAACGATTTAGCTCTTCATGGAAAGATTCATCTACAGGCTTTGAATTAACAATAGCGATGTCTCTATATTCACCTTCAGGGGTTAATGTAAAACGCACATATACTCGAACTGACTTTGCTTGATTAAACGCCTTGGTTGGAAACCTTAAGTTCTTCAAGGCAGCCTGATCAAAAATTATATCTGTAGTCAACAAAGGTTTATTAGGCTGGCTAAACGAAGCTGTTATAGCCGCTAAAAAAACCGCTAAGTAGATCAAGGCTTTCATAGTCGAGAAGTCAAGTTTTGTTGTTATATAAGTGGCGTGGCTGTTGCAAAAGTCTGAGAGTGGGTTGCTAAGCTCAACCTACGTGGCCCATACTGCCAGGTTTTGTCTCGAAAATAGCCCACCGAAATTGTTTTTTCAACCCTCTACCGACTGTTGCAACAGCCACTGCGTTTATGTTAGGCTAATCCGATCTTTGCCCGGTATCGCTCAATGTAAAATTCAATGGGATTAGCCGTACCAGTCACCCATAATTCGCCAGTCTGTTTATTAATAATAATCGGCGAATTACCACCCAGCGCATGACTTATGTTTCCTGTTTCTACGAATTCCTTAGAGTTATAGAAGAATACCCAACCAAATGACTCTTCTTGACTATTAGTCAAAACAAGAGTTACTTTCTTCTGCACATAAGTAGGATCATTCCGCTGTAGATACGCTAAGTATACAGGATCGTAGTCAACTTGACTTTCAGTTTTCTTCTGAAGATGAGACTCAACTAGCTCCCTAGCTTCTTCGTAAGTTAGCATACTCTATTTCTGTTGTATAATCACCTATATATTAGCTAATCTACCGAAATTTTTGTTTCAGGGGCAAAATCTCAGAAAATACTCCTGCCTCAAACAAAGGAACGCTCGCTATGAATAGGCATCATTAAAGGGGGGCGGCTGGAAAATCCCTCCTTCAAGTAGAGAAAAATGTACCTCAGCAGCCCTTAAGATGGTAGACGAATACAAGTTGATCCAGGCCCGTAGAACAATAGGTTGGCATTGGTAAATAACCTGCGCGTGGAGGAGGAAACACCACGTTTTTCCCTCCTCGCCCGGCTCACTTTTGCAGCCGCTGCGGCCGCTTAAGGCTGCCTGGCAGATGAGTTTATTTTTTCGGGACTGAGCCAGGCCATCGGCAAGCGCTGGTTAACGAACAGAAAGCGCACTCATTTTATTGGTGCAATCTTTCTAACCAACAAGGAGAACTAACCAACAAGGAGAAAGAAGTATACCCCCTGCCATATCCACACCAGGGAAGGCTAAACGTGTCCCAAATTAACCCAGGTAGCCGAGGAAAGCTTGAATCGGAAATGTCCCAAATTAACCGGGGTAGAGGCTAATCGGTTTACAGCCCGAACTCGATCAAACCAACTGATACAGAACGAGTAGTAAGATAATGTGTCCCAAATTAACCGGGTTCGATAATCGAGATCAATAGCCGAAACTGCCCCAAATTAACCGAGGTACCAGAATGATTATTGACCAAAAGTGTCCCAAATTAACCGGGTCTACACATAAAAAGTGTCCCAAATTAACCGAGGTATCAGGAAGATTATGAACTAAAACTGTCCCAAATTAACCGGGTCTACACATAAAAAGTGTCCCAAATTAACCAGGGTATCAGGAAGATTATGAACTAAAACTGTCCCAAATTAACCGGGTCTACACATAAAAAGTGTCCCAAATTAACCGAGGTATCAGGAAGATTATGAACTAAAACTGTCCCAAATTAACCGGGTCTACACATAAAAAGTGTCCCAAATTAACCAGGGTAGCCGGTTAATTTGGGACACTTTTAGTGCTCTAATCGGGTAGCCTTCTGGCCGGTATACCTTCTGCTTGGGGGCAATCTGTCAGCCAGAGCCGCCAGCCCAAAGACGGCATTATACCTTACCGCCCCTGGGCCGACAAGCTACGGCTTACTCACCCAGCCGAACGATTTCAGCCTCAATATTGGCAATGCGCCGGTCACAGTAGCCGATCCGCGAATCATCCGGATTAGCCGCCACTAGCTGCTGCTTTAGCTCCTGCCAGGCGGCTAGCTGGCGCTGGTTTAATTCGAACGGACTGATTGGATCGGATGCGTGTTGGTTTTCCATTGGCATAAACTGGGGGTTTTAAGGACCGGAATAATCCGGCCCGGTTGGTTGAAAAATTGAGATTGGGGTAAGCTTTTGGCGACCGATGGACGGCGGCTAGTTGTACCGTCATAGCCGCCAGTAAGAACCAGAGACCGGCCGCTAGCCGCTGGCGTGTGGCATGATCGATCATAAAATGGAGGGTTATCGGCTGTTTTCGACTTGAGATTTTCCGTAAAGCATTGCCCATCAGACACTATAAGGAATTGACGGATAGCCCAGCCAGGACTATAAGGAATTCCCCTATAGGGGCAGCGGGTACTATCAGGAATTCACTTATAGTCTGGCAGCGCTATCAGGAAATGGCTTATAGTCTCCCTGCCTGACTGGCAAAGCCGTCCATCAGGCAGGGTACGAGGCTATGAGTGTTGGCTACTCCTCCCGGTAGGTAAGCTCAGCGCTCACAATGGCGTAGATCTTCTCCAGGTGGCCGCTGCGTTCGGCCACGTCCAGCCAACTTTCCCGATCCGATCGCTTATGGGCCCGGATATTTACCCGATAGAGGTAAAAAAGTCGGTCGTAGACCCGTCGCCAGATGTCCTGCTGTTTGAGGTTGTTGACCCGGCAGTAGCCATTGACAATGCGTTGAATCTTGATACGGGTTGTTTCGACGGGTAGCGGCTCGGTGGAGCGGGGCACGTCGAGCAGCAAGCGGGCGGCCTGCTGCTGGGCATCGAGCACCTGTTTGAGTTGCTGCTCCAGATCGGCAAGGCGCTGTTCTTGCTGACGTATATAATCAGCAGGTAGCATTGCCTGGCTTGCCTCCCGTAATCGGCGACGGGCCTCGGCAAACGATTTGACCAGCGTCGCTTTGAATTCGACGACCCGTTTGGAGTTGCGGCTCAGCGTGCCAATAAATAAAGCCTGGTCTTCGGTGAGATAGGCAACTACATGGTTCTGTACTCCTCCTCCAGTTGCCAAGGGTTGCGTTTCAAACGCGACCCTGCCAAAGTTGGCTTCAATGGCTCGTTGATGAGTACGAATGGAATTAAGCAAGTTCTTATGATGGATGCCTAACCCATTGGCAAAATCAACGCTGCTTACGGTTAACGTCTCTCCCGACGTGTGAACCGGTATCAGATGAGAATTAGGGGTAGGTTCCATCTTAGTAAGTAGCCGAAGGGGGAACGTTTCCAGAAAAATCAACATAATGCCCGGTCAACTCCTCATACGTCACTCCGCCGTCGAGCCATTCCTCACCCATCGTCTCCAGTACATAACTGATGTTTTCATCGGGTAGCAGCATCAGCCAGTCCAGATGCTCGTAGCCGTACCACATGGCCGTTAGTCGAATAGCTTTCACCTCATCAAACCAGCGATCGTCGATTGCCTCCTCCTCCAATAGGCGGGTGGCCAGCAGTACCTTGTCGGCATCGAGTTGTAAAATGTGCCGCATCAAATTGCGGTTATCGCTTTCGTAGGTAGCCACGGCATGAGCAGGCGTATGGGCATCATTGGGCAGGTAAGCTACTCCGATGATGGTCCAGCCCCGAAACAGGATCGCATAGTTAGCAGCAGAACAGGCCTCGGCCGCTGGCGTGAAGGCCCGCAGCAGGGCAATGCTGTCAAGCACCGTAGCGTAGTGAACGGGTTGAACCTGGAGCCGCTGGGTGAGTTGCTGGGCTAATTCGGCCGGTGGCAGTCCCATCAAGTCGGCGTGTTGACTGATGAACTCCTCGGCCGTCAGCGTAGGAGCCGCAGCGGCCGCTGTTGGTGCCACTGTAGAAAGGGTCGTGTTGAGTTGATTAGGCATGGCGGGGAGGCAGTGAAGGTGAAGGATTGTAATAAACCGTGAGTGGTAGCGACCCCCAAGTCAAATTGCACACTTGGTTGTTGAGCCGATTGCCGTCTTTGTGCCAGACGAAGGGCATGCCCTGGGGGTTGGGTAGGAAGGTGAGCGCGACGGCCCAATGGACGCTCAAACAAACGGCTTTACGCTTACCGATCTTTGGTAAGGCAAAGCAGGCGTAGCCATCGGGATGGAGCCGGATGGGGATCAGTTGGCCGGTGTGTTGATCGCGGAGTTGGCCCAGGCTGGAGAGCTCGTAGCGCTCTTTGTAATTGGGCAGGGGGCGCCAGCTTTCCGGGCAACCGGTTGGCTCAATTGTGGTATGAGCCTGTGGTAATGGCTGACACTGCCGATGGTCAGCCTTGGGAGTGATTGAGGCCTTGTTTTGGGCCGCTGGTGTAGCAGGGTTTGCAATAAAGCCCCTACCCACGTAGCTTTGCTCCGTAGACATAAAATTTTGACGGTTTTGTGTTATACATGCCCCTCGCTAAAGTTTCCTAGGCCGAAGCGTTGGGGCTTTTTTATAGACTCGAATCAGTATTATACAGTCCAGCGGGCAACCTCCTCGGTACTATATCGCCTTTTCTAATCCTGATTAACAGTACAATAATACGAAAAAGTACAGATATATCTATACCTGTTGATTAAAAAAATATGCTCTAGCCAAGAGTTATCTTCAATGGCATATCTAAGGCCAATGCTATCTTATGCAAGGTGCCAACAGTTAGATTTTGCTTGCCTGTTTCGTAACCGCTAACAGCCCCCTTAGTAATCCCTAGTAATTCCGCTAGTTCCAGTTGGCTAAGTCCTTTTTTCTGACGAGCTTCTCTTATCAACTGGCCAACTTGTTCCGTGATTTCTGACATAGTGTTTTTTATTCGCTGTAAATATAGACTTTAGAGGATTACAGGCTACCTACTTTTCTAAAGTAAGTTATCGGCTTACCCGTAGATAACTGCTGAAGTGATTCGACCGGGAAAAACACCCTCTTGAAATACCGTATTTTTCCCGGCTTATAAAAGCCAACCAGACTGCTTTCATAAGATGTCTGATTAGTGACAATGGGTGCAATAGGTGTTGATTCAAAGGTTTTCCGGCTGCTTATCTATAAAGACAACGAACTTGTCAGGTGGGCAGAAAAGATAATTCCTATTCCTTCATTCACCTTTTCTGCTTATCACCGATTAACTACTAAAATCGCTGACGCGGCTAATCTCAGCTCTTATAATCAGTAGTGTTATCATTTATCAAACGAATATGGGACTCTTTGACCGATTATTTTCGCAAACGCCAAGTGCCAAACCTACAGTACCTCCAGTTCAAATTTATAATGAAGACGAAGCCTTTATCGGCATTCTCTTTTGCTGCTTATATGCCGATGGCGAAGCCAGTGAAGAAGAAATAGATGCCTTTAGTCGCTATCTGGTGACACGTCCGGCTTTCCGTTTCTTACCGATCGTCGATATTTACCGGAAATTTCTTACCTATTATATGCAGGTAAAAGACATCGCTTCCATCGTTGCGCTGGCCATGCCGATGATTAGTGAGAATCGGAAGCCTCAACTGTTTGCGACTGCCGTTGATTTTGTCCTTGCTGATGGCGTGGTTGATGCCGCAGAGCAAAAGCTGTTGGAAGATTTGCAGGCCGGTTTACAGGTGGATGAAACCCTGGCCAGACAAATTATCGAAGTGCTACTGATAAAGAACTCTACCGTTTTATAATCCTCTACCACTCTGTAATTCTATTCACACAATGGCTTGGCGATACAGTAAGCGCATCAAAATAATACCAGGTGTTCGGATTAACTTAAGCAGTAGGGGCATAAGCACGACTATCGGAGTAAGGGGGGCCAGCTTAAACGTTTCCAGTCGAGGCACCTATTTGAACGTAGGGATACCCGGCACGGGCCTATCATACCGAGAAAAACTTGGTGGGGCCAGGCCCTCACAGCAACCCGCATCATTACCGGCTCCGGAACAACCCAGATTGCCAGAGGTGCCGCATGGCTTTTATTTGCCAAGCCATCTGGATAATATCTTAACGTTGGATATCCAAGAGGTAACCAGTCAGGATATGGCGGGTATAAAGGAAACCATTTTGTTAGCTCACCAGCAGCGTCAGGAACTGGGTACTGAAATTCCTAAAGTGCAAAGAGCGTTGGGTACAACCAAGATGAAGCTCTTACTGAGCCGAATCGTATTGCTTAATCTATTTAAGAAGTCCATAATTGAGGAGCTCAAAACAGATATTGAAACTCAGCAGGAAACCCTGAAGGCGCTGGCATCCGGAGTAGAGGGTAGCCTGATGAATTTGGAAATCGAGCTTGAAGGGGATATTAAATTCAATTACCTACGAACGGCTAATCTATTCAATGCCCTTGCCCAGTCGAAGAAAATTTGGGACATAACCGGATCCTATTACCAAGATAGAGTCGTTACTCGTTCTGCTGCTTCCACCAGTGTAAAGCGGACAATAACACAGGTTGACTTAAAAAACCTCGATGAAATTAGCTGTACCTATCCCGCTTTTCACTTTCACAACCAGAACGGAGCCGATATTTACATCTACCCTGATTTTATTATCATGTTCAGTTCAATCAGGGAATTTGCTATCATTGGTTATCACGAATTAAAGCTTGGTTTCTCCAGCGTTCAATTTGTGGAGGAAGAAGGAGTACCTGCTGACAGTAAAGTGGTAAGTCATACCTGGGCAAAAGTTAATAAGAACGGCCAGCCTGACCGACGATTCAAAGACAACTATCAAATTCCGGTCACGTTGTATGGGGAGTTAGAATTTAAAACAAATAGCGGTCTGCATGAAGGATTTCAGTTCAGCAACCATGATGCTTGCCGGGATTTCTATATTTCGTTTGTGGAATACCAGAAGATTTTAGCTAAGCTAAAACGGTATAGTGAAGCCTAGTTATTTGTATAGGTTAAAGACCTTCTTTGACATAAGTGGTAAGCTATAGAGAGCCAATCTAACCACTAGTGAATCGTAACAAATCAATTATTCAACGCGCTAATCATTAATATTTCTGGCAGGCTAACGGATACATACAGCCAGAATTTGTGGATGGGTTAGAAAATTGCTGAGGTAAATTTTTATTTTAAATTATCATAATCCGCATTTATGAAGTCCTGGGACGATTTTCACACTGAGTCAGGCGAAACTGACGATTTAGAGATACTAAAGACATTTTTACCAGAAATGTGCTATAAGTATAGAATATGGGAAAAATCGTTCCACCCTGAAATATTGACCAAGCAAGAATTATATTTCTCTGCACCTTTAACAGATTTTGAGGATCCAGATGATTGTCGTTATCCTGTAGTTTTCGACTTTAGCCCCGAAACATTAGAAAAAAACTATCTTTATCAAAGTAGATTGGCAGGGAGTACACTTAGTGATGCACAGTTAAAATCTGTTGCCAAATATCTATATGAAGAGCGATTTAGCACACCAGATAAACAACAGGCTAGAAAGAATCAATTTTATGAGTTATTTAATCAGCATCATGGAGTCTTTTGCTTTTGTAAATCCGCGACGGAAGAACCGATGTGGAAAGGATATGCTGCAGACTTTAAAGGCTTTTGTGTCGGTATTTCTATGCGTGATTGTTTAGAGTTATTGCCTTGGGCCGGGATATTAGGAGGAGATGTGACATATGTAGATAAAGACTTTCCTGGCTTGGAGTATATATGGGAAATTCAGCAAAAATATAAAGAGCTACCTTTGTTTATATTACGTTTACTTACTACAAAATATAGAGAATGGAAGCATGAAAAAGAATATAGATTTGTGAAATCAATAAAAGATGCCCATAACAGGGCAATTACTAAAGAGGATCGTACTTTTATAGTACCCAAGCATTGTTATAAAGAAGTAATCTTTGGTAATCAAATGAGCGAAGAGTCAAAAGCAGAAATTTTTTCAGCTTGCTCAACTCAAGGACTTCAGATAGAATTCAAAGTGGCTTCTCCTAGCTCTTTAGGCATGGTAAACATTGAGAATTACAAATAATAAGGAAACCTGACCTGTCGAATCCATTTAATAAATCTAAAGGTTCAAAACCCTACGTGAATTACAACGGCTTGATTTCCATTTCTATAAAATTACAAAAGACTGGCCACCGCTTCTACTTCAGTCTGTGGCAATGGAATCTCCATTCATTGTGCTTAACTATTAAGAGATTGCATAAATTCTCCGAACATCTGTTGGTATTGGCCAACAATCTCCATATCAGACAGTTTAGAGTAGCCTGGCTTGTATTCTTTAGGTGAATAGGACTGCTGGCCGTATTGATCAATGGTTGCTTGATACAGTTTATAGCCGTCAGTAATAGTCTGCAATATACTAAAATCCTCTTCCCTTATTTCGGACTTATAGGTTTGGCCTAAATTGACAATGAATACAGAGGGTGCCATAATTCTGAGCAGTATCAAACTAAACCCAGCGTCAGCATCTAGGAGTTTTATTGTTCGTTCGCGTAACGTAGCAGTTGCCTGTTTATTCTTTGCCCATGACTGAAACAGTATTCGTAAGTCGCTCTGAATAAAATCGGTAAAAAAGGTAAGAGGTTCTATTTCAGTTAATAAACGATCAAAGAGAGTCTGCTCAATAGAATTGATAACCTCATCGCTTAACAGCGTATCATCATTATTTCTAATGTTGCTCCGTCTTAAAGCAGCTTGAAAGGGTAAAGCAAATGGCAAGGGGTTAATGGTTTCAATGAGATTCTTTCCAAGAATTACCTGATCTTCCTTGGGTTGTAAAGAAATGTACTTTTCTATTTGACCGGCTGTTTGATCGGCAAGGCTGAACATAATGTCGTCATTAATAAAAAAATGGCGGCTAAGTCGGCATAACAAATAAGCCAATTGCTTTGCCTGATGCTCTGTGAAGCTGCCTTCGAAAAACCGTAGCTTAAGAATAAAGTCATGCGGGTCAATGTTTCCTAATTCTCGTTCGTAAAAGGCGACCGCACTATCTAATGGTTGTAATTCTATTTGGGAAAGCAGTGTTTCAAACACTATATCTGAAATCTGACCTTCAATAACAGCATAAGTGAAATAGCGCTCAAAGTATGCATATGAGCATAACCGCTTCTGTTGATGCCACTTTTTATACCTAGAATCGTCGCCATAACTTATGTTCCTGTATAAGCCATCTAACTGAGGGAACAGTTTTTGTACTAGCTTCTGCAGGTTTTGACGGGCGGTAGCAGGTAAATAATCCAAATGGGAGTCTATATCAGCTATCGCCTTTTTCTTATCTTCCGCCGTTTTATTAAAGTCTCGAGTAGATCCTAACAAATCATAGGCTCGTAAATAGGTTTGGGGATTATTCCGAATCGATTGGTAGAGTGTAGGATATAAAACTTTGATAGCCTCCAATAACATCAGATCACCGATATGAGCTTCCTGGCTCAACATTGGTAGGGAAAATCGAATAGCATTACTAATGCGGGCAGGATCACGGGGAGTTACAATATAATCCGCAAGATGTTCCTCGAAATTTATCCGAAAAAAATTTAATTCATCCTCTGAAATCGATAGCTCTGGCTGGTTGACTGCCTGGGCAATAAGATCATAGGTGTACTTACGCAGTGCAGCGGGTTGCGCCTTGGGAAGCGTTAGCGGTACCTGAATGATCTTCTCCAGATATGCTTGGCCGTCACCAAAAGTTCCCCGTAATGCATCGATTACTCGGTCAGGATCAAAGGCTAAGAGATAGACGATATTAGGGAAATCAGCTACAATCTTAACCAGTTTAAAAACGGCTTGAATTTCTGTAGATTCTAAACGATCGATATCATCAATGAAGATTACGATTGGTTTTGCTGATTTACCAAGTGCTTCAGATATTTTCTTGTGGTGACCAGATAAAGATGTTTTGGAGAAAAAACTAGCAAAAGACTCTACTGCTTCCTTTGGGATGAACTTGCCTAAAGTGGCCAGACCGCCGTAGGTTCTTATCGTTTGGGCTAGTTTGTCTCCTTTTGAAAGTAGCTGAATATTGACGGCCTCCGCAAGCTGCTCAAAGAATGCCATAATAAGAACTCGTTCCCCTGCAAACTGCCAGGGGTTAAAGCGGATTATTACTGCTTTATGCTCTAGTTCTCGGCTGATGAATTCAATAACAGACGTTTTGCCTTCACCCCATTTACCATATAAGCCTATCGTGAGTGAGTCCTTCTGGGGACGGGCGAGAATCGTTTGAGCGATTCGTTTTGCGAAATTGTAACGCTGAAAGCGATCACTGGAATGATCAGCAACGGGTTTATCAAGTTCCATTTGAGATCAGAAAAAGCTTTAAGCTACGAGCTACAACAAACAGTAGTATGTCGTCCCTTATAGCTTAAACATTCTGTTTATGCCATTTTATAAATGAATCTGTCAAGCAATTTTCTTTATAAGTCTTTTCCCATAACACACTACTTGTCATGAAAGAAGCATTCGAGATCAGCGGATTATGGTACCTGAATATCGACCAGCCTCAAAAGGCAACTGGCACGTTGAGCTATACCCCTCAAGAAGGAATCATATTAACGCTGGGATCTGCCGTCCACAACGGAAGAAGTGACTTCGGCTCTTTTATGACAATTCCCGATGATGTCGATATTATACTTGGAGAAACCCCAAACGGGGGACAAATCACTTTATGTAATTGTTTCGCAACTAATCAAAATTTTGCTTCTGAGACAGGTACATTAACGTCTACTTGGCGCGTAAATACTGCGTTTTTAGGAATACAGAAAACAGATATAGCGGGGCTGCTATTTACAAAGTGTATTGCCGAAGTCAGCAACTTATTCGAATGGTTAAATCAGTCGGGACTTTCAAAAAAGGTATTGAGGGATCTACGGTCACCGTTGGATATCCACTTTGAAAAGCCTGATGCGATTGATTTCGCTATCAATGATGAGGTGAAAGGGCGTATTCAATTCACCTATAGCTACTCGGCAGCTACTTCTTACTCATCAACGATTAACTTCAAGCACGGCGCTCAACTGGTCATTGAGACACATAATTCAAAAGAACTGCCTTATGATGCGCTGCTAGGTTATAATAAACAATTTATTCACTGGCTAACTATCAATACAGGTAAACCTTGCCGAATGGAAAAAGTTAACTTTTATCATCCGGATCACCATTACATTAGTCAACACAGGGGTAGGGTCGACATTCCCATTGACGCCTATTTGCGAATTACAGACTCGCCCTTTACGGAACCGTATAGTCCCGATAAATTTAATCTTACTTATCCATCTTTAGGCCTTCATATGCCATCACTTTTTACAAAGTGGTTTGGCTTATACCCTGAGTTATCGATTATAATCCAGATTTTGGCCGAAAACATGGCTAGGGAAAACAGCTTTAGTGAGTTTCATTTTAAGGATATTGTTCAAGCGCTCGAATCGTACCATAGGAAGCGGAAGAATAATCATCAGATGGACAAAGCGGCTTACTCGGCAATGAAAAATGAGATTTTAGAGCAGGTTCAAAATGAAGAATATAGAGCGTTTATCAAAGAGAAGCTGGTGTTCGGCAACGAACCTACGCTGGCTAAACGTCTTCGTGAATTGATTGATGATCCAGGGGTACAAGCTCTAAATGCCTTACTCGGCGACAAGGAAACATTTATTAAGGATGTTAAGAATAACCGAAATTACTTAACGCACTACGATGAAAGTTTAAAGGGGAAGGCATTACCGGCAAAAGATCTATACTGGTTAAGTGAAAAAGCTTTAGCTCTACTATTTATAAGTGTGTTGCTCGAGATTGTACCAGAAACAGATTTTTGGGAGAAGTGGCTTCAAACGTCACAAAGGTGGTCACATTTGCTACGTGAGTAGTCAAAAAGTGATTACTTAAATCAATGAAGCCTTTCAGATTTGGGAAATATGCTTAATAGTACTTGGCTGATTCAGTATCATGTTTTGCGTACGGTCCCTGTTTATTCGCCTTTCGAAGCGAATTCTGATCCTATTATAAATCATGCCCATTCAGCTTTACTAGCCTAAGCGGCTTATCGACCGTTTTCCTTCACTATGCGCTACACCGACTTTGAAGCCCGCTGGAAGCCCTCCGGCGGGGCCGAACGGGCTAATTATAGTCTGTTTCTACAGGACCTTTGTGATCTCATTGGCGTACCTCATCCTGACCCAACGACCGACAAGCCCGCTCAGGATTCGTACGTCTTCGAACGGGCCGTGAATTTCCTGCTGGGAAGGCATAGTATTAGCTAAGCTAATACTATGCCTTCCCAGCAGGAAATTTCAAGAGGGGGGGCTTCAATTGGTCGGATTGACCTCTATAAACGCGGCTGTTTTGTGCTGGAGACCAAACAGGGAACCAATACCCCTGATCAGCAAAAGGCGGCCGAGCGCGCCGAACTGGGATTGGCTCCGGAAAAACGTCGACAAGGTCACGCCGTACGGGGCACGACCAAATGGGGGCAGATGATGCAGACCGCCCGCCAGCAGGCATTACGGTACGTGCGGGCCTTACCGGCCAGTGAACCTCAACCTTTGTTTGTGCTGGTTATCGACGTTGGGTACTGTATCGATCTTTACAGCAATTTTGCGGGGGTTGGCGATCAGTACGTACCTTTTCCCGATCAGACCCGCTACCGGCTACCGCTCTCGAAGCTAGCCGAAGAAGAAACGCGGGCGATGTTACGGCAGATCTGGACTGATCCGCGCGAACTGGACCCCAGTCGCCGGGCGGCCCGCGTGACCCGGGAACTGGCCGAATACCTGGCTAAACTCTCCACCCAATTAGAGAAAGTCGGACATGCGCCCGATCTGGTTGCACAGTTCCTGATGCGTTGCCTGTTTACCATGTTTTCGGAGGACGTTGGGTTAATTCCGAAAGAATCGTTTACGGGAATGCTGCGTCAATACGCACAACCCGAATTACGGGGACTTCTGCCCGAGGCTTTAGAATCGCTATGGCATACGATGGACACCGGCGGCTTTTCGCCCGATCTAAAGGCAAGGTTACGCAAATTCAACGGTAAGCTTTTTCACGATGCCAGAGCATTGCCATTATCGGCCGATCAGATTGACTTACTTCTCAAAGCGGCTGAAGCCGATTGGACGGCCGTCGAACCCGCTATTTTTGGCACGCTTCTGGAACGGGCCTTAGATCCCCGCGAACGGCATAGTTTAGGGGCTCACTATACCCCGCGCCGATACGTCGAACGATTGGTATTGCCGACAGTGTTGGAGCCGCTGCGTCGGGAATGGGCAGCGGCTCAGGCTGCGGCCGCTCAGTTATTAAATGAGGGAAAAGATAAAAACGCCCGCGCCGAACTGGAACGATTTCTACGGCGGTTAACCAGCATCAAAATTTTGGACCCTGCCTGTGGTTCGGGCAACTTCTTGTACGTAACGCTCGAGCACCTGAAGCGCCTGGAAGGTGAAGTCTTGGCCGCAATCAATTCGTATGGACAAACGGCACTGCTTAACCTTAGCGGAGGTACGACTATTTCGCCCAGGCAACTGTTGGGCCTGGAATTGAACCCGCGTGCGGCAGCAATTGCCGACGTAGTGTTAAAGATTGGCTATTTACAGTGGCATCTACGGACTCACGGCATGAGCGAATTGCCGCAGCCGCTATTGGATGAATACGAAAACATACACCATCAAGACGCCGTATTGCAGCACGGCCCGCCAGTTGCGCGCATTGATGCTAGTGGCCAATTTGTTACGAGGTGGGATGGAATAACGACCAAGTTTCACCCCATGACTGGCCAGTCCATACCTGATGAATCCGCCCGAGTGACGGTCTACGACTACCCCAACCCACGACCCGCCGAGTGGCCGCAAGCTGATTTTATCGTTGGTAATCCACCGTTCGTTGGTCCCGCCCGCATGCGTGATGCATTAGGCGATGGCTATACGGAAGCCCTACGAAAAACATACAAGGACAGAGTACCTGATTCGGCTGATTTGGTCATGTACTGGTGGTACAATGCAGCCGAACAGGTGAAACAAGGATATGCCGAACGGTTCGGTTTTATCACGACCAATAGTCTAAAGCAAACCTTCAATCGGCGTGTCATGCAGCCGTTTTTAGAAGGTGATATACCCGCATTAACGTTGAAGTTTGCCATACCTGATCATCCTTGGGTTGAAAGCGCAGACGGCGCGGCCGTAACCATTGCTATGACAGTTGCGGAAAAAAATACCCATTTAAGTTCTGGCGCACATCTATCGGGGCTGTTACTAACTGTAAAGACAGCTAGTGTTCCTGTAGGTGATGATGCGGCAGAAGTCTCTTTCGAAAGAAAAGAAGGAAGGATATTAGCTAATCTGACAATAGGTGTAGAGGTAGATACTGCGTTACCACTAAAGGCAAACGAAAAATTAGCGAGTCGTGGTTTTCAACTTATGGGCTCAGGATTCATTATTTCTTATAGCAAAGCACTAGAATTAGGTTTGGAAAAGATTCCTGGTTTATCCAGACACATACGGCCTTACCGCAATGGAAGAGATTTAACAGATAAACCAAGAATAGTTTACGTAATCGACTTATTTGGTTTGTCTGCTCAACAAGTTTTAGATAATTACCCTCTAGTTTACCAACATGTTCTTGACAATGTAAAACCCGAACGTGACCAAAATAATAGAGCATCATACCGGGATAACTGGTGGGTATTTGGCGAGCCTAGGAGTAATTTCAGGCCAGCGATAGGTACCCTCTCTCGTTACATTGCTACTGTTGAAACAGCTAAACATCGGATCTTTCAGTTTCTCGATACAAGTATCTTGCCAGACAATAAGTTAGTTGCTATTGCCTTAGAAGACCCTTTCTATTTAGGAGTTTTATCGAGTAGGATTCATGTAATATGGACGCTGGCGACGGGTAGCGATTTAGGAGGTAATACGCCTGTTTATGTCAAATCTCGTTCTTTTGACCCCTTCCCATTTCCCGATGCCGCACCATATCAGCAGAGCTCTATTCGTGAACTAGCTGAACAGTTAGACGCTCTCCGGAAACGACAACAGGACGCCCACCCTACACTAACACTAACCGATCTGTACAACGTAGTTGAAAAGTTGCGGAAAGGTGAAACCCTTAGCGCCAAAGAGCAGACCATTAATCAGCAAGGTTTGGCATCGGTAGTACTCAGTTTGCATCAACAAATTGATGCAGCCGTAGCCGATGCCTACGGATGGCCGCACGATCTGCCCGACAGCGAACTGTTAACCCGTTTAGTGCAACTTAATCACGAACGGGCCGCTGAGGAAGCCGCTGGGCATATTCGCTATCTACGGCCCGAATACCAGGCTCCGGGCGTTGGACCGAAACAACAGCTAGGTATCAACCTGCCTGCCTCCGCAGCCGTAACCGGTGCCCCGTCTGCCGCTAGCCGCCAGGAATGGCCGAAAGGGTTGGCCCAACAAATGCAGGCCGTCCGCGATGTCGTTCAGCAGGCGGGTGTTCCGCTAAATGCAAAACAGGTAGCCGCCTTATTCCAACGGACCAAACCGGAAAAAGTACAGCCCTTGTTAGATACACTGGCCACGCTAGCACTGATCCGACAAACTCCCGAGCACTCGTACGCCCTTTAGAGCATCGGTCTGGGATTAGTTCAATTCGTCAGCTCCGTTTTCGTCAACTGCCAATCGATAGCCTACCGTGATTTTCGACGGTGGCAATGGCAAACACTATATAGGGCTTTGCCATTGCCACCATCAAAAACGAGCCAATATGTATACAATGTGAGTTGATGAGTGAATTAAATGGCTGTCTTGGAAAAGTGCAATTTTTTGAGGCGTAGGCAATTGGTGGGCTAACCAGGAGAGGCCCGAAGAGGGGTTATAACTGTTCCTCTTCGTCGAGCCGAATTTGTGCTAATTCAGGATTATCGCTTTCCCGACTCAGAAAGTGCAGGTTGGATTTTGGTACGCGTTTAAATCCAACCGATTTATAAAACGCATTCAATTTTTGCTGGGCAACCTTCGCATTAGACGTTAGGGAGCTAAGCAGGAGCTGCTGCGTCCAAAGGTTCGTACTTTCGGGGAGGCCTGGCTGGAGCTGAAGTGGAAAAGCGTTAAGGACAACCAGGCCGCAGCAGCCCTCGAATCGCCAGATGATGTCTTTCAGTACCTTCTGGCCAATGCCTCTTCCGCGCCATTCGGGAAGCAATTCCAACTGACGTATATAAAGCAGGTTGTAGTGGATTTCTTCCGAGTAGTCTTGTATGGGCTTTATATATTCGCCCTGTTCGGTGAAAATCTGCTCATATAGGTTCAGATACTCACTGGAATGGTCAAATATCTCGAATCTAGGAAATTCATTATTCATTCCTAGCTCAAGCAGAAACAGACTTACGGAGGCCCGCCCAATCTCGATGGCCTCTTCCCGGATTTCCTCGCCTAGCTCACGAACCTCATCCAGATAGATACGAATCTTGTATTCGTTAATGTAACGATCACTCGCCAGTTCGCCGGAGCCGGAGGTAAAACTGTACTCAGTACGAATAAAACCGTAGTTGTTGCGAGCCATACGAAAGTGGGAATAGGGTGGGGGATAACGTGAACGTAGATCAATTGACGCTGGTAAACAGGGACGAATTGACTACCAGAATAGCTCTATATAAATCGCTTTGTATGCAAATCCGTATGCAAATAAAAAAGCCACTTACTGCTTTTATGTCGTAAGTGGCTGATTATCAAGTGCACTCGTAGGGATTCGAACCCCAAACCTCCTGATCCGTAGTCAGGTGCTCTATCCAATTGAGCTACGAATGCATTGCTATGTTGCGTTCCCGTTGATCGGGAGTGCAAAAGTAGAAAGGAAAAAGGCCTTTGTCAAGCTATTTGCCGGAAAAAATTGCTTTACGCTTCATCAGGAAGGCGCCAATGCCTTCCATCGCATCGGCCGAACTGCCCAGTTCATTTTGATTGTCAGCTTCTTGCTCCAACTGCTGGTCGAGGTCAGAATAGAGCGATTTATTTAAAACTTTTTTCATTGCACCGATTGCGCGGGTAGGCGCAGCCGCATAATAAACAACCCAATCGTCTACCGCCTTGTCCAGCTCGGCAGCCGGTACGGAGCGATTCACCAGCCCCAGTTGAGCAGCTTCGGGGCCGTAAACGCGCCGACCTGTGCTGCACAGCTCAAACGCTCGTTGCGAGCCAACCAGCCGGGGCAGGAAAAACGTAGAACCGGCATCGGGCATAAGCCCAATGTTCACGAAAATCTGGCTGAAATATGACTCGTCGGTACAGACCAGCAGGTCGCAGGCAAGGGCCAGCGAGCAACCGGCACCGGCCGCAATGCCATTGATGCGCCCAATGATGGGTTTGGCCAGATTGCGCATGGCTTTAATCATGGGGTGGTAGCCGTTGCGCAGCGAATCGCCGAGGTTCAACTGACCGCCAGCAGTGGCGGCTGTGGCCACGCCTTCTTTCAGGTCGGCACCCGAGCAGAATGCCTTATCGCCAGCGCCCGTCAGCACCACCACGCGCACACTGTCGTCGTTTCCGGCAGCTAGCATGGCCGATGTAATGTCCTGAATGAGCCCTGGACTGAGTGCGTTATAGACCTGTGGCCGATTGAGCGTAATCCGGCAAACGCCGTCAGCAACCGTGTAAAGCAGATTTTCGTACATGGGTATAGGGTGGTCTTCTAATTAGTATGCAAGCATACCGATTTTTGTCCGATTCGACAAATGGTAGTCATTGAGGAGTGGTCATTAGTCATTAGAGCTAACCAATGACTAATGACCAACAAAAACAGCCCGGAATATCAAATCCGGGCTGTTTTTGCGCTAGCTAATTCAGACGTCAGGGTTTCAGAAGTTTAACCTGCTGACGCTGCGTTGGGGTGCTTACCTGTATAAACAGCGCGCCTTTGCTGGCTCCCAGTGGTACGCTTACCCGGTCGGCTTGCGTAGCCTTGTCGATTCGGCTTTGCAACAGAACCCGGCCCTGCTGGTCGACCAGTTCGACCTGTACCGACTGGCCCGCTGCTCCACTAATCTCAAGCTCGGCCGATTTGCCTTCAACGGGGTTTCCTAACACCTTTACCTGCAAACCAGTAGCCGATTCGGTTGCCCCCTGTCGGCCCGGCACATAGCATTCATTTAGCCAGTTGTAGAGATAAGTAGCTGTTTCTTCTCCTTGCTGAGCAACCAGGGTAATGGTCGGATTATCGGTATACAAATTAAGGGTATACGGACCTGGGTCGGTCGTCGGTGATTTTTCAGCTGCAACCGAGAAGCTAATGGGGCTACCCGATGTTCCGGCATACTGTGGCGTAAACGTAATCCGGCGCTCGGTGGCGCTCAGGGATTCACAACTTACCGTCGAGACACCCGCAATGGTGAAACCGCCCGGTGCCGTCGACTCTGGATTTACGGTTAGCTGGAAGCTCGTATTTACCGACAGGCCACCCGGATCGACAGCTGTGACACTGACTGGCGATACACCCGTAGCCGATGGCGTTCCACTGATCACACTTCCTGTCAGGTTCAGACCCGTTGGCAGGTTCTGCGCTGAGAAAAGCAGCGACTGCCCATCGGGATCGCTGAAGTAATTGGTTAGGTCTAACCGATAGGCCTGGCCTTGCACAATGTCCTGATTAGGAATCCCCGATGTGGTCGGTGGCTGGTTGGTAGTGGTTCCCGACTGACAGGATGCCCACCAGTCGTAGCGGTAACGGGCTTCGCCATTGCCTGCCTGCGTAGCCACCAGCGTGATAACCGGATTGTCGGTATACAAACGAAGCTGATACGGAGGAGGATCGGTTGTGAGTAGTTTTTCGTTAACAACCGAGAAGGAAATGGGAGCAGAAGTCTGGCCCACAAACTGCGGGGTGAACGTTACGTAATATCCGCCCTTGGCTTCGTCGAACAACTGGCAGCTTATGGTCGTCACCGATGTCACCCCAATGCCATTGGTCTGAATGCTCAACTCCAGCGGATCAGATGCAGGACTGGTGCAGGTGCTGAGTGAGCAGGTTGCCGTCAGGGTGTAGTTGCCTGGCTGGGTAAAGGTATAAATGGACCCGTTGGCCGTACCTGTGCCGCCCTGGGGCTGCCAGTTGACTGTGCCACCATCGCAGCCCGATGCCGTAACCGAAATAGGCTGGTTGGTAGTTGTCAGTGCGCTGGCCGTCAGGGTAGGAGCTGCCAGCGTAGCCGAGCTGGTGACGGTGGTTTGAGCACTGACTGTACAACCGTTAGGAGCCGTGGCAGTGACACTATATACCCCATCCGTTGTTACGGTTGCGGTTTCTTCCGTGTTTCCGCCAGACTGAGTGGCTCCCGCGCTGAAAACATAGGTACTCCCACTGAAGGCACCGTAGGCCGTTAAGAGCACACTGGTTTTCTCGCAGCTTAATGGCCCATCGTTGCTCAGGGAAAATTCTGTTGGAGCGCAGTTGACCGTGAAAACGGTAGGGTCCTGGCTACCTTCGGTACCGGGATCGTCGGTCAGAAGGGTGGATTCGTTAGAGCCGTTATTGTCGCCGTCATAATGAACCGTACCCTGGTTGCTGACTGTCTGCCCATCGGTGTTGTTGTTGATGGTAGCCGTGATGGTGATGGTAAGGCTAGGGACAAAATACCCAATCATACCATTCCAGCTTACAGTATTGGTGCCCAGGTCGGCAGTGGCTTCGCCACTGGTCGCGGTGGCCGATACCAGACTTAAACTCGTTGGCAGTGTATCCGTAAACTCGTCGCCCGGATTGTCGTATTGCGTCCCCTCACTATAATTGGAAAGTTCGATACTATACACTACCGTTCCGCCCGGAGTAAAGTCGCCCGAAACCGTTTTGGAAGCATAGATGTTTGTTGGATTCTGTACCGTAAGGGAGAATGTTGTTGTTGTCACGCTGTTGCAGGAACTGGTTGCCACCAGTACATAGTCTCCAGCCTGCCCAGAGGTAACACTGGTTAGCGAAAGCGTAGCCGATGTCTGGTCGGCAACGGGGTCGCCATTCTGATACCATTGATAGTTGTAAATAGGGCCACCAACCGAGACGGGTACCATCACATCGGAACCAGCGGTTACTGTTGAGCTGCTGGCTGGTTGCTGGGTAATGGTTGCGCTCTGGACAATCAGGTTGAAGGCTTCGCTGAACAGGCTTCCCCCGCCCCCGCTTACCAGTACGTAGTAGACTCCTGCATCTTCGGGCTGAATGTTGGTTAAGGTCAGCGTTGGCGATGTCTGGCCATCGACCGGAACATCGGTTGTTTGCGAGTATCGGTACCATTGATAGGTTATTGGCTGAACGCCCGTTGCCTGTACGCTGGTACTGACCGTATTGCCCGCACAACTAACCAAATTGCCGGGGGTAGGCTGCTGGGTAATCTGAAGTACGTTTTGATAGTAAGTAACAGGCCCTGAATACTGACCAACAATAAGATCCAGATCGCCGTCGCCGTCCAGATCGCCCAATTCCAGTTGCGATCCAAATCCTAAATTAAGATCGTTGAACGGATTCGAATCGCCAATTACCTGCACAAACCGGGGGCTTTGGGGAGTGCCGATGTTGCGGTAATACAGAATTGGCGTGCCCGACAAGGCTACATCCAGATCGCCATCACCATCCAGATCACCTACAATCGGGTTCGAATAGTTACCACTTCGGGTAATACCATAGAATGGATTATCGCATTCCGTAAGTTCCTGATAGTCTGCCTGTGTTGCCGTGCCAATATTAAGCCAATAATGGATAGCAACACCCGTAATGATTAAGAGATCCAGGTCTCCGTCTTTGTCGAAATCGGCCAGACTGACATAGGAATAGCCCTCTTCGGGATACCGGATGTCTTCTAACTGGGCCTGAGCACTACTGGCACGAGCCGCCCTGGGCAGTGTTCGAATCGGTTTAGACGAGGTTTGGGCAAAAAGTGGATTGGTCTTTTGGGCAAAAAGCGGATTGGTCTTCGATCCGTTGTTCAGATAGGGTATAATCAGACCGTCCTTATTGCCCGTGAGGGCATCCAGATCGCCGTCGCCATCGATGTCGCCAAACGAAAATTTGAGGTTTTTATCCGACGCGCCACTGGGCGGCTGGATGGGGCAGTCAGCTTTAACATATACCGGTGGACTGCCGCCCATATTACGATAATACTGAAGAGTGCCATCGGAGTTGGCAAGGGTCATATCCAGATCGCCATCGCCGTCCAGATCGGCCAGCGTAGGCGAAGCGCCCGGTGGTTGGTTGGTAACCCCATTAAATGGATTAGAACCTCCTTGTTGTGGAATAAAACCCTGGCCCTGGGCTGTTGTGGCCAGTATAGACCAGCATAAGGCGAACAGGCCACCTAAACAGGCGAACCAGGCTCTGGGTAAAAAATAATACATAAACGTGCGTTTTTGGTTAAATAAAACAATTGAAAAAGGAAGGAATGTAAATTATATACTTCTAACTTGATAGAGTTTAAATAGTAACCGATTTCTATTATCAATCCTATTTAAGCTCTTTTAATAGCTTATAACCAGCAAAACTAAAATTTACCTATTAACTTGCTTCAAAACGAGTTAATTATGTTGGCTCGCTTTTTATGCTTAACTCAGAAATAAATTGTCAGGAATATTTCTGATCGATTCCGCTGCCTCTTTTTGCCCGATAGTATATGAAGCGCTTTTTTATTGTATTGTTTAATTTACTTTGTTGCCATGCTGTCTGGGCCCAGACAGCCAAGATCGATAGCCTGAATCGGCTCATCAGTCAGGCTTCCAGCGATACTGCCCGGATAAATCTAATCAATAAAAAGATTAGTTTGTTAACTGATGTCAATCTGGACTCGGCAATAAGTCTGGGGCTGCGGAATGTTGCCTTCGCCCGACGTATTAAGTACAGGCAGGGGGAAGCCTTTGCCCGGTTGCGGTTGGCGCACTGTTATACATTCAAAGGCAATTATTCGGCTGTTAAAGAAAACCTGACGTTGGCCGAATCGGCTTATAATTCGCTTCAGGATTCTGCTTACCTGCTCAAAGTATATAATGCCTATGGTACTATGTATGGGATGCAGAGCAAATACGACAGCGCCATCACGTTCTACGAGAAAAGCATTGGCATTGCCGAGCGGAATAGCTATTCGGCTGGGTTAGGAAATATGTATCTGAACGTAGGAATTGCCTACGACATGCTTTCTAATCGGCCTCAGGCGTTGCGATTCGAGCAAAAGGCGCTGACTCTGGCCGAAGCCAAACACAGTTTGCATGACCAGGCCATTTGTCTGGTGAATATGGCTAACTTGTATAAGGGCATGGGCGATTTGAAAGGTGCCGAACGGCGCTATCAGAAAGCGATCAAACTGGCCCAGCAGGAGGGAATCAAAAGCATCGAACTCTATTCCTATACCAATCTGGCCGATACCTACACGAGCATGCATGAAAACCCAAAAGCCTATGAGTTTGCCATGAAAGCGGCCGTGTTGGGTAAAGAGATGGGTGATGATGGTATTCAGGCATCGAGTTTATCGACGGCTGCGGCCAATCTGGCTGAACTGCATAAATTTACGGAAGCCGAAAAGCTGAACCGACAGGCAATGGCTATTGCCGACGGCTCGCAGCAACCGCTCAATATTCATCAGTCGTATTCAACCATGGGGTCGATCCTGAAACTTCAGGGTAAATACGCGGAGGCTATCCCCTATTACGAAAAAAGCTTTGCGGTGTTAAAAGATGCGGATATCTATGATTCGCAAACGGCTGACAATTATGCGGAATTATCGGAATGTTACGAAAAAACGGGCAACTACCACCGGGCATTGGATGCCTATAAAACGGCCGCTGCTATTACAGATTCGGTGCGAGGAAAAGAAAACATTCGGAAAGCAACCGAAATGTCGATGAACTATGAGTTCGAAAAAAAGCAGCAGGCCGTTCAGGCAGAACAACAAAAACAGGAAGCCATTGCCCGGGCCCGCCAACTGGCGCTGCTTGCCGGACTGATGCTGATGCTCCTGTTGGCGCTGGTGTTGTTTTACGCCTATCGGACCAAACAAAAGGCCAATACGTTGCTGGAAACGCAAAAAGAACAACTACAGGAGCAAAAGAACCTGCTTGAACTTCAGAAAGAACAACTACAGACGACCCTTTCCGAGCTTAGGTCGACCCAACGGCAATTGGTGCAGGCCGAGAAAATGGCCACAATGGGTAAACTAACCAAAGGAATTGTCGACCGTATTCTGAACCCGCTAAATTATATCAACAACTTTGCGCTGGCCGCCAGAGAACTGCTGCACGAATTGACTGACATAACCCAGAAAAATCAGGACAGTTTGCCGCAAACCGATCGGGAAGATCTGGAAGACACAACAACCATGCTGAGTCAGAATCTGGAGAAAATCAACGAGCACGGTAGCAGCACGGCCCGGATTTTGCAGGATATGAAAAAATTACTCAAAGAACGATCTTCCAACTTTGCCGTAACCGATATTAATGCATTTCTGGAACAACATGCCAATGCGTCGCTGCAAATAGCAAAGAAAGCGCAGTCTCAGACACTACCCGTAGAACTCAGTTTTTCCCTGACTTCCCAGCCGCTGGAAGTAAACCTGTTGCCCCATGAATTTAGCCAGGTACTGGTAAGCCTTATCGACAATTCCTGTTATTCGCTATTGGAAAAAAGCCGCCGAATTGAGGGCTTTGTCGGTAAAATTAATGTACATACCGAATTGATTGACGACCACGTACGGATTCAGGTAAAAGACAACGGCCGGGGAATGCCCACCAAAGAGCTGAGCCAGCTATTCAGTCCTTTTTTCACCACAAAGCCAACGGCCAAAGGCACGGGCCTGGGTTTGTTTATGAGTAAAGAAGTAATTGAATACCTACAGGGGCAGATGAGCATCGACTCCATCGAAGGCGAGGGCACCGTTGTTACCATTGTGTTGCCATTGGCCGCGGCCGAAAGCCTTGTCTGATGGTATCAGATAAACCACAGAACGGCCAGAATACTAACTCCCAATCCTAGCCCAAAGCCCGCACTGATCTGGGCGGGCGTATGGGCATTGAGCTGAAGGCGGGCGCTGGCAACACAACCCGCCAGCAGAATTAGCCCAATCAGGTCGAGGATAAGATCGGTCTCGCCAAATTTGGCAATAATCGTAGCCAGAACACCAATTACTCCACTGATGCCAACGCTGTGGGCACTGATCTGCCAGTAGAGACTAATGAGGCCTACCAGCAGAATGGAAACGGTTATACTGCCGAGCAGAATCGCAATTTCGGGTGCCAGGGTAGAGAGCAACTGCATCCGAAAAGCAAACAGAAAGGTGAGCCCGGTATAGACCATTGCCGTCAGAAAATAAGGTAACCGACGGTCGGCCAGGTCGTTCAGATGCAGGCTTCGGACATAACCACTGCGGAATAAGTAGTAAATCAGCAGGGCCGGAACGCCAAAGGTTCCAATGAAAATCAGAATGAGTAAACTAATCCGTAAGGTCCCCGAAAAAGCTTCAACATTCAGTACCGAAGGAGCCTGATACAATAAAATGCCGAAGAGGAGCGTCGGCATTAGTAACGGGTGAAAAACAACAGAAAGAAAGCGGGCAAGACGCGTATTCAAGTTTACTGGTTTCACGGGATCGCCCGTGCGCTTTAAGGTATTTTCGGTAGACTAACTGAATTTTTCTTCAAAGGTTAAACCGAAAACTGTAAATCGCACAGCGATCCTGCAAAAACTTTTAGAGTTGTTTTCGGAGCCGGGCAACCGGAATGTTCAGTTGTTCGCGGTATTTGGCTACGGTTCGCCGGGCAATGTTATAGCCCCGGTCGTTCAGGATTTTCTCCAGCTTATCGTCGGAGAGTGGGTTTAGTTTGGGTTCGTTGTCGATCAGGTCTTTCAGGATATTTTTTACTTCCCGGCTGCTGACATCCTCCCCCGAATCGGTGGCTATACCTTCCGAGAAGAAATACTTCAGGGGATAAATACCGAATTCGGTCTGAACCGATTTGCTGTTGGCCACCCGCGAAACCGTCGAAACGTCCATATCAATCAGGTTGGCAATGTCTTTCAGGATCATGGGACGCAACTTCGATTCATCGCCAGACAGGAAGAAATCGTACTGAAACCGGACAATGGCATTCATTGTCTTAAGCAGCGTTTGCTGGCGTTGTTTGATGGCGTCGATAAACCATTTGGCCGCATCGAGTTTCTGCTTGACGAACGATACCGTTTCTTTCAGCGATTTGTTTTGTTTGCTGCTCTTGTCGTAGGTGTCGAGCATATCGGCAAACGATCGGCTGATACGCAGTTCGGGGGCATTCTTGGCGTTGAGGGTCAGATCGAGTTTGCCATTGTTGTTGGTCAGAATAAAATCGGGAATCAGATACTGAATAGAGCCGCCTTCGCTCTCTACCGAACCTGGTTTGGGGTTTAGCTTGATGATGATGTCGATCACTTTTTTCAGTGAATCATCGCTAATGTTGAGCCGACGCTGGATTTTATCATAGTGTTTTTTTGAGAATTCATCGAAGAAATCTTCAATGATTCGGATGGCCAGAATAACATAAGGATCGGTAGTGTCTTTCCGGCGGAGTTGCAGGACCAGGCATTCCTGTAAGGAGCGGGCCCCGATGCCCGGCGGATCGAAGGTCTGAATTTTCTGAAGAACTTCTTCCAGCTCTTCGGTGTCGGTAAACACGTTCTGAGAAAAAGCGAGGTCGTTGACAATGGCCTGCATCGACCGGCGGATGTAGCCGTCGGCTTCAATGCTGCCAATGAGCTGAAGCCCAATTGTTCGCTGATGGTCGTTCAACTGAAGATAGCCAAATTGCTGAAGAAGCGAGTCGAGCAGGGTCGAGCTGGTGGCTAGTGGCATTTCGCGATCTTCTTCGCTATAGTTGCCATCGCCCTGCATTTTATAGCCAGCATAATCTTCGTTCTGAAGATACGGGTCAATATCCAGGTCGTTGTTCAGATCTTTGTAATCGTCGTCGAACTCATCAGAAAAAGGATCTTCTTCTTTCTGCTCATACTCTTCATCCATCCCTTCCTCCAATGCCGGATTAATTTCCAGCTCTTCCTCAATTCGCGTTTCCAGCTCGGCCGTAGGAATTTGCAACAGCTTGATAAACTGTATCTGTTGAGGAGACAGTTTCTGTTGAAGCGACTGAGAGAGGCTTAATTTCTGCATGGGTGGTAAATGTAAGCGGTAGAATTAGTGAACCATACGGGGCATTGGATGACGAAAGTGCCCCGCACAAATATCAGACCAATTTATGCTTTTTTTGTTTGAAACGAGTGAAAATTTTTAGGAAAGTTGCTGAGTTGTACATTCGCGGTATGACAAACAAACTTTACGACACCTCTCTTAGCTTACTGACTGATCTCTATCAGGTTACTATGGCATATGGGTACTGGAAATCCGGAACTGCCGAAAAAGAAGCTGTCTTTAATTTATACTTTCGGAAAAACCCGTTCGGCGGAGGGTTTACCATTGCCTGCGGGCTAACCAACGTGATCGGCTTTATTGAAAACTTCGGGTTTTCGAAGAAAGACCTGCGCTATCTGCGATCGCTTACGGGGAGCGATGGGTTGCCTCTCTTCGAAGAGGCTTTTCTGGACTACCTGGCAACGCTGAAACTCACCTGCGACATTGAAGCGATGCCGGAGGGCACGGTTGTTTTTCCGAACGAACCACTAGTGCGGGTACGCGGACCAATTCTGCAATGCCAGTTGATTGAAACACCGCTCCTGAACCTGATCAACTTCGAATCGCTCATTGCCACCAAAGCCGCTCGGCTGCGCCTGGTTGTTGAGCAGGATATCCTGCTGGAGTTTGGGCTGCGTCGGGCGCAGGGCGTCGATGGAGGCATGACGGCTTCGCGGGCCGCTTATATTGGTGGCTGCGACGCTACATCGAATGTGCTGGCCGGTAAACTCTATGGTATTCCGGTGCGGGGAACCCATGCGCATAGCTGGGTCATGTCGTTCGAAAACGAACTGGAAGCGTTTCTGACCTATGCTAACGTGATGCCAAACAACATTACCCTGCTGGTCGATACATACGATACGATACAGGGCGTGCGCAATGCTATTGAAACGGGGCGGCAACTCAAACGTCAGGGGCACAAACTGTCAGCCATACGACTCGATTCCGGCGATTTGGCCTACCTTAGTATCGAAGCCCGGAAATTGCTCGATGAGGCTGGATTTACGGATACCGCCATTGTGGCCAGTAATGATCTCGATGAAACCATTATAACCAGCCTGAAACAGCAAGGTGCCAAAATCAACATCTGGGGAGTGGGTACCAAACTCGTAACGGCCTTCGACCAGCCAGCTCTGGGTGGTGTTTATAAACTGACTGCCCTGCGGCACGAGCCGTCGGTGCGGGCCTCTGTGGGCGAATGGGACTACAAAATGAAGCTTTCAGAACAGGCTATCAAAATCTCAACACCTGGTATTCAACAGGTTCGGCGGTTTCGAAACGAGCAGGGCTTTGTGGCCGATATGATCTACGACGAAAGCAATGCCCGTATTGCGCCAACGCCAACACCCATGACCATGATCGACCCGCTGGATTTTACAAAACGTCGGAAATTTGATGCCGATCAGCCCTATGAAGATCTATTGGTGCCCGTGTTTCGGTCGGGAAACTGTGTGTATGAAAATCCCGATATTCATACCATTCGCAACCGGGTACAGACCCAGCTTGCGGGTTTGCATCCGGGCGTAAAACGATTTGTCAATCCGCATACCTATCCGGTTGGTTTAGAGAAACACCTGCACGAACTGAAAACCGAGCTGATCCTGAAACTTCGGGAAGGAGCCTGATGGCTGCCCGCCGTTAGGATGCTGTTACTAAAAATGCCCGACATAGACCTACCTATGCTGGGCATTTTTGCTGTCAAGCCACTAAAAACAGTTAGCGCATACTTACATTACAGCAGCTATACTAGAAGCGCCAACCGGGAAAACCCACTCAAAAATAGGTGTAGATAGTAACAGAAAGCACCGGATAATCAAAAATAAGCCCTGAAATAATACCCGTAGCCTAGAGGTTTATCGTTGATTTTAGATCAAACATGCCTCATTCTAATTACTTTGGCAATGCTGGGTTTGTGAATCCACTGGATTTTCTTGCAAACTCCGTCTTTTTTCTTTGGAAGAGAGTTTTTTACATTTGATAGCAAACGGGTAGGGCCTCTTCTATTCGTTTCCCACACCCCGATGTTTTGGTCAAACCCGCGTTCTGTGTGCCTGCTGGTACTGTTAAGTATGGCTTTGGGCCAAAGTAGGGCTCAGAAAGCGATACATCTGAGCCTTAACGAAAAACGACTTCAGAATGCGCAGCAAACAGAACAGAAGGCGCTTCGGGAAAATGATTCGCTGCTGCTGGCCGAAGCGTGGTATCTCTACGGTAAAACCCATGCATTTGCGGGCGATTATGCGGCCTCGCAGCGCTATTTTCTTAAATCGCTCGGAATCCAGGAACGTCGTGGCGATTCATTCGAGTTAGGCCGGCTTTATGTTCGCCTGTACGAAAACGAAAGTCGGCAGAACGACATGGACGATGCGCTGCACTATGTACGGCAGTCGCTTCAGGTATTTCAGCGAATTCATTCCGATGAAGGGTTATTACGGGCCTATGGCGCACTGGGGCAAGCCTACGAAATTGTGTGGGATGGACAGTGGCAGCATGATAACGTGAAGTCCGACAGCATTCTTGCCTGTTACAACGCGGTGCGAACACTGGGTCATCGGCTAAACGATACACTGGCTATTGCCGAAGCTGATCTGCTGGTTGGTCAGTTTCTGACCAGAACACAAAATCCAAAATCGATTACCTACCTCGAAAAGGCACTCCATCTCTACTCCCTAAAGCATAAACCAGGGATTCAGATCAATACAATGGTCCATCTGGCCACGGCTTATCGACTAACGGGCAAGCCCGAACGGGCCTATGCCATCCTGCAGCAGGCCGAAACACTATACAAGCAGGCAAACATGAACGAACTCGATTACCTCATCGGAATGGAACGTGAGTTTGTCGACTATTACGAAACAACTGGTCAATGGGCAAAAGCCTATCAGCGCCTGAAAAAGCTGAGCCAGTTGGAAAAGACCATGCTGCTGGAAGATCGGAATGGGGCTGTGAGCCGGATCAATATGGAGTATGAAAGTGAAAAAAAAGAATCGCTGCTAAAATCGCAGAAACGGGAACTGACGCTCCAGGCCGCTACCCTTCAAACACAACAGCGATTTACGCTCGCTGTATCGGCCCTGTTGATGATGACCATTGGCATGAGCATCGTTTTTTTTCGGTTATATCGAAAAAATCAGCGGATAAGCCGACAGAATGCAGAACTGGTTAAAGAACAGAATCATCGTGTTAAAAATAACCTCCAGATTGTATCGAGCCTGCTAAATCTCCAGGCCAAACGACTCTCCGACGCAACGGCTAAAAAAGCAGTCGAGGAAAGTCAGTTACGCGTTCAGTCAATGGCCATTCTGCACCGACGGCTCTACGATGGCGATAAGCTGGCTCAGGTTCGGCTTGACGAGTTTATTGAGGAGCTCATTACCGGAATCCTCCATACCTATGGATTTACCCATGCCGAACATCATTTTTCAATCGATAAAATTGATTTAACTGCTGATAAAGCCATTCCGCTGGGGTTAATTATTAACGAATTGGTAACTAATTCCTGCAAATATGCATTTCCTGGAAATAAAGACCCGTTGCTCTGGGTGAGTTGCAGGAAAACGGGTAGCCGCATTCAGCTTGTGGTGGCCGATAATGGTCCTGGATTAACAAAAACCGACCAACCCGCATTGGAGCCGATGACGCGCAATGCAACAAAAATGAAAACGTTTGGAATGACGTTAATTCAGTCGCAGGTTGAACAGCTCGATGGCGTAGGGATATTTAATACCAATGATCGGTATACGGCGACCGGTGCCGTATTTACACTGGAGTTTACTGTTTAAGAGTCAGTATGAATGGATTGAGAATATTAGTCGTTGAAGATCAGGCCATAACGGCTATGGATTTGCAGGAGACGCTTCAGGAGGCTGGTCATACGGTGGTAGCAACTGCCCGTACGTATCAGGAAGCAATAGACGCTTTTCGGAAATACCCGGTCGATCTGGCCCTGATCGACATCCAACTGAACGGATCTCGCGATGGTATTGACACCGCAAAGGAACTGCTGGCTATACGGCGTATTCCTATAATCTACCTGACGGCCAATTCGGAAATACAGACATTCCAGTCGGCCAAGGAAACGCTGCCCTCGGCTTATTTGCTGAAACCGTTTCAGAGCCATGAGCTGAAACTTCAGATTGAACTGGCCTACCATAATTTCGAAAATGCCGTACAGCCAACAGCCGACGTGCCGCCAGGGCACTTATTTTTACCCATCGATAAAGGATACGAAAAAATCGATACCAACAATGTGTTGTACCTCAAAGCCGATGGGTCGTATGTTCGGGTGTTTATGGTCGGTAAAGAAACGGTTCATCATATTAGCACCAGTCTGAGTCATTTGGCCCAGTATTTTCCGCAATCCAATTTTTTCCGGCTGTCGCGGTCGTTACTCGTAAACATCAACCACATCGAACGGCTGGAAAGCAATTACCTCTATATGGTCAACCATAAAATACCGATCCAGATACCGGTTGCCAGCCGTAAAGAACTAATGAAAAAACTGACCGTTATCCGAACCAAATAGCCTGGTTTGGGCCGTTGATTGGTAGCCGAACTCATTGCCGACGGGCTTTTTTTTCTCTATTTCTTAACACCGATTTACTGGTAAGTACCAAAAGTTTGTGTTTTTTTACCACCTCTTTTTTTCTGACCAACGATGCAATCTATTGAATTAGTGGTTTTCGATATGGCCGGTACCACCGTGACCGACCACCATGAGGTAGAGCGATGCTTTGCCGAAGCAGCCGCCGAAACCGGCCTGATCGCGTCGGACGAGCGAATTCTGGCCATGCAGGGGCTTTCGAAGCGGTATGTGTTCAGTACCCTCTGGAAAGAACAACTGGGCGAAATGCATCCCGATGTGCCTCAGCATGTCGATGTGTCGTATGCCGCCTTTCAGCGCATTCTCGAAAATCATTACCGCACGCAGGGCGCTACGCCAACCGAAGGTTGTCTGGAAACTTTTGCCTATCTGCGCGAACGTGGTATTGCCATTGCGCTCACAACGGGTTTCTATCGGACGGTAACGGATATTATTCTGGAAAAACTTGGCTGGCTGGAAGGGCTCGATAACCGCCGGATGGGGTCGGCCGATAGCATTATTCAACTGTCTATCGCCAGCGATGAGGTCGAACGGGGGCGGCCGTATCCCTATATGATTGAACGAGCTATTCAGTGGCTGGGCATCAGCGATTCCAAAGCGGTTGTCAACATTGGCGATACGCCTTCCGATCTGTTGTCGGGTCGGGCCGCTGGTGTTGCCCTTAACCTCGGTGTTACCAATGGTACACATTCGCAGGAGCAACTGGAAGCCTATCCACACGACCGCCTGCTTGGCTCCCTGAAGGAATTGCCCGCTTTGCTGGGGGCCAATGAACTCACCGTAGGTGCATAACCGATTAATTTTCTTATGGCTACATACGATCTGATTGTTGTGGGTGCGGGAGCGCTGGGGGCTTTTCATGCCTATCATGCTGCCAAAGCCGGACAACGGGTGCTTTTGCTCGAAAAAGACCAGTATCCAATTGGCGCAACTGTCCGAAATTTTGGGCAGGTAGTGCCGTCGGGCCTGGCCGGGCGGTGGTTCGAGTACGGTCGTCGGAGTCTGGAGATCTACCGCGATATTCAGAGCCAGACCGATCTGACAGTACGGGCTAATGGTACGGTTTATATTGCATCTGACTCCGACGAATGGGTGTTGGCCAACGAATTATATGACCGCTATCAGGCCATTGGCTACCCCTGCGAACTGCTGTCTAAACTGCAGTGCCTGACAAAATACCCATTGCTACAACCTGATTACGTGGTAGGAGGGCTGTTTTTTCCGGACGAACTGAGTGTAGAACCTGAGCAGATGATTCACCGGCTGATTGCCTTCGCTCAGAAAAAATACGGTGTCGACTACCGACCCGGGTCGGTAGTCGTCGATTGTCAGTCAAACTACGGTGGTGCTATTCTGACGTTGGCCAATAAGCAGCGGTTTCAGGCCGGTCGTGTGCTGATCTGTAGTGGACATGAGGTACGTTTGCTGTTTCCTGAACAGTTGGCCGATGCCGGATTGGTGGTTAGCAAATTGCAGATGCTTTTGGTTGAGCCCGTTGCCGGAGTGACCTTGCCCGGAAATATGTTGACGGGTCTTACCATCCGGCGCTACGAATCGTTTCAGGAGTGCCCGTCCTATGCAAGCATCCCAAAGCCTGAACACCTGGCCGAATTGCAGAAGTGGGGCATTCATATCCTGTTCAAACAGGCCATCGACGGATCATTTATTGTTGGCGACTCGCACGAATATGCCGACGCTACCAAAGCTGAAGACCTGGGCTTTCATACGCAGGACTACATCAATCAACTGATGCTGACCGAAGCCCGGCGGATTGTTACGTTTCCGCTGGAGGTTCGCAAAACCTGGGCTGGGTTCTACAGTCAGACGAAAGCTGAAATCTTCGAATACGACGTCGACGAAAATATCCGAATCATAACCGGCATCGGTGGCAAAGGCATGAGTTCCGGTGCCGGTTATGCCGAAGCCAGCATTCGGGAGATGGGTTTATAGTTTATAGTTGCTCCGCAGTAAAGGGCACTAATTGGCGGAGCAACTATAAACTACATACTCACTTCTTAGGCCACTGATACGGGAATGAATTGTTGATGGGTGCTCCGAAATAGTTGACCTTCAGGTAATCGAGCCGTTTATTGTGGAGGTCCAGTCGCTGTTTGAAATCGTCGAAGTTCTTACCTTCTTTCGGTGTCCAGGCTGTTTCGGCCACGGCAATCAATCGTGGGAAAGCCATGTATTCGACATAAGGCGTCGTTGGCATGTATTCAGTCCAGATATTGGCCTGAACACCCAGTACGTGTTTTGCCTGGTCGGTTGTCAGACTGTCGGATACGGATGGATTAAAGCTATAGACTTTTTCGAGGGGTAGAAAACCACCAATAGCAATGGGCTGGGTTTTCGGATCGGCCTGATAGTAGTCCAGATAGCAATACGTATTGGGTGTCATAATGACGTCGTGATTCTGCCGGGCGGCTGCAATGCCACCCTTGATGCCCCGCCAGCTCATAACCGTAGCATTGGGCGAAAGGCCGCCTTCCAGAATTTCGTCCCAGCCAACCAGTCGCCGACCTTTCGAGCTGATGAATTTATCGATGCGCCGGATAAAATAGCTCTGGAGTTCATGCTCGTCTTTCAGCCCTTCTTTTTTGATCATGTCCTGGCAGAAACGGCTCTGCTTCCATTGGGTTTTAGGGCATTCGTCGCCACCAATATGAATGTACTGACTCGGAAACAGATCCATTACTTCGGTCAGCACATCTTCCAGAAACCGGAACGTTTCTTCGCGCGGGAAAAGCACATCGTCATGAACGCCCCATTTGCTGGCTACTTCCAGAATTTTATCGGGATTACTGCCGAACTCGGGGTAAGCAGCCAGTACGGCAACGGAATGCCCCGGCATTTCTATTTCGGGAATAACCGTAACATAGCGCGACTGGGCATAGTTGACCACATCCCGAACTTCGTCCTGGGTGTAGAAACCACCATAAGGTTTGTTGTCGTAGGCGTTGTCGCTATATCGACCGATCATCGATTTAGGACGGATCGAACTGATCTGCGTGAGTTTCGGGTACTTTTTGATTTCGATCCGCCAGCCCTGATCTTCGGTCAGGTGCCAGTGAAACGTATTCATTTTGTGGAGCGCCAGCAGGTCGATGTATTTTTTGATGAATGGAACGGGCATAAAATTACGCCCCGCATCGAGCATAGAACCCCGGTAGCTATAGCGCGGCTGGTCTTCGACCACGCAGGCAGGAACAGTCCAGCTTACCCCGTCCACTTTAGCAGGGCTGAAAATGGCCGCTGGCATAAGTTGCATCAGTGACTGAACGCCGTAGAAAAAGCCAGCAGGCTGTTCGGCCATGATCACAATCTGT
This sequence comes from Spirosoma sp. SC4-14, assembly GCF_037201965.1. Classification (NCBI taxonomy): domain Bacteria; kingdom Pseudomonadati; phylum Bacteroidota; class Cytophagia; order Cytophagales; family Cytophagaceae; genus Spirosoma; species Spirosoma sp. SC4-14. Next base: position 4,288,216 of record NZ_CP147518.1, on the reverse strand, counting down.
TTGGGCGAAACCGTCAGCTTATAGCCTTCAGCACCCAGTTCTGGCCCTTTGGCGCTTACAAACGAAATACCTTTGGCCGCTTTTCCGGTCGTAATGTTAGGGCTATAGCCGGTCGATTTGGCAAGCTGGTCGGCCAGAAGCCGGGCAATCTGGCGCACGTCGGCGTTATTGGCCGGAACGGCGATGGTTAGTTTGGCCGGGATGGTAAACGAACCACTCCGTTCTTCGAGCCGTACAGGCTTCGGCAAAATCGCATACTTGGTCTGCGCAAACAGAGGGAAACTGAGCAGTCCGCAAATCAGACAGGTAAGTAGTAGTTTCATGAAAAGTAAGGTTTGGCTTGACGATCCGAACAGGATTTAATACCGCTAAATTACACGTAACCCCACTGCTATGAGTAGGTCCCAAACCCTGTAGTAAGGTTTCAGGTGTAGTGGGGCATAGGCAGGTTGAAATCAATTCTGGATGGGAGTGCAGAGCAAAAACCTGATTATTAGGCTAAATTATGCCTAGAAGGCGCTAAGGGGTCTCTACTGACTGAGTACGCGGGTTGTTGGAGAAACCGTGTGCAATCGTTTGCTCTTTTCAACGAAAAAATCGTTGCCGAACGGCCGGGCTGTTCAACAACGATTTGTATAGGATGTAGTCTGAACGGGAAATTGGTTAAACTGCTTCGAGTTGAATAAAAACTAGACGGCTGCCACTGGCTGTGCAAATACAGAAGTGTGTTCGGCAACAAAATCGGCGTAGCTCCGTGGCGCCCGGCCCAACACCTCGGTCAGCAGGTGAAGGTCGTTGGCTGAGGCACGCAGTCCTTCGTCCTGAAAGAACCGATACATCGTTTTCCAGTCTTCTACCAGCCATTCGGGCGTTGTTTTCTTCGCTTCTGTAGCCCAGCTTTCCAGATCATTTCCGGCATAGCGAACCGCTTGCCCCAGTTGTTCGCTCAGGATGTGGGCTGTATCGGGACCGGTTAGTTTATGTGGGCCCACAAGCGGAATCGTCAGACCATTATAGGCGTCACTCAGCATCACTTTGGCGGCTACTTCGGCAATGTCGCGCACATCGACCCGGTTTAGGCCAATATTGCCAATGGGTTGCGGGTAAATGCCATAGTCGCCAATGGCTCTGGCAAACCAGAAATCATTCTGAAAAAAGTTATTCGGGCTCACCAGCACATATGCCAGACCTGACTGCTTCAATACGTTTTCGACGGTAATTTTTGGCCGAAAGTGAGGGATGTGCGGAGCATTGCGCACATTATGAATGCTCTGATACACGATTTTACGCACACCAGCCCGTTTGGCCGATGCGATGGCAAACTGTGCCTGCGCGGCTTCGGTATGACTTTGCCGATTCAGCAGAAACACGGTTTCGATACCATCGAAAGCGTTGGGCAATGTTGCGGGTTCGTTCATGTTACCAGCTACAGCTTCGACGCCTTCGGGCAACAAAGCGGCTTTATCGGAAGAGGTTACCAACACCCGAACAGATGCCTGTTGGCGCAGCAACTCAGCCACCACCTGGCTGCCAACGGTTCCGGTGCCTCCAATTACTAATGTTTTCATGAGTAGATCGTTGTTTGATGCACCAAAATTGGAACCGGACACCTGCTTTTTGAAAGATAGGTATAGATGAAGCAACGAAAAAGGGCCAGGAATCGGAATGAAAAAAACTTGAACTGGAAACGCCCTCCGGGTATCGACTCGTGGAACTTTAGCGCGTGGGGTAAACCCAAATAGGGTTTTTTGTTAAATATATATTAAAATATATTGTTGAATATTTTTTTGTTTAAAGGATTAAGCATAGATTTGAACGCCGTAAAAACTAGATGAGTACTAAAAAAACTTCGTTAAAGGATATAGCTCAAAAGGCAGGGGTTTCAACTGCTTTAGTGTCGTATGTTCTGAATGGAAAAGAAAAAGAGAGTCGGGTTGGTCAGGAAATCGCCATCAAAATCAGGCAGATTGCCGCCGAACTGAACTACCAGCCCAATCATCTGGCCAAGAGCCTTCGGAGTGGAAAAACGCATACCATCGGCTTAATCATTGCCGATATTTCGAACCCGTTTTTTGCCAATATCGCCCGGGTTGTTGAAGATGAAGCAAAACGAAACGGATATACAGTCATTATTGGGAGTTCGGACGAAAATGCCGACAAATCGCGCGATCTGCTCAATGTGTTGATCAACAGGCAGGTTGATGGATTTATTATCGTATCGGCCGAAAACTCGGAGTCGCAGATTCAGTATCTGAACGATAAAAACATACCCTTTGTATTGCTGGACCGGTATTTCCCGGAAATACAGACCGATTTTGTCTCGACCGACCATTATAAGGCATCCTATGAGGCTGGTTTGCATCTGGTAAAGAATGGCTACCAGCGGGTGGGAATGATTGCCTACGAATCGAAGATGTACCATATGCAGGAGCGGATACGTGGGTATCAGGATGCGCTGCGCGATGCACTGCCTGGTTTTCAGAAATCGTGGCTGAAGCGGGTTCGGATGAATAACATCGAAAAGGGGGTAAAAGCCGCTATTGACGAAATGCTGGCGGGGAGCCAACCCGTCGATTCGATCCTGTTTGCGACCTATAGCCTGGCCCTTGGCGGTCTGAAGTATGTGAATGAGCTGGGCGTAAAAGTGCCAACAGACCTGGCTATTGTGAGCTTTGGGCAGGCTGAGGTCTTCGAATTATACTATTGTCCGGTTACGTACCTGCGGCAACCTATTGTGTTGCTGGGGCAAACGGCAGTTGAATTATTGGTAAAGAAGCTGAAAAATAACCTGAACGAACCTGCGCAAATTCTGATGAAAGCTGAACTTGTTGAACGAGCGTCTTCGAAGGCAAAGACAACCGTTTCTATATAAATTTACTCAATAGCTTAATCGTTTAAGCTGACTATTCCTGATCTATTGTATGCAACGACGAAATTTCCTTAAATCTGCTTTAGTTGGTTCTGCCGCCGTATGGACCGGTTTGCCGTTACAGGTTGTTGAAGCTGCGCCCAAACTGAAAATCACCAAAATTCGCTACTACAGTGCACCCGGCTACAATAAGCCACTTTTTAACCAGGCTCGGGGCATTGTGGAAATCCAGACGGATGGGGGTATTGTCGGAATTGGCGAAGGAGGTTCGAAAGATATGATCGAGCAGTGTGCCCAGATGATCATTGGCGAAGACCCGTTCCGTATTGAACACCTCTGGCAAACTGTATATCGGGGTATGTTTTATCCACCCGGCCGCGAGAAATTACACGCACTGGGGGCTTTGGAAATGGCGCTCTGGGACATTAAAGGCAAAGCACTGGGTGTGCCGGTTTATGAGTTGCTGGGTGGTGCCACGCGGGATTATGTCGAGTGCTACGCAACGGGATTCCGGGCGTCGAAAGCCAAAACTGAAGAAGAACGCGCCCGCGATTGCATTGAAGCAGGGTTGCGGGCCTATCGCATCGGCCCCACTGGCGGCAATGGCGAAACGCCCTTCGATTTCTACGAAAATGCCAAAAAAACAATCGAGTTATGCAAACGAATGGATGCTGCTGTTGGCGGAGGTGGCAAATGGGCCATCGACCTCCATACCCGTTTCGATACCACCGAAGGCGTAAAAATTTGTAAAGCCATTGAGAACCTGGAGCCCTATTTTGTTGAAGACATCATTCGCTCCGAAAATCCTGATGTCTATAAAACGGTGCGTCAAATGACAACGGTACCCATTGCCGTGGGCGAGCAATTTGGCGATCGTTGGGATAGTAATATGCTAATCGAGCAGCATCTGATCGATTACACCCGGTTTACACTTCCCAACACAGGTGGTATTTCCGAATTCAAAAAACTGGCTTCCATGTGCGAAACGCACTATGTAGGCATGATTCCGCATTTTACCGGTCCACTGTCTACGGCCACACTGGTGCATGTGTTAGGGTCGAGCAGTCCAATGCGCTGTCTGATGGAACTGGCCGGTGGCGAACCCGAACGGCCGGCTTACTTCAATGAGGATTTTATAAACTTCAAAAACGGTAAACTATATCTGAATCCAGAACCGGGGCTAGGCGTAAAATTCGATCCGAAAAAAGCCACGTTTGTGATGGAAGTAACAGCCAAAACGCCCTTCCCGCATCCAGTGCTGCGTAGTCCCGACGGCGCTATTCATAACTGGTAAGTATCCCCATTCTCCTCAATACAACCTGAAAAAGAAACGAATGACTATGAAGTCGATTTTAACTATCGGTTAACATAGTTATTTAAAGAGCCTAGAAAAACAGTGGAGTAACCTGTCCTGGAACGTGCGAAACCGTAATGCTGCGCTTCGACTGACTGGGTATCGGGTCTCTCAAAGTGGATGATTTTACTCTTTTCCTTTAACCTTAATATCTCTACTACACATGAACAAAGCTCTCATTCTTTTTCTGCTGCTCTATGGCAGTAGTATTGGGTATGCCCAAACGAGTCGAATAACCGGCAAAGTGACCGGACCCGACAAGGAAGGACTTCCGGGCGTGAACGTACTCGTTGGCGGCACGTCGGTTGGAACGGTAACGGATGCGACGGGTAATTACGCAATTAATGCGCCTGCCAGTGGCTCGCTGGTATTTTCGTATATCAGTTATGTATCGCAGACAGTGGCAATCAATAATCGATCGGTGGTGAATGTGCAACTGGCCGAAGATGCTAAAGCAATCGACGAAGTGGTTGTAACGGCCCTGGGCATCAAGCGGGAAGCCAAAACGCTGGGCTATGCGACAGCCACCGTAAATGCCGACCAGATATCGGTGAACCGAACGCCAAATTTTGTGAGTGGTTTGCAGGGTAAAATGGCCGGGGTAAACATCACAACGATGGGCACCGGGCCCGGCGGAACGGCCAAAATCCGGATTCGGGGTCAGTCGTCGTTCAGTGGACAAAACAACCCGCTCATTGTGGTGAATGGCGTACCAATCGACAACTCCAACTATTCGCTGGGGGGCGATTATGGGTCGAGGTCTGCCAACAGTTCGGATGGTGGCGATGGCTTGAGCAGTATTAATCCCGATGATATTGAAACCATGACCGTGCTGAAAGGCGCTACGGCGGCCGCTCTCTATGGGTCGCGGGCTAAAGATGGGGTGGTGATGATTACGACCAAAAGCCGCGGAGCAGGCAAAGGGTTTGGGGTTACCTACAACACCAATTTTACGACCGACACACCCCTGGATTTTACCGATTTTCAGTACGAATACGGACAGGGCGAAGGTGGCAAACGACCCACTACAGCCAACCCGACATCGGGCGTTTGGAGCTTTGGTGAAAAATTTCAGCCGGGGATGACCCAGGTACTGTTCGATAACGAAACGTGGCCCTACGAACCCGTTTTCAATCGGGTGAAAAAATTCTACCGGGTCGGCACCAACTTCACCAACACCGTAACCGTATCGAACAATGGTGAAAATGGTGGTTTCAGCCTATCCTTCGGTAATACCGATAACCGGGGCATCATGGAGAACAATACCTTCAACCGGAAAGTGATCAACCTGGGGTTCTCGCAGAACATCAGCCGCCGACTGACCGCTACGGGAAATATAAACTACTCCAAAGAAAACAACATTAACCCGCCCCAGCTCAATACGCAGGATTTTTCGGTATCGACGGTGGTGTTCACCCTGGCTAACTCCATGCCCTTCGAAGCCCTCCGCGAAAACCAGACGCTGCCCAATGGCGATGAGTTTGTGTTCTCGCGGTTTCTGGTACGTAACAACCCATACTATTCCATGAGCCATCACTTCGAAAATATTCGTCGCGACCGGCTGTTTGGCAACATTGCACTTCGGTATCAGTTTACCGACTGGCTCTATTTACAGGGCCGGATTGCACAGGACTACTATGTTCGTAATCAGGATTATAACATCCCGAATGGGTATGCGCCTATTGCCAAAGCTCCCGTTGGCTATGTGAATGGGTCGTATACGCAGGATGTGCGGCAGAATACCGAGCGAAACATCGACTTTATTCTGGGCGGTAACCGAACCTTTGGGAAAATTGGCGTGGACATAACCCTGGGGGGCAACGCGCGCTATGCTCGTAATGACTATAACAGCGTTACGGTGCAGGATTTTGTGACACCTGGTTTGTATACAGTGGCCAACGGCCGGATCAAAAATCCGATTTATAGCCTGGCGGAGAAGAAAATTAACTCGCTGTTCGGCGCTGCCACGATTTCCTATCGCGATTATCTGTTTCTCAACATGACCGCCCGCAACGACTGGTTCTCCACATTGGCGCCCTCGAACCGGAGTATTCTATATCCATCCGTAACCGGAAGTTTTGTGTTTTCGCAGGCTTTTGAGCGCCTACCTTCCTGGCTGTCGTTCGGAAAATTCAGGGCTGCTTATGCGCAGGTAGGTTCCGATAACGTCGATCCGTATTCTAATGCGCTCTATTATTCGGTCGATAACAATTCGTTTCCTAACCCATCGGGGCAACTGGTGCCGGTGGGTGGAATTAATGCCTCGGTGGTTCCGAACAAAAATCTGCGGCCCCTCCGCATTCAGGAAGCCGAGTTTGGGGTAGAACTGAAATTGTTTGACAACAAGATCGGCTTCGACTTCACCTATTATCACAAAACCACCGACGACCAGATTCTGGCGGCCCAGATTTCGGATGCGTCGTCGTTTACGAGCAAACTCATCAACGTGGGCCGTAGTATGAATCAGGGACTCGAAATGTTACTGACCTTTTCGCCCGTTGTGAAGCCTGTTTTCCGCTGGGATGTTAGCGCTAACGTTTCATACAATACCTCCAAAGTGCTTCGACTCGGTTTGTCGCCCAACGATACCGTAATCACTGTTAGCAGTGGGGGCGGTCGCACTCTGAATCAGGTTGTTGGTAAACCCATTGGGCAATTATACACCTTCACCTACCTGCGCGATGCCCAGGGACGGCAGGTTTTCGATGCAAACAGCGGCATGCCGCTTCGGAACAACACGCTGGTGAATGTAGGGAATGCGCTGCCGAAATATTTTGGGGGCATCACCAACACGTTTACCTACCAGGGGTTGGCGCTGTCGTTCCTGATCGATTTCAAACTGGGTCATAAAATGATTGCGGGCCGGAATATTAACTATATGCGCCACGGGCTCTCAAAGCGGACACTACCGGGGCGGGATGTGGGCTATGTGATCGGCAATGGGGTGAACCCGAACGGCGAAATCAACCAGACAAAGGCCGCTGTTCAACCCTTCTACGAATCAATTAATCCGCTGGGTATCAACGAAGATTTTGTGTTCAATGCTGGATTCTGGAAACTACGTCAGGTTACCCTGGGCTACGATTTCAGCAAGCTATTACCAGCCAAACTATTCATAAAAGGACTAAAACTGAATGCCGTAGCCAACAATGTATTGGTGTTGAAAAAATGGACCGAAAACATGGACCCCGAAGAAGCCCTGGTTTCGTCGGACAACGCCGTTGGGCTGGATTTCTGGCCTGGGTTGCCACCTACCCGCAGCATGGGCTTTAACCTGAATGTTCGGTTTTAAGAGAAGTGTATGGTTTATGGTATACGAAACAAAAAACATCATGAAAGCGAAACTAAACTATATATTTTCTCTGCTGCTGATGGGTTATGTGCTTGTTGGCTGCGATCAGGGCTTTACGGAAGTCAATACCAATAAAGTCGATCCAACGTCGCTGGCTCCGTCGATGGTGCTCAACAAGGCGATCATCAGTACCAACTACCTCGACGGTTTTGGCACGCTGGGGATGCTGACCTACAATTTCGGGATCGTACAGCAGATTATTACGCCTTATGGTAGCTCGCTGTCGGGGGCCAATTACGATCAGATCAACAATAGCAATACGCCCCTGGTCTGGACCAATTTCTACCGGAACGTGCTCAAGCAACTCGTGGCGGTTCTGGGGCAAACCAAAGATGATCCGCAACAGGTCAATACCTACAATGCGGCTCGGATCTGGAAAGCGTATGTTTTTATGATTCTGACCGATACCTACGGCGATGTGCCTTATTTTCAGGCTGGACAGGGCTATACGGCTGAGATTATTACGCCCAAATATGATCCGCAGCAGGAGATTTACAAGGATATTCTGAAAGAACTGGAAGAGGCCGCTACGGCATTGACTACTGATCTGCCGCCGGTCACGACCGACATTCTGTATGGGGGCGATGTAGCGAAATGGAGAAAACTGGCCTATTCCTTCATGTTGCGGGCGGGTATGCGGCTCACGAAAGTTGATCCGGCGATGGCCGAGACCTACGTGAAAAAAGCCGTAGCAGGGGGTGTGCTTCAATCCAATGCCGACAATTCAATTCTCCGCCATACGTCGACCTATAACAACTTCATTGCCAACCATCTGGCAGCTCGTGAGAAGACCAACTTCTATCTGGCAGCACCTTTCGTGAATTATCTGAAAGAGAACAACGACCCGCGCTTACCCATTTTTGCCGTACGTTATGTAGGCGCTACCGGTGGCCAGGAACAGGTTTCGGCTCGGGCATCGTCAGACCCGAAAGTACAAATCGGTATGCCAATGGGCTACAACGACGTAACGATCACGTCGGTATTGGCCCAGAATGGTGTGGCCAGTTTGTGGGATTTCTCGCAGGTGAACCTGAATACGGTGCTGAAGCTGGATGCTCCCGAATTCCACGTTACCTACGCCCAGACCCTGTTTCTTCTGGCCGAAGCAGCTGTTCGCGGGTGGGTGTCCGGATCGGAGGCCGACTATTTCCAGAAAGGTATCCGGGCAAATCTGGAACAGATGGCTTCATACGGTTCTGTCATTCCGGAAGCAACCATCAAGGCCTATCTGGAGGCCCATCCGCTGGTCGACAGTAAGGCACTGGAGCAAATCAATACGCAATACTGGGTGGCCAGCTTTCTGGATGGAACCGAAGCCTTTGCCAATTTCCGGCGCAGCGGCTATCCGGCATTGGCAAAAAATCCGTATCCTGGCTCTGAAGTGAAGGGCGATTTCATTCGGCGATTGCCCTATCCCGATAGTGAAATTGTGGTCAACTCGGCTAGTCTGAACGAAGCGATAGGACGACAGGGCCCCAATACGCTCGATACAAGAATATGGTGGGATAAGAAATAGTATTTCTTCGACAGGATATACGGGGTAGCAGCATGCTTTATCTAACATAACAAGTCTGTTATTCTGTATATCTCGTCAGTTTCATAGTAAAACCCTTATTGCCTTATGAATAAAGTTGATTACAACCGCCGGGAAACCCTGAAAATGCTGGGCTTTGGCTCTTCGGCCAGCCTGCTCGGCTTGATGGGGTCTGCTTCAACCGCTCAGGCCCGCGAAGAAAAAACAACCCCTCGCTATGCTGTTGGGGCTGCTCCTGTCAAAATTAAAGCCGTTCGGGCCATTGCTACGGCTCCGCAGGGGTCGAATCTGATTGTTGTTAAGGTCGAAACCTCTGAACCCGGACTCTATGGACTGGGTTGTGCTACCTTCACGCAGCGGGCCGTTGCTGTGGTGGCTGCCATCAATTCTTACCTCAACGACTTTTGTGTAGGTAAAGACGTCGACAATATCGAAGACATCTGGCAGTCGGCCTATGTTAGTTCCTACTGGCGGAATGGACCCGTGTTGAACAATGCCCTTTCTGGACTTGATCAGGCACTTTGGGATATTAAAGGCAAACGGGCTGGCATGCCGGTCTATCAACTATTGGGGGGTAAAGTTCGCTTTGCCATTCCCTGCTACACCCATGCGGGGGGAAACACTCCAGAAGCAGCCGCCGAAAGTGTGCAGAAGTTTATGGATCAGGGCTTTAAATACATCCGCATTCAGCAAGGGGGGTATGGAGCCGTGGGGGCCACCGCCGATAAACCAGATTTTAAAGCTGCCGGATTTGGGGGGGAGACCGACAACTACATGAACGTATCCCTATACCTGAAGTCGGTGCCGAAAATGTTCGATGTGGTGCGTAAGGCATGTGGGGAAGAGATCGAACTGCTACACGACATTCATGAGCGGGTGCAGCCGATGGAAGCCATCAATATGATCAAGAAACTGGAAGATTATCGCCCGTTCTTCATCGAAGACCCTTTCTCGCCCGAAAACATGAAGTGGTTTGCGCAACTCCGCCAGACAACGAGCGTGCCCATCGCAATGGGCGAGTTGTTCAACAACATCAATGAATTTAAGGAGCCAATGGTGAACCAGTGGTTCGATTATATACGGATTCACGTCTCGCAGATTGGTGGGATAACGCCCGCCATGAAAGTAGCCCGGCTAGGGGAGTGGTTCAACGTCCGCACGGCCTGGCACGGACCGGGCGATGTGTCGCCGGTAGGTCATGCGGCTCACGCACATATCGACCTGGCTGTCTGGAATTTTGGGATTCAGGAGGCCGTCGCTTTTTCAGAAAAGACGCAGGCCGTGTTTAGCGGATGCCCAACCATGAACAAAGGGTATATGTCGGTAAACGAGGTGCCGGGTTTGGGCGTAGACATCAACGAAAAAGAAGCCGCCAAGTATCCCATCAGTACCAAGTCGAACTGGCAGGTCCGCAAAATGGACGGAACCATCATCAGGCCGTAGGAGGGTTTACGGTTGCGCTGCACTAGAAGGGTGTATACTGATAAGCAGCGCAACCGTAAACCATAAACTAGTTTTGCTTAATCGATTAAAGGGATTTTCCTAAACCGTATAACAATGAAATCATCAGGTAAAAAAACGGGAATATCGCGCCGGTCGGCCATCCAGTCGGTGTTGGGTGTTGCCGGAATGAGTTCTATGATTTTGCCACAGGCATCGTATGGAGCCGATCCTGGCCGCTTTGCCGACTACAGCAAGGTCAAGATTACTAAGCTTGAAACCTTTCTGGTGAAACCACGCTGGATTTTCCTGAAAATCCATACCGATACCGGCATCTACGGCCTGGGGGAGCCATTGCTCGAAGGCCGGGCTTTGACGATTCAGACGGCTATCAAGGAAATTGAACCCTATCTGATTGGGAAAGACCCGCGCCAGGTTGTCCATCACTGGCAGGCCATTTACCGCCATGCTTTTTACCGCGGTGGACCCATTCTGACGAGTGCACTGAGTGGCATTGATCATGCGCTTTGGGACATCAAAGGCAAGCTGCTCAATGTGCCCGTGTATGAACTGCTGGGCGGACCCACGCGCGACCGGGTTCGGATCTACGGTCGGGCGAGCAATGCCGAAGACATGAAAAAACGGAAAGCCGAAGGCTATACGGTGATTAAAACCGGAGTTGCTCATAAGACCCCCGCCAACATTGTCGAAAACCCGCAATTCATCAAGTATGCTGTCGACAACTTTGCTTCGTTGCGCGAAGCGGGTGGCCCCGATATGGACATTGCCATCGACTTTCATGGCAACATTTCGCCACAGACTGCCAAGGTGCTCATAAAGCAGTTGGAGCCCTTTCAGCCCATGTTTGTTGAGGAGCCCTGTCAGGCGCAAAACGTCGATGTTATGGCCGACATTGCGCGGGGAACTCATTTGCCCATTGCGGCTGGCGAGCGGATTTTTACGAAGTGGGGCTTCCGCGAATTGCTCGAAAAACGCGCCGTTAGCATTGTTCAGCCCGATCTGTGCCATGCCGGTGGCATTACCGAAGGCCGTATCATTGCCGGAATGGCCGAAGCCTATTATGTACCCGTTGCTCCGCACAACCCCATGGGCCCTATTTCGCTGGCCGTAGGGCTGAATCTGGCCGCCAGTGTGCCCAATTTTCTGGTTCAGGAGCAGGTTACGCTGGGCGATGGCTACCTCAAAAATCCCTTCAAACTTCAGAAAGACGGTACGGTCCTGATTCCGAAAGGCCCTGGTCTGGGGGTAGAGCTCGACGAAGCGCTCATGAAAGACAAAATTGGCCACGACTGGAAGAATCCTGAATCCTATAATGCACTCGATGGCTCCGTAGTCGACTGGTAATCAGCTTGCAAAATAGTGGCCTTTAGGTCAGAACGATAAAATCTTTTCCATAAACCCTATTCGAACCTTTAAACACAGTTAACCAAATTTTTGATTGCTCAATGAAATCCTTACCATGAAAAAAAGTCTAAAAGTTTTCCTGCTTCTGCTGTTTCTGAGCCAGGGTTTTGCCTTTGCTCAGAATGCCAGAATAACTGGTAAAGTAACCGGTCCAGACAATCAGGGATTGCCTGGTGTAAACGTTCAGGTGAGTGGTACCACCCTCGGTACATCGACGGATGTAAATGGCACATTTTCGCTGAATGCGCCCGGTAATGCCTCGCTGGTGTTTTCCAATATCGGATATGTTAGCCAGACGATTCCCATTAATGGCCAGTCTGTCGTTAATGTGCAGTTGGCAGAAGATCAGAAAACGTTGAATGAAGTGGTCGTTGTGGGGTATGGTACACAGCGAAAGACCGACGTGACGGGCTCACTGACGTCTATTTCTACAAAAGAATTTGCCCAGCAGCCGGTCAACCGACTCGACCAGGTGTTGCAGGGCCGAGCTGCGGGGGTGCAGGTTTCGCAGACAAACGGAGCGCCGGGGGGCGATGCCCGGATTCGGATTCGGGGTGCTAACTCTGTATTGGGAAATAATAACCCGCTGTACATTGTCGATGGCTACGTTGGTGCCGATTTTAACTACGTAAACCCGAATGATATCGAAACGATCCAGGTCTTGAAAGACGCTGCGTCGACGTCGATTTACGGTAGTCGCGGTGCAAACGGGGTCGTTATCATTACAACCAAGAAAGGAGCGAGAGGACTTAAAGTGACCTATGAAGGCCAGGGAAGCGTGTCGGAACTCATTAAGCGATACGATGTTTTGCCCGCTGGCGAATTTGCCGAAATTGTGAATGCACGGGCTACGGCGACGGGAACAACGCCACCTTTTACGGCTGATCAGGTTGCGCAATTCAAACAAAACGGTGGTACCGACTGGCAGAGTCTGGTTTTTCGGACCGGTAGCGGTCAGCAGCATCAGGTAACGGTTTCGGGCGGTGGCGATAAAACAACATTCCTGATTTCGGGCAACTACCTCAACCAGAACGGTATCGTAAACAACAGTGGTTTCAGACGCTATATTCTGCGCACCAACATCAACACGCGGGTCAATGACAAATTATCGTTTCGGCTGAACCTGTGGGGAACCCAGAATAAAAACCATAACACCGTCGACGGGGGCGCTATTGTTCAGGCACTGGCCTGGGCACCCACAACACCTGCCTATGGGGCCGACGGTCAGCCGACCTTTACAGACCCGATTGGTTCCGTATATCGCAATCCGTTAGATTATCTCTACGATCAGTCCATCGACGTAACTCGCGCCAATCTGAACGTAAATGGTGGGTTGAACTATAAACTTCCCGTTAAGGGATTGACGCTCGACCTGACTTATGCGATCAACTACGGCGATATTCAGAATCTGAATTTTACGGGCAAGCGGCTCTCGAACAATGTGCCGAATGCCAGCCGTTCATCCTACGAACAGGTTACGTTGCAAAACACCAACAACCTGAATTATGATGTAAAAATTGGCGATCACTCGATCAATGCGGTTGCGGTGCTGGAAACGCAGCAGTATACCGAGCGGAACTTTACGGCGAGTGCATCGGGTCTTCGTTTCCCACAACTGGGTTACGATAACATCGGCGGTAATGCGGCTGCTTCGGTCGCTTCGGCCTATCAGAAATGGACACTGCTTTCGTTGCTGGGTCGGGTAAACTACGGCTATAAAGACAAATATCTGGTATCGGCTGCGGTTCGGCGGGATGGTTCGTCAAAATTCAGCAAAGCGAACCGATACAGTGTTTTCCCGTCGGTAGCGCTCGGCTGGCGGTTGTCGGAGGAAGAATTTATCAAAAAGCTCAACGTGTTCAGCAATCTGAAACTGCGGGGTAGCTGGGGTATGACAGGTAGCCAGGCTATCAACCCCTACGCAACCTTGTCGACCTATGGCACTACCTTCGAGGCTTTCAACAACACTGCCGCCACGGCCGGGGTTATTCTGGGCAATCCCGGTAATTCGAACCTGAAATGGGAAACAACCCGTCAGGTCGATGTGGGGCTGGAAATGGAGTTCCTGAATGGGCGCATTCATGTGGAAGCGGATTATTTCAAGAAAAATACCACCGATCTGTTGCTGAATGTGGCTATACCAGCTTACGCAGGGGGGGGCACACAAACCAGAAACGTGGGCGAAGTCGAAAACACAGGCTTTGAGTTTTCGCTCGGTGGCGTACCCATCGACAAAGGTGGCTTCCGCTGGGAGTCGAATCTGAATGTGTCGACCCTGAAAAATCAGGTGATTAGCCTGGGTGGTTTGCCACGGCTGGGCACCGGTACGGGTGTTGGCGGAGGGATGTCGACAACGTACGAGTATATGCTGATGCCTGGTCAGTCGCTGGGTTCGTATTGGGGGCTGAAATACCTCGGTACCTTCAAACCAAACGAAGCCGATCTGGCAGCTCAGTTCGGGCGGGTTCCCGGCGATCCGCACTATCAGGACCTGAACGGCGACAACTCCATTACCACCGACGACTTCCAGATTATTGGCCGGGCGTTTCCGCGTGTAACGGGCGGCTGGAACAACACCATGTCGTATAAAGGCTTTACGCTGAATGTGTTCTTCAATGCCGTGTTTGGTGTCGATAAACTCAACTACACGCGGGCGGCTGCCATGTCGGGGGCGGGCGATGCACGTCAGTTCATTCTGTCGGAAATCCGCAACTACTACCGGCCCGGCAACGAAACCTCCGATGTGCCAGCGTTTACGAAAACCTATCAGCCGTTTACACAGTCGAGCCGGTTCCTGGAGAATGGCAGCTTCGTTCGCCTGAAAAACGTTAGCCTGTCATACAATATTCCTTCGAGTCTGCTTAAGAACAAAGCCAACATTCGGGTGTTTGCCAGTGCAACCAACCTGCTGACCTTTACGAAATATAGCGGTCCTGACCCCGAATCGTCGCGGGTTGGCTCATCGACCGACACGGCTATTGGGATTGATTATGGTTCGTATCCTAACTCGAAAACCTACACACTTGGCCTGAATCTGGGATTCTGACGGTTTATAGTTGCTACGACTATTGGCACACAACCTGCTTTGGTAGCGCAACGATAGACTATAGACGATAAACCAGAAGAAAACTTTCGACAAAATATGAAACTTTCATGCAGGCATAAATTCCCCAAGGCATGAATACTCGGTTTCTAAACGTCCCCTTTGGGGGTTGGGGGCTCTTTTTATTCACATGAAAAAATTACTCATACTAGGACTTGTAGCTATGCTGGGGGCAAGCTGCAAAAGTTATCTGGACGAAGACACTACCGGGTTACTCTACGGCCCAAATGTATTGTCGACCCAGGATGGTTTAGAATCGGCACTGACGGGTGCCTATCGCGGTCTGGGAGCGCAGTGGACTTACGGGTTTCTCCATCCGTCGGCCAATGCGGCCGTGCTGGGTGGCGATGACGTGACGACGCACCCGGCCAGTAACAAAGCCGACTGGCGCGAGTTCGATCAGTTTAACGTATCGACAACAAACCAGCGGTCGGGAGCGGTGTACAATGGCTGCTACAAAGCTATTCAGGGCGCGAACAACGTGATCAATAATTACCAGAAAACCACGGGAACCAAAGCTACCATCGACATTATTGCTGGTGAAGCCTATTTCATTCGCGGTTTTTCATATTACTGGTTAACTCGTTTCTACGGCAGTATTCCGGTGGTGATGTCGGGCGAATATTCCGATACCTTGCTGACAATCAAGAAGTCGACGCCCGAACAGGTGTATAACCTGATTGTGTCGGATCTGAAGAAAGCCGAAACCATGTTGCCCGATACCCGTCGCGATCCGGGTCGGCCCAATGCGGGTTCTGCCAAAGCATTTCTGGCCGATGTGTACCTGACGATGGCGGGCTGGCCGCTGAAACAGACCGACAAATACGATCTGGCAGCAGCCAAAGCAAAAGAAGTGATCGACAACAGCGGTAAGTATGGTTTTTCGCTGATGCCTACGTTTGCGGCAGTCTTCGCCAACGACCCGGCGGTGGCTATCATTCCCGAATCGGTCTACCAGATCAGTGGGTTTACGGGCGGTAGCGGAACCGCCAATGCGACGTATGGCAACACGGCCATGCCGGGTGAAGAAGGTGGCTGGGACGATATGTTTGCCGAGCTTTATTTCTTCCGCGATTTTCCTGAAGGACCACGGAAGGATGTGACATTTCGAACAGAATTTGGCTTAGGAACCACAAAAATCCCCTGGCAGAACAGCCTGACCAAACATCCGTACTACCAGAAATGGTACATCAAAGGCAATATCGTAACGTCCAGTATTTCGTTGCCATCGGTTATGATGCGCTATGCACACGTGCTGACCATCTATGCCGAAGCCAAGGCCCGTGGTACGGGTGGACCCGATCAGGCAGCTTATGATGCGCTCAACCAGATTCGGTTACGCGGACGAGCCAGTGGTACCAAATCAATCTCACCAACTGATGGGCTGACGGCTACGCAGTTTGCCGACGAAGTAGTGCAGGAGCGCGCATGGGAATTTGCCTGCGAACGGACCCGCTGGTTCGATCTGGTACGGCTCGAACGGGTAGAAGCGGCCAATGCCAACAAGAGCCCCGACGATCTGCAACCCATCAAAGCGATTACGAAGGCGAACTACTGGTTCCCATTGCCTTATTCGGATACGTCGATTAACCCGAACCTGAATTAGTAACACAGACCACGCTGTTGCTTTCCCTTGTTGTGCCAGCCCTGGTTGGCTGGCACAACTAAACAAACACATACGATTGTGAAACAGCTAATCATCGCTACGCTGGCAACGCTCGGATTGGGTGCTACCACCATGCCTCTGGCCGAATGGCCGCAGGCCGAACTCTCAAATGGGCTCGTTCAGACTACCTTGTATCTGCCCGATGAGCAAACGGGCTACTATCAGGGAACCCGCTTCGACTGGGCAGGGGCCTTCAAAAACCTGACCTACAAGGGGCATAATTTTATTGAGCAATGGTTCGAAAACTACGACCCGAAGCTCCACGATGCCATCAATGGGCCTGCCGAAGAGTTTGTGCCGCTTAATTATGCCGAGGCTAAAGCGGGCGAGACCTTCGTGAAAATTGGCGTAGGATCGCTTCGGAAACCCGATGATAAACCCTATGCATTTGCCCGGAATTATGAAGTGGCTGATTATGGCAAACGAAAAATTAAAAAGCATAAAGACCGGATCGAGTTCATACATGAGCTGACCAACCCAAATGGCTACGGCTATGTGTATCGGAAAACGGTGCGGCTCACGAAAGGAAAGCCGGAACTTGTGCTGGAACACCGTCTGAAAAATACCGGCAAACGCCCGATTCAAACCAGCACGTACGACCATAATTTTTTCATCATCGACAATCAGCCAACTGGCCCAACGGTGAATGTGCAGTTTCCGTTCGACGTGAAAGCGGAGGGCAGAGGCTTTGGAAGCCTGATTCAGCCAGAAGGTAGTCGGTTGGTTTATGCCCGCAACCTGGAAAAAAAAGAGCAGGTCTTCAGCGCCGGATTGCAGGGGCTAACCGCATCGGCCAATGATTACGACATCCGAATTGAAAATATGAAAACGGGCGCGGGTATACACATCAAAGGCGATAAACCGCTGGAGAAACTGGTATACTGGGCCTGTGCTACAACCTCCTGCCCAGAGCCCTACATCCGTCTGGAAGCCGCCCCTGGCCAGGAAATCCGCTGGACAATTACGTATGAGTTTTATGAGAAATGAAGGTGGTATACCGTATACCATAAATCGTATACCGTAATCCCAATACCAACCATGAACCTACTCCTGAAATCCTTCCTTGGCCTTTTGGTGCTGGGGAGCTATGTGCCGCTCAACTGGCAGGAGCCGGTGGAGCAGCTCCGAAAAACGGGCGACGACTGGCCTGCCTATGGCGGTAATAATGCCGGAAATCGGTATTCGCCACTGACGCAGATCAACCTGAACACGGTAAAAAACCTGCAACTGGCCTGGTCGTACGATACCGGCGACAACCATGATCCATCTCAACGCGGTATGGATATTCAATGTCAGCCCATTGTTGTGGATGGTATTTTGTATGGCACATCGCCCCGGCTGAAACTCTTCGCCGTCGATGCGGCAACGGGTAAACAGCGGTGGCAGTTCAATCCGTTTGCCGATCCCGATAAGCGCCCCCGGTTCCATCCTTTGCGGGGTGTTGTCTATTGGGAAGATAGCGACCGTAGCCACGGAACCGACAAGCGAATCCTGTACACCGTTGGCTCGACATTGTACGCGATCAATGCCGAAACCGGCAAACCCGTTGACAGTTTCGGAAAGAATGGCGAAGTCGATTTGCACGAAGGGCTTGGCGATGTCGAAACGCTGGGCTACGATGTGATGAAGTATTCCATTCGGGTCACGACACCGGGTGTCATCTACAAAGACCTACTCATAACGGGTTCGGCGCTAAACGAAGGGGGGGATGCTCCTCCGGGTTATATCCGGGCGTTTAACGTGCGTACGGGTAAACTGGCCTGGGTTTTCCACACGATTCCATTGCCCGGCGAATATGGCTACGAAACCTGGTCGAAAGATTCGTATCGGAAACTGGGGGGCGCCAACTGCTGGGCGGGTATGGTGCTGGATGAAAAA
The DNA here is from genome assembly GCF_037201965.1 of Spirosoma sp. SC4-14. Classification (NCBI taxonomy): domain Bacteria; kingdom Pseudomonadati; phylum Bacteroidota; class Cytophagia; order Cytophagales; family Cytophagaceae; genus Spirosoma; species Spirosoma sp. SC4-14. Next base: position 4,269,595 of record NZ_CP147518.1, on the reverse strand, counting down.
CGGGGCGTCGTATATGCCGGTACAGGATCGCCATCGGTCGATTTTTACGGCGGTGCCCGCAATGGACAGAATCTGTTTGCCAACTGTGTTATTGCACTGAATGCCGAAACCGGCAAACGAATCTGGCATTTCCAGACGGTTCATCACGATCTGTGGGACCGCGATCTGCCTTGTCCCCCCAACCTGATTACCGTTAAGCATAACGGAAAGATGGTCGATGCCGTAGCGCAGGCTACTAAAGATGGCTATGTTTTTGTTTTTGATCGCGATACCGGCAAACCGCTTTTCCCGGTCAAAGAAGTACCGGTGCCCACGTCTCCGGCACTACCCGGCGAAAAACCCTGGCCCACGCAACCAGTACCCACGAAACCCGCGCCCTTTGTTCGGCAGGAACTGACCGAGGCTGAAATCACCACCCGCACACCCGAAGCGCACGCCTATGTGCTGGATCGGTACAAAAACAGCCGACATGGTAGTAAATACATGCCACCCAGCGAAGAAGGCACGCTGTTTTATGGCTTCGGTGGTGGAGCCGAATGGGGAGGTAATGCGGCCGATCCCGACGGGATTTTATACCAGAATGCCAATACGATGCTCTGGTGGCTCAAGATGCGCGACATCCGCAAGCCGCAGAATGGCATGGCCATGACGCGGGGAGGGACGCTATTTAACACAAACTGCGCCGTATGCCATGGCAACAGTGGTAAAAGCAGCACTGTCGCCAATACCGCTCAGGCCTATCCCGATCTGAGCGATGTGGGTAAACGAATGAATCGGGAGCAAATTAGTTCGATCATGACAACGGGGCGCGGGCGGATGCCATCCTTCGCCCACTTGTCGAAAGACGACCGGGACGCCATCATTAATTTCCTGCTGAAAGTCGACAGTAAACCGGCCGGTCAGCCCGACCAGCATAGCTCCGTGGTGACGGGCTCCGTAACCGAAGGTGCTGATTTTCCGTATCTTCCGCCCTACATGAACAATGGTAATACGCAGTTTCGTGATCAGGATAATTATCCGGCCATTAAACCACCCTGGGGCACACTCAACGCCATCAATCTGAATACGGGCGAATATCTCTGGCAGGTACCATTGGGCGAATACCCTGAGCTTAGCAAAAAAGGCATCCCGCCAACGGGCACCGAAAACCACGGAGGCCCCATTGTTACGGCGGGCGGGCTGGTTTTCATTGCTGCCACGTATGATGAAAAACTTCGGGCTTTCGATAAAAAAACGGGTAAAATCGTATGGGAATATAAACTGCCTGCGGGTGGTTTTGCTACCCCGATTACCTATATGGTCAATGGGAGGCAGTATGTGGTTATTGCCGCAGGAGGCACCCGCTATGGACTAAAACCCGGCGGCTCCTATGTCGCTTTTGCACTGCCGTAAACAGTTTGAAACTATACCTTTTATGAGAAACTATGTAATAGGATGTGATTGGGGAACAAGCTCGTTCAGGCTCCGCCTGATTCATGTGCCTGATCTCCGGCTGGTCGGTGAAATTACATCGCAGGAAGGAGTGGCCAGCACGTTCACAGCCTGGAAAGCGAAGGGCGAAAACCCGGATATGTCCCGCGAGCACTTTTTTCGACAGCAACTGACCCGGCAGGTCGATGTTCTGGCCCAGAATACCGGCGTTGACCTGCGTTCGGTTTCTATTGTTATTTCGGGTATGGCATCCTCTTCAATTGGTATGGATGAGGTTCCGTATGCCACACTGCCCTTTCCGGTCGATGGGAGCCGGGCCAGTATCCGGCGGCTGGAAATGCAGACCGATTTTCCGAACGATATTTTTTTGATTTCGGGCGTGCGAACAAGCCATGATGTGATGCGTGGCGAAGAAACGCAGTTGATCGGGCTGCTGGCATTGCTGGATACGGAGCATCATGGCGTCGAAAATGCAATTCTGATTTTCCCCGGCACGCACTCCAAACACATTTATATCCGCCATCAACAGGTTATCGATTTTCAGACATTCATGACCGGCGAAGTCTTCAACCTGATGTCGCAGTATAGCATTCTGAAAGATTCGCTCGAATCGATTGGCTTCACTTCGTTTTCAGATAGCGAACTAGAAGGGTTCAGGCTTGGGGTTCGGGAGTCGGATTCGGCATCAACCCTTAACAGTCTGTTTCGGGTCCGAACCAACCAACTGTTTGGCCTGCTCACGAAAACACAGAATTTTTTGTACCTGAGTGGCTTGCTAATCGGATCGGAGCTGAAATCGCTCTTTGGGCAAAAAGACTGGCCACTGATTCTATGCAGTGGTACCAACCTCTATGAATTGTATAAACTAGCGGTCGAAGAACTAGGCCTAACGGGCAGGACAACCACCATTTCTGCCGAACTTGTCGATAAGGCTACTATTGCCGGACAGGTGAAAATTGTTCAAAACCAACTATTATCCTTATCTAAATGAATACAACCGAACGTGCATTTTCGTGGGAGTTATTTAATAAAGCACCATTGGTCGGTATTATTCGTGGCCTGTTGGCCGATGAAGTTAGTCAGATTTTGCCTCTCTATCGGGACGCTGGTCTGACAACCATTGAAATCACAATGAACACCGCTGGCGCCGAAGCCATCATTGCCGATGCGTTGACGGCACATAGTAACGGCTTAAATATTGGTGCCGGAACGGTTTGTACGAAAGATGAGCTGGAAAAGGCGCTGGATGCCGGAGCCCAGTTTATTGTTACCCCCATCATCAACAAGAAAGTGATTAAAGCCTGCGTTAAGCGGGGCATTCCTATTTTTCCGGGCGCTTATACGCCTACCGAAGCCTATATGGCGTGGTCGCTCGGAGCGTCGATGGTGAAGATTTTTCCGGCTACTTCGCTGGGACCTTCCTATATCAAGGAACTGAAAGCTCCTCTGAATCAATTGAAAGTGATGCCTACGGGCGGAATCAGTCTGGACAATATGAGCGCCTATCTGAAGGCCGGTGCCGATGGCCTTGGCGTTGGAAGTCAGTTGCTCGATAAAACGCTGATTGCCCAGAAAAAATGGCCGGAGCTGAAAGCACACTTTGCCAATTTCCTGGCGGCTTATCAGTCGGTCATTGGTCGCTAAACCCCCGATCCATCGAAGGTTTTAAACTTTTTGAACGATAGCCGCTGAAATAGCCCTCAGCGGACAAGTACATTTATAAAAATAGATGTACTCAGCTTTTGCCCTGAACCACTCTTAACGAACCTGCATAATGCTAAGCGGAAAAATCAAAAATTATCGATGGTTGATTGTCGTTCTGTTATTCACGGCCACAACAATCAACTACCTCGATCGGCAAATTATAGGGTTGCTGAAACCCATACTGGAGAAAGAATTTAGCTGGACGGAAACCGATTTTGCGCATATTGTTATGGCCTTTACGGCGGCTTATGCCGTTGGATTACTCCTCTTTGGCTGGATTATTGATCGAATCGGGACCAAAGCCGGATACTCGGTAACAATCATAATCTGGAGTATTGCCGGCATGCTTCATGCTGTGGCCCGTAGTGTGTTTGGCTTTAGCCTGGCCAGGATTGGGTTGGGCATTGGCGAAGCAGGTAATTATCCTGCTGCCGTAAAAACAGTGGCCGAATGGTTTCCGAAGAAAGAACGCGGGCTGGCAACCGGACTCTTCAATGCCGGAACCAGCATTGGGGTTGTAGTTGCCGTTTTGGTTGTTCCATGGATATTGACTACCTACGGCTGGCACGAAGTCTTCTGGATAACGGGAGCGCTAGGGTTTGTGTGGCTACTTGTATGGCTACTGTTTTATGAGGTGCCAGCGAAGCAGTCGCGACTGACGACCGACGAATACACCTACATTACGTCGGGTCAGGAAACCGCGGCCGAGGCTGCCAACGACAAGGCCCCCATCAAATGGTTTACGTTATTTACCTACCCCCAGACCTGGGCCATGATTGTGGGCAAAGGACTAATCGACCCGATCTACTGGTTTTTTCTGTTCTGGCTTCCTTCTTATTTCTCATCGACGTTTAATCTGGACCTGAAAAAACCAAGTCTGGAACTGATGCTCATTTATACTGCCACTACCTTAGGGAGCATTGGGGGAGGCTATCTGTCGTCGCGGCTCATCAAAAGTGGCTGGCCCACGCTGAAAGCTCGGAAAACTGTGCTCTTTGCGTTTGCCGTAATCGAAGTGTCGATTATGCTGGCACAGTACATTACAGATGTATGGGTAGCTGTTGGCTTGTTAAGCCTGGCGGTTGCCATACATCAGGCCTGGGCTACCAACGTCTTTACACTGGCATCGGACCTGTTCCCGAAAAAAGCCGTGAGCTCGGTAGTCGGCATTGCGGGCACGGCCGGAGCGTTGGGCGGCATCCTGTTTCCAATGCTGGTGGGAAGCCTGCTCGACGACTATAAGGCTGCGGGAAATCTGTCGGGTGGCTACAACGTCATTTTCACCATTTGCGCCTTTACCTACCTCATTGCCTGGACTATTATCCACCTGCTGACCCGAAAGGTTAAAAGTGAATTAGTGATTGAATGATTGAATTGTTGAAGATTAAGCCTCTTTTTCTTCTTCAACAGTTCAATCATTCAATCCTTTCAGCCAGGCGAGGTTAAACCGGTAGTGCTGACTGCTGCTGACGAGGTGAATCAGGTTGTCGGGTGTTTGCGTGATGGCCAGATAGCCTTTGGGTTCGGCATGAGTTGAATCCATTTCGAACGCTCCGGTCCAGGCACCACCGTTCAGATACCGATACTGGCCATCGGTTAGCAGTTTCTTGACTGGCCAGGTTTTGCCATCGTCGAACGATAGAGCTGCATACATGCCATAGCCGGTGAATCGTTTCCCCGATGCATCCGTAAATTCCATACCTTTTTTGCGAAGGTTAACTTCGTCGGGATGGTGTGTAAACGAAATCAGGAGCAAAGGGCCTTCGTTGAGCCGATACAGAACCAGCCGCTGGCCGCTCCACACGGGCGGAAATTCAGATGCCTGATAGGTCCAGGTTTTTCCCATATCGTGCGAAATACTCATGGGCATACGAGGGGTTCCGTCGGGGCTAGGCAGATCGTCCTTACGGCCAAGCGCCAGCAGGCTGCCATCATTCAATTGCACGATTCCAGCATGGATTCCGGCAATCAGACCGCCCATAGCACCGTTTTTGTAGTCTGGTTTTTGCGGATCGGTGTAGGGATTAACCCAGGTTTTACCTTTGTCTTTACTAATATGAATGGCCGTTCCGCCCGTTGGCCCCGGATCGGCGTCACCTGCCTGAATGAGCCAGCCTTCACGGGTTTGCAACAGCCCTGCAATAACCTGATTGCGTTTAGTATGCTCGGGATCGGCAAAGTGCGGGGCTGTCCAGGTGGCACCATTGTCGTGGCTTTCGCGAACGGTCATGGCCAGGTTCTGCCAGTCGCCGTCGGTTTCTACCCCGTTCAGATGATAGATGGTTCCTTGGCCATCGTGCAGGAGCGACGTGCCGGTCATGTTGCGGTCGGGCACGTTGAAAAACTCTGACGGTTGGTCCCAGGTCTGCTGACCGGCCCGCAATCGACTCGCCAGAATGGTCATTTCGCGGCCCGACTCCTGATTGGTGGAGAACCAGGCGGCCAGCAGATCGCCATTGGCACACCAGGTAATGGCCGGGCAATGGTTGTGGGTAAAAAACGGAACGCCTGATGAGCATTCGGGTTTGTTTACATACCGGATCGGTTCCAGAAAAACAGGCTTCGTAGCCGAAACAGGTTTCCAGGTAAATGGTTTCTGCAAAACCTGCTGCATCACTGCCGTTGGGGCTTCGGCGGGTAGGGGGGCTGTAGGGAGAGGCTCGGCCTGAACAACCCGAAACCCGACCAGCCAGCTTTTGTCGGACGGAATCATTGCCATTCGGTTGGCCGAGCGAAGGTAGCGGACGGGCGTTCCATGACTACCGCCCCGCGTTACCCGATACAGACCACTCGCGCGCCCTACAGGATCGGTTTGGTTACCTGCCTTGTAGGTTCCATACCAGTCGGAGCACCATTCTTCAACATTGCCGTGCATATCGTGCAGGCCAAATTCGTTGGCGGGTGTCTGGCCTGTCTGTAGCGAAACGACCACTGGATTACGATCGGTTTGCTGGCTTTTCTGGTATTCGGCAGGGAGTTTGCCTCCGGTTGCGTAGTCGGACAGGTTGCGGGCTCGACAGGCATATTCCCATTCGGCTTCGGTGGGCAAACGGTATGTCTTACCTTCTTTTCTGGAAAGCCAGTTACAGAACGCAACTGCATTATCGTAGTTGACGAACACAACAGCTTCGTCGTCGGCTTTCGAGAAACCCATCTTTCCCCGAAGTGCTTTGTGCGATGGGTCGAAGGCTTCGTATTGGGCGTTGGTTACTTCTGTTGCGCCCATCAGAAAGGGTTTGCTGATGGTTACGCGGTGAATAGGCTGTTCGTCGGCATCTTCGCCATCGCGTTCGGAACCCATATAGAAGGACCCTGACGGAAGGGTTATGAGTCGAATACCAACCGAATTGATGGTCTGGGCGAATGAAACGGATGAGGTTAAGGTAAAGAAGAGGATGAATCGTTTGATCACGGCTGATTGAGCGTTCAGATGAATTAAGCTGCGAATTTCTACAAATCAGTTAAAAAACGCGATCTGGCCGGTGAATTACTGTTCTAAAGAAAATAACCTTGTGAAGGTTATGCCAATTGCCAGAGCATGACGTCTTTGCTCATGCCTTTCAGATGGGTGGCTCCAACCCGGCGTGGACTGATATTGATTGTTGATAGTTCGTCCATCACCTCCTGACTAACCAGAATCTGTGAATTGTATTCTTTATTGAGTTGTTCTATGCGCGATGCCTGGATAACTACAGTGCCGGTAATGTTATATTGCTGGCGGGTTTCGGTACCGATATTGCCCACCACAGCATCGCCCGTCTGAATGCCAATGCCAACCGTTGTTGGTTCAATTGTGCCGTTCTGACTGGCACTTGCCACCGCGTCCAGAATGGCCAGACCGGCTTCTACGGCTCGTTCGGCGGGGTTGTCGAGTGGGAGCGGAGCACCAAAGGTAGCCATGCAGCCGTCGCCCAGAAACTGATTGACAATGCCGCCATAGTTCCGAATAACCGTTGCAACCGTATCGAAAAAGGCACTTTGGTAAGCAATCACTTCATCGGGGGTGTGTGTATCGGCAAATTGGGTGAAATTACGGATGTCGAGAAACAGAATAGCGACCTTGCGGTGACTGGCTTCAAGTGCGCCTTTCTGCGCCAGAATGGCTTCTACCACCTCGGGCGATACCTGTTGGCCGAACAGCGTGCGGATTTGCTCGTTCATTTCGGTTCGCTCGATAGACAGTTCGATACTTAGTCGAATTTGCCGGGCAACGTAGCCCGCACCCGCGCCGGTCAGCAACATAATCAGTGCTTTAAGGGCATACGGGAACGTTTGGGTCATGTAGAAGCTAAACTCGTTAGCCGATGTCGTAACGGGTTCCAGCAGGTATAAACTCAGGCCATAGAATTCGAGCCCGGCCAGTGCGCCTGTCCAGAGTGCTACAACTACACTCAGCCGAAGTGTCGACAGGGTGATGAACACAAAATAGAGATAGGCGATGGGCGACAGCAGCATCAGAATGGGGTGGTCGAACGACCGGCTGACCATGTAAAGGGCTGCGGTAAGCACCGTGATTTCTACCGTTGCGTTTCCAAATTTTGCGAAGTAAGAGAGCGCTGAACCCGGAAACCGGCGGCTAATGAGCCCCAGGGTTCGCCAGACCAGAAGTTCATACACCAACATACCGCCCATGTAGACCGCAACCTGAATGGAAATATGTTTGTATTCACCGGCTTCGCCAATGGGCAGTCCTGAAAACGGAACGGTGATACCATACAGCAAAAAGCCAGAGGCAAACAGAAGGGCTAGTACGGCCGCTCGTTGTCGCTCGCGCCGAAAACTTTCTTGCTCAAATTCCTGCTGAAAGTAGGTGAGGACTGGCCGTTGATAATGATGCTTAAACATAAGCTGTATATTTTTTTCATGGGATGATGAACTGTATGAGATCGTTCAGGGAAAGAATAAGAGAACTTCATAGCCCGAAAAACAGGGTTATGTTGCCTACCTCCTGCGATGGCACACCTTTGAAGGTAGGTGATATGAACTTTTCGCTAACCGACAGGCCAAGCCTATTGCGTGTCAGTACGGCACCTACTTCCAACTGAGCCACCGACCGGTTAAGCAACTTGTTATTGAGCACATAATAGGCACGACTACGGGTGAAAAAGCCTCCCTGTAGGGTCGAATCGTCCAATAATAAGCGGAGAGTAGGGCGCATAAAGGCATAGAGCTGACGTTTCCGGTAACTTGGTGACCGATTGCCAGCCGGCCGTTCGAAGTTAGTGAAATAATTGCCCAGAAGTCCTGCTCTAACCATTAGCCCGGCGTTAATATTGTTACTTAGGGTGCCAACATTAGCACTCATCATCCCCAGAGCCTGCAACCCGGCCGACGGTTGAAACAACTGTTTTTCGTACTGAATCAGGTAGTTTACCAATAAGTCGGTTGGTAACTGATAGCGCCAGCCCTGAGGTTCATCGAAGCCAAGTTGACGGTGAACCCAAATCTGAAGCTCTTCGCCTAAAGCGGCTCGGCCGAGTACGCCCAATCCCAGTTCGGTAATTAACCGTTGTTTTCGGACTGAATCGGCAGACGTCAGGCCGTGCGTGGCATACAGAACTGCCGTGTAGGGGCGATCATTTCTAATAACGCTTTTCTGTTTTATGTTAGTTGGCGTATACATCAAATGCGTCAGGCCAACGCTATACATATTGTTGGCACTGGCGGCTATGGGTATCAGCAAGGCGCTAAGGAGCCGGGGTTTTGTGTTTTTGGTGTAAAGGATGTCGATTTTGGTGCCATTGGTATATTCCCGATCGCTGATCTTTCCCTGGGTATTAAGACCATCGTTGTCTTCGCTGATACGAATGAGTTGCAATCTGTTGCGTTGCGCCTGCGCTGGTAAACAGAGAAGAAGTGCCAGCCATAAGCACGCTAAGCGATTCATGAAACGAACAATTGGGGGCAAGCCAAATACTTTTACCACGGCTGGTTCTAAGCAGTTAAACGCGCCTACAAAGTAGTAGGTTTGTGAAAATCAGCCAATAGTTTTCCGAAAAAATGCTAGTATGCCTGTCGCTGCAAGTTCAGAAAACATCAGCGACAGGCATAATCGATAACTATGTTGGAGCGCTTGATCAATCGAATTTTACTTCTGCCAGCAAATAATTTTTGAGCTGACCCACCGTTTGCAGAGAAAACCAGTCCTCGTCGGGAATTCGAATACCAAAAGTAGTTTCTACCCGTATTAGTAGGTCCGTGACGTCCAGCGAATCGAGGCCAAGATCACGGATAAAGTTTGCCTGATCGGTTAAGGCTGTGAGGCTGATACCCATACCATTGAGTATCTCCTGTAAACGATTGTTAATCTCTGCTAGTGTCATGATGTGTTGAGCGATTAATTGGTTTACAATTTATGATTGCTCCGCCTGTCAGCATACATCCTTCTCGTGCGGAGCAACCATAAACGATAAACCGTAACCATAAACTATCTACACTGCCGCTTCGGCCAGTGTTTCAACGGCTTTTTCTTTACGGAAACGATTTTTGAACCATTCCTGAATGCGGTCGACAAGGTAATACATCATAGGAACCAGATAGATGGTAAGTACCATCGAACTGCTCAGCCCCCCAATCAGTACCCAGGCCAGCGAGTTTTTCCATTCGGCACCTGCACCGCTGGCCGTAGCAATGGGAATCATACCAATGACCATTGCAATGGTCGTCATCAGAATCGGACGGAGCCGTTCTTCGCCAGCGTGCAGAATGGCCTGCCGGAATGGAACTCCCTGGGCTTTCTGCTGATTGGCAAAGTCAACGATCAGAATGGCGTTTTTCACCACCAGACCAATCAGCATCAGCATACCCAACATAGCGAAAATGCCAATGTTCGATGAGCTAAGGGCCAGGGCCAGTAAAGCTCCAATCACAGCAACAGGTACTGAGAATAGCACCACAAACGGATATACGAAGCTGTCGTAGAGCAGGACCATGATGAAATACACGAGCATCAACCCGGCGAGCATGGCAATACCCAGTGAACCAAACCCTTCGCTCTGATTTTTGGCATCGCCCCCCCAGCTAACCGTAACACCGGCCGGAAGTGGGTTTTTGGCCAGATCGGCCTGAATCACGCTTGTCAGTGTGCCCGAACCCGTTCCGAGTGTGTTGGCCGTTACGGTTACTGACGACCGGCGGTTTTTGCGTTCCAGCAGCGATGGACCATTGCTTAGCGTAACGTTGGCAAACTCGGCCAGTCGAACCGATCGGTTGGCTGCTGGGCTGAAAAAGTTAATATTTTTTACGTCGTCGGGGTTTTTCCGATCAAATGCGTCGAGCATTACCCGAATGTCGTAATCTTCGCCACCATCCCGAAATTTCGAATCGTCGTTACCGGCAAAGGCATTTTGCAGCGTACCGCCCACCGTCTGGATGTTAAGGCCCAGCTTGGCCATTTTTTCGCGATCAATGTCGACCCGAACTTCTGGATTGCCCGACTCGACCGAAACGTTCACGTCGTTGGCACCCGGTGTTTTCCGAATCCGGTTGGCCAGTTCTTCGGCGGCTGCCAGATTCTGGGTTACGTCGTCGCCACTGAGGAAAATCTCGATCGGTGCCGAACCCGAATTAACCATACCTACCACCGAGGAACTGAATTCTACGGCCGGAAAATTATGTTCGAGTTCCTGCCGTACATCGATCATGTACTGCTCGGTAAGTTTATGGCCCGGACGTTCGCTGGCGTCGGCCAGTTGAACCGTTAATTCTGTACGGTTGGTTTCGCCCTGACCAGTGCTGTTCATGCCTGTGCTGGCACCACCAACGTTGGCGAAAATGCTCTCGACTTCCGGCTTTTTGCGCAGGTAGTTTTCGATGCTGCGAGCCGTCAGGTTGTTTTGCTGCAGCGATGCACTCTTATCCAGCTTCATCGTAAGCAGGAATTTACCCTGATCGCCCTGTGCCACAAACTCCGAACCAATAATGCCCAGACTCATTACCCAGCCCGTGAAAACGAAAATGGCGAGCAGAATACCGGTGAAAGCCAGTTTGTGCCCCAGCACCCAGGCCAGACTCCGGTGATAGCCATTTGTCAGTGCCGTCAGTCCTTTCTCGAACCAGAGCAGGAACGCCTGGAAAGGGTTCTTTGGGTTCAGATGTTCCAGTTTGGCCAGCATAGATGTTAGCCAGGGTGTCAGGGTAAAGCTAACCAGCAAACTAACCATGGTAGCGAAGGCAACGGTGAGCGAAAACTGGCGCAGCAAATCGGCAATAACGGAACTAACAAAAGTGATGGGTACGAAAACAACCACAATCACAAGGGTGATGGCTACGGCCGCAAAACCGATTTCGCTAACACCGTCGAGCGTGGCGCGCCAGCGGTTTTTGCCCATTTCGAGGTGTCGCTGAATGTTTTCGAGAACCACAATGGAGTCGTCGACCAGAATCCCGATTACCAGCGAAAGGGCCAGTAGTGTCATCAGATTCAGCGAGTAGCCCATCACGAACATGAACAGGAAGGCCGAGATCAGCGAGGCCGGTACAGACACCATGACGATGAATGCATTTCGGAAGCTATGCAGGAACAGAAGCATAACCACCGCTACCAGGCCTACGGCCAGAATCAGGTCGTGCGTTACGGCTTCTACCGATGCCAGCGTAAATACACTGCTGTCGTAAGCAATGGCGAATTTAACGTTGTCTTTGGCATTATCTTTCTCAATCTGGGCCAGCTTTTCCTGAACCGAGTGGCTAATGTCAACGGCGTTGGCGTCTGACTGTTTTTTAATGAAGAGGCCAATTCCATCCCGGCCATTGTAGCGGCTGATGCTGGTTGGTTCCGTCAACCCATCGGTTACGGTGGCTACATCACCCACTCGAATGGGGCTACCATCTTTGGGTGTTGCAATGACCAGTTTCCGAATATCGTCCAGCGACGAAAATTTACCCGCCAGCCGCAGGGTCATGTTTTCGCGGGTGTTTTTCACTTTTCCCGTAGGAAAATCGAGGTTGGCCTGATTGATTGCCTGCGATACCTGAAGTAAGGATAGACCATAATAATTTAGCTTGTCGTCGTTGACATTAACGCGGATTTCGCGCTTGTCGCCACCAACCATCATAATTTCGGCTACGCCTTTTATCTGCTGAAGCTGTGGTAGATACCGGTCTTCTACTTCCTGATAAAACACTTCGGTAGGAAGGTTCGAGGTGGCCAGCAACTGCATGATGGGCTGATCGCTGGGCGAAATTTTTGTCAGAGATGGTTGTTCGGCGTCGTCGGGCAGATCGCTGACCATTTTGTCGATTTCGCGTTGTGCGTCTTCCAGCGCAGCATCAATGTTGGTGCCGGGTTTAAATTGCACCACCACGACCGACGCATTTTCGAAGGAATTGGCTTTCACATCGTCGAGGTTATCGAGCCCCGAAACCGCATCCTCAATTTTCTTGCTGACTTCCGTTTCCACTTCTGATGGGGCAGCCCCCGGATAGGCCGTTGTGATGGTTACCATAGGCACCGAAAACTCGGGCAACAGTTCGTAGCTCAGAAAGCGGTATGAAAATAGGCCACCAATTGTCAGTATCGCAAACAGTACGATAATGAGTGAGGGGCGTTTTATGATCGTTTCAACGAATTTCATATTTGTAAATGATTGAAATGTTGAGTTGTTGAATGATTGAATTAGGCTCCGCCGTTGCGACGGTTCGCCGTTGCGACGGTCCGCCGTGCGGTTGAGTAGCGAGTTGGTATTTACTCGCACGGTATATCCTCAAAAGGCGGAGCCTAATTCAATCATTCAATTTATTGTGCCACTACAGCCGTGCCGTTTTGTAGATTGATCTGACCACTTGTAACGACCCGGTCGCCTGCTTTGAGGCCGTCCGTTATTTCATAATAATCGTTGGTCGTTGCACCGATTTTAACCGACTTTAGAATCGATTTGCCGTCTTCGATTACATAAACCTGAGGCTGCTTTTCGGAGCCGATGATCGCCTGCCGAGGAACGGTTAGGGTTTGCCCTTTCACCTGACTGGTGTTGGCAATGGTGCCGTACATACCAGCCCGCAGCAGATTTTTCCCCGAATTATTGACGGTGATTTCAACCGGATAATTGTGAGCGGCATCGCCCTGAGCACCAATCAGCGTAACACGACCTGTAAACTGAGCATCAGGATAAACTTCGGTCGAAATGGCCAGCGACTGACCAACGCGGAAATGATTTATGGCTTTTTCGGGTACATCGACTACCAGCTTCACCGACGAAATATCGGTAACCTTGGCAATGGGCGATCCGATGGATACGACCGAGCCTTTTTCAACCATTTTTTCGGTAACGATACCCGAAAAGGGTGCCGTAATGGTCGTGTTGTCAAGTTGCTTCTGAAGTTGTTTGATCTGGGCCTGCGTAGCGCGAATATTTAATTGCGTACGTTCCAGATTAACAGCCGGTGTGGCATCGCCCTTTACCAGATTTTCGTAGCGCTTAAGGTCATTTTGGTAGCCTTCCAGCGTAACCTGAAGACCTTCAATCTGGTAACGGAGTTGCTCATCGTCCAGTTTGGCAATCAGCTTTCCGGCTCCCACTAACTGGCCTTCCACAATTGGAAGCTGAACGATCTGGCCACCCGCCTGGGGACGGATTTCGATTTCACGATTGGCGGCAAAAGAACCCAGAAATTCAGATTCCTGCGATAGATTCCGAAGTTCGGCAACGGCAGTCCGAACGCCCACTTTCTGATCGGGATTGGGTTTGTAGACCTTCGCTTCGACTTCTTTTTTGTTGTTAATGAGTGTCCAGGCGGTTAGTCCCAGCGTAGACACAATGGCAAGTAATACAACGATTCGTTTCATGACATTATTCGGGTTGATTCTTGTGTATGGGGTCAGTTTTCGGTTTACTGTTTTCAGTTTATGGTTTACCGTTGCGCTGCCCTGGAAGGATGCGGGCTAATAAGCGGAGCCACCGTAAACCGTAAACCGACTACCTTACCGGCTAATCAGACTGCCAGTGGCTTTTTTCCAGTCGAGTTCGGCCGTGCGAAGATTGACCAGCGTGGTTAGGTATGTATTTTGTGCATCGCGGAGGGAGTTTTCGGCCTGTACTACTTCGGTCAAATCAACCGTACCTTCCTTAAACTGTAGCTGCGTTTGCGTATAGACTTTTTCGGCCAGAGCAACCTGCCCCCGGTTGGTTGTCAGGTTCTGTTGTTCGACCAGAAATTTGTTGCGGGCATTGGCAATATCCATTGAAATCGACTCGCGAACCTGCCGCGTTTGTACATCCAGCTTTTGATCGTCGATGCGTTTCTGACCGAGTTTGGCTTTGCGGGCCAGCCCGTCGAATACGTTCCAGTTCAATTGAAGCCCTACCCAGTAACCTGGCAGATTTTTGATGTAGGAGTTATCGCCCCCAATGGCATATACCGAACTGTTGGCCACACCATAGGCCGAAACCGATGGCACAAAACCGGCTTTAATGTTTCGTTGTTCAAGGCCATTGATCAACTTTTGCTGATCGAGCAGTTGTAAATCGGTCCGGTTGATGGTGTATTCGTTGCCAGGCGCTACCGGAATACTTTCTTCAATGGCGGTCTGAACCTGCAACGAATCGGTTTGGGGAGTGCCGGTGAGGTATTTGAGCGAATTAAGCAACTGATTATAGGTTGCCTGAAGTGATTCAATCTGGGTTTGCGAGGCTGTTTTACTCAGTTGGAGCCGGTCGACGTCGATACCCTGCGCCAGTTGGTTTTGCCGACGAAGATCTGTTATCCGAATCAGACGTTCGGTAGCAGCCAGGTTGCTACGCAGAAAAGCGATCTGTTGAGCGGTTGTCTGGAGGTTGTAGTACGTAGCCGACACGTTGTAGGCAACATCTTCTTTCGTCTTCTGGGTTTGCAGCGCCGACAGGTCGCGGCTGGCTTTGGCCGCTTTGGTGGCAATCAGAAGTGATTGACTATAAATGGGTTGGGTTGCCTGGACCGATGTTGAGAGGTTGTAGGGAAGGCCAAACGCTACGGCTGAGTAGGTGCCTTCGGGCCCGCCAAAAACCGATGCCGGAATAACCTGCCCCGGAATTTTAAGGTACCGTTTGTAGTCGCCCGTTAGGTTGACCTGTGGTCTGGCCCCTGCTTTCACTTCGGCAATCTGGGCTTCTGTTTTTAATTCATCCAGTTTAGACGATTGCACACTATAGTTGTTAGTTAGTGCTTTATCTATTAATTGTTCAAGCGTTAAGTTCTGCGCTCTCGCTAGAGAAGAGACCAGTAACAAACTGGCCGATAGGTACCATTGAACGGTTTTCATGGTCGGTAAGAAACGTTTATTTTAAATGCTTGGACTAAGCAAAAATTTTAAATATTTGTTTAAAATAGTGATAAAAAAATAGGCGATTACGCCTTCTCGAATTCAAAAATATAGGTGGTGACCATGTCGGTAACCAGGGCTTTGTGTTCGTTGGCAAACTTTTCGAAGTCATCCTCATCCATTTGCCACATTTTCATGTGCATGGCCTTGCCAATAAACAGAAACTGTATGTTGCAAAAGATCATCGGCATTAGATGAATGGCTTTGATTGGCCGAACGTTGCCCCGCTTAATTTCCTGCTGAAGCTGCTCTTCGAACAGCGAGTGGTGAATCTGTTTCATTACACCAAGACTGCTTGCCATCCGATCGGGGTCGCGGTGAATTTCATTCATAATGAAAATCGCCAGACTCGGGTTTTTCTTCAGCAACTGAAAATCGTGTTCGATCAGTTCGGTAATTTTTTCCCGGAGGCTGATCGGTTTGTTCATAATATCGACCATTCCGTTGAAGAACAACTGAAGCATTTCTTCAAAAATGCTCATAAACAGTTTTTCTTTACTACGGAAATAGTAGTTGGTCAGTGCAATGTTAATACCCGCGGCATCGGCAATATCCCGCGAGGTAGCTCCATCGAACC
The DNA here is from genome assembly GCF_037201965.1 of Spirosoma sp. SC4-14. NCBI lineage: Bacteria > Pseudomonadati > Bacteroidota > Cytophagia > Cytophagales > Cytophagaceae > Spirosoma > Spirosoma sp. SC4-14. Next base: position 4,253,585 of record NZ_CP147518.1, on the reverse strand, counting down.
CCTTTTCCAGAAAGACCCGCTTGGCGGCTTCCCGTATCTTCTCTTCGGTCGATTTAAAAGGGGTACAGTTCATGCTTTTTTTCATCTGACATTCAAAAGTATTTGTTGCTTTCTTAACACACAAATTTCTTGAATGGTTTTTTTAAACAAATATTTAAAATTCTTGATTTCGTACTGTTTTGTGGTAAATTAGTTTTAAACTGGCTATTGGCTGTTAGCTCTGAGCCAGTTCAATAGTCAATAGCTAACAGCCAATAGCCAGTCAATTTAAAACCCCAGTTTCAATCGGGAGTAAACGGCGTATACTAATTGCTGGCCTATATCGAACTGAATTTTATGGACATTAGCGGTATAATAGGCGGGTAACGAAACGACGTGTTTGATCTGTACATCGTCGGTGCTGGTTGGGATGCGGTTGCAGGACCATACTGCCGGATCATCCCATTGACCTGCTTTGATGGTATACATGCCATTGCAGGGGCTATAGGTCTGAAAGTAGGTCGAATTTGAAAAGGCAGAACTTTCGTTGGCCGAACACAGCGTTCTGATTTGCCATTCATACGAAGTTGTTGGGGTTAAGCCCGTAATGGTGAAATAACCATAGCCGTTGGTGCTGGAGAGGTTGCCGAGATACGTCCAGTCGGTAGTGCCCACAACTCGATAACGCCCTTCGTACATAGTCCCCACACTGGCATAATAAAAATACCAGTTGATTTTGGCCGAAGTTGTGGTTTGTTCCGTTGTGGTTAGCGAGGATGGACTGCTGCAGGAGTTCGTGTAGAAATAGCTTACGTATGAATAGTCGGTATAGGTACCGTCGTTGCAATGACTGCGAACTTTCCATTCATAGCCTGTACTTCCTGTAAGGCCTGTTATGGCAACCGTGTTGGATGTTAGGTTGGTCAACGTTGTCCAGGAATTTGTTCCCGATTGCTGATATTGTACATCATACGTTACATCGGGTCCAAAATTATTCCAGGTCAATGTTGCTGCGGTAACCAGCGTATTGGTGTAAAGCGAATAAGGAATTACACACTGGGTTGTAAACTGCAGACTTTGCGTGTAATCTGATTGTTGATTGGGCGAACAGACGGTTCTAATCTGCCATTCGTAGGTTGTGTTGTTGGTCAATCCCGTAAGTCGATACGATCCGTTCGACGTGGTTGCCGTTACACTGCTGACTGTTGTCCAGTTGGCCGAGCCGACCGGTCGATACCGAATGTCGAATAATGTGCCGGGGTCGCTGGTCAGATACCAGTTAAGTTGCACCGACGCCGACGACAAATCGCTGATCGATACTAAGTTCGTGTCGGGTGTTTTGCAGCCAGTTGTAAATGTGTTTATACTGGAATAGTCGGATTGTTCGGAGACGGAACAAATGGTTCTAACCCGCCACTCGTAGGTTGTGTTTGTAGCAAGACCAGTTAGTGATGTGTAAGTAGATGGATTGCTCACTGTTGACCAGGTCTGTGACCCGGTAGGTCTGAATTGTATTTCATAAGTTGCCCCTGGTTCAACATAGTTCGCAGACCAACTGATGAAAGCACTTGTTGCTGTCGGATTCCCATATAAACCGTATGGGATAACGCAACTCGTTGTAAACGTGGCGAGTGTAGTAAAGTCGGAACTTTCGCTGGGGCCGCAAACACTCCTTACCTGCCATTCATATTGAGTGTTATTCGTTAGACCTGTCAGGCTCGAAGTAGTTGCCGTAAGGCTGCTGATAGTTGTCCAGTTGATGGTATTGACAGGGCGGTAGCGAACTTCGTAGGTTCTGTCAGAATCATAGTAGGAGGTGTACCAGTAAACCCGGGCTGTTGATATACCTATGTAAGAACTTGTAGGTGTTGTTGGTATATCGCACGACTTAGTCGTGAATGACTGCGGGCTGGTATAGTCGGTGGTGGCAGTAGTTGAACAAACACCCTGAACCTGCCACTCATACACAGTGGAAGAGGTAAGTCCGGTAAGTGAATAATACGACGACGTTAAACCCGTAATGGTATTCCAGGCTGAATTTCCCTGCTGCCGCCACTGTATGGTAAAGGTCTGATTTACATACGATGACCAATACAGTTGAGCTGTACTACGATAGGGGTAGCTGGACGGAAAGGATGGGGTTGGGCAGGTAGTAGAAAATATAAGGGGCCCTGAATACGTATCGCTCGACGATACTTTTACCTGCCATTCATAGGCGGTGCTTGGCTGGAGGTTATATAGGTAATAACTGTTGCCGAATATATTGGACAACGTGTTCCAGGTTGTAGTGCCGGCGGCTCTCCACTGAACATCGTAGGTAATGTCACTATCCAGAATATTCCAGTTTAGTTGGGCCGATGAGCCGGTTATGTTCGTGGTGGTAAGACCGGTTACGGTAGGAGGTGTGGTGGTAATAGAAACGGGTATGCTGAGGCTACCGGTGGTTGTGTTCGAAGGGCGGATTCGATAATAATACGTGACATTGGCACTTGCCTTTGTATCCGTAAATGTAGTTACGTTGGGCGCAACACCGCCAATTGGCGTAAAACCCGCGTTGGAAACCAGCGAACGCTCGATAAAATAGCCCATTTCGTTGCTGGAGTTGTCCTGCCAGTTTAGAGTGACGCTTAGGCCGTTATAACTGGCTGTCAGGTTACTGGGCGCAGTCATTGCGGTTGCTGGAGCATTAAGCGTATAGGTCGTATGTGACTGGCGCAGGGCCAGACCAGCCTGTATGCGATCGAATTGGCCCGGCGTGAAATCGTGCGTACACGGAAAGTAGTACGACATAATGTTGGTGATGGATGGCGTATAGACATCACCGTTTGCATCGCGTGCCGAACTGCTCGGGTCATATTGCGGACAGCCATTCACGTAGGTGAGGTAGGCTCCAGTCATATTATAGGGATCGGCGGGCGTATCGCAAACCAGATCGCCATCGGTCAGGCAATTGGCTCCGGCTCCCCGGGTTACGAGTTCGGTAGTCGTTCCCGAGCCGAGTACACCGCTCCCGCCATTTTGCCCGAACGTATGGATCAGGTTAAAGGTGTGTCCTAACTCATGAGGGATCAGCCGATTCCCTAAGTCTTCAATGTATTCGCCGGAGCCAGTCAGAATAAACGATCGGGTTGAATAAATACCATCGGCCGGATAATAGGCATAGCCACCAAGTCCCAAGTCAGAAAATTGATGGACATAATACTGATTTAAAGCATTATTGGCGTCATAGGCATCGACCGACTGGCCATTGTACTGGTTATACATGCCATCATCATCGATATAATTCGGGGTCGTTCCGGCAAAGTAGAACTGAATACCATAGCCATTGAGCAGATAATAGCTGTTGGTCAGGGCGATTACCTGATTAAGATCGGCTAACGAGAAACCACCAGTTCCATTACTCTGTCGAAAGATATGCGGACGGATAGGAACATACGTAATCGTGTTAAATGTAGCGCCCGTTGCCCGTTTGCGTTGCAGGGCTGCATTTGCCTGCTGCGTGAGCGATAGGGCCTGGGCACGGGTCAGGTCGGGAGTGCCGCAGAGCGGAAGGTTTGGAGGCAGGGTAGACTGGGCTGCTGCATAATGATGCAGAAAAATATATAAAATACCCCAAAACAGAAACTTGTAGTATAATTTTGTCATATTTTATATATTAAATTGAATAATCCCAATTGAAAGTCAAAAATCTGCTATAAACGTTACATTACCAAAAGGAAAGCTTTTTCTTTTGGTAATCGAAATGAACGAATGATCGGGGTGCAAATTAGCGGATATATGCAGTAGAATGCATACAGTTTTACCTAACGCATTACAAAAAGGCAATAGTGCCACCTGAGAGGATTGATCAGAAGAAGGAGATTAGGGGTAGTCAGCGCTGGTTTTTTTCTTCCAGGGCCAGCCGAATCAGGTCGACGGTATTTTTAACCCCTGCTTTGCGCAGGATGCTGGCCCGCTGGTTAGCAACCGTATTGGCACTGATTCCGAATTGTTCAGCTATTTCGGGGCTGCTCATGCCATCGATCAGGCAGGTTAAAATCTGGGCCTCCCGCGAAGTGATTTTATTCCAGACCGAGGAGGCTGTGCGGGGTATGTATGCCGTCTCCTGGTGTTGGGAGTTATCAATTGTAGGAATTACAAGCTGACGGATAATGACCGAGGATGCATTGGGCGGATAGTACAGCTCGCCAGCCGTAACGGTATGAATGGCTTTCAGGATTTCTTCCTGGCTACTATCTTTCAGAAGATAACCCGCTGCCCCATTTTGAACGGCTTTCAGGATATAATCGGGATTGTTGTGCATACTGAACAGCAGTGTTCGAACCTTCGGAAACTGTTGCGAAACAACTTTCAGCGCATCAATACCCGACATGCGGGGCATCGTAATATCCAGAAGCAGAACATCAGGCTTATTGGCCGCCACCTGATCAATGGCTTCATCGCCATCGGCGGCTTCGCCCACAATCTGAATATCTGTTTCATCTTCCAGCAGCATACGAATCCCCTTTCGTACAACAGAATGATCATCGGCAATCAGTATGCGAATCGACATGGTGGTTCAGTTTATAGTTGCCAGCTTATAGTTTTCAGTTTACGGTAGTTCCGCTTATTAGCACGAATCCTTCCAGGCATACCGTAAACTATAAACCGCAAACCATGATAGTTACCAAAACTTTTGTTCCTTTTTTAGGCTTCGACGTAATGGTTAGCGAGCCATTGAGCAATCGGGCGCGGGTACGCATATTTTCTATGCCACTCGTTCCCGAAAGTAATTGGTCGGTTTTTGTCCCTTTTTTGGTCGAAAATCCTTTACCGTCATCTTCTATCGTGAGCGCAAGATTATCCTGACTCTGTAGTAAGGAGATGCGGATAGTTTGCGCTTGCGCGTACTTTATTGCATTGTTAAGTGCCTCCTGCGCAATGCGATACAGGCCGATTTCGGTGGAGGGGCTTAGTCGAACAGATTCCCGGTTGCCATCAAAAATAATCGTAAGCCCCGATGAACGGGCGGTTTGTTCGGCTAGTAATTGCAAGGTAGCGCCTAAACCAAAATCTCCCAATACCGCTGGCATCAGATTGTACGATATTTGGCGGGTGGTTTGAATTATATCATAAATCAGGCTACATAATTCGTCGAAGCGAATTCGTTGTTTTTCGTCCGGGAAGTTGATCGATTTCATTTTTTCGGCATGAAGCTTCAAGCCAGTAAGCATCTGTCCAATGCCATCGTGAAGTTCGCGGGCAAAGCGTCGGCGTTCTTCTTCCTGCCCCTCCAGCAAGGCAGCCGACCTAACGGTGTCTTCAGCAATCTGTAATTGAAATTTTTCTGCGGTCGTTCGGAGTAATTCCTGCTGGGTATCAACCAGTTTCTGATTGGCGGCTGCCAGATTCTGGTTCGTAGTTTCCAGTTCATGATTGGCTATTTCGAGGTGTAGGTTGGCTTCCTGCAACGCATTTTCGGAATGAGCCAGCCGCCTGACAATGTTTTGAATATAGCCAACAACGGGTCGGAAAATGAAGAAAGCTTCAAGCAAAAGAGTCAGCAGCGTTGCACCAGTGAGAAACCACTCGATGCGTTCGAGCGTCTTAACACGCTCAAAACTTTCGGTATCGAACTGAAAAACAATGTCGTTCATCTGCTGAACAAAGGGGAGCTCATCGCGCAGGATGGTATTGAGGATGGCTTGTTTTTCGGACGGGCTTAGATCAGGACGCTGAATCTGAATAAAACTGTGGCGCAGAGACAGAAAAATAGGCTCGATTTGGGCAAACATACTATCCAGTCGGTTGCTCTTCCGAACGGTATAGGTTTTCTCCATGTTCAGGAGCCCATTTCGCAACTGATTATGGGTCTGACTCCAGGTATGCAGTAGCGAATCGAACGATACGGTATCTGCCGCCGACAAGCCCGTTGTTCGCAACAAAGCCAGCTTGGTAAGTCGTTGACTTAACATCCGCTGGCGACCCGTTACGTTTACAACGCGACCGTCGTCGTAGTGATTGCTGAGTGTTTTGCGGATAAACAGAAGCCCGCTGACCGATAAGAAGGCCAGAGCCGTAAGGGCCATTACGTAGAATCGGGTTAACCGACGGGCTACCTGCTGATCGAGTTGCTTCATAGAGCTTTATGGTTTACGGTTTATGGTTTACGGTAGCTCCACTCATTAGCACGAATCCTTCCATAGCAGCGCAACCGTAAGCCGAAAACCATAAACCAACTGAATTGCTCAAATCCCAATATACACCTTCCCATTGGCAATTTTAACAGGATAGGTAGTAATCTGATACGATTCGTCGTTGAGACACTGGCCAGTCTGAAGCGAAAAGGTTTTCTTATGAAACGGGCAGGCTACCTTAGGCTCGTCGCCCTGGCTGCCAATCATGCCCCGCGACAATACCATTTGCTGGCGGTGTGGACATTCGTTGTCGGTCGCATACCATTTGCTCCGGCGGGTATAGTTGAAAATGGCAATTTGTTTGCCATTGACAATGGCGCAGGCGCCACCATCTTCTGGAATGGCATCAATTGAGCAGGCCAAATGCCAGGTAATTTCGTGTTTGGGTGCAATAAATACTTCCATGAGTTGACTGCTTTTTTCGAATAAGAAGAGATGTTGATGCAGGTAGTTGCTCATTAACGCCATTCCTTAGCGCGTTTCTGATGGCGTAATGGCTCAAATTGTATGGTAGGATCGTTCTGGCCAGGGGCATTTACGAAGTGCGAGAAACGTTTACGCAGTTCTGGGTTTTCAACTACCGCTGTCCATTCGCATTTGAAGGTATCGACCAGCAATTGCATCTCGTTTTCCAGCTCCTGACCAATACCCAGCACATCGTCGATAACAACGGCTTTTAGGTAACTCATGCCCCCGTCCAGTTTGTTGAGCCAGGTGGCCGTGCGGGTGAGCGGATCGGCCGTTTTGATATAGAACATCAGGAACCGGTCGATATAGCGAATGCAGGTTTCTTTGTCGATGTCGGAAGCCAGTAACTGAGCGTGTTGGGGTTTGGAGCCCCCATTGCCACCCACATACAGATTCCAGCCCTTTTCGGTAGCAATGATGCCAAAGTCTTTGCTCTGTGCTTCGGCACATTCGCGGATACAGCCCGAAACGCCCGACTTGATTTTATGCGGAGACCGAACGCCTTTGTAGCGTTCTTCTACCTCAATGGCAAACGATACCGAATCCTGAACACCGTAGCGACACCAGGTACTGCCAACGCAGCTTTTCACGGTCCGTAAGGATTTTCCGTAGGCATGACCACTTTCGAAGCCAGCGGCAATCAGCTCTTCCCAAATCAGCGGTAAATCACCAACATGAGCCCCAAACAGATCGATCCGCTGACCACCCGTAATTTTCGTGTACAGACCATATTTTTTGGCCACCTGCCCAATAACAATTAGTTTGTCGGGCGTGATTTCTCCGCCCGGAATTCGGGGCACAACCGAGTAGGTTCCACCTTTCTGAATATTAGCCAGATAGCGGTCGTTCGAATCCTGAATGGTGGACCGACCCTGTTCCAGAATGTTTTCGTTCCAGAGACTGGCCAGAATAGAAGCGATGGCCGGTTTGCAGACTTCACAACCATCGCCATGCCCAAACTGGTCGAGCACCATACCGAAGGTTTTTAGTCCATTGATCTTAACCAGATCCAGCAATTCCTGACGAGTATATTCGAAGTGTTCGCAGAGGATATTGCGGACATAGTGCCCTTGCTGTTTCAGTACACCCTGGATCAGGTCTTTCACCAGTGGCGTACATCCACCGCAACCTGTGCAGGCTTTGGTCGCTTTTTTCAGTGCATCGACCGTCGTATGACCATTTTCGCCGATTTCGTGGCAGAGTGTAGCTTTTGTGATCGCTTCGCAGGAGCAGATCAGTGCATCGTCGGGTAGGCTCATAACACCCGCGCCAGCCTCTTCGCCCCCCCCCGAGCCAAGAATGAGGTCTTCCGGATTGGGCGGCAATATGGTTTTGTTCTTGCAGGTTTGCAGCAGCATATTATATTGTTCGGCATCACCTACCAGAATGCCGCCCAGCAGTTCTTTGCCATCCGGCGAAATGTTGATTCGCTTATAAATACCTTTTACCTTGTTTTCGTAAACAATGGTACGGCATTGAGGCTCAGCCGCAAATGGATCGCCAAAGCTGCCAACATCGGTGCCGATCAGTTTTAGCTTGGTCGACATATCGAACGGCTTAAACTCTTTTTCATCGCCAATCAGTCGGGAGGCAACTACATCCGCCATTTCGTACCCTGGTGCCACCAGACCATAAATCATATGGTGAGCAACAGCGCATTCGCCAATAGCAAAAATGGATGGGTCGGAAGTTTGCAGGAAATTATTGACAAGGATGCCTCCGCGTGGATGAGTATCCAAACCAGCCGCTTTGGCTAGTTCATCACGCGGACGGATACCGGCCGAAATAATCAGCATGTCGACAGCGAGATGCGAACCATCGGCAAACTGCATTCCAGTTATAGTGTCGTCGCCCGTAATTTGCTGAGTACTTTTCGATAAATGGATCGAGAGCCCCAGCGATTCTAGCTGACTCTGGAGAATTCCGGAACCGGCCTCGTCAATTTGCCGGGGCATGAGCCGTGGCGCAAACTCAACGACATGGGCTTCGGCGAGTCCCAGGTCGAGCAGTGCTTTGGCTGCTTCGAGGCCCAGCAAACCACCACCCAGCACGGCTCCCCGCGAGGCCTTGCGCGCGTATGATTGAATGAGATCAAGGTCTTCGATGGTGCGATAAACAAATACACCATCTTTTTCAACTCCGGCAACGGGTGGTACAAAGGCACCAGAACCGGTGGCCACTATTAAATAGTCATAAGGCACTACAAGGCCATGATGGGAGCGTACCTCTTTTCTGTCGCGGTCAATAGCAACGACCGGATCGGTCAGATAAAGCTGGATACCATTGGCCGCATACCAGTCGGGAGGGGCAAGGGTCAGGTCGTCAGCGGTTTTGCCATCGAAATAGGCGCTCAGGTGAACGCGATCGTAGGCCACTCGTGGTTCTTCGCCAAAAACTGTCAGGGCGAACTGATGTTCATTTTTTTTTCTGGCTATAAGTTTCTCGCAGAACTTAAAGCCAACCATGCCATTGCCAATAACAACGACACGTACAGTTGTGCTTGTGTTCATAGTTAATTGTAACTATAATAATATGAAAACCCTGTTTTGTTATTGTATTTATCTAATAAATTGACCTTCTATCCCCATATAAGGTCAAGTCAAAAGTAGAACCTATTTTTAGTAAATCCTATTGAAATATTCTGTAAGTAGTTAAAACTTAAACTTATTTTTTGGTTAAAAGCTTGTTTTTAAGAATTTGATACCTACTTTTGGGCTATAAATTGTGAATAGTGGAAAATCATTATAAATAGTATAATACTACTATTTGACACTTAAACTGAAAGGCAGATGCAGCCAAAGCTTACACTTGTGGGGGCGGGTCCCGGCGATGCTGAATTAATTACCATAAAAGGTATGCGAGCCTTGCGCCAGGCCGATGTGGTGCTGTATGACGATCTGGCCAATGATGCGTTATTGGAGTTCGCTCCAGAGCAATCGGTTAAATTGTATGTTGGCAAACGAGCCGGAAAACTGTCGTATACGCAGGCTGAGATCAACGCGCTGATTGTACGCATGGCACTGGAAAACGGGCATGTTGTACGGCTTAAGGGAGGAGATTCCTACGTTTTTGGGCGTGGCTTTGACGAGTTTGAGTATGCCCGGCAGTACGGCATTCCGTGCGAAGTGATACCGGGGGTATCGAGCAGCATTGCCGTACCTGCATCGCAGGGAATTCCCGTAACGAGCCGGGGGGTAAGCGAAAGTTTTTGGGTAATTACCGGCACAACCCGTAATGGTACTCTTTCCGATGATCTGCGGCTGGCAGTTCAGTCGAAAGCGACGGTTGTTGTGTTAATGGGCATGAGTAAATTACAGGAGATATGCACACTCTATTGCGAGGCCGGACGCGGTCATTTGCCGATGGCAGTTGTGCAAAACGGTACACGTACCGATGAGCAGTGCGTGGTGGGCCAGGTCTGGAATATTCCCGAATTAGCAGCAGAGCAGGGCGTGGGGGCGCCCGCTGTGCTGATCATCGGGGACGTCGTGGCGCTTCATCAGTCGTATCTGTCCGTTTGTCTTCAGACGGCCGGATGGTGTAGTTAGTTTACAGTTTATGGTGCTTCACCTATCTGCAACTGTCCTGGAAAAGCAGCGCACCGAAAACTGTAAACAAAAAAAGCCGATCCGGTGTGGGGGCACCTTTGGATCGGCCAAACAGGGTTGTCTATGTATAACACAAACGCATCAAAGAAAATGAAAAAAAATTCGTAAAGCAAACCGGCTTTCTTCGCTTCTGGGGTGCGGGTTAATAAAAACACCGCTTTGCCGGGCCCCGGCCTTCGCTTCTTTCGTTGCTAACTGACTGATGTCGATCACCTCCCGGTGGTTAGGTCTACTGCGCGTCTATACGATTCATTTTCTTGATTTAATCCGTTTCATGATGAAACCTTTCCTTACGCGATTTTCGCTTTTGGTTGCATTACTATTGGGCTTTTTTGGGCAACTCCATGCGCAGATCTCGCTGGTTGGTCAGCTCCGCACCCGTACCGAACTTCGGCATGGCGTTGGCAATTTGCCCCTAAAAGATAAGCCAATGGCTGCTTTTACCTCGCAACGTGCCCGGCTGACATTTGGTTACAAATGGGACCGGATCACGTTTAACCTGGCTGTTCAGGATGTTCGCGTATGGGGGCAGGATGCTTCCACGATTTCGAGCACCGATGGCAATCGGCTGATGGTTCATGAAGCCTGGGCCGATATTGCACTGATTAACCGGGCCGATACAACCATAAAATTCAGGCCAATCGACTTTCTGTCGCTGAAAATTGGTCGGCAGGAAATGGTTTATGACGATTCGCGGCTGATCGGCAATCTGGACTGGCTTCAGCAGGCTCGCCGGTTCGATGCCGCACTGCTAAAAGCCCAGCACAAAGGGTGGGCTGTAGATGTAGGGGTTGGCTTTAACCAGAATACCGATGCCTTTGGCGTAACCGGTACCTATTATACACCTGCTAATGTGCCAGCCTCGGCGCTATCGACCCGGAATGTTAGCCTGACGATTCCGGCCGGGTTTCTTCCCACCAATGGAAAAGGGGGCGCTCCAGTGGTGGCCAATGCAGTAAGTACCAATGGGCAAAATCAGCAATTCAAGTCGTTTCAGATGCTGTATGTCACCCGTACGTTTGGCCGTTTAGCATCCCGGCAAACTAAGCTCTCGGCCTTGTTTTTCAAAGACGACTTTCAGAAATACCGGACCGACTCGATTGGTACCATCACGACGGGCTACGTATATGGCCGCCGTTATGATGTGTCGGGCGTAAATTCGCGAATAACGTATGGCGCTATGCTGACGGGAAAAGCCGGAAAGGTAGCATGGCAGGCTTTTGCCTATGGTCAGGGCGGTAACGACCGCGACGGGCTCCAAATCAAAAAGGCCTATCACTTTGGTGCTAACCTTATGCTTCAGAAAGGGCCTTTGAGCTTTGGGCCGGGCTATGAGGTACTGTCGGGAACCAACGCTGCCACTGCGCAGACTGGACAAACGAGTCGTTTCGATCCGCTCTATGGTACACCGCACAAATTCTGGGGGCTTATGGATTACTTCTATGCCGGAACTGGCTCCCCGACGGGTGGATTGAAGGATGCTTTTCTGAAAGTCAAGTATGCTGGAAAACGGCTTTCTGCTTCCTTCGATACGCACTATCTGGCATTGGCTGCTACTACATACAACAAGATGCCCGATGCGCCAGCCGGATCGGTGTTAAGCCCAAAACTTGGTATGGAATACGACCTGACGGCAACTTACAGTCTGAACCAGTTTACGACACTCGAAGCCGGTTATGCCATTATGAATGGGACCAATACGCTCGAATATGCCAAACAGGGAACCATGAACCAGAACGATAAGGTGGGGACCTGGGGCTATCTGATGATCAATATCCGCCCGGATTTCTTCGCTAAGAAGGCTGGCAAATAAGACCCTGTATTCCAGAAAATTCGCCGGAGGTCTATCCCTACTCTGGCGATTTAAATCAACCCAATTACCTCATTTCACGCTAAAACAAAAATTGAACCATGAACGCAGTCGCCAACAAGCCATTAGATAAACTGACTATTTTCAGCCTCAAAGGTGTTCAGATGCGAACGTTTCACATCACCTGGCTAACCTTTTTTGTCTGCTTCTTTGGATGGTTCGGCCTGGCCCCGCTCATGCCCGCCGTTCGGGCCGATCTGGGGCTAACTAAACCGCAGGTAGGTAATATCATCATAGCTGCTGTTTCGGCCACAATCTTTGCCCGACTGCTGGTTGGTAAGCTGTGTGATACCTGGGGGCCGCGCAAAACCTACACCGCATTGCTGGTGTTGGGTTCGCTACCCGTAATGCTCGTAGGACTGGCTCACGATTACACCACGTTCCTGTTGTTTCGGTTGGCTATCGGTACCATTGGAGCATCGTTTGTGATCACTCAATATCATACCTCCATGATGTTTGCGCCTAACGTGAAGGGAACGGCCAATGCCCTCACGGGGGGCTGGGGTAATCTGGGCGGAGGGATTACTCAGTTAGCTATGCCGGTTATTATGGCAACGATTGTGGGTTTTGGCTATACGAAACCCGAAGCCTGGCGGCTGGCTATGATTGTGCCCGGTGTTATGATGCTGGTCATGGCGGTTTTGTACTACCGATATACGACCGACACACCCAACGGTAACTTCGACGAAATAGAGCGTTCAGCTCACCCAAAAGATAAGGTGAGTTTTTGGGAAGCCTGCGCCGACATTCGGGTATGGGCGCTGGCACTGGCCTACGGGTGCTGCTTCGGTATGGAAATCACCTTTGATGGTGTAGCTGCGCTGTACTTTTTCGACAACTTTAAAATGGATGAAACCGAAGCCGGGTTCTGGGCCATGCTGTTCGGGTTTATGAACATTTTTGCCCGTGCGCTTGGTGGTATAGTAGCCGATAAAGTAGGTAATAACTATGGTATGCGGGGTAAAGGTGTGCTACTGGCGGGTCTGTTGCTGCTGGAAGGTGTTGGGATTATCCTGTTCGCTCAAGCGGGTAATCTGCCGCTGGCTATTATGTCGATGCTGACATTTGCGCTGTTCCTGAAAATGTCGAATGGAGGTACCTATGCTATCGTGCCTTTTGTCAATCCGAAAGCGGTTGGTCTTATTTCCGGGATTGTTGGCGCAGGTGGTAATGTCGGCGGAATGCTGATGGGTTTCCTCTTCAAATCGCAGTCGATCAGCTACGGACAGGCATTTTTCTATATCGGCGTTACCGTTGCCGTTGTCGGACTGATTTTATTCCTGGTCAACTTCGGTAAAGCTACCGTATCCGAACCCGCCGAAGCCGAATTACAAACTGCTTAATTTTTTAGTAAAGAGTTTTTTAGTGAAGAGTGTAGACTGAAAAGTGAAGAATAATTTAACTGGTGCGGAGCTATTCTTCACTTTTCAGTCTACACTCTTCACTAAAAAAACACAAACCTTATGACTCATCAAACGACCTGTTGCTATTGTGGTGTTGGCTGTGGTATCGTCGTCAAACGGGAGCTGAATGGGCTATTGACCGTCGAGGGCGATAAGCAGCATCCGTCAAATCGGGGAATGCTATGCTCGAAGGGGATGAATCTGCACTACACGGTTATCGACCAGTCGGATCGGTTGCTCTATCCGCAGATGCGGCTCAACCGGTCGATGCCCAGGCAGCGGGTGAGTTGGGATACAGCTCTGGAGCGAACGGCGGCTGTTTTTAAAACGTTAATTCAGAAATACGGTCCTGATTCCGTTGCGTTTTATGTGTCGGGGCAGTGTTTGACGGAGGAATATTATCTGGTTAATAAGCTGATCAAAGGATTTATTGGCTCCAACAATATCGATACCAACTCGCGGTTGTGCATGAGTTCGGCAGTAGTAGGGTATAAACTGTCGCTGGGCGAAGATTCGGTGCCGGTTTGTTATGACGATATTGAGGAGGCCGACGTCTTTTATGTGCAGGGAGCCAACCCGGCCTGGTGTCATCCAATTCTGTGGCGTCGCATCGAAGCGCATAAAGCGGCTAATCCGTACGTAAAAATCATCTGTGTCGATCCGCGTCGAACCGATACGGCGCGGTCGGCTGATCTGCATCTGCCCATTCGCCCCGGCACCGATATTGTGTTGAATAATGCCATTGGTCGGTTATTGATCGAAAATGACTTGATCGACAACGAATTTATCACCAATCATGCCGACGGGTTTAGTGCTTATCGGGAGCAGGTGTTGCAACGGTCGCTATCTGAAGCCGCCGAATGCTGTGGCATCAGCACTAATGCTATCGTTCAGGCGGCAAACTGGATTGGCCAGTCAAAAGGGTTTCTGTCACTCTGGACAATGGGCCTGAATCAATCGGTGATTGGTGTCAATAAAAACCTGTCGCTGATCAATCTGCACCTGATTACGGGGCGGATCGGTAAACCCGGCAATGGGCCCTTTTCGCTCACGGGCCAGCCCAATGCAATGGGTGGACGTGAGGTGGGGGGACTGGCCAATAGTTTGCCTGCCCATCGCGACGTGACGAATGCAGTTCACCGGGCTGAGGTCGAAGCGTTCTGGCAGGGGCCGGTGAAAATTGCTGATAAGCCCGGCCTGACGGCAACGGAACTGGTTGACGCCTTAGCCAGCGACAAACTAAAAGCCATCTGGATTATCAATACCAATCCAATGGTGAGTATGCCCGATGCCAATGCGGCTGAAAAAGCATTGAAAAAGGCCCGGTTTGTGGTAGTTCAGGATGTGTCGAACCGAGCCGATACGGTGCCTTTTGCCGATGTGGTGTTGCCCGCAGCGGCCTGGCTCGAAAAAGAAGGAACCATGACCAATGCCGAACGCCGGATTGCCTATCTGCCTAAGGTGCTCGACGCACCCGGCGAAGCCCTGCCCGATGCTGAAATTATCTGGCGTTTTGCCCGGAAAATGGGCTTTGGTGATTCGTTCAACTATACCCGCTCGGCTGAGGTTTATCAGGAGTATACGCAGCTTACGGCCGGTACAAACGTCGATGTAACGGGTGTTAGCTACGAGCTGCTGAAGCAGAAACGAACCATTCAATGGCCTTTTCCGGCGAACCAGGAGCCGCAAACAGCAACTGGTAACAATACGCCCACCGGCACAAAGCGGTTGTTTACCGACCATCAGTTTTATACCGCCAATCGGCGGGCACAGATTCATGCCGTGCCCGATGGTAATGCATCAGAACCTACCGACGAGGATTTTCCGCTGGTGCTGACCACGGGCCGTATTCGCGACCAGTGGCATACGATGACCAAAACCGGTCGGGTAGGGAAGCTGAACCAGCATAGCCCACAACCCTTGCTGCACATCCATCCGGCCGATGCTCAGGAGCGGGGCATTCGCGATGGACAACTGGTGATTGTGCGCGGTCGTCGGGGCGAAGTGCGAGTGAAGGCACAGGTAACGGATGATGTTCGACCCGGGTTATGTTTTCTGCCGATGCACTGGGGAAAAATGCTGCAAAGCAATCTTAATCGAGCCAACAATTTGACTAATTCGCTGGTCGATCCGCGGTCGAAAGAACCCGATTTTAAGTTTGCGGCCGTTGACGTGGAAGTGTACCGTAAACCGGTGGAGAAAATCATTGTCATTGGTGCCGGATCGGCTGGTTTGGGCTTCATCAATGCGTATCGGGCATTGAATAGCACCGACGAAATTCACGTTTTCTCCAGCGAAATATACCCCTTCTATAATCGAGTATTGTTGCCCGACTACATCAGTGGTGAACAGTCGTGGGAACAACTGGTGAAACTGCGGGAAGACCAGTTTGGTGAGGCCAATATCATAGTTCATAAAGGCGTCAGCATCGAACACATTGACCGGAAAGCCAACGTTGTGATCGACAGCAATGGCATCGAGCACAGTTACGACAAACTCTTGCTGGGAACCGGCAGCCGGGCCTTTATGCCGAAAGGAGTACCGCGGTTGCCCGGTATTTTTAATATGCGGTCGCGGCTCGATGCCGATGCGCTGATGCCGTTTCTGAAACCGTCCGACGAGCAAGCCGAACCCCAGGCTGTGATTGTGGGTGGAGGGTTGCTGGGGCTGGAACTGGCTGCTTCGCTTCGGCAAATCGGGGTGCGGGTTACGGTCATTCAGCGGGGAGGGCGGTTTATGGAACGGCAGCTCGATCCACTCGCCAGCGAACTACTTTACCTCGAACTGTTGGATCGGGGTATCGATATGTATTTCAATGAAGAAGTACAGACGTTTATCGGAACCGAACAACTGGAAGGCGTACAGTTAAATTCGGGCCTCAAGCTCCCGTGTCAGGTTGTTGTAATGGCCATTGGTACAGTACCCAATACTGGGCTGGCCCAGGAGTCTGGCCTGACCTGCAATCGGGGAGTAGTGGTGAACGATTATCTGCAAACCTCCGATCCCGCTATTTTTGCCGCTGGCGAACTCGCGCAATGGAATGGGCAAATGTGGGGTATTACACTAGCCGCCGAACAGCAGGCCGAAACGGCCGCCCGCTTTATTGCTGGCGATATTTCGCAACCGTACCGGGGTAGCTTGTCCATAAACATTCTGAAAATGGAAGGACTGCATCTGTGTAGTCTTGGCTTGGCCGAAATACCGACTGGTGGCGTGGGATATGAAGAGATTATTTTTGTCGACAAAGCCAAACGCTACTATAAAAAATGCATTGTTCAGGGCGATAAACTGGTGGGGGCTATTCTGGTTGGCGATAAAAACGAGTTTCAGGAGTTTCGGGAACTGATTGCCAACGGCATCGAATTGTCGGATAAGCGTCTTCAACTCCTTCGGGCCAACAAAAAAGTAGACCCGGTGGCGGGTAAACTGGTTTGTTCCTGTAATTCAGTAGGGCAGGGGAACCTGGAGAAAGCCATTGCGGCCGGTTGTACCGATTTCCAGAAACTATGCCAGCAAACCGGTGCCGGAACGGGCTGTGGTTCCTGCCGCCCGGAAGTACGTAGCATTTTGGATGCAAAGTCGTTGGTAATGATGAATGATGAATGATAAATTATTTTTTGTAAATCATTCATCATTCATCATTCATCATTCATCATTCATCATTCATCATTCATCATTCATCATTCATCATTCATCATTCATCATTCATCATTAAAATTTCGTGCGTGATTATTATACCCTAAAAATCAACGTGCCTGCCGGTATTGTTGCGCCGGGGGCATTGCAGCAGGTGCTGTCGCTGGCTTACGATGCGGGTGTACGGACGGTGCGGTTTGGCGCACGTCAGCAGTTGCTCATGACGGTTCATTATGAAGATATGCGGTTTCTGGAAAAAGACCTGAAAGCACACCAGATTGCTTACGAGGTCAATACCGACCAGTTTCCGAATATTATCAGTTCGTATTGTGGTGAAGATGTGTTTCGGACGGGTGCCTGGCTGCGCGAGAGTGAATACCACACTGTGCTCGACCAGTTCGATTATCAGCCCCGGCTAAAGGTGAACCTGTCCGACTCGAATCAGAGTTTTACCCCCTTTTTTACCGGAAATCTCAACTTTATTGCTTCCCCCGAACCGCATTTCTGGTATTTATATATTCGTCCGAAACAAAGCAACACGCTTTTTCGATGGCCAGAGCTGATTTATACCAACGATGTTGGGCGGCTGGCTAAAGCCGTTGAAGAGGTAATGGCCGATGTGCAGCAGGAAGATGAGCTTTATCGGGCCGTCGCTACCAACCGGAGGTTTATTACCCAACCCGCCAGGCAGGAGGTCGAGTTGCCAGAATTTTCGTTGCCGTACTACGAAGGATTCAATCGCTATGGTCAGCGGTCGTGGCTGGGATTATACCGTCGCGACGAGCAATTTTCGATTGCGTTTCTGCTCGATGTGTGCGCGCTTTGCCTTAAGACCCGCATTGGTGAATTGTGTGTAACGCCATGGAAGTCGCTCATTATCAAAGGAATCGGAGAGAAAGATCGTGTGGCCTGGTCGTATGTATTAGGAAAGCACAGTATTAATGTTCGGCATGCCGCCAATGAACTGGCCTGGCAAACGGAAGATCATACCGACGAAGGAACCCGACTGAAAAACTACATCATCCGCAATTTTGAGAAAAACGATACCCGCACGTTTGGCCTTTGCTTTGGTATTCAGACACGACCAAAATCGGAAGTCTTTGGATCGGTGCTGATTCGGCAGCGGCCGTTGCTTCAGATCGGACAACTGGCACTACTGAGTGTGTATGATGTGTACTATACGGAAAATTTTAACCCCAATAGCCGGACTTATCATCTGTTCGAAAAGGGGTTGTTTAAACTTCATGTACCGAATCAGATCAACCGTTTATGCCGCCAGTTCAGTACCCGACGTTTGCAGGAAGGTGCCGACGTTGTACGTCTGGAGCCAGAGAAGACCGAGGTGACTACCGAGCTACCGGTGCGGGTGCTTCAGTGTCCGCACTGCTTTACCGTATATGATGAGCAGTATGGCGATTCGCTAAACGATATACCGGCCGGAACGCCATTTCAGAAATTACCGTCCGACTACACCTGCCCAACCTGCGATACGCCTAAAGCCGAAATGCGGGAAATGGAAATGGAGCACAGGGTGCAATCATAACAACCTGTGCTCCATTTAATTATAATCCTGCAACTTTAACCACCCACACCGGCTGGTCGCTGAGTTGCTGGCGGACTTTTTCGGGGATTGTAACCGTTAAGCCGCCTGCTGTTTGCATTGCTTTAAGCGATTGTGTCGAGCCCAGAATGGTCACTTTGGCTTTTGGCGCGAGTTTTAGCGTAGGAATAGTCAGGCTGGCGGGAAGTTGTTGTTCCGAATCGCCGGGCAGGTAAGATGCATAGGTAGCTTTGCCATTGGTACTATATGCCCATTGACCCTGCCGGTAGGGAGCCAGCGGTTTGGTGTCGTAAATCGATTCGCCATTTACGGCCATCCATTTGCCAATTTCCTGCAAACGCCCGTAGGCTTCTTCGTGCCACTCGCCATCGGGTCCGGGAGCAATGTTGAGAAGCAGGTTCCCGTTTTTAGCAACAATATCGACCAGCGTCTGTACCAGTTTGCGGGCCGGTTTGAAATTTTCCTTTGGTATATACGACCAGCTATCGCCCATGGTCAGGCAGGTTTCCCACGGAATGGGCATATAATGATCCGGGATTTGCTGCTCAGGCGTTACGTAGTTTTCAAACTCGCCCGATACCGTACGGTCGACAACCAGCAGGCCGGGCTGATGCTGACGGGCCATGCCGGCAATGCGCGCCATGTTGATGTCCTGGCTGTAGGGAATAGTACGCTGCCAGCTAACCGTCGAATCGATTGTGCTGGCCGGACGCACCCAGCCACCATCGAGCCACAGAATATCGACAGTGCCATAGCCGGTCATCAACTCTTCGATCTGGTTATAGGTGAAGTCCGAGAATTTCTTCCAGTTTTCGGGGTATTTTTTCGGGTCGTAGCTAACGTTCCGGTCTTTGGGTGGGAAGTAGGGCCACCAGTAATACTCGGTATGCCAGTCGGGTTTCGAAAAATAAGTACCGACCATAAAGCCCTGTTGCCGAAAGGCTTGCAGGATCTCTTTAGTCACGTTGCTGCGTGGGTTTTTCGAGAAGGGTGTTTTGGTGTCAGTAATCTTGTAGTCAGTCTGTTTGGTATCGAACATGCAAAAGCCATCGTGGTGCTTTGTCGTGAAGATCATGTACTTCATACCTGCCTGTTTGGCGGCACTGGCCCATCGCTCGGGGTTGAATTTGACAGGATTAAAGGTTGTTTGCAGGTTTTCGTACGCCTTTTTGTATTCGTACCAGTTGGCCGAATAGGGGCCTTTGCGTTCGCACCAGCCTTCGTCTTCGGGGCAGAGCGACCAGGATTCGACAATGCCCCATTCACTATAGGTTCCCCAGTGCATCAGCAGTCCGAATTTGATATGTTGCCAGCTCTGAAGTTTTTGCCTGACCTGTTCGTCTTTGGGCCAGACATACTTGTTGTGGTTTTGTTCGGAGTGTTGCTGGGCCAAAACCGGTACACTAAGCAGCATACCGAGGGCCAGACGAAGAAATACAGATTTCATCGAATAAATTGAGCGATTAGTTGAGCATTGCTGCTTAAATAAAAAGCAATGCCGGGAATGGTATTTCCCGGCAAGTTGCGCAATTTTTCCCTCCTCTCCGAATCCTCACGCTATTGCATCACTAACGTATAAGTTTGTCCTGCCTGAGTCATAAAATCATACACCTGCGTCGTCGTCGACTGCGCTGCTGCCACCGGTTCTCCCTGGAAAAGCGGATTTGGATTGGTACCGCTGGCTGTTTTTAGGGCAAAATTTCCGGAGGCTTTCAGGGTATTGGGCACTCGAAGGCGGCAGTTGCCACCAACCGTCGACCGAATCACCACTTTGCTTACCTTGCCATCCTGCCAGTTGAGTTCAACAAGTTCGAACCCACCACGCGCCCGCAATCCTTTCACCTGGCCGGTTTTCCACTGATCGGGGAGGGCGGCCAGCAGCCAGATGTCGGTCAGGTGGCTCTGGAGCAGCATCTCACTCATGCCGGCAATGCCACCAAAGTTGCCATCGATCTGGAACGGAGGGTGCGCACAAAACATGTTTGGGTAGGTGCCGCCGGCATTGCTATAGTTGGTGCCTTCCATGCCCGTTAGTTTCAGCAATTCGCGCAGGAGTTTATAAGCATGGTTACCGTCGTTGAGTCGTGCCCAGAAGTTGATTTTCCAGGCTTTGCTCCAGCCGGTTCCCTCATCACCCCGAAGTTCGAGGGTTTTGCGGGCTGCGGCAGCCAGTTCGGGTGTTGTCAGCGGAGCAATCTGCCGACCCGGATGCAGCGCAAACAAATGCGAAACGTGTCTGTGCAGGGGTTCTACTTCATCGAAATCCTTATACCATTCCTGTAAATTTCCTTTTTTGCCGATGTGAAATGGGTAGAGTTTTGCTTTCTGCTCAGTAATCAATTTTCGAAACTCAGCGTCGGTGTCGAGAGCCGCAGACGCTTCGATAACGTTAGTAAACAGGTCGCGGATAATACCCATATCCATTGTCGTTGCTATCGATACTTCCCCTTTTTTGCCATTGGGTAGCACAAACACATTTTCGGGAGTAGTTGAAGGAGCCGTTACCAGATGCCCGTCGCCATCGGGAATCAGCCATTCGGAGCAGAACTGTGCTGCCCCTTTCATGAGCGGATAGGCCGTTTCGCGCAGGAACGTTTTGTCGCCCGTATAGCGGTAATGCTCGTAGAGATGCTGACTTAGCCAGGCTCCCCCCATCGCCCAGTTCGCCCAAAGTGGGCTTCCTTTTCCAAAATCACCGACCGGGTTTGATTCGGCCCAGATGTCGGTATTGTGGTGGGCTGTCCAGCCGCCCAGTCCGTAGAAATTTTTAGCGGTACCTTTTCCCGTACTGGCCACATCCTTAATTAGCTCGAACAGCGGCCGGTGAAATTCTGACAGATTCCCAACCTCGGCAGGCCAGTAGTTCATTTCAGTATTGATGTTGATGGTATAGTTGCTGCTCCAGGGTGGACGAACGTGGTTGTTCCAGATGCCCTGCAAATTGGCGGCTGTAGCTGTTGGGCGGGAGCAGGAAATAAGCAGATACCGGCCAAACTGGTAATATAAACGTTCCAGGTCGGTGTCATTGCCTCCGGTCGAATACGCCTGCAGGCGCTCGTCGGTAGCCAGCGACGGGTTTGCTGAAGGCGCTTTGCCATCGTTTAGACGGAGCGATACGCGGTTGAAATAACGATGATAATCGGATTGGTGAGCCTGTTTTAAGGCCGCGAAAGATTTTCGGGCGGCTGCGTTCAGATACCCATTCACGAGTTTTATCTCGTCTTTACCCTCTTTGTCGGGGCATTTGTCGAAGCCGTTGAAGCTGGTAGCGGCCGAGAGTAGCAGTACCACATGGGTTGCCTTGCTCACGTGTAGCCCCGCCGTGTCGGTCGTTACGGTACCATCGCTCGGTAGTGCCCGAATGCGCAACGCAAACCGCATACCGTTGCACTGGCTGCGATCGTCGTAGATGACCGGTTGCGGATTGTAATTGACATAGTTTGGATCGGTATGGGCCGGGGCTTTTCCGTTGAAACCAATTTCGCGACTACCGAACGCGTGTTTTGTATAGTGAAGCGGACTCGTAGCCGACGCATCGAAGGTAAGCCGACCGGGCTTGTCGGCACTTAGCCGGACAACAATAACCTGGTCGGGGGCCGACACAAAAACCTCACGCGTGTAGGTAACGCCATCGACCGTAAAGCGGGTTGTTGCCGTAGCATCCGAAATGTTCAGATCGCGGGAGTAGTGGGTGGGTTGCCCATTGAACGGTTGCCGAATGACCAGGTCGCCCAGCGGTTCGTAGGATTCGGTATAGCGCCCCTGCATCTTTTTCGTGAGCGACGTAGCCAGTTCATAATCGCCGTCGAATAGTGCTTTCCGGATTTTCGGGAGGTAGGTTGGCGCGTCGGGGTTCGGATTGGGTTTGACTGGTCCGCCCGACCAGAGCGTACTTTCGTTAAGCTGGAGAAGCTCTTCATTGGTTTTTCCGAAAATCATAACGCCCAAACGGCCATTGCCAACAGGCAGGGCTTCGTTCCAGTTGCGGGCCGGTTGTTTATACCAGAGTTTGAGCGGTTGGGCCATCAGTGAAAGCGGCCCACAAAGGGAGTAAAAAAGCAAAAAGGAGAAAAAACGCATTGGTTTAGCAGAAAAGAGCGAACGTATCGCCGATGCGGAATTAAACAGTGTTCTGTGAAATTTCAATATTATGTTTTTACTAACGTGTCGGTTTGGTTAAGCATCAGTTGGACTGGTTTCTGTGCACAAAAAACTACGTTTCAGTAAAAAGCTCATAAAGGTATAGTACACTACTTCGCAGAAATACTCGTTTTTCAAAATAATACGTGTTATGATTTGGTGAAAAATAGCGCAATTTGCTTTATAAAGTATTGATAATCAGTACATATTAAGATAATACACTACTCATACTTTTGCGGGAAATTACTTGAGCAATACTAACCTGCAAAAGCGTATGAAGCTTTTTTTACCGTCTTCAACGTCACTAACCCGTCCAATGCGACTGCTGGTGGTGACGTTTTTGTTTACTGCGGTGCCAATTCTGGCAGCTTTGGCACAAACCGTGTCGGGGCGGGTCACCTCGGCCGACGATAATCAGCCGCTCCCAGGGGTTTCTATTATCGTAAAAGGCACTACGGCTGGTACAACTACCCGTGCCGATGGTACTTACTCGCTGAATGTGCCTGCCAACGGAACGCTGACATTTTCGTTTATCGGTTATCAGTCGCAGGAGATTGCTGTAGGAAACCGCACTACTCTTGATGTGATTATGACCGTTGGCGAATCGACGCTGAACGAGGTGGTTGTAACCGCCCTCGGGATTAAAAAGGATATTCGCCAAACGGGCGTTGCCATCCAGTCGGTCGATGGATCACAACTGCTGAAAGCCCGCGAACCGAACCCGATCAACTCCCTGACGGGTAAAGTGGCCGGATTGACAATTGGGGCTTCGTCGGAACTATTGGGCCGCCCGAACATTTCATTACGGGGTAATTCGGACGTATTGTTTGTGGTCGATGGGGTGCCTATTACGTCGGATACCTGGAACATCAGCGCCGACGATATTGAAACCTATACGGTCCTGAAAGGGGCTTCGGCTTCGGCGCTTTATGGGTTTCGGGGGAAAAACGGAGCCATTCTGATCACGACCAAACGGGGAACGAAGGATAAACGAGGCTTCTCGGTTGAAGTGAACACCAGCCAGATGTTCGACAATGGCTTTCTGGCCATTCCTAAAGTGCAGGACGAATATGGCCCCGGCGACCACGGTGTCTATGCGTTTGGCGACGGGAAAGGAAATGGGTTGAACGATGGCGATTACGACATCTGGGGACCGGCCCTGAATGGTCAGTTGATTCCGCAATACGACAGTCCGGTGTTGCCGGGGCAGACATTCACGACCACATTCCCGAATGGCAAAACATTTACCAGCGACCGTCAGCCAACGCCGTTTGTGCCACGCGGGAAGGATAACCTGCGTCGGTTTATTCAGACGGGTATTCTGTCGAACAACAACGTGTCGGTAGGGGCTACGGGCGAGAAATACGATATGCGTTTTTCGATGTCGTACAACTACCAGCGCGGTCTGGTGCCAAACACAAAACTGAACGTTGCGAATTTTAACATCACGGGCGGCTATAACTTCTCACCAAAACTACGATTCGAATCGAGCCTGAACTACAACCGGCAGTTTACGCCAAACTTTCCCGACGTAAACTACGGTCCTAATTCGCTGATCTATAATATTATTGCCTGGGGTGGTGCCGACTGGAATATCGACGACATGAAGCAGATCTGGCAGCCTGGTAAAGAAGGTATCCAGCAGATTTATGCCGAATACCAGCGCTACAACAACCCCTGGTTCATGGCAAAATACTGGCTTCGTGGTCACTATAACAATAACATCTACGGCTATACGTCGCTGAAATATCAACTGGCAGATGGCATACAGTTAACTGGCAAAACCCAGTTGACGACCTATAACTTGCTTCGCACCGAGAAATTCCCGTATTCGGCCACAACCTACGGCCGCGAAGAAACACGGGGCGACTACCGCGAAGATCGCCGGGCGTTGTTCGATAACATCAATCAGGTGCTGCTTCAGTTCAATAGAAAAGTAACGCCTGCACTGACCATTAACGCACTGGTTGGTGGCGAAGCCCGGATTTTTAATTACAACTCCAACTTCACGAGCACGAACTACCTGAACGTACCGGGCGTGTATAATTTCGCAAACTCGTCGAATGCCTTAATTGCCAGTAATTTCCAGGCCGATATGCGGGTGCTGTCGGCTTATTATTCGGCCGACTTTACCTATCGCGATTATGTAACGCTGACGGCGACGGGCCGGATGGATAAACTGTCGACGCTGCCGAAAGGAAACAACGCCTATTTCTATCCGTCGGTAGCGATGAGTACGGTGCTGTCGGATTACATCAACATCCCGACTAGTCTGGGAATTTCGTTCCTGAAAGTACGGGCGTCCTATGCGAACGTAAAAGACGGTCTGACCCAATCGACTATTGGTTCTACGCCGGGAGCATCCTATCCACTGGGCTATGGTGTCGATTATAATTCGTCATACGGTGGTCCAACCTATCAGAACTCGGCGGTATATACCTTACCGCTTGTCTACAACAACAAACCGGCTGCCTACTACACCAACACTCTGAACAATCCGAATCTGAAGCCCAATTCAACCTCGCAAACAGAAGTTGGTTTGGACATTCGTTTCCTGAACAACCGGCTGGCGCTGGACGGAGCTTACTACGTCAGCAACGACGGTCCACGTATCTTCACCCTGCCTTCGTCGGAAGCAACCGGTTATACGGGTCGATTGGTAAACGGGATCATGACGCAGAAAAAAGGGGGTGAAATCTCGCTGACCGGTCAGGCGCTTCGGACGGCCAAAGGGTTCAACTGGGATGTGGTAGCCAATTATTCGACCTATACCGAACGGCTGAAAGAAGTATATCCCGAAGGGGGCATCAATACCCTGGCGTCGAGTTACTTTGTCGGTAGCAGCAGCGGCTCGCGCTACATCAACATTGGCGACCGGACCGATGGTTTCTACGGGGGCGCGTTTGTTCGGACTCCCGATGGGCAGTTGATCAACGATTCGGGCGGACGGCCAATTGTAAACCCGGTAGCCCAGTTTCTGGGTTATGTGAACCCGAAATTCGTTTGGGGCATCAACAACCGGTTTAGCTACAAAAATATCAATTTCAGCTTCCAGTTCGACGGTCGCGTAGGCGGTGTCATTGGCGACTATGTTCGTCAGAAAACCTTCCAGGGCGGGCGGAATATCGAAACTGTTCAGGGCGCTTATGGCGAAGCACGTAAGAACGACGTGCAGGCTATTAAGTCGTATGTCGGCTCAGGCGTTGTGCTGAACGGTGGTACGATCAACTACGATGTAAACGGAAACGTACTGAACTACAGTGAGTTGGCTTATGCGCCAAATACAACCCAAACCTACCTTCAGGATTACATCAGCCGGGTGTACGGACAGGCAGAATCATTTCTGATGAGCCGGAGCTATGCTAAACTGCGGGAGGTGATTATTGGCTATACATTGCCCCAAACGGCCCTGCGTCGACTGGGTGTAAAACAGGCCAGTGTATCGCTGGTAGGTCGTAACCTGCTCTACTTTGCCAAATACAAAGACATCGATCTCGACCAGTATCTGACGGGCGGTATTTCGGGCCTTCAAACGCCCACAACCCGCCGGTATGGTATCAACCTGAATCTGGTATTCTAAAATCTGTCATTGGTTATTTGTCATTGGCCATTTGTTTTATTCTACTGTCCAATGACAAATAACCAATGCCCATTGACTTTAACATCATGAAACGTCACTATATTTTTCTTCCGCTTTTGTTGCTGGGTCTGCTGCTGACCAGCTGCGAAAAGCCTTTCGATCAGCTCGAACAGGACCCAAACCGACCTACAAGTGCACCGGCATCGCTGGTTTTTAATGGTATATTGAACGATATGTATAGCGTGGCAGGTGGTGGTGCCTGGAACGATGCTCAGCGTTACAACCAGTTCTACGCCAGTAACTATAACTACTACGCCACCAACGAATACTCCTGGACATCGACTGGATTGTATTACACCACCCTGAAGAACGTGGTGAAGATGGAGCAGGAGGCCAAGAAAGCAGGCTTGCCTGATGTGAATGCTTATTCCGCTTTAGGGAAATTCTTCCGGGCGTTCTTCTTCGAGCAGATGACCAAACGTCTGGGCGATGTGCCCATGACGGATGCGTTGCAGGGGCTGGACAATCAGACGCCAACGTACAACACCCAGAAGGAAGTGTATGTACAGATTCTGAAGTGGCTCGATGATGCCAACAGCGACCTGACGACGCTGATCGCCAAAAATGATAATAACCTGACGGGTGATATTTATCTGGGCAATAGCCTCGCCAAATGGCAGAAAGTCGTAAATACCTATAAACTGCGGGTACTGATTAGCCTGTCGAAAAAAGAGTCGGATACGGACCTGAACGTAAAAACCCGTTTTGCGGAGGTGTTGAACAACCCGACGAAATTTCCCATAATGGCGTCGATGGACGATAACCTCCAGTACATCTATAATAACCAGTATAACAAGTATCCGCGTAACCCGGACAATTTCGGTCAGAATGCCACCCGCGAGAACATGGCCGCTACCTATCTGAATACGCTGACGTCGCTGAACGATCCCCGCACGTTTGTGGTGGCCGAACCGGCTACGGCTAAAGTGGCCGCTGGTGTTAAACCAACCGATTTTGCCGCGTTTGTAGGCGCATCGTCGGGCGAAGATCTGGCCGTTATGTCGTCGAATGCCAATCAGGGCGTATATTCGTTTCAGAACCGGAAACACTACTACAGCACCTACACGGCTGAGCCCTACATCATCATTGGTTATCCTGAACTTCAGTTTACCATTGCCGAAGCCATCAACCGGGGCTGGGCTACGGGCAATGCCGAAACCTACTACCAGAACGGTATTCAGGCATCGTGGGGTTTTTATGGACTGAAAGATGGCGACAATACGATATATTTCTCGGCCGATGGTGGCTATAAGGTATTCAATACCTACACGGTTCCGGTAAGTTATGCCGACTATTATGCTCAGCCAGCCGTAAAATACGCAGGCAATACGGCCGATGGACTGAAACAGATTCTGACGCAGAAATACCTGGCCTTTTTCCAGCAGTCGGGTATGGAAGCGTTTTATAACCAGCGCCGGACGGGTGTGCCAACATTTTTGGTTGGCCCCGGAACGGGCAACAGCCAGCGGATTCCGTTGCGGTGGCAGTATCCGGCAACAGAGCGTTCGTATAATACCAAAAATAATACCGCAGCCGTAACAAGCCAATATGGTGGTACCGACGATATTAATGCGGCCATGTGGATTCTGAAATAAGCAATTACTCAATTTTTGATTGGGTAATTCCGGGAAATCGACCGAGAAATGAGGAGGATGCTCAACCAAAGCGCCTTTTAGCATTAGTTTCTGAACGGCCGATTTTCCAGAATTACCCAATCACTCATTTACAACGTTTCTATGAATCGCAGATCACTTTTAAAGTCGGCTTCGCTGCTACCTTTGCTACCGACAGCCCTCGATGCGCCTAAGCCCGTGTCGGCTGCCCGTAACCGTTCCATTCGGTTCGCTTACCTGGGCGACACGCACATTCTGCCAGAGGCTACACCCATGAACGGTGTGGCTAAGTGCTTTCAGCATGTGCAGAACCAGTCCGATAAACCCGCTTTTGTTCTGCACGGTGGCGATGTAATTATGGATGCCCTGAAAGAAGACCGTGCTGCGGTTCAGAAACAGTGGGATGCCTGGCATAGTGTGGTAAAAGCCAATAACTCGCTGCCTATCGAATACTGTATTGGCAATCACGACATCTGGGGGTATGAACAGGCCAAAAGTGATCCGATGTATGGGAAGAAATGGGCAGTCGATCTGATGAAAATTGGCGAACGCTACCGTAGTTTCGACCGCAACGGCTGGCATTTTATTATTCTGGACAGCGTTCAGCTTCAGCCGGAAGGAAAATGGTACACGGGTTTTATCGACCCCGAACAACTGGAGTGGCTGAAAGCCGATCTGGCTAAAACGGGTTCTAAAACACCCGTTCTGGTTCTGTCTCACATCCCAATTTTCAGCCCGACGGCCTTTTTTAGCGAGAATAATGTAAAAAACGGCAACTGGACCATTTCGGGCGGATTGGTATTGTCGAATACCCCCGAGTTGCTGAAGTTGTTTTATCAGTACCCGAATGTGAAAGCGGCCCTGAGTGGCCACATGCATTTATTGGACCGCGTCGACTACAACGGTGTTACGTATCTGTGTAATGGAGCCGTCAGCGGAAACTGGTGGAAAAGCGACATCTATCAGCAAACCAAAGCTGGTTATGCCCTGTTCGACCTCTACGACGATGGTAGTGTTGAGCGAACCTACGTGTCGTATGTGTAGCACTGGGTATGTCATCGTAAACCTAAAAGGTTTTTGAAACCTTTTAGGTTTGTGTTTAGTAAGAGAGCCTCTTTTTACAGATGGAAACCATTAAAAAACTATTCGCCCAGAGTGGCAACGACGCCTACTTTGGCGAACCCGTAACGCAACTGGCCCATGCACTTCAGGCGGCTCAACTGGCGGAGAAAGCTGGGGCCGACGACGAAACTGTTGTTGCGGCTTTCCTGCACGACATTGGCCATTTGCTGCCCGTCGAGTCGGCCGAAGGCTACATGGATGGTTACGGTACGGTCGATCATGAGCGGTTGGGTGCCGATTTTTTGCGGCAACGCGGATTTTCGGAAAAAGTAGCTCAACTGATTGAGCACCACGTTAATGCCAAGCGGTATCTGGTCCATAAAAATCCCGACTATTTTGCCCGATTGTCGGAGGCCAGCCTGATAACCCTTGAGTTTCAGGGTGGGCCAATGTCGGATGAGGAAGCTAAAGCGTTTGAGCAGAACCCCTATTTTCGCGAAATTCTACAGGTACGTGGATGGGACGAGCAGGCTAAAATTCCTGATTTGCCAACGGCTGAGGTGGAATATTATTTGGCAAAATGTGAGCAAGTGCGAAATATTCGCTAGAGTTTATGGATTTTGGGTTGTAGTTTGTCCATTGATTTTGCCTTCTGAATAACAACCAGACATCACAAACTAAGACCTGATGCGTTCTCCTGCTTTTCTTCGGAACCCAACTACCTTCGTCATTTTTGGGGCTACGGCCGCTTTCTGTACCTATGCCTGTATGTATGCCTTTCGTCGGGGCATTACGGCCGTAACGTTTGAGGGCATGACCTTTGCCGGAGTGAGTTATAAAATCTGGCTCGTTACGGCGCAGGTATTCGGCTATGCCGTATCCAAAGGAATCGGCGTAAAAGTAGTTTCCGAAATGTCGCCGGGGCGCCGGGCTATCAATATTCTGCTGTTTGTTGGTATTGCGTTGCTGGCCTTGTTAGGCTTTGCCCTGGTTCCGGCTCCCTGGAATATCGTTTTCCTGTTTCTCAACGGATTGCCGCTGGGGCTGATCTACGGCACTATGCTTGGCTTTCTGGAAGGGCGTCGGCAAACCGATACGCTTGTGGCCGGGCTAACGGCGTCGTTTATTTTTGCCTCTGGATTTGTGAAAACGGTGGCACTGATCATCAAGGCCGATTGGGGAGTGTCGGAGTTCTGGCTCCCGTTCGTGACGGGGAGTTTGTTTGTGGTGCCGATGCTGATTTCCATTTATGCGCTGACTCTTCTGCCTCCGCCTACCGAAGATGACCGAATTCAGCGTACCGAACGCCGACCAATGGATGCCACCGAACGGAGCGCCTTTGTCGGCAATTTTCGGGTGGGGCTTATTTTGCTGATTGCATCCTACGTTTTGTTATCTGCGTTTCGCGACTTTCGCGACAATTTCGGGCCCGAAATCCTGAAAGATGCCGGTGTTGAAAATCCGGGCATCTTTGCCAAAACCGAAACGCTTGTGGCCGTTGGGGTACTAATTATGATGGCCCTGCTTCAGCGCGTAACCAATAATTTTCGGGCATTCACGCTCCTCAATGGTCTCATGCTGGCGGGCGGAGCCATGGTAGGGTTGAGCACTTATGCCTACACATCCGGCACTCTGTCGCCGGGCAACTGGTTTCTGCTGACGGGGCTGGGTCTGTATATGGCTTATGTACCCTGCAACGGTCTCTACTTCGAGCGGTTGATTGCTTCCTTCCGGTATGTCAGTACGGTGGGGTTCATCGTCACCCTTGCCGACTGGTATGGTTATCTGGGCAGTGTGGGTGTGCTGTTATATAAAAACTTCGGTCATGCTAACATCAGCTACCGGGAGTTTTTTATCAACGGAGCCTATATTCTGGCGGTGCTGTATGTTGTGCTGGTTGTGGCTTCCTACATTTATTTTAGAATGCGGTTTCAGCAACAAGCGACTAACCAGATTGCGCAACAGCCATTGCCAACAACGGCCTAACCAATCAAAAGACAATGTTCTGGCAGAATTTCTGAACGGTTTTCCAGCAGAGAACAGATCTGACTTTGTTCAAAAAGACCAGCTAATGTATTTAGAACATATACTGATGGTTTTCTTTGATGATTCATGTTTCTTTGCAGATTATGAAAACTATCTTCCGTCTTTTTGCAGTACTGCTGGCTATTGGCCTGCTGGCTATGACTATGGCCAAGCCTACCCGTGTTGTCTTTTTCGGTGATTCGATCACTCAGGCCGGTGTAAAACCCGGTGGTTACATCGACCGTCTGAAATCTATGCTGCCTGCTGGCCAGTTCGACCTGATTGGTGCCGGTATTGGCGGGAATAAAATTTATGACCTATACCTGCGGATGGACGACGATGTGATTGCCCAGAAGCCCGATGTGGTGGTTATCTGGGTTGGCGTAAACGATGTTTGGCACAAGGCCAGCTCGGGCACCGGCACCGATCCCGACAAGTTTATCCGCTTTTATGAAGCTGTCATTAAAAAATTACAGGCCGCTAATACGCGTATCGTATTGTGTACACCAGCCGCTATCGGTGAAAAAACCGATATGACCAATCAGCAGGATGGCGATCTTAACCAGTATAGCCAGTTTATTCGCAACCTGGCCAAAGAGCACAACCTGCCTTTAGTCGATTTGCGGAAAGCGTTTCTGGAGTATGATCTGAAAAACAATCCCGAAAATAAGGATAAGGGTATTTTAACCACCGACCGGGTCCACCTCAACGATGCCGGTAATCAGTTTGTGGCGGAGCAAATGCAGAAAGTGCTGACCAGTCTGAAATAAGGAGCCGAAAAATAACTTTCTTGTTGAGCCTTAGGTCTGAAATTATGGTATAGGTAGTTGAGTAATCAACAAATGCCGAACATAATTTCAGGATCTAAGGCTTCTTTCATGACAGACTAGTTACGCGTTAGTTTCTGCTATTAAATTTGTTAGCTCTTTAGTGCCAACATTAACGAACAATTACGATTAAACGGTTAATAGAATAGCCTGTCCTCCTATATGCCTAAAACTTCTCTTACCAATTACCAATACAGTACTGTCGATCGCTTTTTGCGATATGTACAGATCGATACGCAATCGGACCCCCAATCATCAACAAATCCAAGTACCGAAAAGCAAAAAAATCTCAGCCGGGTTCTGGTACAGGAATTACAGGAAATGGGCATTGCCGACGTAGAACTCGATGAATGGGGCTACGTGTATGCGACCATACCGGCTAATACCGACAAAGCCACAGTGCCGACCATCTGCTTCTGTTCGCATGTCGATACCTCGCCCGATGTGACGGGTGCGGGTGTTAAGCCAATCATTCATCAGCAATGGAATGGCGCTGATATTGTTCTGCCCGACGATGAAACGCAGATTATCCGGCTTGCCGACCATCCCGATTTGACGAATCAGATTGGAAATGACATCATTACCGCAAGCGGTACAACCTTGCTTGGCGCCGATAACAAAGCGGGCGTAGCCGAAATTATGGATGCAGCTCAGTATCTGCTGACGCACCCTGAGGTGAAACATGGCCGGATTCGGTTGCTATTCACGCCCGACGAAGAGGTGGGACGAGGAACGGAGAAAGTGGATATTGAAAAACTGGGAGCTGATTTTGGGTATACAATTGATGGGGAAGCTCTGGGTACACTCGAAGACGAAACGTTCTCGGCCGATGCCGTAAAAATTACAGTTCAGGGGGTCAGTACGCACCCCGGCTTTGCCAAAGGAAAACTAGAAAATGCACTGAAAATCGTTGCCGATCTGCTGGCGTCATTACCTAAGACCAGTCTATCGCCCGAAACCACGGAAGGGAAGGAGGGATTTGTGCATCCCACCCGTTTTGACGGCAATCAGGATCAGGCCGTACTGGAGTTTATTATTCGTGACTTTACGGAAGTTGGCTTACAGGAAAAAGAACTCTATCTTCAGAATAAACTCAACGATATATTAGCGAATTATCCCGGCTCAACGGCTCAATTGGTTGTAAAGGAACAGTACCGCAACATGAAGCAGGTGCTTGATCAGTATCCCGATGTGGTCGAAAATGCCCTGGAAGCCATTCGGCGCGTGGGACTTTCGGCCGAACGGCGTAGCATTCGGGGTGGTACCGATGGCTCGCGGTTGTCGTTTATGGGCCTGCCCTGCCCGAACATTTTTGCGGGTGAACACGCCTTTCATTCGCGGCTGGAATGGGTTTCGGTACAGGATATGCAAAAAGCGGTAGACGTGATTGTTACGCTGGCGCAAGTTTGGGAAGAGCGCAGTTAGCCAGCCCGATCATTATGTTTGTGGAAAATAAAGAGATCTATGGCTCAGAAAAAGCCGAAATTTTATGTTGTCTGGCGGGGGCGCGAAACAGGTGTGTTCGACTCCTGGGCCGAATGCCAGAAACAGACTGCTGGTTTCGATGGAGCTTTGTTTAAAGCGTTCGACTCAAAACCAGCGGCCGTCAAGGCGTTTAAGGAGAAGCCACACCTACACATTGGGCAGGGTAAAAAGACCGAAGGGGG
This sequence comes from Spirosoma sp. SC4-14, assembly GCF_037201965.1. Classification (NCBI taxonomy): domain Bacteria; kingdom Pseudomonadati; phylum Bacteroidota; class Cytophagia; order Cytophagales; family Cytophagaceae; genus Spirosoma; species Spirosoma sp. SC4-14. The sequence continues at coordinate 4,219,910 of NZ_CP147518.1, read as the reverse complement.
TAGCCAGAAAATACCCGCACTGATTGGGTCGCCGATTCAGGATAGCCTGGTTGTCGATGCCGCCTGGAACACGGCTACCGGCGATATGGAGTATCAGGGGATTTATCTGGCTACGAAACAAAAGTTGTTTCTGAAAGGACCGTATCCCGATGGAACAAACAACATTGGCGAGTTTCTGGCTATTGTTCATGCACTGGCCCTATTGCATCAGAAAAACAGTAACATACCCGTTTATTCGGACTCCCGAACCGCTATTGGCTGGGTCAAAAACAAGCGGGCGAATACCAAGCTGGAAGAAACATCCCGCAATGCCGAACTATTCGATTTGATCGACCGTGCCGAAAACTGGCTCAAAACCCATAAATATGCCAATCCTATTCTTAAGTGGGAAACAACCGTATGGGGCGAAAATCCCGCCGATTTTGGTCGTAAGTAGGACCGGGATTTTTGTGATTTATGGGACTGACTTTGATTTTGTTTGATTAAAAATGAAAGCGCTTCAAAGAAGCGAAATCAAACAAAATCAAAGTCAGTCCCATAAATCACAAAAATCCCGGTTCAGATGTTCTCCTTCAAACAATTTACAATTCATCAGGACCGTACGGCCATGAAGGTCTGTACGGATGCGTGCGTATTGGGAGCGTATGCCGATGTGTCGGGAGGGCGTATTCTCGACATTGGAACAGGAACGGGGTTGCTGGCGCTGATGGCAGCACAGCGTAATAGGGAGGCCCGTGTCGATGCCGTTGAGGTCGATGCCGCTGCGTTTGGTCAGGCTGTTGAGAATGTTGCGGCCAGTCCGTTTGGCGCGCACGTGGATGTGATCCATCGCCGAATACAGGATTTTGGCGCCGACGGTAAACGCTACGACCGTATTCTAACCAATCCACCGTTTTACACCAACCACCTGCGCTCGCCCGACGCGGCTGTAAATCGGGCCCTGCATACCGATGAATTACCCTTTCAGGAACTGATTGATGCAGTTGTCCGATTGCTTTCGCCGATTGGTCAATGGTGGGTACTGTTGCCTCCCTACGAAACCGAAACGCTTAGTGAGCTGGCACAGAATCAGGGACTTAATCCGTTCAGAACGTTATCATTGCGCCACGATGCACGCAAGCCCATATTTCGATTGATAACGGGCCTCTCATTTCAGCCGTCGGAGCATCAGGAAGAGCAACTGACCATCTACGAACCCGATGGCCGAACCTATACGACGTTTTTCCGTGACCTACTCCGTGATTTTTACCTGATATTCTAAATACCTTTGTGAACTTCGTGGCTTCTTTGTGCACTTTGTGGCCAAACTTATGTTCATGAAGTAAAGAACAAAAGGTTCGAATTAAATGACTGAATTGCTTCAACTGACCGTTCTGATTCCGCTCTATAACGAAGACGAGTCGTTGCCCGAACTGCACGACTGGATTGTTCGGGTCGTAACAGAACATCAGTATACATACGAAATTCTGTTTATCGACGACGGCAGTACCGACGACTCCTGGACCGTAATCGAACGGCTGGCTGGGATTAACCCGAATGTTCGGGCTATTCGTTTTAACCGCAACTATGGCAAAACCGCGGCCCTGCAAACGGGCTTTCAGGCGGCCCGTGGTCAGGTCGTAATTACGATGGATGCCGATTTGCAGGATAGCCCCGACGAAATTCCGGAACTCTACCGGATGATTGTGGAGGATAACTACGATCTGGTTTCGGGCTGGAAGCAGAAACGCTACGATCCAATTACGAAAACGCTGCCAACGAAACTGTTCAATGCGGTATCACGCGGGATTTCGGGCGTGCAACTCCACGATTTCAACTGCGGTCTGAAAGCCTATAAGCAGAAAGTGGTCAAAACAATAGCGCCTACGCTTTACGGCGATATGCACCGTAACCTGCCGATTGTGGCAAACTGGAATGGCTATGGCCGAATTGGAGAGAAAGTCGTTCAACACCGGGCCCGGAAATATGGAACTACCAAGTTTGGTCTGGAGCGGTTCGTCAATGGTTTTCTGGATGTACTCGTTATTGGATTCGTACACCGGTTCAGCAAGCGACCGATGCACTTTTTTGGCACCTTCGGAACGTTGTCGTTTTTAATCGGGTCCATATTGGCCATCTGGCTCATTGTCGAGAAACTCATCAATATTGCACAGGGTGTTAAGTTTCGAAACGCTACCGACAACCCCTTGTTTTATTTTGGACTGGTAGCCATCATTCTGGGCGTTCAGCTATTCCTGGCGGGCTTCCTGGGCGAGATGCTCGTTCGGCAATCGTTAGGTAAATCGGGTGATTATCAGATTGCTGAGCGACTGGGTTTTGCCGATCGGGTCTCTATTTCTTAGGACGCTCCTATGTGAACGCTGAAAAGCCCAATAAGGAAAACAATGAGTTGGGCATCCGTTTAAAAGGAAAACGATCAGGTGTTGTTTTCTCTTTGTATTTTTGTGCCATTCTAAGCATTCCGCCCGCTTTTTGTCATGTGGCTACGGCTACATACCGGCAAAAAGCGGGCGGAATGTTTGTTTCTGCGACTCAACAAACATTGATTATTCCAGTTTTTTCTTTAAATCGTATGCAAGCATTTATTGAGCCGACACAAGTAGATCCAATGGCAAAGACTCCCGCTAAAGCACATCCCTGGCACGGTATTTCTCCGGGCGACAATGCGCCTAATATCATTACCGCATTTATCGAAATTGTACCGACCGATACGGTTAAGTATGAAATCGACAAAGAGTCGGGCTATCTGAAAATCGATCGCCCCCAACAATATTCAAATATTATCCCTGCGCTATACGGCTTTGTGCCCCAAACGTTCTGTGGCGATGGTATTGCTCAACTGGCTTCGGAACGGTCGGGCCGGACGGTTGAAGAGGGCGATGGCGACCCACTCGACATCTGCGTACTGACCGAGCGTGAAATTACCCACGGCGATATTCTGCTACAGGCCATCCCGATTGGTGGTTTCCGGCTGATCGACAAAGGAGAAGCCGACGACAAAATTATTGCCGTTCTGAAAGGCGATTCCATGTATGGTCAATACCACGACCTGAGCGAACTGCCGGTTGCCGTTGTAAAGCGGCTGCAACACTACTTCCTGACCTATAAAAACTTACCCGATGAGCCTGCCGTTATGGAACTGGCCAACGTATATGGTCGTGATGAAGCGCTTGATGTAATCCGGACAGCTATGGACGACTATACCAATATGCCATCGTAAGTTTTACGTTGCCTTGTTGCCTTACATAGAACATCGCTTAGTATGATTTTTATGATTGCTGATAATCATAAAAATCATACTAAGCGATGTTCTATTCATTTTTATACGTGAGCAGCCTGTCAACAAATGACAACTGACTAATGACAAGCCTTTGGCTGACCTTTTAATCCTGCCATTTATCCGTCATTTTGCGCACTCAACATTTTTCTGCAACAATCGCCGACTGATAGAGCGTAATTTTGTTTATTACGTGTACTAACACAGAACTTACTTATTAATACATGCGACAGTTTCTTAAATATGTTTTAGCTACGATCGTTGGCTTACTACTATTTTCGTTCGTCGGCTTTCTGCTATTGCTTGGCCTGGGGGCTGTTTTGTCGTCTTCGGCTGATCAGAAAGTTGTGGTGAAGGAAAATTCGGTATTGAAAATAGATTTGGATGAACCCATAGAAGAACGGAGTTCTGAAAATCCATTTGACGGATTTGGGCCATTTAGCGGGCAGAGCGATGCAATTGGCCTGATTGAACTGAAGCAGGCCCTGAAAGATGCTAAAGACGATGAAAACATTGCGGGCATTTATTTACAATCCGAACAGCCGCAGGCAGGTTGGGCTTCGGCAGAAGAAATTCGTAATGCCCTTATTGACTTCAAAAAATCGAAGAAATTTATATACGCCTATGCCGAAACGATGAGTGAAAAAGGCTACTATATCGCATCGGTAGCCGATAAAATTTATCTTAATCCGGCTGGCGATCTGGAATGGAATGGTCTGGATGCCGAATTGACGTTCTTTAAAGGAACGCTCGATAAATTAGGAATTAAGCCCGAAATTTTCCGGGTTGGCGAGTTTAAGAGCGCTGTAGAGCCCTTTATTCGGGAAAATATGAGCGAACCTAACAAGCGGCAGGTTACATCGTTTATCAACTCCATCAACGACCATATGCTGGTCAACGTTGCGCAAAGTCGTGCGTTGCGTGTCGATTCGCTAAAGCGTTTTGCCGATAATCTGACCATTCAAAGACCGGCCGATGCCTTGCGAACCAAACTCGTTACAAATGTTGGCTATCAGGATGAACTGGAAAGCCTGATTCGGAAAAATCTGGGCATCGATGAAAAAAAGAAAATCAACTACGTTACACTGGGTAAATACGAGAACTCAGAGTCGATAAGTGCCAATTCTGAAGGTACTGGCAGCAATCGAATTGCTGTGGTTGTGGCTTCGGGCGATATTCATTCCGGTAAAGGGGAGTCTAATAGCATCGGTTCTGAAACGATTGTAGAAGAAATTCGCAAAGCTCGTTTAGATGATAAAGTAAAAGCGATTGTGCTGCGTGTCAATTCGGGAGGGGGCAGTGCTTTGGCGTCGGATGTAATGTATCGGGAAGTGCAACTGGCCCGCAAAACCAAGCCCGTCATTGGTTCAATGTCCGATTATGCCGCTTCGGGTGGCTACTACATGCTGATGGGTTGCGATAAAATAGTGGCACAACCCAACACCATTACGGGCTCAATTGGTGTATTTTCGCTGTTGTTCAATACCGAAACATTCTTCAAAGACAAGCTGGGCGTTACCTACGACCGGGTGAAAAGCAATGAAAATGCCGACTTTCCGTCAGTAACGCACGAAATGACGCCATTTCAGAAACAGACCCTGCAACGGGCCACCGAGCGCATCTATGCTGAATTTACGAGCAAAGCTGCTGCCGGGCGTAAACTTCCGGTCGATAGCATTCGGGCCATTGCGGGTGGCCGTGTCTGGACAGGCTCGCAGGGAAAAGCGATTGGGCTGGTCGACCAACTGGGTGGTCTCGATGATGCCATTAAGCTCGCAGCTCAATCGGCAAAGCTGAAAGAAGGCGATTACCGGCTCAAATATCAGCCCCGGAAGAAGCCATTCTTCGAACAACTGATGAATGCCTTCGGAGGAGATGAAGACAGCCAGATGCAGGCTAAACTAGGCGACTTGGCGCCGTATGTGAAGTACCTGAAAAAACTCAAAACGATGGAAGGCATTCAGATGCGCCTACCGTTTGAGATTACGATTCAATAACTACTGGTCAATCCGAAAGTTTCCTGCCCGACCTATAAGGTTTTCGAAAACCTTATAGGTCTTTTTTTTACCTTGCACTAAGCAACACAGTTTTGATGCAGACACTACCTATTCACCTCGATCTGTTTGCGCTGGTTATCCTGCTTGGGGTAGCACAGGGACTATTCCTGGGCGTTTTTTTTCTGACTGGCGAGCGAAGAAAGAGCCTTGCAAATCGCTGTCTGGGCCTGTTTACACTGGCTATTTCATCCATCAGTGGTGAAATATTTCTGAACTACACCAACTATACATTTCGCGTACTCTGGATGGGCGATTTTGCCGAACCATTCAATTTTGTGCTCGGCCCTCTGTTCTACTTTTTCGTATATAGCCGATTGTGGAAACGGTTGCCCCGGTATTGGCAATGGCACCTTGTTCCGTTTGCTATCTGGTTAGTTAATGCAGTTACGTGGTTTTATCAGCCCATCGAATTCAAGTACAATTCCTATATCGACTCGCAGCATCCTGAGCTGCCGTTTATTCATTCTAAACCGTATATAGAAGAGGATTTTACGGGCTTACGCCCCTATATTAATGAATTGACCCTACTGAGTTGTCTTATCTACGCTATTTTAGCTTTAATAACCCTACAAAGAGCCAGTCGGCAGAAAACCTCCGGTCAAGCGATTTTCGGTTTTACATCGCTGCGCCTGTTAAGCTGGCTTTTTGCGCTGGTTCCTGTCCTGATTGTAGTAGTTAAGCCGCAGTTTTACCGGGATGTTGGCGATTTTCTGCTGGCAACCTATGTTTCGCTGACGATTTACACAATGAGTTATCTGGTGATGCGAGGGTCTCATTTCTTTCAGGATGATCCGCTGACGGAATCGCCGATAACGGAACCGGATGTTCCCGCTGAGCCCAAGAAAAAATACGAAAAATCAGCCCTCTCAGAAGAGCTGGAAGAAGCCGTTCTAACCCGCTTAAATCGATTGCTCGATGCCGAAAAACCGTATCTGGAGAGCGATCTGTCATTACCGAAACTGGCCGACCGGCTCAATACGTCACCCCACAATCTGTCGCAACTGCTGAACGACCGGCTAGGCATGACCTTTTTCGACTGGTTGGCCACGCATCGAATCGCGGAAGCCAGGCGATTGTTGAATGATCCCGTAACTACTAATCTGAAAATCGATGAGATTGCCGAACGGGTTGGCTATAATTCACCCTCGGCTTTTCATACGGCTTTCAAACGACTGACAAATCAGACACCAGCTCAGTTTAGAAACCAGTTAGCATCAACGCGATAAATTAAACGACGTCTCATCAACGGCTAAAAAGGTATGTTTAATCGTAGAACCTTCCTGCGACTGTCTGGGTTGACAGCCGCGAGCGATTTTTCCTATAAGTCACTGCTCAATTCGTTGGACCCCGAACCCGTTCGGTTTGTTGGCGACGGCCCTATGTATTCGCCGGAGCAGTGTATTGCTAAATTGCAGGAGATCAATAAAAACCATCCGATTGAACGCGATGCATACGGAAAAGGGGGCAGTATCGATCAATTGACGAAAGCCTTTGCGGAGATGACGGGTAAAGAAGCAGCGATCTACCTGGCATCGGGCACCCTGGCCAATCAACTGGCAATTTCGGTGCTAAGTGGTGAGAATACGAAAGTTTTCGTTCAGGAAACCAGCCATGTCTATCGCGATGAAGGAGATGCGGCTCAGTCGGTGTTTAGTAAACGATTGATTCCGCTGGCCTCTGAAAAAGCATTCTTTACGCTGGAAGAATTACAACAGTCAATAGAAGATCATTTACAGGGCGAAGTATTCAGGAGTGGGTTCGGGGCTGTATCGATCGAGAATCCGGTTCGACGTTGTGATGGGCAATATGTACCGATTAGCGAAATCAAACGCATTTCCACATATTGCCGGGAAAAGGGCTATAAACTGCATCTGGATGGTGCCCGTATTCATTTGGCGGCTGCATTTTCGGGTACGTCGGTGGCCGAATATGCGTCTCATTTCGATACCATTTACATTTCGCTGTACAAATACCTCGGTGCGCCCGGTGGTGCCATGCTCTGTGGCCCTAAAGCAATTATCGATCGGATGGAGCATCTGGCGAAAGTACACGGAGGAGTTATTTACATGAACTGGGTCAGCGCGGCTATGGCGCTCCATCACTTGAACGGGATCGATGATCGGTTTAAAAAAATGGCCACTCAGTCGAAACAGTTGTTTTCATCCTTAAATCAACTTCCCGGCATTACCATCACTCCATTGGAAAACGGTACGAACATAGCCGGTTTAAAGCTGGCAGCAAACGTGAATGCATCGAAACTGATCGATTCGCTTTGGCAAAAGCATCGGATTGCCTTGGCCAGAAATATGGTCGATAATACGACCAGACTGATGGTGAACGATAGTCTGTTAAACCGTTCCAACGACCAGATTGTAGCTGCTTTTAAGGAAGCACTAACAGTTGCTAAGTAATTGGGCAGAGGTTAGCAACCGTTCGACTCAGTTTAGCTTGCCAGAAAACTTCGTGCCGACCGGGATGAACTTCGAGGTTATCGGCAAATAGCGGTTTTTGGGCTGTAGGGTCGAATTTTGGGCTGTCAATCAATACAGACCCACTTATGCCATCATTCCTGAATTGTTTACCGAATTTTCTTAGAACCACGATCCTTGCAGGGCTTATCATACTGCTCTATTCATCGGCCGGGGCTCAGCCATCCGGTTCTGTCGAGTGGCCTGCCTACGGAAATGATGCCGGAGGAATGCGGTTTTCCCCACTGAAGCAGATCAATACTACTAACGTTAAACAACTAACCGTAGCCTGGACGTTTCGAACGGGTGAACTGGAGCATTACAAAGGGACCTACGCTCACGAAAAAGCGGCTTTCGAAGCAACGCCCATCATGGTGGATGGTACGCTTTTTTTTAGTACACCAACCTCACGCGTGTTTGCTATAGATGCTGCTTCAGGAAAACAGAAATGGGAATACGACCCGGATGTGTACCTGCGTCAGGATTTATCAGAGATAACTTCCAGAGGTGTTTCGGTCTGGCCTGCCTCAACCGATAAGCAAGCTTCGTCAACCACCGGTAAGCGGATCTTTGTAGCCACACTGGATGGTCGACTGATTGCGCTCGATGCCGCTACTGGCAAGCCGATTTCTGAGTTTGGGAAAGCTGGAAGCGTCGACTTGCGACAGGGAATCGGCAACATTAGTGTTACATCGCCACCGGCCGTTATTGGCAATACCATTGTGGTAGGGTCGTCGATGGGCGACAATCAGCGATTCAATAATGAGCGCGGTGTTGTTCGGGCATACGATGCCCTGACTGGAGCTTTACGATGGAGTTGGGACCCCATTCCGCGCTCGAAAAAAGACCCTGGATTCGATACCTGGCAAGGTCCTGATGCGCATCGGACGGGCGCGGCCAATGCCTGGTCGCTGATTTCGGCCGATGCCGGGCGAGATCTGGTTTTCGTGCCCACTACCAGCCCTAGCCCCGACTATTACGGGGGCGAACGCTTAGGGCAAAATCTGTTCGCCAGCTCGATTGTTGCCATTCGGGCTTCGACGGGTAAGGTTGTCTGGCATTTTCAGACAGTACACCATGACTTATGGGACTACGACAATGCTGCTCAGCCGCTCCTGTTTACATTTATGCAAAATGGAAAGCCGGTTCCTGCGGTGGCTGTGGGTACTAAAATGGGCCATATTTTTATTTTAAATCGGGAAACGGGTAAGCCGCTATTGCCCGTTGACGAACGCCCCGTTCCTAAATCAACCATTCCGGGCGAAGAAGCCTGGCCTACACAACCGTTTCCGGCAACATTGCCGCTGCTGGGGTTGCAGAAACTGGAGACGTGGGGAATGACGCCCGACGATAAATCGGCTGCGCAGAAGCGGATAGAAGGACTTCGTTATGATGGCGTATTTACGCCACCGTCTTTGCAGGGGAGCGTTATTACACCCGGCAACGTAGGGGGGATTCACTGGGGAGGCATGTGCTATGATCCAGAGTCGGGCTTTCTCATTACAAATGTTAACCGGCTGGCGGCTATCATACGAATTTTGCCAAGAGAACAGTTGGCCGCATCGGTCAAGAACAATGAAGAGATGCTTCGGGCCGAAACCGGGATGCAGTCGGGAACGCCCTATGTGCTGAAACGTAGCTATCTGTTTAAGGGAGGGGAAGGCGGTTTTCTGATGCAGACACCTCCGCCCTGGGGAACGTTAGTCGCAATCGATCTGCAAAAAAGCGCACTGGCCTGGGAGGTGCCGTTGGGGTATATGATGGACCCCGTGAAATACCCACAGGCAAAACAATGGGGTTCGCTGAATTTTGGTGGAGCGGTTGTTACGGCGGGCGGGCTTGTCTTTGTAGCGGCTAGCCTGGATGGTCATTTGCGGGCTTTCAATCGGCAGGATGGTAGTCTGCTCTGGGAAGCAGCTCTGCCGGTAAGTGCCCAGGCCACTCCAATGACTTATCAGATCAACGGGCAACAGTATGTAGTCATTGCGGCCGGTGGACACGGTAAGCTCAACACAAAACTAGGAGATTATGTAGTGGCGTATCGATTACCATAGGCAATGCGCTCGGGGTAGCGCTAAACTTCGCGCCGAACGGCACGAAGTTCATGATTATCGGAAAATAGCCTTTTAAGCCATTTGGAACCGAATTTTGAGGCATCAATCACAAAAAGAAATTATCGATGGTTGCTACACAACAACAAACAACAGATTCGTTGGGAGCGCAGTCAAAGGCTGTTGAGGCTATATCGTTCCGGCGCTACGACCTCGACTGGTTGCGGGTCATCGCCATACTGACCCTGCTCTTCTATCATACCGGTATGATCTACGTTTCGTGGGGATGGCATGTACAAAGCAAAGCTACCAGCCCCGAGTTTGAACTGGTGATGCGGTGGCTGCATCGGTGGCGGATGCCCCTGTTGTTTTTCATTTCAGGAGCCGGAACGTATTTCGCATTGCGCAAACGCTCTTATGGCGCTTATGCCGGTGAGCGGGTTCGGCGGTTATTTGTGCCGCTGGTGTTTGGTATGTTTGTAGTTGTGCCGCCACAAATTTATTTCGAGTGGCTGTTCCGCGGCCGTTTTTCGGGGAGCTACGGCGAATTCTACCCCAATGTGTTTCACTTTCAGCCTTATCAGGATGGGGGTGCGGGGGGCGCTTTTAGCTGGCACCACCTTTGGTTTGTGGCCTATCTGTTTTTGTATTCGTTAATCAGCATTCCTGTTTTTCGCTGGCTGAAAAATAAGCAGGGGCAACGGTTTGTTGATCGGATTGGCCAACTAATTGCGCGACCGGGTGGGGCTATGTGGCTGGTTGGTTTTCTGCTGCTCAACGATGTTGTGTTAGGTGGTTTTTTTCCGAATGAAACCCACGCGCTGATCAACGACTGGGCATATTTTATGAAAAATCTGATCCTGTTCTGGCTTGGTTTTATCCTGATCAGTCGTCGCAATTTCTGGCAGACTATCGCCGACCAGCGTCGTTACTTTCTGGCGGGCACCCTGGTTTGTACGATCATACTGTACGCAGCCAGGCCCTTTTTCGGGCTCGACCCTGCCAACGATACGGTGTTAGTCCGAACGCTTTTCAGTTTCAATAGCATTGGGTTAACCTGGTTTTCGGTACTAATGACAATTGGGTATGGCTACCGCTATCTGAATGCCAATCCGTTATGGCGAGAAAAGCCCATTCTGCCCAAACTAAATGAGGCTGTTTATCCATTTTATATCCTGCACCAGACCGTAATCGTAATGGTTGGGTATTATGTGCTTACCCAAATGGAGCTTGGGGTTTACGACGGATTTTTAGTAGTAAGTTTTTCATCGTTAGCCATTTGCATTTTTCTGTACCTGCTTGTCATCCGGCCTTATAAACTGATGCGTTTGTTGTTTGGTATGAAGTGAGCTTTACGGTCAGCTATAATTGGCCGATCAGTAAACGAAAACTCATTTCTAATGCCGCCCGCAGTGCCGGACCTGGAGTGTTTATGCGGCAGATTCAACAACGGCTAAAGGTGCTAATCTGGCTGTTTTTCGTCAATAACCACTATTGAGGAAGAGCCATAGGCCTTAGCCGATTGACGGTAAACTTCAGAGTGTCTTCAGAATGCTGTTGTTACTTTGTCGCTGTAACGCACGCTTAGCGAGTACAGTAGCGATATGACAACCAGGCAACTTCGGCAGTATTTATATCGACATGGCGGATCGCGGGCTAGTGACTACCCAAAGTTAGTTGAGTGGGTAGCCCGTCGACTTTCAACCGATCATTTTCAGGGGCTTCCGCTGACGGTGCTGATGGGTTTGCTAGTAGGCAATGTACTGGTATTGTCCGAGATAGCGGAGAACCTGGTGAAATCGGAGCCGATGGTCAAAATCGACGCGCTGTTTACCCAGGGACTCGTTCGGAACCGAACCCCACTAATCAGCCATATTCTTTATGCACTTACCTGGCTGGGTTCTTTCTATATGACTATAGGATTAACGCTGGCCGGGTCTTTTTTTCTATACCGACAGCAAAAAAAGCGGAACATCATCATACTTTGGGTTATGCTGGCGGGTGTTGGTACCACGGTTCAGCTCGGTAAACGAACGTTTAGCCGAGCTCGTCCGCAACAGGTAGCCTATTATCCAGAAACGGGGTATTCCTTTCCCAGTGGTCACTCGGCCACGGCGATGACCTTGTACGGCCTTTTGGGATACTGGCTGGTGAGGGGCCGTCATCGACTCCATCATCCGGTACGGATTGGTGTATTGGCCGCTATTCTAATTCTGGCCGTGGGTTTCAGCCGTATTTATTTAGGTGTGCATTTTTTGAGCGATGTATTGGGTGGGTATCTGTTAGGTGCTTGCTGGCTCCTTGTCGGTATTGTGCTGTCGGAATGGCAGCGGCAACATACCTGACCTGATCCTGTGCTCCTCATTTCTTCGAATTACTCAACTTATGTTCTTCCCTTATTTGTTTGTAGTCATCTCTGCCTTGTTCGCGTTTTCATTAAGTGCTGTTTGTGGCGGAGGAGCAGGGCTGTTATTACTACCCATGCTGGGATCGCTCTTGCCCGGCGCTCAGGTACCAGCCGCCTTATCGATTGGTACCATGTCCAGTTCTTTTTCCCGAATCCTGGCGTTTTGGAGTCGTATTCGCTGGGATATCGTCGTCTGGTTCGTACCGGCGGCATTGCCTGCTGTTTGGCTGGGAGCACGGTTACTTAGCTATCTGAATCCGTTGTATCTGGAGCTGCTCATGGGTTTATTCTTAATGGCGAATCTACCCCAGATTTTTCGGCCGGCCGCCGGGGCAAACACAACCCCTTCAATGCCTAAATGGGTACTGGCGTTCATTGGGGCTGCGGCTGGATTTGTATCGGGTTTAACAGGAGCGGTAGGTTTACTCTTTAACCGCTTTTATCTGCGTTATGGCCTGAAAAAAGAAGAAATCGTAGCTACCAGAGCGGCCAATGAAATTGTGCTCCATGCTATCAAGTTGATACTGTATGCGTCGTTTGGCCTCCTGACGAGCCGCGCGTTAACAGTGGGTGGGCTGGTAGCCGTAGCTGCCATGGCTTCGTCCTGGGCGATGACGTGGTTACTGCCCCGACTTAGCGAGCGGTTCTTCCGACAGATTGGGTACACGGCTATGGTTGTTTCGGGGTTAAGCCTATTTATTGACGCTTCAGGACAGGTCATATCCAAAAATTCAGTAGCACTCGATTTCTCGCCACTGGCAAATGGTACTACTACTCAGCTTCAATGGCGCAATACATTATTCTCGTTGGAATTCGAATACGACGAAGGGTTTGAGTTCGAACATACAATTGTATTCAACGATTTACCTTCAGATAAACAAGCTCAGGTGAGGGCGCTTTCAAGGGGGGCAGAAAAATATGTGCTGGAAGAAGTATTCAGTCTCCATCAGCGCTCCTATGAAGTGTATGTATATCGAGGAAACAAACTGGAGAAGTTCGATATCTGAGTCTTGCAGAAGAATTTCGAGGCTTTTATTCGCCATTTCCTAATGGAGGGGCATGAGTAACCTACAATTGGAGGAACTGACCACAAGATGTAAAATGGTTCGGCAAGCAAATTCAGGGATTTGACGGGAAATTTTGGGCTTCTGACCTTTTTTGTTGGGTTATAGCTCGAATGGGTTGTCTCTTTGTTCAATAAATCGGGGAAAAATTAAGTATCTGTATGCGTTCTATTCTCTATCTATTGTATTGTTTACTATTAGCAGGGCCATTACTGGCTCAGGCACAGGGGGCGCAACCGGACCCCGCCAGACCTGCTTCACCATCCTCAGAAGCTCTCCCAAAAGGTAATGCTAAAATTACGGGCTATGCCGTAGATTCAACGTTGACTAAAGCCGTTGAGTATGCAAACGTTGCGTTGTATGATGCCCTTACTGGTCAATTGATCGATGGGACGGTGGCCGATGAAAAAGGTAAATTTACACTCAATCGGTTAGCTGCGGGATCGTACCGACTACTTATCTCATTTTTAGGATATACTGCCAAAACTGTCGATAACGTCGTTATTGCTAAAGGACAGGTAAAAGATATGGGCGTTATCCGACTAAGTGCCAGTACCCGCACACTAAACGAGGTGACCGTTGCCGGGAAAAAAGCATTGGTAGAGGATAGAGTAGATCGTCTGATTTATAATGCAGATAGTGATGTAGCGGCCAAGGGCGGAGATGCCATCGACATTCTGAAAAAGGTCCCCATGTTATCAGTCGATTTGACAGGCAATGTCACGTTGCAGGGAAGCTCCAGCGTGCGCGTGCTGATCAACAACAAACCGTCTTCGATTCTGGCAGGCAACCTGGCCGATGCACTCCGGCAAATTCCAGCCGACCTTATCAAAACTGTTGAAGTAATTACGTCGCCTTCCGCTAAATATGACGGTGAAGGCAGCGGGGGAATTATCAACATCATTACCAAGAAAAATACATTGCAGGGTCTACACCTGGATGTAGACGGTGGTACTGGCAATCGTAATTCAACGCTGGGGCTAAATGGTAGCTTCCGAAAGGGTAACTTGGGGGTTAACCTGAATGGCAATGGCCGGGTCATTTACAACCCATCTGCATCGGATTTGAACCAGACAACGTTTCTGGCATCGGGCGCCACGCCGATTCGGACCAGTCAGCACATCGATGCTTTTGATAAAGGGACTTTTGCTCAATATGCCTTTGGCCTGGATTATGATCTGGCCAAGAATCAATCGTTAACCGGCGGAGTTCGGTTGGGTATCCGAAATCTAAGCCAGGATCAACATCAAACAACAAGTAGTCTTGGCAACGAAAGTACGACGCTGCCCAATAAGCGAGATGTTAACACCCAGAACCTATCCAATTCGATTGATGTCAACCTTGATTATTTACATACATATCCCGGTGCAGGTGACGATTCCCGGAAAGAATTAAGCTTTTCGACACAGTATAGTCAGAGCCACCTGACCAATAATTTTGAAGCGAATCTATTGGATACCGTTGGCCAGATCAGCAGCCGCCAGAAAAACCTGAACTTTGCCACCAACCAGGAATTTATTTTACAGGCCGATTATCAAACGTATATCAATAAACGGCTTCAAGTGGAATTTGGCGCTAAAAATACCTTTCGGAAAGTTACCAGCGACTACAGCTATTTTTTAGCAGGCCCCACAACGGAGTTTACTTCTAATCCAGATCGTCCATCCGGCCTGCTCGATTACAATCAGAATATTGCCGCAGCTTACTTGTCAACAACCCTGACAACGCGCAGTAATCTGGTTATCAAGCCAGGACTACGTTATGAATATACCAGCATTCAGGCCCGAACGGGTAATACATCGACAGGGGAGCCGGGTCCGATTTCTATTCCAGACTATGGGCGATTGCTCCCCAGTCTCAATCTGGCCCAGAAAATTGGGGAGAGTTCCAGCCTGAAATTAGGCTACACCCGCCGTATTCGCCGACCGTTTATTGATGATCTGAACCCCAACTTCAATACGGCTAATCCGCTCAATATAAGAGTGGGTAATCCATACCTTAAACCGGAAACGGTTGACAGGGTCGAAATCGGTTATAGTACCCAGTTAAAGAAGACATATTTGAATTTTTCGCTTTATACCCGGCTCAATAGAGATGATATTCAATCCATTAGCCAACGTTCCGATACGCTGGCGGGGGCCGTTGTGACGCGGGTTACTAACCTGGGGAAAGAATATAACTATGGCACTAACCTTTTTGCAACGTTTACTATTTTGCCCCGCTGGAGTGTCAATACAAATATTGATATCATGTACCGTTTTATTCAGGGAATGGCACTGGACATCAACGGGGTGTCTGCCATGATCAGTAATCAGGGATTCCGCTGGGGCGGTCGACTCGACACGCAACTGCAATTGGACAAAGGCTGGATTGTGCAGGCGAATATGGGTTACCGTGGCAAAGACATCGCTCTGCAGGGCTACCGAATCGGATTTGCTCAATATTCATTGGGTGCTCGGAAAAGCTTTACCAATAAACGCGGAAGTGTAGGCTTTGTAGCAGAAAATTTTCTGACTCATGGTATGCGCTTTACATCCATATTGAACTCTGCGCAGTTTAACCAGGATTTCCGACAATATATTTATAACTCCAGTGTTCGGCTAACCCTCAGTTATAAGTTTGGAAGTCTGAACGGAGCCAAAGTAAGAAAAAGTAAATCGATAAGTGAGGAAAATTAAAGGCAACCAGTTGCCAGGTGGTTCTGAGGAAAACGGCTCTTTTCAGAATATTCAGTTTTAGTTTGACAGGTCGACTCTCCAGCAAAAAATATATAACGCATAAACGGAGATGCATAGCTAATGATGTGGTGGGTATACGCATTAATTTCGGCCTTATTTGCTGCGCTGACGGCAATTCTGGCGAAAATAGGGATCAAAGGGGTCAATAGCGATTTAGCTACCGCCATTCGAACGGTGGTTATTTTGCTGGTGGCCTGGGGAGTGGTGTTTTGGCGTGGCGGTATCGACACGTTGCCTGCTCTTAACCAGAAAAACTGGACATTTTTGATTTGTTCGGGGCTGGCAACTGGATTTTCCTGGATTTTTTATTTCAAAGCGCTTCAACTGGGTAAGGTTTCGCAAGTGGCTGCCGTCGATAAGCTTAGCGTGGCCCTTGCTATACTCCTTTCCGTAGTTCTATTGGGTGAAACACTGACCTGGAAAGCTGCAATAGGAGCGGCTCTAATAATTGGAGGAACACTTGTGCTGATTTTATAAGTTGTCGGCCAGCGTACCTAACGAGTATGTCTTTGTGTATTTTAGTCTCCGGCGGGCCGTCGAGTTTGAGGAAGTCAATAGCTGATCCGGTTTGTCGGTCTTGATCTCATGCATTACTTTTGACTAACGACTTTTTATGATTTTTACATATATGACTGCTCTTCGTACTGACTGGACTCGTGCCGAAATCACCGAGATATATAATTCGCCCGTACTGGATCTGATATACCGGGCTGCTACTGTACATCGCCAGCACCACGATCCGCAGGAAGTGCAGGTTTGCACCCTGCTGTCGGTTAAAACAGGAGGATGCCCTGAAGATTGCGCTTATTGTCCGCAGGCTGCCCGCTATCATACCAACGTGAAAGTGCATAAGCTTATGGAGGTCGACGAGGTGTTGGAAGCGGCACAGCGGGCTAAAGATACGGGCAGTACACGCTTTTGCATGGGAGCTGCCTGGCGCGAAGTACGCGACAATCGTGATTTCGACAAAGTTCTCGAAATGGTTCACGGAGTCAACGAAATGGGGCTGGAAGTATGCTGTACGCTCGGTATGTTGACCGAAAGTCAGGCCGAGAAACTGAAAAATGCGGGTCTGTATGCCTATAACCACAACCTCGATACCAGCGAAGAGTTTTACGGCGACATTATTACTACGCGTACGTACGACGATCGGCTGGATACCATTGGCCATGCTCGAAAAGCTGGGATTTCAGTCTGTTCGGGCGGCATTATCGGCATGGGTGAATCGGATCAGGATCGGATTGGTATGCTGCACACACTGGCTACGCTTCCTGAACACCCTGAGTCGGTCCCGGTCAATGCGCTGGTACCGGTAGAAGGAACCCCGCTGGAAGAACAACCACGGGTATCGGTTTGGGAAATGGTTCGGATGATTGCTACGGCCCGAATTATCATGCCGAAAGCGATGGTACGCCTGTCGGCTGGCCGGGTTCGGATGACTACCGAAGAGCAGGCTCTTTGTTTTCTGGCTGGTGCTAACTCGATTTTCGCAGGGGATAAACTGCTAACCACGCCAAACCCCGCTGAAGATGCCGATCTGCAACTGTTCCAGACACTGAATATTCGTCCTCGAAAAGCATTCAAAAATGAGGGTCAGTCTGACCAGGAGCGCCCTGGTGTCGTTTTTGAGCAGATTCCGCTTGCCGTAAATTACTAATGGATTGACTTTTTGTTTGTTTACAGAGTTATAGTTGTGGCACGGTTCTGAACCGTGCCACAACTATAACCACCCATAATCAGATCCCTGAAGCCCAGCAAGACAAAATATTTTCGGTTGCTGAATCGTTGGACTGAAAAAGCTGACTATGATAGTAGTGCGAGCGAATTGGGTTGTGGCCCTATTGGTGTTGGGAAGCCTCTTAAGTTTGAGTGCCTGTGAATCATCGACCGAAATCGTGATGCCTAGCCAAACCGTAGCTACAAACCAATCGGTAACCGTATCAGACTGGGTAATGATTGAATCCAATACCTGGACCACTAATCGGAAAGTACCGGATATGAACGTTGCGGGCTTTATTGATAGTGCCGTTACAAATTCGGTGGTTGAAGATGGGCTGGTGGTTGCATTTTTTCGGGCTTCACCTGAAGATGAGGTTTATCCATTACCCGTTATGGTGAATAACCACCGGATTACGTTCACCTATTATGCGATGAATGATAAGGGTATTGTTAGTTTTCAGCAGGATGCCGGGCAACCGGTCTGTGGCGAATTTCGGTGGGTTGTAGTGCCAAAAGGAGCGGCCAGAAATGTCGACTGGGCAGATTACTCGGCCGTAAAACGGGAACTGGGCCTTAACGAATAACGTAAAACCGGTGCGGGTCGTAAGGGAATTGTGCCCAATTACGACCCGCACCGGTTTTGTGTGTATAGATTACTTACAGGCGACGGGTATATTCGTCTTCGGCAATCTTTTCGATAAGAACTTCGGCCATACTTTGTGCCTGTTCCTTACGAACTTCTGCCTTTCCTTTCGTTTCGACCGTTACGTTAATGATGTGATTTATGTACAAAACGTGCATAGCACCAGTAGTAGGGTTCCACACGGCTTTGTCGCCAAGACCCGGAACGGCTTCATACGATCCCTGACTAACAGTTGGCTTCATGTGGGGCCTAGTGGCCTCTGTCAGACCTGGCGATGGATGCGACTGAGCAGGCGCATGTTCGGTAGTATCGGTAACCGGAGGAGTGTCAGCCGCGGTAGCCTCTTCGCCTGTATCGGTTTTAACATCCGGCATTTCTTCTTCAGCTTCTTTTCCCTGATAAAGTTTGTCGAACGTGTCTGTTGCAATATAAATAGAGCGGTAAGGCTTTCTGCCGTTGAACGAAACGAGCACTTTGTTCCCTGCCCACTCGAATGCGCAGCCATCGTGTTCGGCAATTTCATTTAACTCCGCTTTCTCATCCAGACTAAAGGTGTGGCGGACAAACTCTTCCCCTAAAATGTCGCAGGGATTGTCGTATATGGCGTTGCTCGTGAGCATCTGAACGCCAGTAACCCGTTTTGCCAGAATAGGGCTAGCTCCATCCTGATAGGCAGGATCGGAAGTGTCAGTAGCAGTACCGCAAGCGAAACACAGTACAGGTAAAGCCAGTATCAGTGATTTGATTTTCATGAGTTATTTTGAGAAAAGCCAAAATTAGCGTTTTCTGAGATACCAAGTCAATCGTTCGGTCGCATTTTGACCAAATGCATCCGAACATCGCCCACAGTTAATGATAGTTTAACCAGTGGGCGCATACCAGAATTCGTTAATCAATAACCGACTTTTTTCGACAATGTGCAGGAAGTCCATGCGAAACAGCATTCATTCTGTAGTTTTGCCGGTGAATTATCGTATTCATGTCCATCATCGAAACCATTCCGCTTGCGTCTGGCCGAAAGGCTTATTTTGCTTCTGATTTTCATCTGGGTACGCCAACTCCCGAACAAAGTCTCACTCGCGAACGGGTCATTGTTGCCTGGCTCGATACGATTCGGAAAGATGCTGATGTCATTTTTCTGGTTGGCGATGTGTTCGACTTCTGGTTCGAATATAAACGCAGCATCCCCAAAGGCTTTATCCGTCTGCAGGGAAAACTGGCAGAGTTGACCGATGCAGGGATGCGGATCATTCTTTTTACGGGCAATCATGATATGTGGATGGACAGTTATTTTACGCAGGAGATGGGTATTCCGGTCTATCGGCAACCCCGTGTGTATGAGCTGGCGGGAAAACGCTTTCTGATTGGTCACGGCGATGGTCTGGGCCCTGGCGATTATACATACAAAAAACTAAAGCGAGTCTTCGAAAGCCAACTGGCCCGACGATTGTTCCGCTATATTCATCCCGATTTAGGCATTGGTATTGCCCAGGCCTGGTCGCGACGGAGCCGGATCGGTAATCAGGAGAAAGGGGAGGAGCATTTTCTGGGAGAAGACCGCGAATGGCTGATGCAGTATTGCCGGGAGGTAGAGGCAAAAACCCACCACGATTATTACGTTTTTGGCCATCGTCATCTGCCGCTCGACCTGGCCGTCAACGACCATAGCCGGTATGTTAATCTGGGGGAGTGGGTTTCGGCTAAAACCTACGCTGTTTTCGATGGGAAGGATCTGGTGTTAGAAAAATGGCAGCCAGCCGCGTAAAGCCGCTTACCGGCTGCCAACCATTACTTGTTGGGCGCAGTAAACATAGCCCACCCCCATGCGCAATAGAGTTAGCACAATTCATCCGAATTCGTTTGGCTCGTGGGTAGCTTTAATAAGGCTTCCTGAGTAATGACCGTATTGGGAAAGGATTTGATGAATTCACCAGTGTCCTTAAAAATTACCCATTCATTGCTGCTAGCATCTAAACGAATACTCACCCACTGATCCGCGACGGACCGGCTCACAAACCACCGTTGATAATAGAAGGAGATGACGGCAATCTTGCTCACCTTCCGATGCCAGCATCGTGATTGGAGAAAGGCCAAGACCTGTTGATAATCGAAATTACTAACCTCAAAGAGACGTAGCGGGGTATCGATGGCAGGGTAAGCCTGTTGACGAGTCTGCTCATTCAATCGTCGAACTGGATAGCGTTCGCGCTGGGTTAAAATAACCTGAGCTAACTTCCGGCGAAGATCCTCGATGTCGGAGCAGGTAGCTAAATCAGACCAATTAGCGGTTGTGGCTTGGGCACGTTCTACCTTGGCGTTATCCGTGGGCCGAGCGGCCCGGTTCCAGATCGGCTTAATACCATACCCCACCAACCAAAGCGGAAGCAGCGGAATCTGTAACCGCTTTGGGTCACCAAATGGCCGACCATTATCAATCTTAATGGCTTGAGGCAACCCCCATTGTCGGAAAACTAGCTGTAATTGTTCACAGATGGTCTCTAAGGGTACTTGACCGATTCGGCCATAGGGGGAAAACCGGGGCGGCTAACACCGCTCCGCTCTTTTCGTCGACGACCGTTAACCAGCACACTTTAGTACCATCGAGGGTGCGTTGGTGTTCTTTGGCATCAACCTGCCAGACTTGATGAGGATACTCCGCCCACACTTTGGGTGTGTTAAGCAATTGGGGGCGTGGCTTAGTCAGGTTAGCCGCCTTGAACCAGAGTTGGAGTGTACGAATTGAAGGCAAACGTCCCATGGCATAACGTGCATCGAGTTGCAAGCGAATGTAAGGAGCGCCCCAGAGTGGATGTGCCCGCTTCAACCACAGACTAACTCGATGATAAAAAGCAGCCAATCGGATGCCTTTGGTACCACATTGCTTGTAGTGGGGTACTAGTCCTTCTTCCCCTTGCTGGGCTTGACGTTTACAAATGCGCCGAACGGCGTCGTAACTCACGCCCAGTTCTTGGCTGATTTGACGGTAGAGTTTGCCTTGATCTCGCATCTGAGCGATTTGTTGACGAGTGGCAAATGG
Organism: Spirosoma sp. SC4-14; assembly: GCF_037201965.1. Lineage (NCBI taxonomy): Bacteria > Pseudomonadati > Bacteroidota > Cytophagia > Cytophagales > Cytophagaceae > Spirosoma > Spirosoma sp. SC4-14. The sequence continues at coordinate 4,198,449 of NZ_CP147518.1, read as the reverse complement.
AATAGCGACTGCCATACTGATTTCGATTAAGCCATCGTCAATATCGTAAATCGTGCTAACTCTATTGCGCATGGGGGTGGGCTATGTTTACTGCGCCCAACATACTTTAGTTCGTTGCCAGCAATATCTTCCCAGCGGTAGTAGTGAAATGTTTTTCCTTCCGACATAGCCACAAAGAGGCCATGCGGAAACTGCTTGCCCAGCGCTACACTGGTAACGTCGGAACCATCACTGATCTGGGCGGCTACTTTTACGACTTTCAGAAGTTTATGCTCATTTGGGTGGCCTGATTCACCTTCGCGTCGGAAAATCTGGAACTGGTTGGCTCCCTGATCCGAAACCAGTAAATAGCCGGTTTTAGGCCCCGTTTTATAAATCGAAATGCCTTCGTGATCGTCGGCAAACCCTGTGCGGGCAAACAAAGCCAGTTCGGCATTTCCCCGTTCAGGATCGGCGTAGTATTTGCGAACGCCAACACCTTCGTCGGAATAATACACGTAGCCGAGTTCGTTATCGACGGCAATGGATTCAATTTCCTTTTTGCCGCTCCAGATTCCAAATTTGCGCACACAGGTGGCTCTGATGTGCCCCGTACCGTCATCTTCCAGTCGGTATTGCCACAAATAGCCCTCGGTTGGGCCTTCCTTGCGGCCAACAATGGCAAAGATGCTACCATCCGTTGAGCGTTTATAAAGCGCAATACCCATTGGCAGCCGGTTTGTTTCGCCCTCAAACACATCCAGATTCTGCTGGTCGAGCGGCTTCATATCCGGTAGCCGAAAGGTGCGAATGCGAGACGTTCCGCGCTCCGTTACAACCGCTACATCAGTTGGCTGACCGTTTAGGCTCAACCCATACACAATATCAACATTGTTTGGGCGATTGAGTGGGCGAACAACTTTATCGGAAATTACTTTTCCTTGTAAATCAAATACATATAAGGCGCCGTCGGTATCCTTGTCGGTTCCGATAATCAGGCTTTTCGTGGGGTCTTTCGGGTTGATCCAGATGGCGGGATCGTCGGTGTCGTGCCGAACCGTATCGGTGATAAAAATGGGCTGAACAACGGATGGCCGACCCGTTTCGGATTGCGTAGACTGCGCGGCCGGATGCTGGCAGGCGGTTAGCAACAACAGGCCGGTGAGAATAAAAGCCAGCGCATACGCAAATCGCTGACTTTTAGGCAAACTGGTTTTCATGCTTTTTACGAATGATTTGAGGCCGAATCAGGGTAAAGGCTGAACTCGTATAAACATGATTGCTAGTTCAGCCTTTGCCTTAGTTCCTTGAAATGAATCGGTCAATTTGACCCGAGAGCGCCGATGTAAGACGCGGGTGCCGGTGATTGATAAAGTTTTCCGCCAACCGTAATACCATCGGCATATTGCCGGGTAAAGCTCGTTGTCCCTTTCCCCAAAGCTGGCGAACCGCTTTGCAGGTGAAAATCCCAGGCGGTGTTGAAGACCGCATTCCTGGAGTCGGTATTTAGTGGGTAGTTAACAAACTTTGGATCGTTGTCACCAACGGTCTTACTAATGATATCGTTGGTTCCTGATAGAATTTCGGTGGATGGCTGAAAACCCGTTACGCCATCCTGCGTATAGCCATAATACAAATTGTTACTGACTTTAGTCCGGCTATCTTCCGGATTTTTGGGGTCGCGTTTTACGCCGAACCGGTCGTTGGCCAGCAGGTTATTGTAGAGGTCGGCCCGAACGCCTGCTTCTACCCAGATCGATCCGCCTTTAATGGTGGGCCGACGCCAGCCTGCGTTGACAATCGTGTTGTTATAGGCAACTACGTACGCCTGGGGTGAACGGTCGCCAGAATTCGATAATTTCAGCGCATTCGTATTCGGGCTATAGACAAGGTTGAACGCTACATCGGCCTGAACACCCGATTTAATGTTAATGGCGTCGCCACCCGAAATGCCCTGCGTATAGATTTTATTATTGGCAATCAATACTTTACCGCCCTCGATGTAGAAGCCGTCTTCGTTCTGGTTATGAAGCTGACTATTCACGATGACCAGTTTGCCATTTGTGTTCGAGTAATAAAGAGCCGGGACATGGTCGCCCGCTTCTGCTTTGTATAAGCCCGCTTTTACGGATGGCGAGCTTTCGGTCGTAACGGCCCCGCCGTACTCAAGAATGGTATTATCCAGAACAATTTCGGCACTGGTCGGCCCTGCAATCAGACCACCCCAAAGTGCCCCCCATTGATTCTGCGTTGTTTTCCACTCATCGGGAACCGTAAATTTTACTGGGTTGGCAGCCGTACCGAAACTGTATAAATTCCCTTTGATAATGAGTTCTGGTTTTACGGTAGAATCGCTGAAAACAATCGTTACGCCTTCCTGAATGGTTAATGACTGACCTTCCGAAATCTGTAGGTGCCCGGTGATTTTATAGGTACTCCCTTTCTCCCAAACTCCCGACACTTCGCCCGATACGGCTTCTTTTACAACCGGCGTAGGTGTAACAGTTGAATTGCTGTCGTCGCTTTTCGAACAGCCTGTCAGCAGGGCAGCCGATAAAGCTGCCAGAATAAATGCATGTTTCATGATTATTGAGTAGCCTCAAGCCCCCAAAGGGGTGTTTTGTTTGACTTATTCATGGCCTGAGGCAGTTGTGCCCATGAATAAGTGATTGTTATTGCGAATTGCCGTTCGTGTTGGAAACGGGTTGAGCTAATGCTCAAAAAAAGCCTGTGTGGGCCAAAGCGAAGCTTCTTACAGTTTGTAACGAATGCCGAGCACGTAGGAACGCTGGTAGAAATCGCGTCGGATCAGGGTTTTGCCCGATACATCCTGGTTGGGTACTTCGGCATTGCTGCTGTTTACGCTGCGTACGTAGATTTCCATCGGGGTATTGAGCAGATTATTGGCTTTGGCAAATGCGATGAATCCGTGGCCAAGTCGTTTTTCTGCCGAAGCATCCATCTGAACGAATCCTTTCTGGTAGTAGTCATTATCGGCAAACTGCGATACGGTATTGATGCGATCGCCGGTATAGCTGGCCGCCAACTGGCCATCCCAACCATGCTGACTGTCTTTGTAGAGAAACGACAGATTGGCTACGTGGGCCGACTGGCCGTAAAGTGGACGGGTCTGGTTCACCGAAATTGTTTCCAGATCGCCCTGTGCGTTGCGGATTCGCCTGGATTTTGGCGTAGTAATTCGTGAATGTGTATAGGTATAGTTTGCTTTAATGCCAAATTGCCGGAAATATTTGATGGCGTCGAGTTCCAGACCATAGTTGGTCGCATTACCGAAATTGCCCGGCGAGTAGTAAATGTCCTGCCCCCGGATGGCGTCGCGTTGTAAGGTGTATTCAATGGGGTCTTTCAGGTATTTGTAGAAGACTCCTACCATAAATTGCTCTAGCGACCGAGGGAAGTATTCGTAACGCAGATCGATGTTATCGGCTAGTGCCCGTTTGAGTTTTGGATTACCCCGCTCCTGATATTCTTCGTAAACGATCCGGTACGGAACAATCTCAAAGAAGCCAGGCCGGTTTAGCGATCGGAAGTAAGAAGCGCGCAGATTGGTCTTGTCGTGCAATCTGTAGCGTAGATTGAGGCTCGGCAAAATGTCGGTGTATACCTGGCTTCCGGTTGGATTATCTTCGCCAATGGGAAATTTCATGGCATATCCCTGATCGGTATGCTCCACCCGCACACCACCTGTTACCTCCAGCGGATGGTCGGTTGTTCGAAATTGCAGATAGCCGGATGAGGTTTTCTCACTGGCGTCGTAGTTAAGCGCAGTTGCTACCGACCCAAGTGGATTCTGGATTGTCCAGCTTATTTGGCTGTAGTCTGTAAAATCGACGCCATACTGAGCAAACAGATTAGCGGGTCGTAGCTGGTAGTTATTATAAAAATTAGTGCGTTGCTTATCCCGATAGAGCCCACCGGCCATCCATTCGACAGCTATGCCGGCCAGATTTGTTTTAAGCGTAAGATTCAGGTAGCCCGCCACATCGGCATCGGAATTGTGTTCCCATCGACGCGAACCATCCTGAACGGTAGTTCGGGTTTCTACAAAGTTTTGTCGAATACCCAATAACGGAATATAGGTTTGATCGGGAACTTCATTGGTCGCTTTGGAGTAAACCGCCGACCAGTTTAGTCCGAAATGATCGGTTAACTGATGCGTTCCCTGCAAGGTGCTGTTGTAGATTCGCTGTTGCGTGAGCCTCGACCGGGTTTCGTAGCCAAGTGTTGCATTGCCCAGGACGGGGTTGAATCCGCCGATGCCTAACTCCGTCGATTTCGTATCCCGAATCTGCGCGTTAGTCAGGTTTATGAATGCATTATACCATTGAATTTTGTTGAGTTCATTGAGCCGAAAATCGAGCTTGGCGTGGAGTCCATAACGGGTTTGCTGTTCGGAATACTGTCGTTCGCTCATTTTCGTGAGTGTAATGCCGCGTCTCAGTGCTGGACATTGAAGAAAAAGATGCGGATAGGAATCTTCAGCGGCTTACTTAACTGCTTCATCAACCAATCTAAGAAATGTTCAATCGAGCTAAGCTGATTAACCACGCCTGAATAACCCTTGCGGAACACCGACTCCCGTGGCTGAAAGTTGCCCAATTCCTTCTTTTTCGGACGAAGCCGATGATACTGCCGAAAGCCTTCAGCGACACAGATCACGTATAACACGACGATAATGACCACTAACAGCCTAATTTTAGCCCAGTGCTGAACGCCCAGCTCTTCTACATGGAACCCATTGCTCTTCAAATGCTTGAACAGACACTCCGTGGTCCAGCGGATGCGGTAGCGCTCAACAACGACGTGTTTGGACCAGCTTAGATTACTGATCAAGAGCACCAAAGGGTCCGCACTTTGGGCGCCATCCTGATGAGACCGAGCTACAAACTGGTAGCGGTGGCCCTCCAGGGTAAACCACTGGCTGACGGTGCGGCCCCTTAAAGCTCGCTTGAGCAAAGCACTGTAGGCCTTGCCCCCGGCGCTAATAGCCTCTTTATAAGAATCTTTGGGTAAACGGATAATAAAGTTGAGGCCACTCTGGGTTAGAAACTGCAACCAGGCTTTACCCCCGTACTCACGATCCCCTAACAGGCAGAAGCCCTTCACGGGGTAGAGCTTCATGGCTTGCTGGAGCAAGCGTTTGCGCTGCTGCTGAGAAGAATGACCTTTCCTGGCCAAATCCATCCAGAATAAAGGCAGGCTCACCTGCCGATAGACCAGAGACAAAACCAACAACTGAATAGGTTGTTTACCTAGCTGCCAACTGGTAGCATCCAACGTTAGGTAAAGGCTCATGGAGCGGCCATCCCAGCGTTTGATATAGCCTAAGATCCACACCAGCAGCCACTTCCACAGCCTCCGCTGGGCCACTGGATGGTCAAAGAAGCGGGTAAGTCGGCGATAGTGCGAATCCGTCTGGGTGTGCTGATTACCTAGTAGTAGCCCCATGTGGTTCTTAAGCTTGTTAAGGTTGACGGTCTCCTTGATGAGGATGGCGCAGCCGATGGCGATGAGATTTTTCAGCAGAGTCGGTGAGAGATCCTGGCCAAAATCCTTAGCTTTGTCCAAAAGCGAGGAGTGGAATCTTGTTAAGTTGGTCACGCTACAAAACAAGCATTTGCCCTCGCTTTTTCCTATTCTACTCCCTCAATGTCCAGCACTGAGATGCCGCGTAGCGTATCAACGACATCGCCGTTGAAAAACAGGCTATTGCTGCCCCGAAACGTATTCTGGAAACTTCCGGCCAGCATAATTCCCAAACGCTGGTTCAGAAAACGATTTCCAATGGCAAAGCTGCCGAGTAAGTTGGGTGGTGGATTGTGGCGACTATAGGTGCTGGAGGCCTTATTGAAATCGGCTGGTTTAGCCGAATATTGATTGCCAAACTGTTCGTAGGGCGATTGAAAGGCAATATTTTTTGTATTGAAACTGACGAAGGGGCGGTTGAAAAAAAGCTCGCTGAAGCCAGTCGACAGATTTGCCAGAACGGTTAGCCGGTCGGGCGCATCGCGCATCACCATGTTAATGGCACCGCCCACAGCATCGCCTTCCATACTGGGCGTCAGTGTTTTATAAACTTCCAGCCGGTCGAGTAATTCCGACGGGAAAATATCAAGCGGAACATACCGATAGCGGTTGTCGGGGCTTGGAATTTTCACCCCATTGACGAGCGTGTAGTTGTAGCGCTTGTCCATTCCCCGCAGAATGGCATACTGACCGTCGCCATTGCTATTGCGCTCGATGGATATGCCCGATACCCGCTGGATGACGTTGGCTACGGTAAGATCGGGCGATAATTCTATGGAACGACCCGAGACGATATTGGTTACCTGCAACGCATTCCGTTCAAGATCGCGGGCTGTTCGGTCGCTGGAGCCATCGCGTTTGGCCCGAACAGTTACTTCGGTAATTTGCCGGTCATTTTCGGTTTCAAGCGTCAAATCCAGCGTAAGCACATGCTCGATGCTCTCTACAACCACATCGCGGGTTATAGTCCGATAGGAAACATAGCTGATCCGTAGTTTATGGGTTCCTGCCGGAACGTTTTTGATGGTATATGAGCCATCCAGGCCCGAAACGCCATGTAGCTTCGTATTTTCAATGAGTAAAGTAGCTCCAATAACTGGCTGGCCGGTAAGGGCGTCGGTCGCTCGTCCTTTGATGGTGCCTGCGGAGGCCTGAAAGCTAACCAGTAGACAAACAATGATGAGTAGTATGTGCTTCATGCCGGACAGATGCCTTGTCTATAATCAATGCCTTATTGCTGTTGTCGGGAAACGAGAACGAATGGCACAGCAAAGGTGTGGCATACCGTTAGAGACAGGCAACTATTGGCCGTGAACAAAAAGGCAACAAGGCAGCAAAGAGCGTTAGCAGAAAAGCAACAGCCTCAATATTGTTGACATAAGGCGTTGTTTGTTAGTTGTTTAGCCTGTAGGGGAATGGCCATTATCTTATTGTTACGAAACTGTTTCCTAATTGTGAAGATCGCGGATACGTGCAATTTCTACTACCCAGCCTGAAGCCTGATTAAATTGGCTAAACGTTTTCTGCGGATAGATTTGTCGCCGAATCGGGAGCAAAACGCTGAATATAGGCTGACAGCGATTCGCCCTCGAGAAGCCCCAGTTTTTTTCGAAGCCGATAGCGGGAAACGCGCAGGCTGTCGGGTGAGATACCCAGCAGAGTAGCTACATCGGCCGAGTTGATGTTCATTTTAAGCAACGCAATCAGGCGGAGGTCCGTAGCCGTCAGGTCGGGAAATTGCTGGGTAAGGTCGCGGAAGAAATGCGGATGGACCTGTTCGAAAATGGCCCGAAAATCGGCCCAGTATTTATCCTGACTAAAATTCAGGCTAATTTTTTGGACCAGTTGCCGGAGTTGTTTTTTCTGGTCTCGTTTGTCGTCTTTCAGAATGGTGGTCAGGTCGTTTCGTAGTTCTTCCAGCACCTGGTTTTTCTGAATAATCTGGAGCGTGTGCGTAGTTAGCTCCTTACTTTTTAGTTCAAGCTGGCTTTTCAGATTTTCTTCTTCTAACTGCTTATTTTTCAGTGCAACCTGCATCAGTTGATTTTGTGTCTGAAAAATCTGTTGATTCTGCTGATTTAATGCCTGCTCATTTCGAATCTTTAATCGCTGACGGCTGATAATCACCGCAGCCAATATGCCAATCAGGAGCAGAACCACAGCGGTTGCCGAAATAGCAATGACATCGATTTGCTTCTGAGCATTGAGCTGGGCAATCTCGCTGTCTTTACGTTCAACGTCATACAGGGTCTGGAGTAAGGTGATTTGCCGATTGTTTTCAGCTGCGTAAATCTCATCGACCAGATCGCGGCTTATTTCGATATAGTGGTAGGCACTGTCGAGCTGGTGCATCAATAAATATGTTTTGGCAATATCGCGATAGGCACTACTGAGTTGGTAACGTTCGCCTTTCTGCCGGGCCAGATTCATCGCCTGGCGCGAAAAAGCCAGTCCACGTGCGTAGCGCCCTGTTTTTCGAAAGATATCGCCCAGGTTGTTAATGATCTCGATCTGACCAATTTCATCGTGGTTTTGCTGGCTAAGCAGTAGGGCGTTCTGATAGTAATACAGCGATGAATCGTACTCCGCTTTATCTTCGAAAATGCTGCCCAGGTTTTCGTAAACCGTCGACAAATCTGTCGTATTTTTTGAGGTTTTGGCCTTTGCGAGGGCCAGTTTCTGATAACGGTAAGCCTCGTCGAGATCCTTCCGCTTTTCGTAGATATGGCCAATGTTGGCATAGGTACGGGCCAGGCCCTGGTTATTACGAGTCTTTTGGTAGTAAGCCAGTGCTTCGGTAAACTGAGCCAACCCTCGTTCGGCTTGTTCATTGTAATAGTAGACCGTACCCAGTTCGTTACGATTGCGGGCTAAACGGTCGTTATCCTGAACTTCGCGAAACCGCTTTTGTGCGTTGAGCAGATAACTGATTGCCTGCGGATAGTTGCCCTGATGGTAGAAAAGCAACCCGATTTGTTGCAGACAATCGCCTTCGGTTAACGCATCATTCGTAGCAATGGCTTTGTCGAGCATGCTTTTGATGACACGATATGCCGAGTCGGGATACTGACGCGAAAGCCGTTCCGTTGTCGAAAGGGTTTGTGCGAAGGAAGGAACAATGGAGCAAAAAAACAGCAACGCAAGCCCATACGTTGAATAAACACAAAGCCAACTGTTGCGAATTGATGAGGATAAACGCATCCTTTATGGATTAGATTAACCCATAAAGATAAGCGACCTTGCGTAGCTGTAATGTGAAATTATTGTTACCGAAAGGCAGAACGGCTAGTTATTCTGAAGGATATCTTTTCTCGATACGTTTTCGCGGGGGGCTTTGTTGATTTCGCTTTGCCATTCTTTATTCTTGAAATCACCACGTTTTACGGAGCGAATAAAGTTAGCCCAGGCAAAAGGGTTTGTAAACGAGAAGGTGGTGGCCTGGCTTCGGCCTAATACCGATTCACGCCCGAAAAACTGCTGGTTAACAAAATTCTGGTGGTTGGCCAGAGCGCCCATTGGCATGGTGGCAGCCTGACGCATAATGGCTTCCGGGCTGGTATTTCGAGCCAGGTTTTCGCGTTCCTTTTCGTCCGGTAATTTTAGATTTACGAAAGCCTCTTTAAATAACTCTTCGGTAGGGTAGGGATACACTTTTACCTCAGCCAGGGTTTTTACATCCTCCTGAAGGGCTACAACAGCCGAATAGGTCAGATCGGTAAGGCGGGTTGGAATAATATGATACTGGGTCTTGAAACCGACATAGCTAAAAATAATACTATCGCCCGGAAAAACCGGCAGGGCAAAGTAGCCATTGGAAGCCGATAGGACGCCACGACCTGCTTTTGGAATATAGATATATGCCCCCGGAAGTGGCTCATTACTTTTGCCCCCGGTCAGAAAGCCCGTAAAGGTTATCTGCCGATCCTGACCTTGTGCAAAAGTAGTTGTAAAAAGGCCTGATAACAGGAGCAGGCTAATTCCCAGAACAAGATATTTTACCGATTGCCTCATGCTTTAGATAAACCCTGAATCCTGACGGATGATTAGAATAGCCAATCGGAGGTAAAAAGGCCAACATTCAGTGCTTTTTTAAAGTAAACTATACAAAATAACGAATGATTTGGCAATCGCCAGTTTTTATGCCAATAATTTAACAAATGTTAGGATTTCCCGTTTGGCTAACCAAAAAAGGCTAATCCTGGCTATTTCTACCGTATGGACAACCTGTCTGCTGCCTCAGTCAGACAGATCTAATTTCTACAAATATACGCAGAATTGATTCCACTTTCAGTAATACATCCATACGCACGCACGCCTTAAAACACTTCGTTATCCAATAATTGCGCACTCGTTCAGGCGCAATGGGGCCGAACCCCGAAAGGCAGACCCGAAGGAGGTTTACCTAGATCGTACGTAGTGGCTTATAAACGAGATAATTACCGCATCAGCCGGGCTTTTATAACCAATTCCGAAAAAGGGCTGGACCAGGCTCAGTTGTTTTTATTGGCAGGAGGTGCAAATTCATAAATACCCATTTGAGTAATTTCGGCCAATGCATTTTTAATCGATGTATAGGGATGATTAACCTGATAACCGCCTTCTTTTACGCCCGATGTAAAGATGTAGGCCTGGTTGCCACCACCGATTGGAATGACGGAACGAATCGCATCGACATGGACGAGTACTTTCTGGTTGTCGGATGTGGTAAACTCAATAAACTGTGCCATTAGGAATAAGGTCTATAAAGAACAAAACTAAAAAAAGCCCGCCAGGTTTACTGGCGGGCAACGCTTCATTCAGGATACGGCAGCGATTGAACATCGGTGTGCATTACCGTACAATAAAGCTTTAGAAAATCGGAATAGGGATAATAAATTGCGAAGTGCTGTCCCGATTTTAAGGTTATGTGAGTGATGCTTTTATAGACTTTATTGTAGGGGCCAGCAATGTTTTTTACATCTGTGAAAACTGCTATCTGCCGAAGGTCAATGACGGCTCTCGTTATCTGAATTTCGTCATTTGCATCGATCTCCGTTTCAATCCCAAACTCATAGCAAAACGGTACATCTGGCATAAGTCAACAGGAGTGAAACGGGTTGACGTTATGACCCCTGGATTCGACGCTGGTAGCTGCGATGGACTCATAAAACAGGTGCCTGGCAAAAGCCCTAAAATCGCTTCCATTCAGGTCGGGAACAATAGACCGATGGCTATTGAAACGCTGTTTGTTAGAAGCAGGAACGGTTTGGTAAACGGACTGACAACGTAATGGGCTAAAGGCATACCTGCCCTGCGGGGGTATGACTAACGGCATAATAGATCTCATTTAATCAGGTGTATTTGAGTAGTCAGAGCTGCTTGTAAGGCTCTGGTTGGGTGAATCGTAAAAATACCCCCATGTTACTTATTGGTGCTTTTTTGTGGTATTTTTTGTGTGATAATTTACTTATTGGTTATTTGGTTGAGCTGATTTGCGCTTTTTTATACATTAAAAGCCAATGCCGCCCTAACCTGGACGGTAAGAGCGGCATCGGATCATTGCAAGCTATAGGAGTAGGCTATCAGGCAAATAATTTGAGAAATGTAATGATGAAAGGAGCGGCCAGCAGCAGCCCATCGAAGCGATCGAGAAAGCCGCCATGGCCAGGAATGCTGCTTCCCGAATCTTTAATGGCAATACTCCGCTTAAACAACGATTCGACCAGGTCGCCGTAGGTACCGGTCACAACAATAATACCACCTACACAATACCACTGCCAGGGTTTCAGCTCTTCGGCAAACAAGGCCAGTAGAAAAGCGATCAGGCCAGCAGCAATAGCTCCTCCAACAGCACCTTCCCACGATTTTTTTGGCGATACGCGTTCAAACAATTTCCGACGACCGAAGTAGGTTCCGGCAAAATAAGCACCAATGTCACTAGCCCACAGCAGAAGCAGACAACCCGTTATGGTCATTGGGTGAAAGCTGCCATCGCGTAGGGCCAGAATAATCAATAGCGCAAAAGGCATGGCTACATAAATGATGCCCAGAAAGGTGAAACCAATGTTGGTAAACGGCTTCATATCGCGCTTTTTGTAGAGCTTGATGAGGAAAATCATCGACGAAGCCGGACAAATCAGAAAGTAGTTGCCAGTGCTAATCTGATCGGTTTCAATAAAGTAGGCCAGTATACAAACCATACAGCCAACCACAGTGCCATAGGCCGTCAGTGGCTCAAATCCATCGAGTCCAAGCAATCGGTAAAACTCCCGCTGAGTCAGGGCGCTAATGATGCAGAACAGTAATGCAAACGTCCAGTCGGCATACCAAATCATAAAAAGAATAAAGGGAACCCCCGCAATTGCAGCAATTACCCGCTGCTGAAGGTTCGACATTCTAGCTAAACGTTGCTTCATTCTCCAGAATTACTTTGGCCAGAATTGCGTCTTTGGCCAGTACGTGTACTTCACTTTTTCCCCATCCGATGGCCGGATAACTACTGCTGTGTTTGTTGACAATGACTGCCGGAATTTGGTGTTCGCTCAGCAGGGCTTTTGCCAGTTCGGCCCGGTGTTGTAGTGGGGTCGTATAGATGGATTCCCATTGTTCGGTCATTATCTGGTAATTTTATCGGTAGGCATCAGAAAACAGAGGGGTTAGCGCTCCGGCTCTCTGGTAACCTGGTTCTGATTAGTTAGTTTGAAATAATACAGTAGACCGGCCGTAATGGCTCCGGAAACCAACGAGCCCAACAGTGGTACGGCTTCAGTACTTTCAATATCCATTGTTACTACTTTTTGCTGATAGAGATAGACCATCAGCACCGTAAAGCCATTGTTGACCAGGTGAGCCAGAATAGGCACCCATAAACTACCCGACCAAACGTATAGATAGCCAAACAGCGCACCCAGCAGCATTCTGGGGAAGAACCCTAAAAACTGAACGTGAATGGCACTGAACAGGGCCGCAGCCACCCAGATGCCTACATGAACGTTGTTGCTCCAGTAGGTAAGATTACGTTGAAGGATACCCCGGAAGAGCGTTTCTTCGCCAATGGCCGGAATAACTGCAATAACAAGCATCGCTATGAGAAGTTGCCCTGCCGAGCTAAATGTAGTTAGGTATTTGGTTACACCTTCCAGTTCCTTTTCTTTATCCCGAATCCATTCTTCGAGGGGAGCCAGTGTCGACGGCAGATGAACACCCTGGTTCCATTCGATAATAAGGCCATCGAAGGGCATAAAAGCAATAACGATCAGCACTACCAGACTAAGCCCCGCTACGGCCGACACAGGACGAACACTAAATTGATCCCATGTTCTGCGTTCAATCGTATACCAGTAGACAAGTGAGGGAATCAGAAAAGTACCCAGATGATTGACCGCCTGAAGGGCCATAAGTTCATACCAGCCAGTGGGTGCCGATGCTGGATTGGACGCTAATTCGGCCAGATAGGCCTGTGCTGCGGCAGGCCCCATTCCTTTTACGATCATCAAAAGACCGAATAGCAAAAAAGTACTGAAAACACCTCCCAGTAGGATGAAGCCGACCAGCATAATGAGACCGCCGAGGGTTGGAGGCCGCGAGGAGTTGTTGGCAGACGTGTAGAGTGGTTGCATAGCGCTCGTGAATTTATTCAATAGCAACCAATCTGGTAGGAGACAGGTACTGATAAGTTGTAAGTAGCATTCGAAATAAATAGCCTGTTGTATGCTATAGGCCGCAAGTTACGACAAAAAACAAACCCATAGGGCGCAAGGGAGTTGTGCAGGGTAAAAAACATAGTAGGGTTTAAAGGCTGTTTAAACTGAGTGGTGAGGCTGCGACTAAACTATAGCGGTAGCCTGAGCATATAATCAGACGGAACCAAACGGACTCATAAATCGTAATTCATACCAGAACTGCTCAAAGCGTATAACCTATTAATATTTGCCCGCGTGGTTACAATTGGCAATATACAATTACCGGATTTTCCGTTGCTACTGGCTCCCATGGAAGATGTCAGCGATCCGCCGTTCCGGGCGGTTTGTAAGGCAAACGGCGCCGATCTGATGTATACCGAATTTATTTCGTCGGAGGGATTGATTCGCGATGCCGCCAAGAGTGTACAGAAGCTCGATATTTTTGAGTATGAACGGCCTATCGGTATTCAACTGTTTGGGTCGGATGTCGAAACAATGGGCGCCTGCGCCGAAATAGCCAGTCGTGCCAACCCTGACCTGATCGATATTAACTACGGGTGCCCGGTTAAGAATGTAGCCTGCCGGGGGGCTGGTGCAGCACTTTTGCAGGATATTCCGAAAATGGTGCGCATGACCGAGTCCGTCGTAAAGGCTACGCATCTGCCCGTAACGGTGAAAACCCGCTTGGGCTGGGACGAAAACACAAAAAACATTGGCGAAGTAGCCGAACGGTTGCAGGATATTGGCATTAAAGCCTTAACCGTTCATGGGCGTACACGCGTTCAGATGTATAAAGGCGAGGCCGACTGGACGCTCATCGGAAAGATTAAAGAAAATCCACGTATTCAGATTCCAATTTTTGGAAATGGCGATATCGACTCACCCGAGAAAGCACTGGAGTATAAAAATCGCTACGGTGTCGATGGTGTCATGATTGGTCGGGCGACCATCGGAAATCCGTGGATTTTCAATGAAATCAAGCATTTTGTCCGTACCGGCGAACACCTGGCTGCCCCAACCATTGCCGATCGGGTTGCGGTTTGCCGTCAGCACCTCGACTTTTCGATTCGCTGGAAGGGCGAAATTGTTGGGCTGTTCGAAATGCGTCGGCACTATGCCAACTATTTCAAAGGTTTGCCCGATTTTAAACCTTACCGGTCGCGACTGGTTACGGCCGATTCGTATAATGAGCTACAGGCAATCCTGCACGAGGTTCAGGAGAACTACATGCCTGAGTTGGTGTAATGGATGAATGACTCAAGGCGACAGGATGCGTTCCCGTTGTGGCGATCAGGATTGTTGCATCTGACGGAAAATTGCCCGTTTATTGAGCCAAAGCAACAGGGCAGGGGGGAGCAGAAGTAGCAGCGATGCTACGGCCGCCAACCGACTATTGGCTTCTCCAACAAACAGATAGACCTGTACCGTTAATGTTCTGACTTTGCCAACGCTAAGGTAATTAGTCAGGCCAAAGTCGAACCAGGCCAGCAGAAAGGTTTGGAACAGACAGGTTATGAGCAATGGGCGGGCCAGAGGAATCAAAACCAGTCGGATCGCCTGAAATTGGTTACAGCCGAGCGTTCGGCTCAATTGTTCATAATGGATGGCCTGCTCGCTCCAGAAGCTTCTAAAAAACAGGCTGCAAAACGGAATCGTAATCAGCAACAGGCCAACAATTACTCCCGTCAGCGATCCTGACAGATGCAGACGGATTATGTACGGCTGAATGAGAACGGCCAGCAAAACAGGGGGTAATGCATAGGGAAGATAACTTAACGTAATCCAGCGAGCCGGGTGCGTTGATTGCGACATGGCTCTGGCCACGATAAATCCTAAACCCGTCGATAACACGGATACAATCGTCGCAATTCCTAAACTCAAGAGTAACCCAGTGCTTAAATCACTGTCGGTCGCCACTATTCGCGCGAGGGCATCGGTGCTGACGGCTGCCGGAATAACCTCCGGAAAACGCCAGTGCTGGCCCAGAGCAAGCAGGGCTAGCAAAACGAACGGCAGAGCAAACACCAGTATCAGTAAGCCGGTCAGAAACGGATTAGAGCGCATGACGTTGTAGCCGTTGAGAGGTCCAGTAAATTACAGCCATCAGCAACAGGGTCAATACAAATCCGGCCAGATAGCCCATCGGTAACTCGGCCAGATCGAAGCGCTGAAGTCGCGTTGTGATAAAAACGGAAAGCATCTGTGGATAATTTCGTCCCAGCACTAGAGGAATGTCGTAAGCGCCCGTTGTAGCAACGCCATACAGAACCAGTGTTGGAGCCGACCGGCGAAGTAAAATCGGAATGGCAACCCGAGTGTTAAACTGAGTTTGACCTGCCCCCAGTGTGCGTGTCAGATTATGTAATTCATCCAGACGGGCATCGGCATAGAGCGATCGGAAAAGCAGGGTGAAAAACGGAAAGGCTACTACAACCTGAGCGAGTATGATTCCAATACCGAAACCATCCTGAATCAATTCGGGAAACTGATCGGGTGTTTCGATAAATCCCACCGCAAAGGCCAGTCGTGCCAGCCAGCCCGATCCGCTCAGCAATTGAAACAGATAGAACCCAATTACCAGTGACGGAAACAGAAGCGGCACATACAATAAGGTTGGGAAAGGCCGTTGCCGTAGCATGGGTTGCCGACCCAGCACCAGAAACAGAGCAATCAGAACCGCAACACTCCCCGAAAGAATCGACACATACAGGCTGAATCCCAGTGAAACCAGCAAGGAGGTTTCGCTGGTCAGTTGCTGCCAGTAGGTAACCGTAAAGCCCGAAGCCAGTGGCCCGGCCAGACCAACACTATAGTTGAAGGCATTGACCAGACCTGCTATGGGTAAGCCAACCACAAACAAGCCATATAAGCCTAAAATCAGGTGTTTTGCTTTCACAACAGGTGTTCGATATTATCGATTTTCAATAACATGCGTTCGGAAATCTTTATACAACCGTGTCATATAGTCGGGGGCGGGTTCCTGAAAGGCCATTCCCTGAATGGTTTCGCGTTTGGGTGCATACCGACGAGTGGGTAGGTTTTCAAACATCGAACGATAGTTTTGGGGGAGTTTTTTGAGGTCGAGTACCGTATGGTCGCCCCATACATTGGGGTCCATCTTTTTTAGTTGTGCTTCTGGCGATATCAGAAAATTGGCAACCAGCATAGCTGCTTCGGGATGCTGGGCGTGTTTGATGATACCCATGTAATGCGAATTCTGAATGGTGCCAGGGGCCGGTACGTAGGCGCGGGCTGTTTTGGGAAAGAAACCCAGATTTACCTTGTTGTCTACTTCGGCATCATTATCTGAAAAGGTGAAGGCTACTTCGCCGTTGGCAAACAACTGGTGCAGCGTTGATAATTGCTCGGGAAAAGTGCGCCCCTGTTTCCATAAATAGGGTTTAAGGGCATTGATCTGTTTCCAGAGTTCGCCCGACCATTTACCATACACCTCTTCCCGAAATTTACCCTGAAATAGTTTCGGATCACCCGAAAGCGCAATCATCCACGATTTAAGAAATGTCATACCCGTAAATTCGTTCGGAATGGTCATCTGGCCCGGATGGGCTTTAATATAAGCCGGAAAGTTGGCAAACGATGTTGGTGGTGCTGCTACTTTCTGGGCGTCGTAGATAACCGCCAGTTGCACATTACCCCAGGGGCATTCCATACCGGCAACAGGCTGCTGAAAATCGGTACCAATAAACGGATTTGAAAAGTCGATGTAGCGGGCATTGGGCATTTTGTCCGTAACGGGCCCTAGTAAACCATCGATCTGCCGAAGCTGATAAAAGGTTTCGCCATTGATCCAGGCCATATCAATCTGGCTCGGTTGTCCGGCTTCGCGTTCGGCAACCAATGTCTGCACAATCTGGGTTCCCTGCCCGGCCGACGTTTGCAACTCTATTCCGTATCGTTTTTTGACTTCTGGCTTCACGTATTTGTTCATGTAGTCGTTGATGTACGGATCGCCGAGCCACATCATGAGCGTTACGGGTTGATTTCGGCCTCGCTCTTCAATTTGTGACCACGATTGGTTAAGGACGGTTTCTGGATCGCGCTGGTCAGAAGATGAGCAGGCCAGCGTTAACCCAAGCAAAAGAACGAATAAGTTATACTTCATAAGTAAACGAAAAGAAAAGCAGTGTAACCATTCGGTAAGGTTATCGGAATTCTATAAATGCGTAGAGGCAACTCCCCAAGTTGCCTCTACGCATTTATACGTACGTAAAATAATGAAGTTTGGGATCTACATTATATTTCAACTCAAAAACTGACCTGCTCTTAGCCCAGATAGCCAGGCTACCTACTGCCAGCAAAAAAAAGAGCAGGGGTCGATTCGTCAAGATTGTCATAATTGGGTAGCAATAAGTCTAATATAAGGACGTCGAACAGGCGATGAAGAAATCGTCAACAACTAGCCAAAAAAGAGACGGCTTGCTCAGAGAACAAACCGTCTGCTCAAACACACCTAATTAAACAAATTCTTTTGGAGAAATCGAATGTCGCCGTACTTACGTTGAAAATGATAGCTTAGATTTATTCATATGTAGTTTTCGTAAGATTTTTAAAACAAATACCGGACACCAAACTGAAACTGGCGCGGTGGGCCTGCGTTGCGCTGCACAATGCCACTGCCTTTTGGCCCAACCTGAATCTGGTTGCTTTGCGTGGCATTATTGGAATAACCACTGAGGTTGTTTGTGTTCAGTACATTGAAGACGTCGGCCCGGATCTCCATTCGTCGCGATGCGTTGCTGAGTGGAATGTAGTATTGCAGACTGACATCCACGACCTTCGACCAGGGCAGACGGTCGGAGTTGCGGGATTCGCCCGGTTGGCGGTCGGTGCTGCCGTTGTATGTATCGCCAAAGGCGGTGCCGTCGCCGTTGAGATCGCTACTCGTAATCTGCTGTCCGCTGGCGGTTAAGACGGGGTTCAGATTCTGATCGACCACCACATACTTGCTGCCATCGGGAACGCGATTGATGGGTTGGCCACTCTGAATCAGAGCTGCCAGTGTAGCCGTAAAACGCTGCCCTACGTAGTAATTGAAAATTCCGTTGATGATATGTCGGCGATCATTAACGGATGGACCCCATTCGGCGGTAAAGTTATTTGCATCCATCGCCCGGAAATTCACGTCTTCAGTGTTGTTATACAGCCGGGAAAGCGTGTAAATCAGCCGGTAAGCATATACATCGTTGCCCCGCTCTTTCTGCAAATTAAGGCTCAGAGCCGTATAGCGTGAACGTCCTTTGTCTTCGGTCATGACCACGCTTTGCGCTACACCCGTCAGTGTCTGGCCGTTCAGCGTTGCGGTACCGTTGGCAATGGGAACTGGCCGGGTCAGGTTAGCAGCATCGGTCGAGCGGGCAATACTGCGCTGCGCACTTAGGTTATAATCCCAGGCCGATGGCGCATTCAGATTCGTGGTCCGAAACAGATTGTAGGACTCGTTATAAACAACATCGGCATAAAACAGCAACTTATCGCTTACCTGATACTGATAGCCTAGTGTCGATTCAACGGTATAAGGATTCTGATAGCCATTCGGATTCAAAATCCGGCGTTCGCCACTAAACGTATTCCGCTGACCGGCAAATGAAGAGGCCGACGGTCCCTGCAAATAGCCAAATGCCTGTCCGGCACTGTTATAGCCTGGTCCAACGGTTTGATTACCGTCGAACGTTACCCGGTTGACATTGGTACTGCTGGGTAAAATACCTTGCTGGACAAAATACTGCAGTTGCTGTTTGAAGTCGGCACCCGTATTGTTTTGCTGAAGCGCATCGCTATAAACCGTATACAGGATTTTATCGTAGAAGAGCCCCACACCGCCCCGCAATGCCGAACGTCCTGTAAGTTTATAGTTAAAGCTTCCGCGTGGAGCCAGGTTGTTAAAATCGCCCGAAGAGGCCCCTCCTTTCGATAGATTGTCGTAATCGTAACGAAGTCCAACGGTCAGATTCAGTCGTGGCCCAGCCGTAATCTGATCTTCGACATAGGCCGTGTAAATGGTTTGCGTTTTGCCGAACGAGGCAGGTCGTAGCTCAACCGAATAGCCCAGTACGCGGGCATCCGATGGAATATCGGTCGGGCTTAGACTGCTGCCCAGATTTCGTTCGCGGAGGGCAGCCAACTGGTTTGCCGTTAACTGAACTGTATAGCTGCCGTTTGGATTGCCGCCCCCAAAGAGCCGGTGACGGGCACTGATAATTTCGGCACCAGCCCGAATTGTGTGATTGCCGCGATAGAATGAGAATTTCTGCTGAACCTGAACCGTATTCTCGTGCGAATCGAACAAGTAGCCAGGGTGTCCCAGATAAGCAATTGCCTGACCCATTGGGTCAAGAACCGTAACGTCGGGACTGTTAGGGTTCTCGGCGCGTGCATAATTCCAACGGAAGCTACTGTACTGAACGTTGGTTTCGGAGGCAAAACGATTGGTCGTATACGTGTTCCGCGATGCAATCAGTAACGAATTTCGATCTTGCGCATTGGCCGCCGATGGAAAGGCGATGCCGCCCGTCAGACCGCCCGCCTGCCGCCCGATGGCAACCCGCCCAACATTGACCCGAAGCGACGATTTGAATCGGGTGCTCCATAACTGATCCAGTTTGCCGGAGATATACGTAAACCGGTTTGTTCCCCGAACCGTTTCGTTTATCCCCAGTTGGGTTGAGTTCAATAAATTGTCTTTGACATCGGTCGTATGTTCAACATTGAGGTAATAAAAAGTTTTATTCTTAACCAATGCACCACCAATGCCAAAACCACCCTGATACCGCGCAAAGCCATCTTTCACCTGATTGCCCGATAAATCGCGCAGCGGATAGCTGGTTTGGGCATCGATTACGGCACCTGGCCGCGATAGCAGAAACACTTCGCCGGTGGTTTCATTACTGCCCGATTTGCTGGTTATGTTAATTACTCCGTTTCCCGTATTCCCGAACTCAACCGAATAATTGTTTGTCAGCACCGTTACGTTGCGCGTAAAACCAACCGGTATCGCAAATTTCTGACCGCCCAAAAAACGCTCATTGTTGTCCATACCGTCGATCAGGTAGTTATTGTAGAGACTATTGGCACCATTAATGCTCACGTTGGGGGCTTCGGCAAAAAAGCCCGTTGCCTGACTCACATTGGGCAACCGATAGAGCATCCGGGTTATATCGCGGCCTTCAACGGGTAGTTCCTCCACTTTTTTAATGTCCATTTCCGATGATACTTCGGCGTTGGTTGTATTGATTCGGGATGCACTGGTGCTTTTCACGTTCACCTCCGTGAGGTTTATTTCGCGTTTGCCGGGCAATAATAATGTTACACTGCGCCGAAAATTGGCCCGTAATACAATGCCTGTCGCATCACTTTCGGCATATCGATCGGTTTCTTTTGTATATACCCGATACGTTCCGTTTAAGGATAATGATCGGAAAAGAACCTTGCCGTTGGCATCCGTCTGCGCCGACATCGCAAAACCGATCGACGGATTTTCCAGATAAACCATTTGGCCTTTCACAGCCTCCTGGCGAGTTAATTCACGAACCGTAACGTCGAGGTCGGCCGTTTGGGCAAACGCCGTTAATGGCAGGCTCATCAGGAGCCAGAACAGAGAAAAATTTCTCATTTACGAAGTAGCAAAAATTTAAAAAACAGGTAATAGAATCTTGCATACACTACTGCTGGTAGTGGATCAATGGGCAATCAGGTGGCAGATTGCCTGCTAAAACCAGGCAAAAAAAGCTGCATTCCTGTTGAGAAAAGGAAACAAACGCCCTAAAGCGGAGGGGCTCGCAACCCATAAAAGTGGGCTATACGATAAGAAAAAAAAGGGAGAACGGGGATAGAAACAACTAGCAAATAGCGGCTGATGATAGCCAGAATGTGCGCCGTTAGCCAGCTGAAAGCGCCGTTTTTATCAATTCCAGACCCAAGGTCAGCCGGGTTGTTCCAGTCGGTTCTAACGGCGGACAGTTGGTATAGTTCGCCAAAAAAACGCTTCAGAAAGGCTGTCAGTGTTTTTCCCAGCAAAGGGGTTTGCCACGGAAGTTTCGCAAATAATTCGGGTGGAGCATCCCGCAGAAACCGATCGTCGATTCCGAATAAAAAAACACCTCCACGTTGGTCACCGCCAATGGGTAGCTTCCCATTGGCCAGCTCGTTGGCTGCGTTGCGCAAATCGCCGATCGTTAGCCCTGGGCAATCGTTTCCGATAATGATAAGTTGCTTATAGCCAAGGTGTAATGTTCGATAGATGGCTTTTTGGAGTTGCTCGCCAAAAGGTGCGTTTAGCTCTGCCTCACTTAAAATAGCTGCCGACTGAATGCAGGGGAGTTGTGCGGCCTGCGTTTTGGCAAGAGCCAGTTGGTGCATGTATGTCCATAACGTCCGGCTGCGCTTCAACTTATGCTTTTGAGAATTACCATTGGCAAGCCTTTTGTGAGAGGCAGCCAGAGGAGCTGGTAGCGAAAAGAGCAGAACGGCCGTTTGAACGCGTTGGGTGCACATGCAGCTTTATCAGGAGCCTGTTTATAGGTCTCAGGCTCAATGTCGGTTAAATCTACGTAATCAGGGGCGGCTTAGTTTCCTCTTTACGAGACAAAATCGCAACTTTCGGCGCAACCGGGATTGATGAAGCTAAACATCACCTATCTTTGCCCCGTTTTGACCCACTCATAAAATGAACCGGCGAAAGCCGCATTTATGGAAGATAAAAAGCATTTAGATACTGTTACGGCGGCCGGATTGCTGGTTGCTATGGGGATTATCTACGGCGATATTGGTACGTCGCCCCTGTATACACTCAGGGCCATTATTGGTGCTGAGAATCAGATACGGGCCGATGTTGTTCGGGGAGCCCTTTCCTGTGTATTCTGGACACTGACTCTACAAACTACCGTCAAATACGTTATTCTGATCCTACGGGCCGATAACCGGGGTGAGGGTGGGATTTTTGCCCTCTATGCACTCGTTCGGCGCCATGCCCGCTGGTTAACCCTGCCAGCCATTATTGGCGGTTCGGCATTGCTGGCCGATGGAATCATTACGCCACCGATTTCGGTTTCGTCGGCTGTAGAAGGCCTTCGCCTGTTGTATCCAACCATCACAGAAGAGCTGATCATCAAGATTGTTATTGCCATTCTAACAATCCTGTTCCTGATTCAGGCGTTCGGGACAAGCGTGGTTGGCACCGCTTTCGGGCCCATCATGCTGGTTTGGTTTGTTATGCTCGGCACGCTGGGAATGGTGCAGATTGCTCATTCGCCGGGAATTCTGGCTGCGCTTAACCCGTACTATGCCTGGTGGCTACTTTCCGAATATCCGGGTGGTTTCTGGTTGTTGGGCTCCGTTTTTCTCTGTACAACTGGAGCCGAAGCCCTTTATTCCGACATGGGGCACTGCGGGCGGTCTAACATTCGGGTGAGCTGGGTTTTCGTAAAAACCTGTCTTATCCTAAATTATTTCGGGCAGGGGGCATGGCTGGTAAGCAAGGAAGGGCAAATCCTGAGCGATCGGATTCCGTTCTATGAAGTAATGCCGCCCTGGTTTCTGACGATCGGTATTGTAATTGCAACGGCGGCTACCATTATTGCGAGTCAGGCCCTGATTAGTGGCTCCTTTACGTTGATTAGTGAAGCCATTCGCCTTAATTTCTGGCCAAAAGTTCGATTGCGTTATCCGAGTGTGCAAAAAGGGCAGCTCTATGTACCCAGCGTAAATCTGTTGCTCTGGGCGGGTTGCGTGGGCGTTGTATTGTATTTTCGCGAATCGTCGAACATGGAAGCGGCCTATGGCCTGGCCATTACGCTAACCATGCTGATGACAACGTTATTGATGTCTTATTATCTCTACACTAAAAAATATCAGGCTTGGGGTGTCGTACTTTTCCTTTCGGTTTATCTGGGCATAGAAGGCTCATTTTTGATTGCTAACCTAATCAAATTTCCCCACGGTGGCTGGGTATCGCTGCTGATCGGTTCAGCCATTGCCGGTGTCATGTATATCTGGTTGCAGGCCTTCCAGATCAAACTTCGTTTGACGGAGTATGTCCGTATCGATCATTACATCCAGGCCATTAAAGAACTGAGCCGCGACATTAGTATTCCCAAATACGCCACGCACCTGGTCTTTATGAGCAATGCGGCCCGGCAGTCGGAAATCGAATCAAAAATCATTTATTCCATCTTTCAGAAACGCCCCAAACGGGCCGACATTTACTGGTTTGTCCATGTCGATACTACCGACGATCCGTACACGATGGAGTACAAGGTAAATACCATTGCGCCCGACGATGCCTATAAGGTGACGTTTAAGCTGGGGTTCCGGGTCGAGCAGCGGATTAACCTGTTTTTTCGGAAAGTAATCGAAGACATGGTGAAAAATAAAGAAGTGGATATAACCAGCCGCTACGAATCGCTGCGGGGCCAGAATGTGATTGGTGATTTCCGTTTCGTTGTGCTCGAAAAATTTCTGTCGTTCGAAAACGAATTGCCGTTCCGTGAGCGGTTTATCATGAACCTCTATTTCAATATCAAAGGCTTCACTACCTCCGAAGACCGCTGGTTTGGGTTGGATAGTAGCTCGGTCAAAATTGAAAAAGTGCCACTCGTTATCCGACCCGTGGAAAATGTCAAACTGAAACGTATTACTTCATAGTGCTGAAGGATTGAATTACAGAGTAGTAGGCAAAAATTCAATCATTCAGTCGCAACGGCGGACCGTAATTCAATCATTTAGCAATTCAATCGTTCATTATGAAATTACTGATCACCGGCGGTGCCGGATTTGTTGGCTCGTCGCTGGCCATTGCACTCAAAAAAAACTATCCCGATTATCAGATTTATGCGCTCGACAATCTGAAACGGCGCGGTTCTGAACTTAGCCTGTCGCGTTTAAAAGCGGCCGGAATAGAGTTTGTGCATGGTGATATTCGCAGTAAAGAAGATTTTGATTCATTACCGGCCGTTGATAGTATCATCGAAGCGTCGGCCGAGCCATCGGTGTTGGCCGGTCTGGACGGAACCCCCGATTATCTGATCAACACTAACCTGTTTGGTACCGTCAATTGCCTGAACTACGCGCTCAAACATAAAGCCAATTTTATTTTTCTTTCCACAAGCCGCGTTTATCCAATTAGAACCATCGAAACGCTGAATTTCGAGGAAGCCGACACGCGGTTCGTACTGACCGATGATCAGCCAGTATCGGGCGTTTCGTCGCGGGGCATTGCTGAAAACTTTCCGCTCGATGGGGCGCGTTCATTATACGGCACCACCAAACTGGCGTCGGAACTGTTGATTCAGGAATATAATGAGTTCTATGGCCTTAAAACCGTTATCAACCGCTGTGGGGTCATTACTGGGCCGTGGCAAATGGGGAAAGTCGATCAGGGCGTAATGGTTCTCTGGATTGCCAAGCATTATTTTGAGCAGCAACTGGCTTATATTGGCTATGGTGGCACAGGCAAACAAACCCGCGACATGCTACACATCGACGACCTATACCGCCTGATCGACTGGGAGTTGCACAATCTGGACAGCGTCAATGGCGAAGTGCTGAATGCTGGTGGTGGTGTGGAAAGTAGTGCGTCATTGCAGGAGCTAACGAAAATCTGCCAGGAGGTTACGGGCAAAACGATTCCAATTAAAGAAGTTACCGAAAACCGGGCTGCCGATATTCGCCTTTATATCACCGATAACACCAAAGTAACGGAGCGTACGGGCTGGAAACCACAACTTGGAATCCGTGAAATCGTTACCGATATTCATGCCTGGCTCGATGCTAACCGCGCTGCTTTGGAGCCAATTCTGAAATAGTCCAGGTCAGATTATAAAAGAGATCCGTTCCCGGTTGCAACCGGGAACGGATCTCTTTTATAATCTGAAGTTACGCAGGCAGTAGTTTGTCCGCAGATTGTTTTGTTGTATAAGCCTTAGTTCCGCCAAAGCAGCCTGAATAGCTTTGATATAAAGTCGACCTTTCAATGCAAACTGAATTGGTGCCTTCTGCCAACTTAAGGCGCTCTAGTTTGACATTTGTAATGTAGGTTGAGAGGTACTACTCTTCAAAACCAGGAGAATAAAGGAATTTGCCATTTCTGACTTGATCTTAATGCGTTTTTGAATCTACGAGTGTAGTTATCTGGCCGCTCGGGGAAACGTGCAAATTATGGCTGACCAGGCTAACTGTATATGGGCTAGATTGTCAGAGGTAACTGACAGATTTTTATGGTGTTACACTGCCCGACCATTACTACTGCGTGGAATCTGCGAGATGGGGCCGCCCGACGGTTTGTTTGAACCTCGGGTAAACCATATTTTTCGCTTGGCAAGCAAGCGGCTGATAATAAAGATCAGGACAGCCGCAATAATAACGATAGCAATCAGGGGCAGAAAAATAGAAAACAGCGATAAACTAACCGACGCCACATTTTCGCCCGTAGCCACCACCGGATTGCCAAGTCCGCCGGTAGTGGCTGTAGAACCAATCCTCAGTAGGCTGGTTCCCGCCTGTACAATGCCTGCCGTACTTCCCCCCAGCATTAGTCCAAGTCCCCAGTGTAGAACCGGGTTGTCGATATGCAGGAACGATGTACTCAAAAGTGTTCCTGCAATAATAGAAGCCGGGGTTGCCAGGGTATCGAGCAGGTGGTCGAGCCAGGGGATATAGTAGCCACCAATTTCAAAAACCGTTGCCAGAGCTAACCCAAAAAGGGTAGGCCAGTTGCTGAGCCATTCAAAGCCAGCAACAGTGCCAACCAGTCCTAGTTTTGTTGCGATGCTGGCGATGAGTAGCGGAACAAACACCCGGAAGCCACAGCAGGCAGCCAGACCTATGCCTATACAGGCGCTCATGATCCATTCGATCGACATACTCTATGAACGGTTGGTTGTTAAATCAGTTAGGGCCATCCGGTTCTATAACTACAACCGGAATTTAGATCAATTATACACGAATTGTGGGAAACTGAATACTATAAACTGATTTTTTACCCATTCGGTTTAGCCAAAAAACTGCGGATTGAAATTCATCAGGAATGCTTCGTCGGTAGATCGGGTTAGGGCGGTATATAGCCACCGCACAAATTCATTGTTGACCTGGCCGTCGGGCAAAAATCCCTGATCGATAAAAACGGCGCTCCACTGCCCACCCTGCGCTTTATGGCAAGTAAGCGCATAGGCAAACTTTACCTGCAATGCATTCAGATACGGATCGCGCCGAACGGCCTCAGTACGCTCTTTTTTGCTTTTGATATAAAAATAGTCCTTCATTACGCTTTCGTATAGCATTTTATGCTGTTCGGAAGAGAGCGATGGAACGGGAGAATGAAGCGTATCGAGCAGGATTTTGGCTTCAAAATCAGGTTGTTCCTCATAGTCGACCAGCCGCAGCGTAACGGTAGCAAACCGAAAGCCATGCATTTCTTCCTTATTCCGAATTTTCAGCACTTCGGCAAATTCACCGTTGGCCAGAAAACCCGCCGGGGAGTCTTCCTCCAGAATGGTGTAGTTATTCCGGGCAATCATCAGCATATCGCCCGCATCGAGTTCTTCTTCGCACTGGTCGATCATTCTTCGCACGAACTGATTATATTGAACCGCCGATTTATTGGAGCGGCAAATGATCGCTGTGTTTTCCCGGCCATATTTATCGTAGGCATACCGGATGCCATCTTCCAGCTTGGTAAGTGGCATTTTATAGATATCGCTGAACGACCGAACATTGAAACGGATAGGCGGAATTTCGGTTTGTACCGAACCGTTGCTATCGTTCAGCAGCGCGTCGAACCCAACGGCTTTCGGGGTGGGTTCGACATCGCCAAGCAGCATCCGCAGATTGGTCGCATTGTAGAGAATGCCCGATTCTTCGTCCTGCCGCATTACTTCGGTTAATTCCTGCTCATATACGGTCATGTCGAAGGCACTGGCCAGAAAGCCACGATCGAGTGCCGGGCTCAGTTCGCGGCCAACGGGTGGGAGCTGGGCCGTATCGCCAATGAGCATAAGCTTGTTGCCCGGCCCTTCAAACACAAAATCGATCAGATCGGTTAATAATCCTTTACCGCCAAAATCGGCCTCATCAGAAATCATGGAGGCTTCATCGACAATAAAGAGGGTATCTTCGTGGTAATTTTTCTGTCGTTGGAAAGCCAGCAGGCTCGACCCCGGCTCGGCTACCTGACGATAAATTTTACGGTGAATGGTTTGCGCTGGTTTTTTGGCGTAGTTGGCCATTACTTTGGCTGCCCGGCCCGTAGGAGCCAGCAGTACCGATTTATACCCAAATCGGGGAAGAACTTTAATGAGAGTGCCAACAAGAGTAGTTTTTCCTGTACCGGCATACCCTCTGAGCAAAAAACAGTCGCGATAGTGTTCAACTTCTTCCTGAACGATGAATTTACCAATCTGCTCAAAAAATTGCTGTTGCCCAAGTGTAGGTTTGTAGGGGAAGCGTTTGGCGAGTAATTGGGCCGCCGTTTGGGTTTCATTCATGCTTCTAAGATACAAAAAAAGCCGCAAAAGTGAATGTTGTGTAAACGGTTGATTTAGGCTGAAAAAAAATATTTTCTACTATTTTTTATTTCTTTATCCATACTTTCTTTCCTGCTTCTCGCTTTTTTTTTAACTTCACAGCTGCACTAACTCCTTCACCCACATGAAAATACGTCAAATTCTTCAAGGAAAAGCGATTAATGCGCTCTATTCTGTCAACTCGGACGAAACAGTACTGGGAGCGCTCCGACTCATGGCCGATAAGAATATCGGAGCAGTATTGGTTGTGGATGATGGGAAACTATCGGGTATATTTTCGGAGCGCGACTATGCCCGCAAAATCATCCTGAAAGATCGTCATTCAAACGATACGCGGGTTGCCGATGTAATGACTGCCCATGTGATTACGATCGAACCTGAGCAAAGCCTGGATGAGTGTATGAAAATTATGTCGGAACGCCACATTCGGCACCTGCCGGTAATGGACAATGGTGTTCTGACCGGCATTATTTCAATTAACGACGTTGTAACGGCCATTATTCGGGATCAGAAAACCCGAATCGACTCCCTGGAAAGTTACATTACGGGAACGTATTGATGGTAGTATGAGGAGATAGACACGAGAATACTGGCCTTTTATTCCTGCTGCTATCTCCTCATTTCTAATACTTAAAAATTCCCTACCTTTGCCTCCCTCAATGGCTATTCCTACGCTCTCAGAACAGTGAATCCGCTTCATAACGAGGTACTGACAAAATTTGGAAATCAGTTGCGGGTTCGCGTGTGTGGACTCTGTCGGCAGCAAGATCAGTTGCTGATGGTTCGGCATCGGGGGCTAAGCGAAACCAATACGTTCTGGAGCCCGCCTGGCGGAGGTGTCCGGTTTGGAGAAACATCGGCGCAGGCATTAATACGGGAATTTTCTGAAGAAACTGGCTTGGTTATTGATGTTGGAGAGCTGTTATTTGTAAATGAGTTTATTGCCCCTCCTTTACATGCTGTAGAATTGTTTTTTCGGGTGACAATAACCGGGGGGAAACAGCAGTTGGGAACAGACCCTGAGCTGGAGGCTGATAACCAGCTTATTGACGAAATGAAGTTTATGAGTTTTGAGGAAATTAAACACTATTTGCCCCAGGAGGTTCATTCTATATTTCAACAATGCCAATCACTCAATGATTTGTTTCGATTACGGGGGTATTTGAACTGATCTGTTTTAAGTTATTTTGTTAGCATTAATCTTTGCTTATTCGATTAAATGTTAATAGTATCGAAATCTGTTTTACTTAATAGTGCTCAATCATAAGTTGCCTCTGAACCCGTGCAAATAACTGTGACCCTCTCGCCAACCGTAACCATTCGCTCCAATTCATTTGATCTGGCTAAAACAGACAAATCTGTGTTATGCCTCGAAGTGGGGCGCGATCGGTTCCGGTTCATGGTTCAGGATGCACGCCGACGGGGAAGTTATCTGGAAGACTATACATTTCCATCGTTGCTTACGGAACGACCGCTTACCGAGGTCTTACCCGATGTATTCCGGAATCATCCGGTACTTTCGGCCGGAAACTGGCAGGAAATTCGAATAGGGGTTAATTCTCCGTCGTTTACGCTTGTGCCACAGCCGCTTTTTCGGAAAGAGTATGCCAGTAGTTATCTGGCGCTCATGCGGGGTACGGCCTTACCTGCTCACGAGTTTGCGCAGTCTTATATGCATGATGGCGAAGGATTTCTGTCGATCTTTAACCTCGAGCATCCATTGGTCGACTATTTTTCGGGAGCTTATCCATTGCAGCCCTCCCTATTTGTGCATCAGACAGCCTCACTGATTCAGGCTACTGCCGATCTGGACCGGCATATGCTGACTACGCATAATATCTGGTTATACTTTGAGGACGAATTTGTGTCAATTCTGTACCGTAAAGAACACCAACTGCGATACTGCAATCGGTTTGGATACAAAAATGTTCAGGATCTGGCCTACTATGTATTGTATGTTCTGGACGAACTAGAGCTCGATCCGGGGCAAATTGCGGCTTTTCTTTATGGCGAAATTACCCCCTTTGCCGAGTCATATACCGAATTGAGCCGCTTTCTACCTAATCTGTCATTTGGTCATACGCCTTCAGGGCTGAAACTGGCCAATGAATTCGACGACCTGCCCGAACACCGATATTTGAGCCTTTACGGACTTTCTTTACTAAGTGAGTAACGAGTAAGCAACTGAGTGTATAACTTTACCCTGCCAATCCGTTCACTCAATCGTTTGCCATTACTTATGAAGCGAATTGCTTTGTTTCCCGGTTCGTTCGATCCGTTCACCAAAGGTCACGAGGATATTGTATTACGAGGCCTTCGTTTGTTCGACGAAATCGTTATTGGCGTTGGGCGTAATGCCCGTAAGGAACGTTATTTTCCGCTGGAGCAGATGATTCATCTGATTGAACTGGCCTTTCGCGACTACCCCGACGTGCGGGTAATCCATTACGACGATCTGACGGCGAATGTTGCCCGAAATGAAGGGGCCCGTTTTCTGTTAAGAGGCTTACGAAACACAACCGATTTTGAGTACGAGAATGGTATCTCGCAGGTAAACCGCCATATCTACGATGAGATCGAGACGGTTTTCCTGATTACATCGCCCCATCTGGCCCCGATCAGTTCGAGTATCATTCGGGAACTGCACCGCTATGGCCAGCAGGTAGATGACTATTTACCCTACAAACTCGTTGCCCAACCTGTTCGTTAGTAGGCATAATGAGTGATCGGAATAGTGTTGATCTAATTACTCAATATAAACACCCCTGCTACTTATCAATGGATTGATTCGCTATTTCACTGACAGAGTCGACTACATAACGAATTGAGCTAAACGAGTTGGCCAGATTGAGTTTGATCTGACGCTGATCAAACCAGCCAATTTTTTCAATATCTTCTTCTTCCTGCGGAGCCATTCGACTATCGTCGAGGGCATTCATCCGATACCATTTGGTACGTTTCAGAATGCGACTACCATTCAGGGCATAGGTATGCCAGGTAGTACACACACGCTCGTTCACACTAACCCGAACACCGGTTTCCTCTTCAACCTCCCGAGCTGCCGCCTGCCGCGATGATTCGCCATCGTCGAGTTTCCCTTTAGGAAGATCCCAGACACCCCGGCGGAATATCATCAGCATTTTATTGCCTTTAAAAACGACTCCTCCGGCTGCTTTAATAATTTTAAACGGCTTTTTTATCGCCGTTTCGCAGGCATCCTTATCGAGACAACCCAGCGTAATGGAGAGTAGGTGCGAAGCCTTCGTTTTCTGAAGCAACAGCAAGATTTTATCGATGGTGGCAGGTGTTGTGTTCAGAATCAGAAGATGGCCCTGGAGGGCATCTTCTTTCAATATACCTAAACGAGCATCAAGGATTCGGTCAAAATCGGTGAAGGCTTGCTGGTGCAACGAACTAGTTAGGTGCGAAGCCGCTTTGGGGCCAACGAGCCGGATTGGGTGGTCGTTTATGAAAACAATCATCGGGATGTTTGCGATTCGGGGTGTAAAAATAGCAAAAACCAGCGGTCTGACGTATCATTAAACCACCAGAAACAATTTCCGTTTACTATTTTTGCGACGAGCCAACCATATCCCTTCGTGGAACTTCTTATTATTTTATTCCTGACGATTCTGAATGGAGTATTTTCCATGTCAGAAATTGCCCTTGTTTCATCCCGAAAATCCAAGCTGGAAACTGCGGCCAAAAACGGCGATCGGCGGGCGCAGGTAGCCCTCGACCTATCTAATGCGCCCAATCGTTTTTTATCGACCGTTCAGATTGGTATTACCCTGATTGGTATTTTGTTGGGTATTTTCTCCGGCGATAAACTGACCACTGATGTTCAGAACTATATTGTTCAGGTTGAGTTTGTGGCGCCTTATGCACATTCGATAGCTGTTGTACTGGTTCTGTTACTGCTGACCTATCTGTCGCTGGTGTTGGGCGAGCTGGTTCCCAAGCGAATAGGGCTCTCTAATCCGGAGGGTATTGCCAAAACGATGGCAGCACCGATGATATTTTTGTCGAAGGTTACATCGCCTTTTATTTCGCTGCTTACTTTCTCAAGCGACCTGCTGCTGAAAATTCTTAATATAAAACCCAACGAAAGTGCCGTAACTGAAGAGGAAATTAAAAGCCTGATTCAGGAAGGAACCACGGGCGGAGCTATCGAAGAAATTGAGCAGGAGATTGTGCAGAACGTTTTTCAACTGGGCGATCGCCGGATTACATCCCTAATGACCAACCGCCAGGAAATCGTTTACCTCGATCTGGACGATGATGTGGAAGAGAACAAAGCGAAAATTCTGGAATATAAGCACTCCGTGTTCCCGCTCTGTAAAGATGGTGTCGATGATGTTGTTGGACTGATTTATACCAAAGATTTTCTGGGAAAGGATCTGGATACGGAACTGGAGCGGTTGATGGAAATTAAACGCGATGCCTTATTTATTCCCGAAAATAACCGAGCCTATCAGGTGCTGGAGCGTTTCCGGGAGCGTCGGCAGTATGTCGGCATTATAGTCGATGAATACGGAGGCATACTGGGTATCGTTACCCTGAACGACATTCTGGATGTGCTGGTGGGTGATATTAACGACGATACGTATCCAGATTACGAGATTCGTGAGCGTGAAGACGGAAGTTATCTGATCGATGCTCAGATCCCATTTGAAGATTTTCTCTCGTTTTTTGAGATTACCATGACGGCCCAGGCCAAACGAGACCTGACAGGTTTTGATACTCTGGGTGGTTTTGCGCTGCATATTCTGAAAGATATACCCCAAACAGGCGAGTCTTTTGTCTGGCAGCGCTATCAGTTTGAAATTATTGATATGGATAAAAGCCGTATCGATAAGATTCTTGTCAGGAAACTGGAAGGAGAATAATCAGATTTAAAAACAGCAAGGCTCGTTTCCGGGTTATAGATGAGAACAAAGTCATCAATAGCCATGAGACAGTTGATCCCGGATTCTATTGATTCTGCCGGCCAAAGGTCAAGTCCGCAGCCCGTCGACACGGTGCCCTCGGTTATGGACAATGACCCCAATGCCGACGAAGAAATTATTGATCAGCAAGCGGGTGAACAATATCCTAAACCCGTTGAGCAGGCTGGCTCCGGGAAAATAACACCCGATGACCTGGCCGATTCAATTGCCTATGCAATTGATGGAAGCGGGCCTGGACCCATGAACGAAACCCCGAACGTAGCGCCCCATAAAGTAATTACCGAAGGAATAACGGGCGCTGGCCCTGAAGAGGAAGAGAAAAATTTGGGTTCTTAACTCCTGATAATAGTACAACTAAATAGCTCATCATGTCGACATGATGAGCTATTTAGTTGTACTGAATTACGAAGGCTATACCACCTCTTTATATTGCATCCGGTATAGATTGGCGTAGAAACCTTCCTGCTGAAGCAATGCTTCATGGTTGCCCTGTTCTACAATTTGGCCTTTGTCGACCACAATAATTTTATCGGCTTTCTGGATAGTCGACAGGCGGTGGGCAATCACAATGGCAGTGCGACCTTTCATCAGCTTTCCAATGGCGTTCTGAATCATCTCTTCCGTTTCGGTATCGACCGAGGAGGTAGCTTCGTCGAGAACAATAATTTTGGGGTCCTGAACCATGGCCCGCACAAAGGAAATAAGTTGTCGTTGCCCAACCGAAAGTGTTGAGCCCCGTTCCATAACATTGTATTCGTAGCCGCCCGGTAGTCGTTCAATAAAATCATGAACACCAACCAGTTTGGCAGCCTCTATCATTTTTTCCCGACTAATTCCCTTATCGCCCAGTGTGATGTTATTTTCAATGGTATCCGAGAATAGAAATACGTCCTGCAAAACAACCCCTATATTTCGGCGGAGGTGCCCTAATTCATAATCGTGAACGTCGATACCATCGATTTTGATATCGCCTTTATTAATGTCGTAGAATCGACTGAGCAGGTTGATAATCGACGATTTTCCGGCACCCGTTGCGCCCACAAAGGCAATGGTTTCGCCCGCATTTACGTGAAACGAAATGTCGCGAAGAACCCAGTCTTCGTTATTATAGGCAAACCAGACATTCTCAAATTCTACTTCGCCTTTGATTGTTGCCGGAGCATATGTGCCATTGTTGAGTGTAAACTCATCGCTATCCAGCAATTTAATGATCCGATCGGTACTAACAATCCCCATTTGGAGGGTATTGAATCGGTCGGCCAGCATTCGGATGGGCCGGAAAAAAAGATTGATAAACATGACGAAAGCCGTCACGGTCCCGAATGTTACATCTGAATGAATGATTTGCGTACCACCATACCAGACTACTAACCCTACTGCTACGGCTGAAATGATATCGGCCACAGGGTAATAAACCGAATAGTACCAGATCGATCGGATGTTGGCAGCGCGATGTTCGGCATTGATTGCCCGGAATTTTTCGGCTTCAATATTTTCACTGCCGAAAATCTGAACAATGTTCATGCCTGTTATGTGTTCCTGCACAAAGGAATTTAGGTTAGCAACGGCCGTGCGAACTTCGTTAAACGATTTTTTTATCTTTTCTTTGAAGACATACGTGCTAAACAACATCAGAGGAATGGTCGACAAACTGATGGCCGCCAGCCGCCAGTCCGTGTAAAACATAACGCCAATTACCAGCACGAGTTGCAGAATGTCGCCTGCAATGGCGGCCATGCCTTCGCTGAAGACATCTGCCAGGGTTTCGACGTCTGAGATTGACCGCGTTACGAGCCGCCCAATGGGGGTATTGTCAAAGAATTTTAACCGGAGGTGAAGAATTTTACGGTACAACTGCACCCGAATATCGCGAATGATATATTGCCCAAGCCAACCCGACAGATAGGTATTGGAGAACTGCACTATGGCCTGAGCGACCAGTACGCCAATCATTACCATCAACATAACGGTCAATTGCTGGTAATTTCCGGCAGAAATGACATTGTCGATGGTATAGCGGATCAGCAGTGGCGTAAGTGGAGCCAGACAAGCCGACAGCATAATAACGCCAACAAGCAGATAGAAACGGGATTGGTATGGCTTTACGAAAGAGTATAGCCGCCGGAGAATGGCCCAGTCGAAAATTCGGCCGACCGACGAATCGGCGCTTTTCTGTTGTTCGTTCACGGAAAGAAAAAATGGCGATTTTTAGAAGGTAACAGCGTTTTAGGCTCGAACGTTTCAGTCGAAACCAGATTCTCTCGTCAGCGAAAAAAGCCGGAAAGAGTAAAAACAAGTGCTGGCTGCTTTATCAGGAAAATGGCAATAAAGGGGCGTTTATGGCTAACAACGAGTGTCAGAATAGAAACATTTAACGATAAAAAGCTGCCTGTCAGCAAAAAATATGAACATGAATCGGCGAACTTTCGCCCGGATGGCAGCCGTTTTACCCGCCAGTCTGCACATTAGCGAACGAGTTTCAGATCAATCGGTAGGAGCGGGTGGATACGGAATAAATAATGACGATCGGGCATACTGGCTTCAAACGTTAGTGAAAGTGGCCGAACCCGTGGTGCTTGCCCTGTCGGAAAATCGCTTGAAAGCAACTATGCCCGTTGAGTCGGCACCAGGGCAGGAAGCAGGCCGTAAGGTCGTGTCGCATCTGGAAGCAATTGGGCGGACGGTAGCCGGGCTGGCTCCCTGGCTTCAGCTAGACATTGATGATTCGCCGGAAGGGAGAATCCGGCAGCGGCTTTTCGACCTTACCTGGAAAGCAATTGCCAACGGGGTTGATCCGAAGTCGCCCGATTATCTGAATTTTACAAAAGGCGGGCAACCTCTGGTTGATGCCGCTTTTCTGGCGCACGGGCTCCTTCGGGCACCAAAGTTATGGAGTGCATTGAGTGCTGATGAACAGTCAAATCTGGTGCAGGCATTGCAGGCGAGTCGAGTAATAAAACCTGGCTATAATAACTGGCTGTTGTTTAGTGCCATGGTAGAAGCGGCCTTATTGAAATTTACGGGTTGGGGCGATGAACTGCGAATGGATTATGCAATTCGTCAGCATCTGGCCTGGTATAAAGGCGACGGCGTTTATGGCGACGGCCCCGATTTCCACTGGGATTACTACAACAGTTATGTGATTCAGCCAATGCTGCTCGATGTAGTCAAAACATTGACTGATGCCGGAAAAGCTGAGAAAGGGCTCTATGATAGCCTGCTCGCTCGTGCTCAGCGGTATGCCATTGTTCAGGAGCGATTGATTGGCCCCGATGGATCATTCGCTGCGTTTGGGCGTTCGCTGGCCTATCGGTGTGGGGCTTTCCAGTTGTTGTCGCAGGTTGTCTTACAAAAAAACTTACCAGAAGAGTTGTCGGCTGCTCAGGTTCGGTCGGCGCTGACAGCCGTAATTCGCCGGACGATGGATGCACCCGGCACGTTTGATGCGAAAGGCTGGCTACAGATTGGTTTGTGTGGCCATCAGCCATCCATCGGCGAAACCTATATTTCTACGGGCAGTCTATACTTATGCTCTGTAGCGTTTCTAGCGTTGGGACTACCCGCGTCGGACCCGTTCTGGACTGACCCGGCTACCGACTGGACGTCGAAAAAAATATGGTCGGGACAGGACGTCAAGACCGATCATGCCATTAAGGGATAAGTAAATGCGGGGCATTGGATAGTTTTGCTTATTTGACATCTACTATCCAATGTCCCGCATCCAGCATCTGGGTTACTTATGAAACTGTTCCGCCGTTCCAGACCGAATCGGGCGGAGCAATAAGGGCTAACTTACCGTCGCGGTCTTCGGCCATCAGAATCATTCCCTGCGATTCCAGACCCATCATTTTCCGGGGAGCCAGGTTGGCCAGAAACGTTACCTGTTTGCCAATGACGTCTTCGGGCGAAAAATGTTTGGCAATACCGCTCAGGATTTGCCGTCCTCCCAAGCCATCGTCGACTTTCAGTTTCAGGAGTTTATCGCTTTTCGGTACGCGTTCGGCTTCGGTGATGGTACCAATCCGAATATCCATTTTGGCAAAATCGTCGTAGGTGATTTCCGGACGAAGAGCGGGTACGGTTTTTGTTTCTAGTTCGTTCATGCGCTTGGCATTCAGTAACTTCTGAATTTGTTTGTTGATTTCGTCATCTTCAATTTTCGCGAATAACAGTTCGCCTTTACCCAATTCGTGCCCTTCGGTTAGGAGGTCGGCCCGACCAGCATTTGTCCAGTTGAAATGCTGGGTTATATTGAGCTGGCTGCGGAGTTTGTCGGTCGTGAACGGTAGAAATGGTTCGCAGACGATACTCAGATTCGCCGAAATCTGGAGCGCAATATTCAGAATCGTATTGGTTCGCAGGGCATCGGTTTTAACAACTTTCCAGGGCTCGGTTTCGGCCAGGTATTTATTTCCCAGTCGGGCCAGATCCATCAGATGCCCTAGTGCTTCCCGGAATTTATACTGTTCAATGGCCTGGCCAATACGATCAGGGAAAAGCGCCAGTTCGTTCAGCGTTTGCTGATCATAGTCCGTTAATCCGCAAACAGGAGGTACTTTGCCCTCGCAGAATTTCTGCGTCAGCACAATAGCCCGGTTCACGAAATTGCCGAAGACGGCAACCAGCTCGTTGTTGTTTCGAGCCTGAAAATCTTTCCAGGTAAACTCACTGTCTTTGGTTTCGGGTGCATTGGCTGCCAGCACATAGCGCAGCACATCCTGTTTGCCGGGCAGTTCGTCCAGATACTCATGCAGCCAAACAGCCCAATTTCGCGAGGTGCTAATTTTGTCGCCTTCGAGGTTCATAAACTCGTTGGCTGGCACATTGTCGGCCAGAATGAAACTGCCTTCGGCCATCAGCATGGCAGGAAAAATAATACAGTGGAAAACGATATTATCCTTACCAATAAAATGCACCAGTTTGGTTTGATTGTTGCGCCAGTAAAGCTCCCAGTCGCGACCTTGCTGGGCAGCCCATTCTTTGGTCATCGAAATGTAGCCAATAGGCGCGTCGAACCACACATAGAGTACTTTGCCATCGGCATCGGGCAGTGGTACTTTAATGCCCCAGTCGAGATCGCGGGTCATGGCGCGGGGGCGCAAACCTTCTTTCAGCCACGACTGACATTGCCCAAAGACATTGGTTTTCCACTCGGTATGGCTGTTAACATACTCCTCAATTTTGGGTTGCATCCGGTCGAGTGGCAGAAACCAGTTTTTTGTCGATCGCATAACTGGCTTCGAACCTGACAGGGTCGAGTGGGGTTCAATAAGTTCGGTAGGGCTGAGGGCCGTTCCGCAACGTTCGCACTGGTCACCATAGGCATTTGGGTTTCCGCAAACCGGGCAGGTACCTACAATATACCGATCGGCCAGAAACTGCCCGGCCACTTCGTCGTAGTATTGTTCGGTAACTTCTTCGTCGAAATCGCCATTGTCGTAGAGTTTTTTGAAAAACTCCTGCGACGTGTCGTGATGGACCTGATTCGAGGTGCGAGAATAGATATCGAACGAAATACCAAAGTCGCTGAACGCCTGTTTGATCTGGACGTAATACTTATCGACAACCTGCTGGGGCGTAATGCCTTCTTTTTTAGCTTTGATTGTAATAGGTACGCCATGTTCGTCGGTGCCGCTGATGAAGGCAACATCCCGTCCCGTAGAGCGGAGGTAGCGTACATAAATATCGGCAGGCAGGTAACAACCGGCCAGGTGTCCGATATGAATCGGTCCGTTGGCGTAAATCAGGGCCGCCGTAACGGTATAGCGTTGTGGGTTTTCGAGGGACATAAGCTAGTAATCGGTTTGCGGTATTCGGTTTACGGTAGCCGACGCATGAGTGCGAACACGTCGGCCACCGTAAACCGAATACCGCAAACCTTATTTGTGGGCAAAATTAGCAATTCAGGCCCGAACGTTGTTATGTTTACGCAACGAGTTAACGTCGGGTACTATGGAGAACAAAACACCGGATACGAATAATTTCCTAAACTGGCTCGAAATCAGAAACTTCAATTGACCTCATCACTACCTAACACAGTTTTTATTACGGGAGCCACCGGTTTTGTTGGCTCATACATTGCCCGGCGCTATCTGGCCGATGGCTATTCGGTGTCGGCATTGAAGCGAGCCGGAAGTAACTACGGAATGCTTACCGACGTGGCCGACAAGATTACCTGGTATGAAGGCGATGTGCTGGACATTCCATCGCTCGAAACAGCTATCCAGACCGAACAAAGGACTGGCGAAATCGACGTTGTTCATGCCGCGGCAATGGTGTCGTTTATACCGAAAGATCGGGATCTAATGGAGCACGTTAACGTGGAAGGCACAGCCAATGTCGTTAATGTATGCCTCAACATGGGCGTCCGAAAACTGGGTTATGTAAGCTCAGTAGCTGCCATTGGCCGCCCTGTACCGAAAGGAGGGAAGACGAATAAGACTATTGTTGTGAATGAAAACCAGAAATGGGAAGAATCACCTAATAACTCGACCTATGCAAAGTCTAAATACCGGGCCGAACTGGAAGTATGGCGGGCAATAGCCGAAGGGTTGAATGCCGTACTGGTGAACCCTGGATTTGTACTTGGTACCGGTGACTGGAGCCGAAGCAGTCTGCAACTAATTAAATACGTAAACGACGAACGGCGCTTTTACCCAGTAGGGCAGATTAATTACGTTGATGTGCTCGATGTGGCCGATGCGTTGATTGAACTCATGCAATCGTCTATCAGCGCCGAGCGCTTTATCCTGAGTGGGGGCACCATTCCCTACCGTTCCTTGTTAGAACAGATAGCAGTGGTCCTGAACAAACGTCCGCCCACAATGCGCGTATTGCCTATCTTAACTCGCCTGCTTTGGCCATTAGAAGCTGTTCGGGCCTGGGTTTTAGGGAAGCAGCCGCTCATTACGCGGGAAACCGCCCGTTCGTCAAGTCAGTCGTATGGCTACGATGGGCGCAGGATTGAGCAGGCACTTGGGTTTGAGTATAGGTCCCTAAACGAGACGTTGAAACGCATTGCCAGCGTACTGACCGACAAATAAACATCGCCTAATGCCTGGGTTAAGGCAGTAAAAAGCGCTTTGTAAATTTTCGGTTCGGGGGTTGGAGTTTCGCTTTTTTGGATTTATATTACACTGCCAAAGGATAAATCGCGCCGATGGCGCGGCCCCTATCCGCCCTCACATTTTTAAGGCATTAGCATGGAGCAAGAGTTCGAAGAACGAGAAGGCGATATCAAAGAAAACATCCGGCGTTTTGAGCAGATGCTGGACCAGAAGCAAAGCCAGTTTTTCGACCTGGACGTCTATGAACAGATGGTTGAACACTACCTCAACCATGGCGATTTAGATAAGGCGTTTAAAGCCGCTGAGGCTGGTCTGGAAAACTTCCCGTATGCACTGGAGCTTATGCTCGACAAAGCCCAGATTCTCGCTAACTTCCAACGATTTGACGAATCGCTGGATTTGCTGGAACGGGCTTCGCTGTTTAATCCCGGAGATCTTGATGTGCCATTTATGCAGGGATCGGTTCTAAATATGGCCGGTCGCTACGAAGAATCAATTCAGGTGCTGGAAGAACTGCTCGACCGCGCCGAAGACAAAGACGATATTCTGTTTCAGCTTGGACAGAGTTATCAGAACTGGGGCAAGTATGACGAAGCCATTACCCAGTATAAAAAGTCTATAGCGCTCAATATCAACAACGAGAACGCGCTCTATGAACTGGCGTTTTGTCTGGACGTTACGGGTGAGCTGGAAAACAGCCTGACCTACTATCAGCAACTGATCGATAAAGACCCCTATTCGTATAATGCCTGGTACAATATTGGTATTGCCTATAGTAAACTGGGACGCTATGCCGAAGCCGCCGAAGCGTATGATTACGCCGTAATTATTAAGGAAGATTTTTCGTCGGCCCATTTCAATCTGGGTAATACCTATATGAATCTGGGACTGTTTGAGAAAGCTGAAATCTGCTATCGGGAAACACTAAAATACGAAGAAGCAACCGCCGATACATATTGCCATCTGGGCGCCAGCCTGGAAAAACAGGATCGGCTTACCGATGCTGTGAAGGAATACCGCGAGGCCATCAAGCTCGATACTATGTGGGATGAGGCCTGGTTTGGCATCGGTGTTTGCCTAAGTGAATCGGGCAAATGGTACGAAGCCCTTCCATTTTTGCAGAAAGCGGTGAAACTGAATGATCAGAACGGTGAGTATTATCTGGCACTGGCCGAAACAGAATATAAAATTGGCAATGTGCTTTCAAGCATTGAAGCGTTTGAGAAAGCTGCAGAAGTTGATTCTGAAAACCCGGACGTATACCTGACCTGGTCGCTGGTTCCATTTGATCAGGGCGATTTTTTGAAGGCCAACGAAATTATTCAGGCTGGAATCGACGATATGCCGAAAGAGGCTGATTTGTACTACCGGTCTGCTGTGTATCTGATTCATGCAGGCTATTATCGGGAGTCGCTGTTACAACTCGAAGCGGCTTTGTCGCTCGATTACGACGCCCATGTACAATTGTTTGAATTCTTCCCCGAATTGGAAAAACAGAAGGCACTCTATAAAATCATTCAACAATACAAAAAGTAGTCCTCTGTTACTTTATTTCAGAGCCACTCCACGGAAACGGGAGTGGCTTTTTTGTAGCATGTAACCCAACTCCTGTCATAAAAAGTTATCTGACAGGAAAAGGGAAGAGCCGCTTTTTATGGCTCGAATTTTGATTGATGCTCGAAAACCCCGCTGCGAATGTCGATAAACGGAGCAATGGACCAAACCAAGTTATGATACCTTATCAAAGAGCTATTTTTACGGCTTTCATGGTTATAGTAGCCCTGCAGATGCATTGTCTGGCGCAGGTAGGCGTTCAAAAAGTGGCAGTTCGGCAAAATCGACGGACAAAGGAAAACGCTCCTGCCATTATCGACCAGACTACCGGAAAGCGTATAACGATGGCGCAGTATAACCAGCTCATAAACGAAAATCCATACGCTTACCACCTTGTTCCGGACTATGACGAATTCGGGCAGCCATCTTCCTATACCCTGCGCGTCAGTACGGATGAAGAACGGGAAACGCATCAGTTTCGGGATCGAGACCCAGCCAGGCAGCCTAAAGCGGGGCAACTCATTGCCCCATTTCGAATGGCAGGGATCAATGGAAAAACATACCGATCTGCTGATCTAGTTGGTCAGTTAACCATCCTGAGTTTCTGGATTAGTCTGGACAAACCTTTCTGGACAGAAAAGCAGGCCAACGACTTAGCGGATGCATTACAGGCGTATCATTCCGATAAGCCGCCAGTGGTACTGGGTGTGTTAAACAGCGAACCACCGAAGGTAAATCTGGATGGGCTTTTGCCGTTTGTTGCAATTCCGAATGCCTATGGGTTTCATAGTAAATACCACATTACGAGTATTCCGACCTTTATTGTTATTGATTCGGCAGGTCGTGTGATGGCCACCATACAAGGGGCGAACAGTTTCGGTAGGCTAAAATCGGTTCTCGCAACAGCATCACAATAAGAAGTTATGAAGCGAACGAGCCACAAATTGGTTACTTATGGCTAATTTAGCCAACTAATTACGATCAACTGTTGCCCATTCTTCGTATGCCTAAGCCGAATTTCGGCCTTTTCAGAGCGCAAAGACTTTTTTTCGGTCTGATTGTCCTTCAATTATTGAGTATAGTGTTGCCTTCAATGGCTCAAACAGATTCGGTAGCAGAAGTTTCACCTGTGATTCGACAGGCAGAAAACTATGTTCCCGATTCGCTGGCCGATATTTGGGACGTTTATTACCGATTTGTAAATAAAAAAGGTCATCGACCAACCGAGCGTGTACAGGCTGGATTTCATCCGTCGGTATTTCCTGAACTGGCCTATGCGTTGCAAACGGGATTTGCGGTGGGCTTAAATGCCAATGTCTCGTTCACAAGCCCCGATCCGGCTCAGAATATCTCGGTTATTATCACTACGCCCCAATACACGCAATATCATCAGGTAATTATACCCGTTGTGGCGAATTTATGGACAAAAGGGAATCGGTATAATATTCTGACCGACTGGCGCTATTATAATTACTCTGCCGATAATTTTGGTTTGGGAGGCTATTCGCCCGCCCAGGCCGACGACCGCCTTTCGTATGCCTATCTGCGGTTATACCAGACCGTGATGCGGCAAGTTATCCCAAATTTATCGGTCGGGCTGGGCTATGCACTCGATTATCATTGGCGGATTCGGGATGAGAACAACACCCCGCAGTTGAATGACGATTTTGCGCATTATAATGCAACAACCCAAACCGTATCGTCGGGGCCAACGTTTAGCGTACAATACACCACCCGGCGCAATCCAAACAACCCGCAGAAAGGGTTTTTCGGAAGCATAACTGTTCGTCCCAGTCTACGGGCGTTAGGTAGCAGTCAGAACTGGCAATCGGTTCTGGCCGATTTTCGGACTTATATTCCATTTCCCCGAAACTCCCGAAATATTCTGGCCTTCTGGAATATGAACTGGCTAAGTCTGGGCGGCCAGGTGCCTTATCTGGATCTGCCAAGTACAGGCTGGGATACGCATTCCAATATGGGCCGTGGCTATACGCAAGGGCGTTTTCGCGGACGAAATCTGATTTATCTGGAAACTGAATACCGGGTACCATTGCTTAATAATGGGTTACTTGGGGGCGTAGTATTTGCCAACGTACAGGCGCTGAGCGATTGGCCAACGAATACAT
Organism: Spirosoma sp. SC4-14; assembly: GCF_037201965.1. Classification (NCBI taxonomy): domain Bacteria; kingdom Pseudomonadati; phylum Bacteroidota; class Cytophagia; order Cytophagales; family Cytophagaceae; genus Spirosoma; species Spirosoma sp. SC4-14. Next base: position 4,155,032 of record NZ_CP147518.1, on the reverse strand, counting down.
TCGACAGGCTTCTTCCCGCTGGTGGGCTGGGTCTTCGCATCAAAGTGAACAAACACTCGAATTTGAACTTTGCCTTCGACTATGCGGTCGGTATCGACGGCTCGCGGGGGGTGTTTTTAAACCTGGGTGAAGTATTCTGAATCTGGTGTCAGGAGGCTGGATTCTCGGTATGTAAGTCAATTAGTTTTTGCTTTAAATCGAATGTTTGCCACGCAAAAACAGTCAGAATCCTGTGCTCGTCAAAGGCTTTCTTGATAGCTATAATCGCTTCACTAAGCGCAACAGGCGGACTGCCTCCGGCCGATTTGATCCAGAACCAAAGTACAAACTGGATGTTGGCATCGCCAAAATTCCGGTAATGTAATTCAATTGGCTGATCTTGTAACACAAAAGGTAGCCCCCGTACGGCCTCAATGGCGATCTGCTGAGCTTTGGATAAATCATCGATATAGGAAATACCCGCTGTCACTTCAATGCGTCGGTGACCGATTCGCGAATAATTAATGATTGGTTTCTGGAACACATCTTTGCTGGGCAATTCAACCGTTTGGCCTTTTCCATTATCAATCACAATAGACCGTAGTTTTATGTCGAGCACTTTACCCGTAAATCCGTTGGTTTCGACAATGTCGCCAACCTGCACCGGACGGGCAAAGGCAATCATAGCGCCCGAAATAAAGTTGGTAGTAAGGTCCTGAAAGGCAAAACCAATTGCCAGGGCGAGTACACCGGCACCGGCCAGCAACGACGTAACGGTTTTATCGAGACCCAATACGCTCAACGCTACAAACATCCCAACGGCCATTGTAAACACGCGCATGACAGCCCCCGTTAAATTGATCAGCGAGATATTAGTGCTGAAACGGTTCAGGCCCCGGATAACCCAACGGCTTAGCCAGCGCGAGAGTAATGTGAAAAGAACGAGTACGAGAACCGCTACAGCTACCTTTGGAATATATCGGATTGCATTACGAATCCAGAGCGAGAGTTCGGCATAAATAAGTTCGGGGGCTTGTGAAAAATCCATTGTTTGTGTAGTTATGGTAATAAGAGAACGACCAAGTTTCGGTTTGTGTTTCATCGGTATCGGGCTTCACTGTACCTTTGCAGGATTAAGATTTGCCTATACGATCGACAAACAATGACACCTACCGCTGCCGTATACCTTGATAATGCCGCTACTACCCGGCTCGATCCTGAAGTGCTGGACGCCATGTTACCGCTTATGACTGAGCAATTTGGTAATCCGTCGTCCATTCATAGTCATGGCCGAACCGTTCGGACCGCCCTTGAAAAAGCACGCAAGACCGTTGCTGGTTTATTGAATACATCGCCTGCCGAAATTTTTTTTACATCGGGTGGCACCGAAGCCGATAACACCGCCATTCGGGGAAGTATCGAAACCTATGCGTTGAAACATGCGATTACCTCACCCCTGGAACACCATGCGGTGTTGCATACTCTCGAATACCTGGCCAAACAGGGAACCATTCAACTGAGTCTGGTCAACATCGACTCGAAAGGCCATATCGACCTCGATCATCTTGAATCATTGCTAAAGAAAAACCAGACAGATGGCGCTGAGCGGTCGCTGGTTTCGCTGATGCATGGCAACAATGAGATCGGCAATTTGCTCGATCTGAATCGGGCCGGTGAAATCTGCCGCGCTTATAAAGCGGTCTTTCATTCCGATACGGTCCAGACTATGGGGCATTTTCGCCATAATTTACAGCAACTCCCCGTCGATTTTATCGTTGGGGCCGGACATAAATTTCACGGGCCTAAAGGTGTCGGGTTTCTGTATGTCAATGCTGAGCATGTGAAAATTCACCCGTTCATTCACGGAGGAGCCCAGGAACGGAATATGCGGGGAGGAACCGAGAATGTTTACGGAATTGTCGGATTGGCTAAAGCACTTGAAATTGCTTATCGCGATATGGCAGCGCATAAGCAGCATATTCTGTCACTGAAGCGCCGGATGGTTGAACAACTCCTGGAAAAAATGCCTGATGTGCGCTTCAATGGCGATTCGGCCGATCTGGAAAACAGTTTGTATACGGTGCTGAATGTGAGCCTGCCTGCATCCGACATCAACGATATGTTGTTGTTCAGCCTGGATATTGCCCGGATTTCGGCATCGGGCGGTTCGGCCTGTTCGAGTGGTTCAAACGTGGGGTCGCACGTGCTGGCAGCCCTGCCCAACCTCGACCCTGAGCGGGGCTATGTCCGGTTCTCGTTTGGTAAGTACAACACGCAGGAAGAAATTGACTACGCCGTTGATACGCTGGTAGGATTGTATCAGAAAGAACTGGCGAATTGATTTTCTGTTATTGAGGCTGTTTAAACGTTCTGGAATAATCGCCAAATGCGTTCTTTTTACCGAAGAGAACGCAACGATTATACCCAAAGCCCGCTAAGCAGAGGTGCTCTGTGTTCTCTGCGGTAAAAAGGCAAAGGGTTAAACAGGGTCATTAAAAAAACAGTCATTTATCATTGGTACTTTTTATCATTCCCCAATGAAAAATGACTGTTTTACACAAACCGGCTTATACTGCCGGTTCAGTCACGATCCACCGTTGTGCCACACTGAGTGTATAGTGTAGAAAAGCACGGGCCGTTCGTTCGTAGACTTCGTGTCCGATAAACTGGCCGGTTTCATCCAGATTCTTATCCGTTTCGTGCGATTCATAGAGTTTCGGCGACACAATAGAATAGCTATTTGTGAAGCTAATAGTCTTGTTAACAACCGTTGTCATATCCAGCGCTGGCTGACGCCCCCCCCGCCCGTTCGAAATGCCAACCATAGTAAACACCTTATTATTGAACAGGTGTTTGAACGAGGGAACGCCCAATTGATGAATGGTATTGGTTGCCTGTGGTGGTGCCGCCCAGTTGTATTCGGGCATGGCAAACAACACCAGATCCGCAGGCTCCCAGGCGTTAATTAATTCCTGCTGGAACGAGGTAAGCTCTTCGTGCTTCACCGACCCCTGACCTACAAATGGAATGTCGTAGTGCTCGAAGCTTACGACTGTAACATCGTGCTGACCATCTTCGGCCAGTAGGTGTTTTATATAAGTGACGAAGCGCAAAGAATTGCTGTTTTTACGCGACGAGGTAGAAATTAAAGCGATTTTCATTGATTAGGTTGCTTCTTCTGTTTGAGAAACCAAGGCTTTTGGGGTTTAGTTTCGTTGTGATTTTCTTCGGGTTTGCAACCTATGTAGTTGAGAATGGGTCTTTTGGTAATACTGCCATGTGTCAATCCTCATTAACTATTAGCTGCTGGTTCGTTACTTCAGGCAGTCTCATTTTAATGACTAATTGCTAAACCAAGACCATGAAACAATCTATACTTTTCCTGTTCCTGATTTCAGGATATGCCTACGCACAAAGGCCTGTAACGATAAGTCGTCGCGATTCGATTCCTGCCGATGTGCCGATGGACCGAATGCCAAACTCGCGTCCGGGAAACTCATTTTACCGTGACTCCCGCGATCCCCAAAATGTTGTACGGGCAACGCTTGATAACATGCCCGTATCGGTACCGGACACGTTAGCGTATTATACCATGAAAGTGCATGGCCAGCAAGGTCCGAAACGGCGGCCACCACGCTATTGGAAATCTGTGCCGCTCACCCCTCCCAGGCACTAGATTGATTGATCAGTTCAAAAACTGCTCAATACTTTCCATTGGGAGCTCATCGCCCAAATACTGGCCATAGTAAGCGGTTGCAATGTTGCCTTGTTCGTCGATGAGAAATTCCGCGCTGATGCGATCTTTATGCCCGTCCATCGTTACCTTACGCGTATATAAAGAATTGCCTTTTAGCGCCTTACCTACCGCGCCTTTTACTATTCCTTTTATTGTTTTTCCCACCGACCGTTCAACTTGATAAAGTTTGTAGAGACTTTCGTCGGGATTGGGTACCAAACGGGAATAGTACGATTGGCCATCTATATAGTCTTTCATAACTGTAGCCGACGACTCATAGATTGTAATGACTGCTAAGCCTTTAACTTTAAATTCGGACGAGCGGGCTTCCAACTGATGAAAGCGAAGATTACAGACAGGACAACCAGCAAATCGGGCAAAAACGAGTAACACTTTTTGGCCCTGATAATGAGCTAACGAAATTGGTTGACCGTATACATCAGGCACCGAAAAAGAAGGCGCCTGTTGTTTGGGCACTAATGGCTGCTGGTTTTTTTCGGATTGGGCTAGTGCTGCTGTGGCAAGAACACTCGTTGAGGCCAGTGAAACAAGATCCATAATCATGGTATTAACAGGTTTTATTTCCTGTTAATACCCGTTAAGTAGTATCAATCACCTCGACTATGACCTTATGAATACACAGTGGCTACTTTTCGAATCTGCTGGACACATTTATATTTCTGATTATCAGCCGTATGCTTATTCTTCCAGCCCATACGGAGCATTAGCTGGGCTATGGGCTGATTTTCGTAGAATAATGCTTTCAGGAGCAGACGACACATAGGGCTTACTTTCGATAGCCAGTTTGTGAGAAGACCTTCCCGCGAATCGTTCGGGAGGGTATCCGTTAGCGATTCGAATGGTGAAAAATCATCGATCAGATCTGGTTGTTGCTGGCGTAAACGCTTCAGCCAAAGGTTGCGGGCAATGGAAAATAGATACGTTTTGAGCGACGAGCGAAGCTGAAAACCGGGCTGTTTTACATTTTCTACCAACGCCAGCAGTGTTTCCTGGAAAAGGTCTTCAGCATCGGCCCGGTTTCCATTATTTTTCTGGACATAACGGGCGATGGACGGGTATATGTACCGGTACAGAAATTCGTAGGCGACCCGTTCGCGCAATTGAATGTTTACTAATAAAGTTGAGTCATCGGGGTGTCTGTTTTTCATGAGCATTCCTGCTAACTATGGCTATGAGAAATTAGTTAAAGCGATCGCCTTGCTCAAGCCCAAAGGTCTGGCTAAAAACTCCGTCGCTGGCGAAAGTCCTAGCATTAATACCCATTTTGCGCCGGATATCACCTATGCCTATATAGAAATTTGCTGTCTGTTGAAAAATTAGCCGATAGCATCCAGCGCCTGAGCCAGATCGGCAATGAGGTCTTCGGCATGTTCCAGACCAATCGAAATACGTACTAGATTTTGGGGTGTTGTTGTGTTGGGGCCTTCTACACTAGCGCGATGCTCGATCAGGCTTTCTACACCCCCCAGACTGGTGGCTCGGGTTATCAACTTCAGTTTTCCGATAAACTGAAGTGCTTCCTGGGCTCCGCCTTTTACCTGAACCGACAGCATCGCACCGGGCGCGTTCATTTGCTGGTGAATAATTGCGCGGTCGGGGTGATTGGCTAGTCCAGGATAATGCACTTTTTCAACTGCATAATGCCCATCCAGAAATTCAGCCACAGCTTGTGCGGTAACAGTTTGTGCTCGTATGCGTACACCAAGCGTTTTAATGCCCCGACTTATCAGCCAGCAATCAAACGGCGATGGAACAGCCCCCGACAAACTTTGCAGGTTGCGAATGCGCTGCGTAAACTCATCATCGCGTCTGAAAATCAATGCACCACCCAATACGTCGCTATGACCGCTGAGGTATTTGGTCGTTGAGTGCATTACTACATCGCAATTGAAATCGAATGGGCGCTGAAGAGCAGGAGTAGCCCAGGTATTGTCGCAAACGCAGATAGCGCCCGCGTCGTGGGCCATACTGCTGATGGTGAGCAGATCCGTAATTGCCAGCATTGGATTGGAGGGCGTTTCGCACCAGACTACGCGGGTATTTTCGTGGATCGACTGCTGCACAGCTGCCAGATCGCTCATATCGACCCGCGTATAGGTAAGCCCCCAGGGATGAAAAACCTGTTCGAGCAGCGCAGGTGTACCATAATAGGCATCAGCAGCCAACACCACATGATCGCCCGGACGCAGGGCCTGAAAGAGAGTCATGGTTGCTGCCTGTCCCGATCCAAAGGCCATACCAACGGTGCCCCCTTCCAGAGCGGCCAGGGCTTTTTCCAGGGCTTCCCGCGTTGGGTTATTGGGTCGTGTATAGATGTATTGACTGGGCAGTTCATTGGCCTCGTCGCGGGCAAAAGTTGTAGACAGGTAGAGCGGGGAGACAACAGCGCCGGTAATAGGGTCGGATTGATGGGTAGCGCGGAGGGCCAGGGTATCGAAATGGATCATAGTTGTATGGAGTAGGGTTGCTTACGCATATAGCATCAACCATTTATCCATCACAATCATTCCGGGTGGGTAGTCATTGGTCAGTTGTCAGTAGTTAGTTGCCATTCGTAATTTAACTAATAACAACTGACCAATCTCTCATTCACTCTTCAGTACATTCGCCGGATTGATGCGGGCTGCTTTCAGGGTTTGCGAGCCGATCAGTAGCATGGCAATAAGCGCAACAAGCAGACTGCCAATCAGCAAGTCGCTAAGGCCAATGGGCTGGTGGTAAGCAAAATTTGTGAGCACTACGTTGTCGAAAAACAAGTAGGTGATCGGTAACGCAGCTAAAGCCGACACCGCCAGTAACCCCAATAAGCCTTTGCTTAAGGTGAATACTAAATTTTCTTCGCTGGCTCCCAGAACTTTACGAATACTAATTTCCTTCAGTTTCGTTTCGGTCGTGAACACAACCATACCGAACAGACCCAACGAGGCAATACAAATAGCCAGAAAAGCAATGAAACCAATCACTTTCAGCATTACCGAAAACTGACGGTAGGCTTCCTCAATCTGATCGTCGTAGAATTTGGCTTCCATCGGGTGAACCTTGTCGATTTTATTCCAGACCTTTTCTATCTGTGCCATCGTTACAGGCAAATCGGTCGAGCTAATTTTAATATTCAGATAGCCACCCGGATCGGCCGAGTACCGAAACATAACGGGTTTGATTTGGCTCTGGATCGTTTCGTAATGAAAATCTTTCAGTACGCCGACAATAGCCAGCTTTTTACCATCGACGGTAATGATTTCGCCCAGCGCTTTCTGTGGGTTTCGGTGGGCAATGTTGAAGCGCTTCAGCACCTGCTCATTCACAATAATTTCGCTTTCCTCGCCATGCTTTGGTCGTAGACTGAAGTTTTTTCCGGCCAGTAGCTTGTGTTTATGAATGGGTAAATAATGCTCGTCTACCATGTTGAGCCACACCAGCGCCGAGTCCTGCGGGTTTTTGTATTTTATGGTTGTACCACCTACGCTCCCTAAACTGGTGACCATTTGCGATTTGGCTACTTCACTGACAGTGGGTATACTGGCGAGTTCTTTGGCCAACACATCGCCCTTATTACCCAGAAGCTTAATATTTAAAATGTTTTCGGTACTGAAACCTAAATCGAAGGTAAGAAAACTGCGGTACTGCGAGTAGCCAATGATGGTAGTCGTGATGAAGATCAGAGAAATCGTATACTGCACAACAATCAGTACCTTACGCATCGTCACGCGCCGGAACACTCTCAGAACGGATACGTCTTTAATGACCTGGATTGGATTGATACGGGCGAAGAAGATGGCGGGTAAGAACCCCGCAACCAGTCCGACCACAATGGCCAGTGTTACGAAATAAAGAACAACCCGGAACGATAAATTGAGCGAAACCAGGTTACTGACAAATTGATCGAGACCCAGAAACTGTGTGCGCAGGAACAGAAACAATCCGAACGAGAATACCAGTGCAAGCAGCGCAATAAGGACAGATTCGGTCATGAACTGGCCTAGTACGTGCATTTTTAGGGCACCAATTACCTTCCGAATACCCACTTCGCGGGAACGCCGAAGGGAACGGGCAATGGACAGATTTGTGTAGTTGAAACAGGCCGATAGCATAATCACAAAAGCCAGACCGACCAGTATCCAGACAACCAGAGGAATCATGGTAGGGCCGATGGCATTTTGGAGCCTACGACCTAGAGCAATTTCATCGAACGGCTGAAGTGATACCGTAAAACTCTTATGTTTAAATGCAGCATTTTCCTGCTTATTCAGTGTGGCGAGTGTAGTTTGCACAGGGGTAATATCTCCCTGTTTGGGTAGGGAGATATAGACGTAATTTTGCCAGATGTTATCCCATCCGTAAAAATTAGGGTCATTGCGGGCCAGATGAATGTCGGCGGTGGCAAACGATACCAGTGCTTCGAACCGCAGGTGCGACAAATGAGGAACGTCTTTGGCAAGGCCCGTTACTGTATAGTCAAGGGTGTCGATATGGACTGTTTTGCCCAATGGATCGACATCGCCGAATAGCTTTTTGGCCATTTTTTCAGTCAATACCAGTGAATAGGGATCTTTCAGCGCTGTTGCCGAATCGCCTTCCAGGAGCGGAAACGTAAAGACGTTGAAGAAAGACGCATCTGCCCATAACGCATCGAAAGGAATGGTTTTTTCGCCAACCGTGGCATTGCCGCCAAACCCGTTTCGAAGAATTGTGACATCTTCGACGCCCGCAACGGTTTTCCGAATGATCTGACCCACTTTTATCGATGTCGATGCCAGATCCACTTGAGGCTGTTCGGGTGTTTGAAATGTGCTAATAACCCGGTAAATGCGGTCTTTTTTCTTCTGAAAGTTATCAAAAGAGAGCAGGTCGTTGATAAACGAAATAACCAGCAGCCCAACCGACATACTCACTGCCAGACCGAAGATGTTGATGAACGAAAACAGTTTGTTGCGGACGAGGCTCCGCCGGGAGGTTTTGAGGTAGCTGCCAAGCATAATCCAGTGAATGAAAAGATTGATAAAGTCGGGTTTACGGATGGTGTAGAGCCTGAAAAACTTCAATACATCGAGCGCGTAGATGAGTCGTGCGCGGTGAGCACCTTTGCTCATTAGGTTTCGTTCGAAGTATTCGTTCAGGTCGCCCTGAAGGTCTTCGAGCAGGTCGGGGCGGCAGTACCAGCTCAGCAGGCGTTTTGCCCACATCGGCGGCTCTAACGGTTTGTTGTCTGTCGTTTTCATATAGAGCCTCCAAGGTTAAAACCAGGAATAACGCGCCAGAGCGATTCGCGTACTTCTTTGGCTTTCAATAAGCCAACTTTACCAGCATGTGTTACTTCGTAGAAGCGTTTGCGTTTGCCCCCACGGGCACTGGTGGCTTCGCCAAGGCTGCTTTTTACAAGCCCTTTTTCTTCCAGTCGATTCAAAACGGCATGAACAACCCCCAGCTTGGCGGCCCGTCCAGTGTGTTTTTCCAGTTCATCGCAGATGGCAACGCTATAGGCATCGTTGACCAGTGCCGCAATAGTTAAGAGTACCAGTTCCTCAAATTCACCCAGATTTGTCCCTTTCATCGACGCTGACAATCGTGTATAGTTCAATTAACTCCCTAAATGTATGTAAAATAAATTAGTTAATTCAGTATTTGTATGTAATATATATTTTTTGATGCTCTTAAATCCCTTAGGTTGATGGATGGGAGTAGAAGTTGCATTGCAGCCAGAAATTATATTACCTTTACAAAAACTGTATGCATGCATACTATTTTATGAGCCCTACCTATCAATCGTTATCATTAGTTGCAGCCGACGGTGTTATGACCGTTACGTTGCTTGGGCCCGGCAAAGGCAATGCGATGGGCCCTGAGTTTTGGGAGGAATTGCCCAGGGCGATGGAGGCAATTAATCAGATGCCCGATATTCGATGTGTGCTGTTTCGGGGCAGTGGCGACCATTTTAGCTACGGTCTGAACATTCCGCAGATGATGCCCCGGCTGGCCAGTATGACAACCGGAACCGTGGTTGCTCACCAGCGAGTCGATCTGATGGCACAGATTCGGCAGATGCAGTCTGGTTTTCTGAAAATGCACGAATCGCCAAAGCCTGTTATTGCCGCTATTCATGGCTGGTGTATTGGGGGCGCACTCAACATGATTGCGGCTGCTGATATTCGCCTGTGTTCGCGCGAGGCAAAATTTAGTTTGCGGGAGGCTAAGCTTGCCATCACACCCGATGTGGGCGGATTGCAGTTTCTGCCACTGATTGTTGGGCAGGGAATCACGCGTGAAATGGCCTTTACGGGCGCAGACTATGATGCAGCTTTTGCCGAACGCACGGGGCTGGTCAATCACGTATACGACACCCCCGATCAATTGTTTGAAGCTGCTCAGGCGCTGGCTCATCAGATTGCCAGCAATCCGGCAACCGCCGTTCAGGGGGCTAAACGTGTACTGAACTATAGCCTGAATAAATCCATTGAAGATGGCTTGCAGTACGTAGCCGTCTGGAACTCATCTCAGCTACAATCCGACGATTTTGGTGAGGCCATTCAGGCATCGCTGGAAAAGCGTCAGGCCGAGTTCAATAAAAAAGCAAATCGAGGTTATTAAAAAGATTGAATGATTGACTTACCGTCCGCAAGCCAATCATTCAACAATTCAGTCATTCAATCATTACCCATGAACACCACAGGAATGCTCCGGGATGGAGCCATGCAGGGAAAAACGATTATTGTAACCGGCGGAGGAACAGGACTTGGTAAATCCATTAGCCGCTATTTAGTGGAGTTGGGAGCAAACGTTACAATCTGTAGCCGTCGGCAGGCAGTTATTGATGAAACGGCTCAGGAACTAATGAACGAAACTGGCGGACAGGTGCTGGCAGTGCCGTGCGATGTTCGGAATCCGGCCGAAATTGAAAACGTAATCAGTCAGACAATTGAGCGGTTTGGCAAAGTCGACGGGCTTCTGAATAATTCGGCGGGTAACTTCATCAGTCCAACCGAACGGTTGTCGTATAAGGCGTTCGATACCATTGTCGACATTGTGTTGCGGGGCACGTATTATTTTACGCTGGCCATCGGTAAATACTGGATAGAGAACAAAATCCCCGGCGTTGTGCTAAATATTTCCACGACCTATGCTACCACCGGATCGGGCTATGTTGTTCCATCGGCTGTAGCTAAAGGCGGAGCACTTATCATGACGAAATCATTGGCCGCCGAGTGGGGGAAATACGGTATCCGTCTCAATGCCATTGCTCCCGGTCCATTCCCGACCAAAGGTGCCTGGGATCGGTTATTTCCAGAACCTATGGCTAAACTCATCGACCCAACCAGTCGAATTCCCTTGAAACGGGTAGGAGAGCATGGCGAACTGGCCAATCTGGCGGCTTACTTATTGTCCGATTATTCGGCCTACATTACCGGCGAAACCATAACAATCGATGGGGGCGAAGTGCTGGCTGCCGGAGAGTTTAATCACCTCGAACAGGTAACGACGGAACAGTGGGATATGATTGAGCAAAGTATTAAGCAGGCCAACCGGGCCAGTAAAAAAGAAGGACAGGGATAAGACATACGTAGCCGCAGAGGAGTCGTTTATAGCTGTTTTTCGTAAGCCAGAAACCGTAGACCTGGCCGAAAGCTGAGGGTGATTTCTCCGGCAAACTGATAGCCCATTTTAGGGAATAATTTCTGCGTGACCTGGTTTTCGGAATTGGTATCGATCCGCAGAAACTGAACCCCGCGATCCCGCGCAAGTTGTTCGGCCTGAGTTAATAAAGCAGCCGCAATTCCCCGGCCCTGAAAAGATGGATCGACGGCCAACCGGTGGGTAACAACAGCCCGCTGATTCAGATCGAAGCCAACCTGAGCATATTCGGGCTCCTGGTCTTCGGTCATTGCCGCTACACCCGCCAGGTGCCCGTCGATGTCGGCAACCCACAGTTGTGCTTTGGCAATATCCTGACTAAACACCGTTTCATTCGGATACTGAGTATCCCACTGAAAATTTCCGGATTGGTGCATCAAGGGGACCACCCGTTTCACAAGGTTTAGCAGTGCGGGCAAATCGGTAATGGTAGCGAGACGGATGGTCATCGATGAATATGAATTAATCGTGGATATAGTAGCAACGTTAGCTGGATTTTATGACGCTTCAACACCAGGGGAGCTTCCTGAGTCCGGGAGAGTTATCCGACAACAATCCGGTCGCCATGACTTTTAGGGGTTGATGTTACGATAAATAGTACATCGGCTGCCGAGTCGTTGCGCATCTGGTGAGCTACCCGTGGTGGAATCTCGATGCCTTCATGGGTTTTCAGGACGACTTTCTCATTTCCAATCTCCATTGTTGCTTCTCCGGAAAGCACGAAGAAAAACTGCCGTGCTTGCTGGTGATAATGTTTTATTTCTGATGTGCCAGGGAGCATTCGCTCCTGAATGATACTCAGAGAATCGGATTTAATTAAATGCCAGCCATCGCACTGATTGCCCCAGTTGTAGTGTTCGGCGTTCTGGGCGCTGATTATGATTGGTCGTTCATCTGCCATAATGAATGCTTAAGAACGGGTGGGGTACAGATCCTGGTAGCACATACTTATTTCTCTTCCTTCAGCATTTCTACAACGAGTGTTAGCTCATTAACAGTAGCTTCCGGGTTGCCCGAATAGCCAATCTGACGATAGCGTACACGCCCTTTAGGATCGATCACCACTTTTGTTGGAATTCCGAGCACCTTGTAGGCTTTTGACACACGTTGACTACCATCTACCGGAACCGTGAAATTATATGAGTGCTTGTTCATGAACGAATGAACACGTTGAATAGGGCCACCTTCGCGGGTATTGACGAAGAGGAATTTGACGTTAGGGTCGTTCTGGAAACGCGTCTGAGCCTGTTGCATGGCCGGAAAAGAAGCAATGCAGGGGCCACACCAGGTAGCCCAGAAGTCGAGCACAACGACTTTGCCGCGAAGCGAAGCCGACGAAATGGTATGACCATTCAAATCCGTCATGGAGAAGGTGGGTGCCGGTTCGTTGATCAGGATTTGCGCCAGCTCATCGCGCTGGTCGGCTCGTAGATCAGCTTCCAGATCGGCCAGGTAAGCATCGGCTTTCGCTGGCGTATTGCCAGGTAATTTAGCATACCAGTCATGAAAAACGGTTTTTAGCCGGGTTGTTGCCCGGCCAGTCTGAATAGCCGATTCAGTTACAGGCTGTGCATCGGTGGCGTGGTTGGCCGCAATGGCGCACAGGAAATAGCGTTCGTTGGTGCGTGGATCGCTATTTTCGATGTCGTCGGGCAGAATAACGTCCTGATAAACGGTATAAGCTTCGGCATATCTGCCCTGTTGTTCGAGCGACCGTGCAAGGGTGTTCATCAACTGGCGTTGCCGATGCTGTTTTTCGATCTCCCAGTTGCCCGTTACGTTAGCTGGTTTGGGCTGGGTCTTTAAAATAGTCATCGCCCGTTTTGTCAATTGTTCGGCTTCGGGCAGCGACCGGCGTTCGTCGGCCAGTTGAAACGCAATGGTATTGAGCATCAGTACATCCGTATGCGTAGTGGGCTGTTGCTCAACAAAACGTACCAGTTCCTGAATATCGTTATTTTTGAAATAGCCATCGGTCATCATAACCGTTAGCGCTGGGAGATAAGATGAGTTCGGGAACTCTTTTTGGTATGCCTGATAGGCCAATTTTTTACGTCCCCAGTTCGATTCATTGCGGATAGCCGTTGCCCGATCTTTCTGGACCAGCGATCCGGTTGGTTCGAGCGTTTTCATGCGTTCGCGCAGGGCATTGGCTTTCGGAAAATCGCCTATGCTTTCGTAGAGCCGCGCACCTGCCATCAGCTCTTCGGCCGTAGGCGAGGGCTGAAAAGCCAGATACGTTTCAATACCCGATTTTACTTTTGGCCCATAGCCAGGCTTTTTTTGCTTGATCTGGGCTGCCAGGTAATCGGACCAGTACATGGGATACAACGACGGATTTTGCTGAAGCTCCTGATTGTATAGTAAAACCACGTAGTTGGGGTCGGGTCGACTGCCCAGTTCGTAAAGAAACTGACTGCGGGTGAACACCGAAGCCTGTCCGGCAATGGCATGTGGAACGGTTTGTCCATCGGCATCGTAAACCGGAATAATGTACAGCGTTCCTTTATTCAGATCGGTGTGGGTTGGCTGTTTGCTGTTTCGGAAAGCCAGCATGGTACCCATCACATTCTTGGTTGGAATATAAATCTGGCCAACAAACGCGTTTCCCTGCCGAACGACCGTAGCTGTGGTTGGGCGACTGAGGTGCATGGTGGTTGGCGTGCCGTAATGCACATAACGCCCTTCAACGGTGCTGTCGGTTGCGAGTGGCGTGCCCTGCGGTGTATAGGTGAACGAAACGGTTTGTCCGACCTGAGGTTTTTCGGGCAAAAAGCGAAATTGGGCTTCTGTTGAAAAATGAATACCCGTTAATAAAAGAAGGAGAGCCAGGAGCAATTTCATAACGTAATTCACTAGAGTTAAACGGCTACTGGTTCCGTTTTCTTTATGGGTTTGGAAACGGCCCACAAACCCAGGAACGTAATGAATCCATTGAGCAGTAGCCGTTCAAATCCAAATTTATAGCCGCCAAACCAGTCTGCCGAGTTTTCGTTAACGATGTAGGTCAGGATAGGCGAAGCTACACAAATAAACGGTACGAACCAGTCGACAACGGGTCGTTTATTGAAGATGCCGAAAGCAAACAAACCCAGCAGAGGGCCGTAGGTGTACCCGGCAATATCGAATACGGCCGTAATGACCTCCTTGCTATTGAGTTTCTGGAAAATAATAATTACCACATAAAACAGCAGCGAAAAACCAATGTGTACAATCTGTTTAATACGCGAACGCTCGGCTTCGGGCCGTTTCTCTACATTCATAAAATCGACACAGAAAGCAGTGGTTAACGCTGTTAAGGCCGAGTCGGCGCTGGCATAGGTAGCCGCCGTGATGCCCAGCAAAAAAGTGATGCCAACCACCAGTCCCAAACGATTCAGAGCAAGCGTAGGATAGAGATCGTCGGTGCGGTCGGGAATTGTGATGCCTTCTTTTTGAGCAAACTGATAAAGCAGAACGCCCAGGCTCAGGAACAGTAAGTTCACAATCACCATTGTGAAGGTAAACCAGAACATATTTTTCTGCGCTTCGCCGATGTTTTTGCAGGTCAGGTTTTTTTGCATCAGGTCCTGATCCAGCCCAGTCATCACAATCGCGATAAAAGCACCCGAAATAAACTGCTTGTAAAAATTTTTCGGATCGTTGCCGTCCCAATAAAAAATCTGCGACATCGGACTGCTTTTCACGGTTTGTACCATGTCGCCAAACGAGAGCCCAAGTTCTTTTGAGATCAGGATAATGGTAAGAATGACGGCCGTGACCAGAAATACCGTCTGAAGCGTATCGGTAACGATAATTGTTTTAACACCCCCTTTAAAGGTATAAATCCAGATCAGTGCAATCGTAATCAGGACTGATACTTCGAAAGGAACACCCAGCGAACCGAATAAGGCAATCTGGAGTACTTCGGCAGCCACATAAAGCCGAACGGCCGAGCCCACTGTTCTGGACAGTAAAAAAAAAGCGGAACCGGCCTTGTACGACCAGAACCCGAATCGTTTTTCCAGATAGCCATATATCGAAATCAGATTCAGCCGATAATAAAGAGGCATCAGCACTGTACCGATAACAATATAGCCGATAATATACCCCAGAACGACCTGGAAATAGGAAAAGCCAATTTTGCCGACAGCGCCAGGAACCGAGATAAAGGTGACCCCCGACAGCGAGGTGCCAATCATTCCGAACGCCACTAACCACCATGGAGACTGCCGGTTAGCAGTAAAAAACATGTTAGTGTCGGCTCCTCGGGCGGTGTAGAATGAAACGGCAATCAACATCCCGAAATAAGCAATCAGGATCACTAACGCAAGGGTGGTATTCATGCTGAGATAGGCAACTTTTTAGGCTAAAACGAGGTTCTTTTAAAGCAGTATGATGGCTTTTAAAAGAGGTCTTTTTCTCGTAAATTTGCTAAATAAATATCATTTTCGCTCCCATGCAACCTTTTGAAGAAACCGATTGGTCCACTTCGGTAGATGTGCTCGATGAAGTCATTGAAACCGACGTTCATAACCTCGTAGTCTTCAATGACGATGTGAATACATTCGATCATGTCATCGATACCCTGATCGACGTGTGTCACCATACCCCCGAACAGGCCGAGCAATGCACGTTGCTGATCCATTACAAAGGAAAATGCACCGTTAAGAATGGCTCGTGGGAAGAACTGGTGCCTATGCGGAATGAAATCTGCCGCCGGGGTATTTCGGCTGAAGTCCTGAATTAATTAAGAATGATGAGTGAAGAATGAAGAATAATTACTGGTATCCATTATTCTGCACTCTTTACTCTTAACTCATCACTAACCTCTTGGAGTATCCATCCAAATTAATAGAAGACGCGGTTAACGAAGTGTCGAAACTGCCGGGGATTGGGAAGAAAACGGCCCTCCGGTTGGTTTTACACCTACTTAAACGCGATGAAGAACAAACCGAAGCGCTGGCCCAGAGTTTGACAGCCATGCGTACGCAGGTCAAACACTGCCGGAAGTGCCATAACCTGTCGGATCATGATCTGTGCACGATTTGTGCCAGCATGAAGCGCGATCAGTCGCTGATCTGCGTTGTAGAAGACACCCGCGATGTGCTTGCTATCGAAAATACGGCACAGTATAAAGGATTGTATCACGTATTGGGCGGCATTATTTCGCCCGTTGAAGGAATAGGGCCCAGCGATCTGCAAATCGATTCGCTGATCGAGCGGCTGAATGGTGCCGAAGGCGAACAGGTAAAAGAGATTATTCTGGCAATCAGCCCAACGATGGAAGGCGACACGACCGCGTTTTATCTGCAAAAGAAACTCCGTCCGTTTAAGTTGAAAATTTCCACTATTGCGCGTGGCGTTCCAATTGGCGGAGACCTCGAATATGCCGATGAGGTTACACTTGGGCGAAGTATTTTGAGCCGTATCGCATACGATTAATAGAAAAAGCACCGATAATTGGTGCTTTTTTCGTTGTTGGGTTAACCTTATCATTTATCTGTTGGTTTTTGGCATACTCGGCCTTATTCATCAAACACGTGGTAGAGTTATGGTGCTGGAGAATCCTCAGAAACGATTGATCATCAGTATATTGGATTATCAGGAATCAGGAGCCCGCAACGAAGATGAACGAAATGTTCTGTTGACAAGTATCGAGCTTAGTCACGATGGCAGATCATCGATCGCTACGGTTCCCATCATTTCGACTTACGAGCTATCGGCGCTGGCCGACTGGTTTGAAGCTGTAGCTAACTACACAAAACCCAAACCGGTTGTGTTGCAGGAACCCTGTCTGTTTTTTGATTGCGAACAATCGACAGATCGGGCATTTCAGGTTCTGGTTCGGATGGAGGCCGAAGCCTCGCCAAGCTGGACAGCCTATCGGGCCGAACCGTTTTCTATCGAGTTCTGGTTGTCGCATGAGCAAATGATTGGCGCTGCCCAATCGCTCCGACGGCTGCACGAGAAATTTCCGACGCAGTCCTGAAAACCATATTTTCCCCGAAATATTTCGTTCTTTGCTATTATAAGCTTAGGTTCGCTGAACATCCGCCATGGTTGCGGGTTTTATCTGCAAAACGTTATTAGTTTTCTACAAACCAACATTCGCATGAATCGCTCCGAGTTTTTGAAATTGGCCTTTAGCGCTTCGGCTGGTTTAGTTACCTTCCGTTCATTTGGATTTGCTGCCGCGCAGGCCGAAGGCCCCTTCAAATTACCGCCATTGCCTTACGATACGGGTGCGCTTGAACCCTATATCGACAAAATGACCATGGAAATTCACCATGGGAAGCACCATAAAGCTTATGTTGACAATCTGAATAAAGCCGTAGCCGGAACGGCTATGGCAAAGTATAACGACAGCTCGTTAACGGATTTGATCAAGAGCATTAATGCCAGTACACCGGCTGCAATTCGCAACAATGCAGGAGGGCATTGGAACCATACATTCTTCTGGAATATTCTGGGGCCAAAAGCAGGAGGAGCTCCTAAAGGCGCACTGGCCGATGCCATCAACAAGAAATTTGGTTCGTTCGATGCCTTTAAGGCCGATTTTGCAAAAGCGGCTGGCGGTCGGTTCGGTTCGGGCTGGGCCTGGCTTATTAAAAATGGTAACGATCTTGAAATTATTTCGACACCCAATCAGGATAATCCGCTGATGGCACTGGCCGAGAAAAAAGGCACACCGATTATGGGGCTCGATGTATGGGAACATGCCTACTACCTGAAATACCAAAACCGGCGTGCTGAATACGTAGCTGCTGCCTGGAATGTATTCGACTGGGATAAAATCGGTAAGAATTTCGCAGGGTAAACTCGGTTTACGGTTTATGGTTTACCGTTGCGCTGCATTAATAAGCGGAGCATCGATAACCATAAACCATAAACGATTATCTCACCTCCTGCGCGGGTACGTGTAAGGGCAGGTAAACATAAAACGTAGTACCGTAGCCGAGCTTACTTTCTACAGTAATTGTTCCGCCATGATTTTCGGCTACTCGCTTGCAGGTTGCTAACCCAATGCCCGAGCCCGCAAACTGCTGTCGGCCGTGTAGACGAGTAAACAGGCCAAAGATCGTTTTGAAATGCTCAGGTGCTATTCCAATTCCATTGTCCTGCACTGCAATCACCGCATATTCCTGAAAAGGATCGAGATTAGGGAAGTCGGGCACCTCAATTCCCCGAATAAGCCGTCCCGTTATACTCACTTCCGGTCGTTGATTGGGCCGGGTAAATTTCATTGCATTCGTCAACAAATTCTGGAACAACTGGCGTAGCTGAGTCTTGTCGCCCGGCACCGCAGGCAGGTTCAACCCAGTCTTAATAACGGCTCCCCGTTCCTGAATAACGATTTCGAGGTCGTTCTGAATCTCATTCAAGAGCCCTTCAACAGTAACCAGATCCTGTTTCTGATGCTCAGACAATCCTTTGGGAGTTGTAATGCGAGCGTAGGACAACAGGCTCTTAATCAGTTCGTTCATGCGGTCGGCGGCCGATTGCATACGCTGAACGATGTCCTGGCCTGCGTTATCTAGCTGAGGGGCATACCGTTCATTGAGCAGATCGCCAAACGATTTAATTTTTCGAAGGGGTTCCTGCAAATCATGGCTGGCCACATACGCAAATTGTTCGAGGCTATGATTCGACTGCTTGAGGTCGTTATTCATCCGTTGCAGCGTCTGCTGCTGACGAAACTGCTCCGAAATATCGCGAAAGACGCAGATGCCCATTGCAATGTCGCCCCGTTCGTTGCGGACCGGCCCTGCGTAAACCTCACATCGCCAGCCACCCCAATGATCACTGAACGAATGATGCTCGCCCATGAGCGCCGTACTGACATAGCGTTTCCAGTCATTTTGATACTCTGGTAAAATGGTATCGGCAATCCGTTTCCCAACAATGTCATCGGCTTTCCGGCTCTTGAAAAGGCCCGGTAGCTCGCCGTTGGCAAAAAGAATTTTTTGAAAATAATTTACGACCACAACGCTCATTCCCGGAACGCTCGACGATAGCGTATTAAAGAGCATCGACTCACCGATTAATGTCTGGGATGCTTTCTTTAATTCGGTGATGTCGGTAAAGGATACTACTGCGCAACTACCATCGCCCATTGGCTCGATACATAAATCAAACCAGTGTTCCTGCTGCGTACGGCTGATTTGGGCAAAAAACTCCCTATGTTGTGGCGTATTCGAATCAATAACATCGACAATATCGTCCCAGAAGGAATTGGAATTTTGGGTAGGGAAAAGATCGGTAGCTGTTTGTCCAAGCACGTCGTTGCGATTGAACCCCAGCAGGTGCTCGGCCCGACTATTTATCAGCCGTATGTTAAACGATTCTATGTCTCCGTCGTTATTACGTACAGATTCATAGACAATTATGCCAGTGGCCGATTTGTCCAATGCCTTTTGCCAAAGCGAGCTAGTCATTTGTACAGGGTCGGCGATATTAACTTTCATAACGTTTTCATAACGATAAACGACATCTGTCCAGAAGCGGTAAGACAGAAGTAGAAAATACCAAATACAAATTAACGGCCAGTTTAACGAAGCTGCCCGAAAATTTATTGTATAGCCCTCATCTGACGGGCCTCAGCGGTTGGTATGATGATGCTCATGGATAGATTTGGTAAACTTTTGTATTTTTGGCGAAACAGTTTTTAGTATGTCATCACAAGAATTATATGACGAAATTCCGTCGCTGGATTTAGCTGATTTTACGGCGGGCGATCCTGAGCGTAAGGCTCGTTTTGTGCAGGATCTGGGCCGGGCGTTCAATCAGATTGGCTTTGTGGCTATTCGAAATCATGGACTTACCGATGAGCTAACCCAAAAGCTTTATCATGCGACAAAGCAATTTTTCTCGGCTCCCGACGAGGTGAAGCGGAAATACGAACGGCCCGATCTGAACGGACAGCGAGGATACATCGCAAAAGGAAAAGAAACGGCCAAAGGGTTTAAGGTGGCCGACCTGAAAGAGTTTTATCATATTGGGCAACCCGAGCCCGTGAGCAATATGCCTGCTAACGTATTGCCCGACGAATATCCGGAGTTTAGTGAAGCTACACTGAAAACCTATCAGACGCTCGAAAATACGGGAAAACAACTGCTTCGGGCCATTGCACTTTATCTGGAATTGCCCGAAACCTATTTCGATGATAAGGTGAAAAATGGCGATAGTATTCTGCGGGCCCTGCATTATTTTCCGCTTGACCCCAACACCACTCCGGAAGGAGCGGTACGTGCAGCAGCACACGGCGATATTAACCTCATTACCTTGCTGATGGGCGCATCGGCCGATGGGCTGGAAGTGCTTCGTCGCGATGGCAAGTGGATCGCCATTACGGCTTTGCCCGACCAGATTGTCGTTAATGTGGGGGATATGCTCGACCGGCTCACCAACCATAAGCTCAAATCGACCATACATCAGGTCGTGAATCCACCCCGCGAAAAAATGAATCAGTCTCGGTATTCGATTCCGTTTTTTATGCACCCACGGGGCGATATGGACCTGACTAGCCTGGCGAGCTGTATCGATTTGGAGCATCCTAAGTTATATACGGATATGACAGCGGGCGAATTTCTGAATGAACGATTAATTGAACTGGGCCTCAAAAAAGCCTGACGGTTTCCAGTAAAGTTGACTTTGTTTTGCCGGATATGTAGGTATCCGCAAGTATGCCAGGAATTACACATTGCCCGGTTGCATAGCGGCCAGTATACCCAAAAGCGGCCGGGCAATGAATACCTGGATCGTCTCTGTCCTGTTTTCGGTTATTATGTTGCCACATTTGACTCCTGTTCAGCCCGTTCGACGAATCCGCTATATCATCTTTCTGAAAGATGTGCTGATTTTGGCGCTAACGACCTTTGGTGGGCCGCAGGTGCATCTGGCAATGTTTTATGAACGATTTGTGCAGAAACGACGGTATTTGACCGAAGCCGAACTGATGGAGTTAAACGCGCTTTGTCAGATATTGCCAGGACCTACTTCTACCCAGACAATTACTGCGCTGGGGTTTAAAATTGGTGGCCCTAATCTGGCTTACCTCACCCTGCTAATCTGGATATTGCCAGCGGTAAGTATTATGACCATCGTTGGGATTGGAATGTACTATCTCGAACGGCATAATCTCTCATTACGGTTTAGTCGATTTATTCAGCCAATGGCCGTTGGGTTTCTGATCGTGGCTGGCTATCGTATTGGTCAGAAGGTGATTAAGGATAAGATCAGCCTGGCTCTGGCCATAACCAGTGCGCTGTTTGCCTATATATTTCGTTCGCCAGTGATGACTCCCATTGTAATCGTTACGGGGGGGCTGATTACGGCGCTGACTTATGAAAAGCAGGAACGAATGGAAAAAAAGCCCTTGAAAATTCAATGGGCTAATTTTTTTCTATGGATTGGTGTACTGATTGGTGCGGCAGGTTTGGGAGCCATCACGCAGTTGTTGCCAGTTCGGTTGTTCGAAAATTTTTACCGCAATGGCAGTCTGGTATTTGGTGGGGGGCAAGTGTTGACCCCGATGCTCTACAACGAGTTTGTTGCCTTCAAGCATTACCTGACCCGCGAGGAGTTTCTCTCCGGTTTGGGTTTAGTGCAGGCATTGCCGGGGCCTGTGTTTGCCTTTTCATCGTACATTGGTGCGTTATCGATGCGGAATGAAGGGCTGAGTGGTCAATTGTTGGGTGGATGCGTATCAACTGCCGGAATTTTTCTGCCAGGTACATTCCTTATCTTCTTTGTTTACCGATTCTGGGAGCAACTTAAACGCTATCGGGTGGTACGGGCATCGCTCGATGGAGTTAATGCGGCCAGCACGGGTTTAACGGCAGCCGCTGCTATTGTACTCTTTCAGCCAATGGGGCCTCATTGGACCTCGGTTGCAGTTGTCCTGATCACAATAGGAATATTATTGTATACCCGAATCCCGCCATTTATTATTGTGCTGGGTGGTTTATTGGCTGGCATTATATTGTAAATCCGTATGGATGGGCAACTATGCTGCTATGGGAGCGTCCGGTAAATTCAGACGGATAAATTAGCTAAAGGCCTCTTTCTGTACTAACCCATATAGCGATTCCCGATTCGTCCGACCGTATCTTTGCCCGGCTGTATGGGCACAGTATAGACTCAGTTTGAGTTTGTTGGAAAAGCAAAAGAATGAACGTTCGACGCATAGGTTACCTCACAATTCTTATTTTCGTCTTGCTCAGTGGATGCGGAGCCGATACATTATTTCCGCAGAGTAAACGAATTGCCTGTATTGGAACCAGTATTACGGAAGGATATTCGCTTCCGGTTGAGCAAACATATCCATATCAGTTGCAAACCCTAATCGGGTCGCCCGATAAAGTACTGAATTATGGCGTTGGCGGAACTACGGTATTGAAAAGCGGAGATAGCCCCTACTGGAATGCTCAAAAATATCAGTATGCGCTCGACTGGAAGCCAACAATTGTGATTATTGAATTTGGCACAAATGATTCTAAACAACAGAACTGGCAGCACAAAAGCGACTTTAAAGCCGATTACCTGGCCATGATTCGATCGTTCCAGAATTTATCCAGCTCACCCAGAGTTTATGTTTGTATTCCACCACCCGCCTTTAGTCAGAATTTTGACGTAGATCCCGATGTGGTCAAAAATGAGATCGTGCCACTGGTGAATGAAATCGCAAACGAAACAAACGTAACGATCATAGATCTGTATACGCTGATGCTACCCCATAGTACTCAGTTCATTGATGGCATTCATCCAACGGCTGAAGGGGCAGCTACGATAGCTAAAGAAGTGTACAAAGTCATTACAACAGAATAACTCCCTACACTTCTCTAGAGTCCATTATTGATTCTCAACAAAATCGACAAGTTGTGAAATAACGGCCTGTTGGTCGGGTTTGCTTAATTCCGAAAGCGAAGCAAGCTTTGTTTTAACTTCCTGCCATTGTGGCGCTGATAGCAAAATAGCCTCGGCCAGAAAATCAACTGAATCGCCCAGGTCAATTTGCTCAACGGGCAGCGGCTCCAGAAGTGTTTTGGCAAATTCGGCCCGGAGCCGATCCTTGGCATATGGAACGGGGTCCAGATTCGCATTTTTTAGAATCTGTTTTGAATAATTTTTTGTTTTCCTCCACCACATAATACGTTGCGAATTTAAATAGCACTACTGCGTTTTGTTGTACGATTTTTTTCTAAACCGATCTGACACTGCTTTCTGGATATAAGGAACGAACATCGTAGTCAGTTCAAAATGAATTATTTCGCTAGCTGAGGCAGACAGGTTTAGAGCTGCAAGTTATGGTTCTCAATTAAATTATGTTGGTAAAAGTGGGTCCCAATAGCCAGCAAGAGGCTTCTTTAGTCTGCTTATCAGACAAAAACATTTCTGTCTTAATCGGAAGGCAGGGCTGATTGTTTACCAAAAATCACTACTTTTGTGGCCTGTTCGACCAGAAAGGGGAATAAGGATTGATTCTTTATGCTTCTTTTGAGAATTGAATTGCCTGGAGTAGACACACAGAGAGGTGTCCGAGTGGTTGAAGGAGCACGCCTGGAAAGTGTGTATGCGGGCAACCGTATCGAGGGTTCGAATCCCTTCCTCTCTGCAACGAATTGAAATTCTAGCCTTGGTGCCCGATATGAATCCCATGTCGGGCTTTTTTTATGCCCTTTTTTCGGGATCAAGGGATCCGTTTCAAAAATTGTGGAGGGCTTTGGATTTGTCTAGGTTTGTGTGGTTTCACCAAGTCTAGCTCGCTCTGGAAAGTTACCTACCGCTGATCAAATTATTTATACCTGACTGCTTGCTGGAGCATTTTGACTTAACCGCAGTCGATGAGCGTGATCCGTGGTCATCGGGCTTTCGTTCCTATTAAACACCGACGTTGACCACTATGCGCGGCTCAACATCGGTCGAACGGCCCGGTACTGGCTTAGGTCCCGAATTTCAGATTCTGGACGATAACCTACATCCCGATGCCAGCGAAGGCGTCAACGGAAACCGAACTACCGCTTCGCTCTACGACCTGATCACAGCCGAAAATCTTTCGGAAGGTGACGCCCACAGGCGGATGAGACCACCTGGGCAATGGAACAGGTTACAGATTGTTGTTCAGGGTGGTCATGTCGAGCATTGGCTCAATAACCCCAAAATGATGGAGTATGATCGGCATTCGCAGATCTTTCATAATCTGGTTGCCAAAAGTAAATACAACACCTACACCAATTTTGCACAGGCTCCGGCTGGCCATATCCTGCTTCAGGACCACGGCAATGAGGTGCATTTTCGGAGTATCAAGATTAGAGCGTTATGAACCGAAGAAATTTTATGGCCGGTAGTGCTGTTTCGCTTGGCCTGTTGCCGATGCTGGGATTTAAAGGCTTCTGCCTCGGGGCTACAATTGTGGCTCCTGCTAAACCTGCCTGGCTCCTCAACTGGATTACCATCAATGACCAGCAACTGGCGAATTACAAACCGCTGAAGGTTACCGACCCGGCAAACCAGTTTGTGGGTGGGTATATGAATGACTACGAAATGCCCAATCCACATACCACCTGCGGCTTTCTGATGAGAGCCAGTATGTTGTATGTTACTCCCGAATCGGCTCATTATCAGGCGAAAGAGTTACTATCGGAAATCGAAGCTGCCGCCCGTGCAATGCTGAAAATGCAGCACAACGATGGAACCATCGATTTGCTGGATACCAACTTTCATTCGACGCCCGACACGGCCTTTGTGCTGGAGAATATGGTGCCTGCCTACAAGTTTCTGAAGCAATTGAAGGGCACGACGTCCGCGCTTGAGCCCATCAGTCAATTTCTGAAAAAAGCGGGAGAAGCACTTATTGTGGGTGGGATTCACACACCCAATCATCGCTGGGTGGTATCGGCAGCCCTGACCAAACTCAACGAACTCTTTCCTGACCCGCGCTATATCGACCGTATTGACCAGTGGCTGGCCGAGCACATCGATCTCGACCCCGATGGACAGTTCAACGAAAAAAGTACAAATACCTACTCGCCCATTGTCGACCGGTCGTTGATTATCATGGCACGTGGTCTGAACAAACCCGAATTATTGGAACCCGTCCGCCGAAACCTGATGATGACGCTTTATTACGTCCATCCCAACGGCGAAGTCGTTACCGAAGCCTCGAATCGGCAGGACAAAGGCACGATCGGCAGTATGTCGCGCTATTATTACTGTTATCGATACATGGCCCTTCGCGACAACAACGGCGAAATGGCTGCCATGTGCCGACGCATCGAAGAGAGCAGCCCAAAGGAACAGTTGGCCGGATACCTCGACTATTTTCTGGAAGACCCAACCCTATGGAAAGAGCTACCCGCCAGCAAACCCATGCCTGTCAGCTATGCCAAAGCGTTTCCGTATTCGGGCGTAGTACGCATCCGGCGTGGCAACTGGGATAGTACATTAGTGTCGAACAATGCAACCTGGCTCACTTTTCATAAGGGCAATGCCGTATTACAAAGTATGCGAGTGGCGGCTTCGTTCTTCGGTAAAGGGCAATTCCAGACCGAAAAAATTGAACAGGAAGGTAATGCCTGGGTTATGCGTCGGACGTTAGAGGGGCCGTACTTTCAACCGCATTCTGCCGATAAAATTGCTCCTGATGGCGATTGGAATAAAATGCCCAGAGAGGGTCGGCAGCAAAGCGAAGTACAAAAACTCGACACCGTTGTGAAAGTAACGGAGGTCAAAAACGGTCTGGCAATTGACATCAGCCTTAGCGGTACTGAAGGGGTTCCGGTTGCCGTAGAGCTTATTTTTCGACCTGGCGGTACGCTATCGGGTGTTGAGAAGTACGCAAAAAAAGACAATGCTTATCTGCTTTCGGGCGATTTGGGCACATATGCTGTTGGAACCGATAGCATTCAGTTTGGGCCAGGAAAAGCTGAACATAAAGGCATTCAGTTACGCGGGGCTTTGCCAGCGATGGATGCTCCGACGGTTTACCTGACGGGTTATACGCCCTTTAATCACCTTATTCACCTGGGCTAGTTTGGTATGAAAACGAATAGTTTTCTGGCGGTTGCTATGTTATTCGTTGCTGCCAACGGCTTTGGTCTGTGCAACCATTACCGGATAATAGACTATGAGACTACAACCGACGTTGACACGGGTAATGCTGCCAGTATTCAAAAAAACTGTTTGATAACGTATCGGCTGTGGAAGGGGAGTTCCTTAGCTACGGCATTAACCCATCATTGGGCCGGGGATTAAGCAGGAAATGGGCTCAATGAGGAGCCATCTTCCACTTGAAACCCGAGGGAATCATTACTCGTAGTAGACATTGTTCTTATATTCAGAACCAGCATGAAACAGTTCACAGCCATGGGCCTGCTTGCCAGCACTGTACTAGTTGGCAGTTTTCTTTCACTTCGAAATCCTGATGCGGCTCCTCAACGGCCTAACATAGTCTTTATTCTGGCCGATGATATGGGTTTTTCTGATATTGGTTGCTATGGTAGTGAGATCAATACGCCTACTATCGATCAGTTGGCAGCTAATGGCATCAAGTTGCGTAGTTTTTACAACAATGCCCGCTGCTGCCCCACCCGTGCTTCATTGCTGACAGGGCAATACCCACATACGGTTGGCATGGGACAGATGGTAACGATGCCCAGTGCAGCCATTCGGCCGGGCAGTTATCAGGGGTTTCTCGACGATCGTTATCCTACTATTGCCGAACGCCTGAAGCAGGCTGGCTATAGGACATATATGGTAGGAAAATGGCATGTTGGCGAACGACCCCAGCATTGGCCCCGAAAGCGCGGCTTCGATCATTATTTTGGCTTAATATCCGGGGCATCAAGTTATTACGAGATCATTCCGGCCGAAAATGGGAAGCGGGTTATTGTTGAAGACGACAGTGAGTTTACTCCGCCCGCCGAAGGTTTCTATATGACTGATGCCTTTACCGATCATGCGGTCCAGTATCTGAATGATCAACAGCAAAAACAGACCAGCAACCCCTTTTTTCTATACGTAGCCTATACGGCTCCTCATTTTCCGCTTCATGCTTACGAATCGGACATTGCCAAATACGAAAAGCTGTATTCTCAGGGCTGGGATGTGACCCGGGCTAACCGCTACCAGAAAATGAAAAAGCTGGGGTTTGTCGACAACCGTTACCCACTTACACCACGTCCCGCTACTATTCCTGCCTGGAATACCACTACCGACAAAGCCCGGTGGGTGCGAAAAATGGCCGTCTATGCCGCTATGATCGACCGAATGGACCAGAATATTGGCCGACTCATCAAAACCCTGAAAGCCAACGGCCAGCATGAGAATACGCTGATTGTATTTCTGTCGGACAATGGCAGTTCCAACGAAAACGTGGAAGGGCGAAAACTGAATGATCCGGGTAAAAAAATAGGCGAACGGGGTTCTTATGTTACCTACGACACGCCCTGGGCTAACGTCTCCAATACGCCCTTTCGGAAATATAAGCGCTTTATACATGAAGGCGGCCTGATTACTCCATGCATCCTGCAATGGCCGCGCGGCATTCGGCCACAAACCGGCTTTGTTGATGAGATTGGGCATGTCATGGATTTAGTACCTACCGCTCTCGAATTAGCCGGGCAAAGCCTTGCCGGGCAACCCAGCAAGGCTTTGCCCGGAAAAAGTTTATCGTACCTCTGGGGTACAAACCGGGCCATTTCCCGTACCTACTGTTGGGAACATGAAGGTAATAAAGCCATTCGGAAAGCCGACTGGAAGCTGGAGAAAGATACTGAAGATGCCGACTGGGAGCTGTACGACCTGAAAACCGACCCCTGCGAAATGAACAATCTGGCTCAAAAACAACCCCAGCGTGTGGCCAGTCTACGAGCCGAATATGATGCCTGGGCTCAAGGAGTAGGGGTTCAGGAACGCCTTGCCGGAAAATCGGAATAATGCGATGGTACGCTTGATACCTATAACGTTTTTATGGATGTATGGCTTAGTCAATATCTTACAAGCCCAGTCGACCCGTACGGTATGGCTCAATGAACTGGCCATCAAATCGTTCTCGGAGGGTATTCTGGCGATGTTGGGCAAGACCAACGCGGCTGGCAATTTCATGCACATCAACGGTACGTATTTCAGCCACGGTGTGGGTGTTACCGCGACGAGTAACATTAAACTTTACAAAAATTGGAATAAAGGGCATCTATCGTCTTCGGAATGTGTGGAGACAAAAAGACCTTGGTAATTTTACCGGAACATTTAAGACCACTATTCGACACCACAGTGTTGTGTTGATACGAATGGTTCCAGGAAACTAAACTCAGCAAGAAGCATGGCCACAAAAAGACCAGTCAAATTAGCAGTTATTGTATTAGTAGTGGTTTCGGCCGTCATGGCAGGATTCCGAATTACCTCGTTTAATGAGCCTCGCTTTTCGCTTGCCGATTATAGAATAGAAGAGGGCTTTAACCTGAGCCTGATCGCTTCCGAGCCATTTCTGAAAGCCCCCGTAACTCTGGACTTCGACAATAAGGGCCGAATGTGGGTAGTCGAAATGGTTGGCTATATGCCTAATCTCGAAGGCATCGGTGAGGAAGAACCCAATGGGAGAATCTCGATTCTGGAAGATCTGAACAAAGATGGTGTGGTCGATCATGCCAAAGTTTTTCTGGATGGCCTCGTTCTGCCCAGAGCAGTGGCGCATGTATATGGTGGCTTATTGTACGTTGATGGCCCCAAACTCTGGTTTGTCGAGATAAAAAATGATAAGCCCGGCAAAAAAACGCTGGTCGATCCGGTCTATGCCGAAGGGGGTAATGTAGAACATTCGTCCAATGGCCTGATGATGAACATCGACAACTGGATTTATAACGCTAATTATCATTTCAGGTATCGGCTCAAAAATGGTAAATGGCTGAAAGAACCCACTTCGGACCGGGGCCAGTGGGGCATAACAAAAGACAATTTTGGCCGACTGTATTATAACAACAATTCTGTCAACATACAGGGTGATTTTGTGCTGCCAAACACCATAATCAGAAACAAATATTTTAGGCCATCCATTGCCGAACATCAACGATTAGCCAGTAATCGAGTGTATCCTATCCACCAAACTTCTGTCAATCGGGGCTATCAACCGGGCGTTCTGGACGAAAAAGGCTATTTAAAAGACGTTACGGCCGCGTGTGGCCCTTTGGTTTATCGAGGTGGCGCTTTCCCCGAAGCCTACAATCTAAACGCGTTTGTCTGCGTTCCCGAGGCCAACCTGATCAAACGAAATGTCCTGGATTTTAAAACACTGCAAACAACTGGCCACCAGGCTGTTGAGGGTGAAGAGTTTATCGCATCGACCGACGAAGGGTTCCGTCCGGTAAATCTGTTTACCGGCCCAGATGGGGCTATGTATGTGGTTGATATGCACCGGGGGATCATTCAGCACAAGGCCTATATTTCGCAATACCTAACCGAACAGCTTGCTATTAAAAAACTGGATACGCTCCAGAATGCCGGACGCATTCTGAAAGTGACCAGCAGTACCGTAAAAACAAACCCGGTTCCCGATCTGTCAAAAACAACCAGCAGCCAGTTGATTGCCTTGCTGAGCCATCCGAATGGCTGGTTACGAGATCGTTCGCAACAATTGCTGATTCAGAAGAAAGACCTCTCGGTGGTAAATCAATTGCTTGCTTTAGCCAAAAGCAGGAATGAATTTCTGACGGCGGTTCATGCGCTCTACGTACTCGAAGGCCTTAATGTGCTAACCTTTGACAACCTCAGTGGCATCATCGCCCAATCGAAACAACCCGAAACCATTGCCCATGCGGTAGGGCTTCTGGAGCGGTTTGCTACCAAAGAACGAGTAGCCAAAATGAAGGTAATCAGTAACGGTTTGCTGGCACAGAACAATGAAACGATCGATTTTTATCTGGCGGCTTCATTGAATGGCTGGCTTAACCTGTCAGACGCTACTTTTTTCCCCATCCTCTCGCAAATTGAGAAAAAATACGCGACACAGCGCATTATGCAGGAGGCAATTACCAGCGCGCTCGCCGGTAAAGAAGAACAGTATCTGGCAGCCATGAACCCTACCGATTTGTTGAAGAACAATTTATCTCTGACCATTGGCAAGCGGCAGAAGAAAGAAATGAATTCCATTTATGTAGCCGAAACTAATGTTGTTGATAACCGAACCAAAGGGCTAAAACTGTTCCGAAGTATTTGCGCTACTTGTCATGGGGCCGACGGAAAGGGTATTCAGGACCTGGCACCTCCACTCAAAGGGTCCGAATACATTGACGGTTCCATGAAACGACTGGCTGCCATTATTCTGCACGGGGTAAGCGGGCCCATTCATGTTGATGGGAAATTGTATCAGCTCAACAATGAAATGCCCGCGCTAATCAATAACAAGGATATCAGCGACCAGGACATTACCGACATCATTCTTTTTACGCAGAATGCCTTTGCGAAACAGGGGAAAGGAATTTCGGCCAATGACGTAAAAAAAATGCGTGCTAAAAAACCGGAAGGCACCGGCGTTTTCACCGAAAAACAATTGCTGGAGACAGACTTTGAGAAGTAAGCATAGCCCGCGAGCGATAACCCACGTTTATCCGCGATTGCATCGGGGATGCGCGAAGTCCACGTCTGTGACGTGAAAGAAAATAACCGAGTTAACTTCCTGCGATTGCGTCGCAACCGCGGCCTTCATTCATCCGCGATGCAATCGCAGACGAGCATCAACGTGGATGGGCGGTTAATTTCCGCCCTCTCCGCGGGATGCATTGCCATGCAGCATCTTCCGCAGGAATTTTCGGGATTGAGCATTCGTCTCACTGGTTGCTGCTGGTGGCGAATCGGCCCGGCCCAGGACACTTGTGGGCTGTGACAACTTTTCGGGTACGTACCAGAATGGAATACTGACTAGTTCCTCGGGCTCCTGGTGCTTTGGTCGGTTAATGCCGATACGAAGCAGGTTGTACCCGATGCGCAGATTGCCCGGCACCAGCACCGTTTGCCAGCCTTTCTGCTCCAAAGGCCCGGCCTGTGTAAAGAAAAGCCCCGGTTGCGCCATCACCGAATCATTGACCGTAATCTGCACCAGTTTATTGACCTGCTGACTGCTCCAGACAGCATATTGTTGCCGTCTGGCTGGCCTGCTAAGCGAATCTGGCCATTCGGGTTCCTTCGCCATCTTTGTCAGCAGCGTATCGAGTGCCTTCGGATACGCAATAAACAGCTTGAGATAGGGTTCCCGAATAATATCGGCCTGAATCGAAGCCGCGTCGACATAACTATCTGCCGGGCGCTGGTTATCGTAGTTAGCGGGGTTGATATACAGGCTATCCACGCGGGCAGTAAAGAGATGCCGTCTGTTGAGAAAAGAAGTGCGATTCTGGCCTTGCAATTGATCGTGAGTAAACTCAATCATAAATATCACCATAAACAACCCATAAAAAACCAGGTAGGTACGGGTCAGCTTCTTCCGGGGAATATTGCTGAGAAATGTGTTCGTGATATACGACATTGGCCGGTAAACGCCCATATACACGTTCTGAAAGATTTTGGTAAGCCGGTAATGCAGGAGGCTGGCTTTGGGATTGTCCCGGAATCGTTCGAGGGATAAAATGGGAAGCAATAACGAACCGCCGAAGAAAAAGACATTAATGACAGTATTCAGGATCAGCCAGACCGGACCGGGAACATTGGGCTGGATAAACACATACAGGCCAAGGGCCAGTATGTACATGATTGCCACCGTAAACATGATAATGGCTACCTGGAAGGCCAGCGCAAACAGTACATTGCTCCGTTTGTCGAGCCAGAGAATATACCGGTCAATCGGACCAAGTTCTTCGGCCAGGCGTTTTTGTGTGTAGCCCGTCGACATCGGCAGGCGGTCGTACTGAATACCGGCCGGAAACACGGCCTGCAGGCCGACCAGCCCTATCCAAAATGCCCGCATGATGAAGTTGGCCAGAAAGGCAGCAAATAGTACATAAGTGGCCGCCTTGAACATGCTGTAGGCCATAGCAGGTATGCGCCCGACAAAATCTTCTCTACCGCTCAAAAAGTTGTATTGTATGTACGAAAAGGCGGAGTCGAGCGCATCGGGCCACTGAAGTATGGCAAACATGGCAACCCCTGAAATGGCTAATTCAAGGTTCCAGCTTTGATTGGTGAGTTCACGTAATTTGGTCTGCTCGTCGGGGGTAAGTGATGAAGGTGAAGGTGACGTTTCGTCGGTCATAATTCAACTTAAGTGGCTTGCTCAATCATCGGAAAAGAGTCGGTAATGTGCATCGTTGTGATAGACTGAATCTTGCCAGAATGCCTTTATACGACTCTTTCGCAGGTCCAAGATAGTGCCTTTTAGGCGTTTCTTCCAACTTACGAATGTAGACTTACGCGATCTTGTATGCATATCGAACGATGAAAACCATCGCCTTACTCTTCCTCCTAACCAGTTGCGCAAGTCTTTTGCTGGCTTAACAGCCAGAAACGATTTGTAGCCAAAAATGTACATACGAAATCCGGTCGCCTTACTAGAAAGGGCTGGTTGAGAACTTTCTGGCCGATGAAATTCCGGCTCGCAAACCCGTAACTGATGTCCTGACCAATACCACAAGCCTTCGAACTAAAACCTGGCTGGCCGAAGCGCTTTTGTTTCGCAACAAACCCGGCGATAAGGAGAAAACCACCGAAATTCTGATCTGGATTCTGAAAAATCAGCATCAGGACCCAAACGCGAAGATTTACGGCATCTGGAAAACGTCCATCGCCGAAGATAAGGTTGACCAGAACAGGCGGGAGTTCATCGACTGTGACCTTAGTGTTATTTGCAAAATAATCAGCTACCTGTTACCCCAAAGCATTATTGGTCTGATGCACGCGGCAAAGGGGCCTTAAAGCGCGTAAGAGCCATGATCAACTGGATGATGGGTGGAGTCTGGGGCATCTGGCGGGTCTGGAGCCAGATAAAAACCGGCACCATCCGTTGGGAAACCGCCGATGGCGACATTGGCTGGCTGCTCATTCCGGGCAATGGTAACACGAATGTAAATGTCAGCACAACTACTATGAGCGTCTACCGCGCCAATTTCAAAGCCTATATTCGCCCAACGCAACAACAGCATCTTTTTTCGATATATCCTGGATACTCTCATCCGTGAAACTGCGTATCCAACCTTCACTGAAACAAATCGTAACAAAACAGGTGGAGCCACTGCTCATGGAAAAAGATTGGCTATTGCACAAACTCACCCGACTATTATAAAAATAGTGTATGAATTACCGGTAGACTGGGACAAGGCAACGCCTTTACTAGACATAACACCTACCCATTTCTAATACCCGATGCTAACCGTAGCGTTCTCATTCGATGTGTTTTGAGGAAGTTCGGGTTGGGGCCGCTGAGTCAATAAAATAGAATGAAGTGTGGATGGTTCGCCATCCATTTGCATGCTAACGGAGGCCGGAAAGGTAGGCTGTTTTGGGCTGGGAAACCCGGTGGGAAACAAATCGGAAATTTCGTCTTTTCGGACAGAAATGAACCGGCCAGTAAACAAATCAGTGAACAGAAGTGAACCCTGGTAAAACCAACTAATCAATCGTGCATACAATGATAGAGAAACAATCTCTTTCCCGTCGGGGCTTTATCGGTAAGGCAGCTACTGCGGCTGCTGGCTTTATGATTGTTCCCCGTTTTGTTCTTGGCGGCAAACGTCCTGATGGCACCAGATACCTTGCTCCAAGCGATATTATTTCATTAGGCTTTATTGGTACCGGAAAGCAGGGCCGTGGCCTGACCAGTTCGTTTTTGAGCACAAATGAAGCCCGTATTATTGCCATTAGTGAGGTTTATAAAGCTAAAGCGCAACTGACACTCGATCGTATTAAAGCCCACTATGAAAAAAATCCGGAGTCGGGCAAGTACGCCGATATTCCGGTCTATAACGATTTTCGGGAGCTACTGAACCGGAAGGATATCGATGCCGTTGTCATTGCTACCCCCGACCACTGGCATGCCGCCGTAGCCGTTCGGGCTGCCGAAGCGGGTAAGGATATTTACTGCGAAAAACCCCTTTCGCTTACGGTTAAAGAAGGTCGGGCAATGGTCAATGCGACCCGCAAATATAACCGTGTTTTCCAGACCGGTAGTATGCAACGGTCGTGGCCCGAATTTCGGCAAACGGCTGAGCTGGTTCGCAACGGCTACATTGGTCAGGTCAAAAGTATTAAGGTTAACGTTGGGCCACCCCCGAAGCCCTACGACCTCCCTGCCGAAACCATTCCGGAAGGACTCGACTGGCCATTGTGGCTAGGTCCTAACCAACCGGTTGTGTTCAACGCCGAGCTGGCACCGCCAACTTCGAAAGATGTGTTTCCAAACTGGCGGAATTACCGGGAGTTTGGCGGGGGTATGGTAACGGACTGGGGCGCTCACATGTTCGACATTGTGCAGTGGGCACTGGATATGGACAATAGTGGCCCTGTTGAGGTAATCGCTCCCGATGGTAGGGAATACCCCTTCCTGACCTACAAATACGACAATGGCATTGTGATGACCCACGAAAAATGGGACTGGAACAATGCCATTCTGTTCACTGGCACTGAGGGCGAAATTCGGGTTCAGCGCCGAAAAATTGAAACAACACCTGCCTCACTGGCAACAAAGGTCATTGGCGATACCGAGAAGCATGTATACAAAAGCGAAAACCACTACAAGGATTTTCTGGATGCCATGCGGAAACGCAGCAAGCCGGTTTGCGACGTCGAAATAGGCCATCGAACCGCTACTGTCTGCAACATTGGTAATATCGCGTATCGCTTAAATCGTTCGCTGCAATGGAATCCGAAAAAAGAGCAGTTTAAAAACGACG
The DNA here is from genome assembly GCF_037201965.1 of Spirosoma sp. SC4-14. Lineage (NCBI taxonomy): Bacteria > Pseudomonadati > Bacteroidota > Cytophagia > Cytophagales > Cytophagaceae > Spirosoma > Spirosoma sp. SC4-14. Next base: position 4,119,818 of record NZ_CP147518.1, on the reverse strand, counting down.
CCGAAGCGAATGCACTACTCGGTCGCCAGATGAATAGCGATTGGGGTATTCGCCTGTAATTCTTATTGAGTATACGACTTTCGGCAAAGGCCGTGCCAGCGTACGACGCACCGTGGCACGGCCTTTGCCGAACAGGGTTCTGGTTTCAATGTCTGTAGTATTGCTTCTTTAACCAGTATTCAATGGACAGATTAACTAAATTGGGTGGCGCGGTTGCTGTGTTTATTGGCCTCATAACTGGCATTGGCTTTATTTCTAAACCCGAACAGGCACAGCGGCCCAATATCCTTTATATTCTGGCCGACGATTTGGGATATGGTGATGTTTCGGTATATAACCCCGGCGGACAAATTTCAACGCCAGCTATCGACAAACTAGCTGCTGAAGGGATGCGTTTTACAGACGCTCATTCGCCATCATCGGTTTGCACGCCTACACGGTATGCGCTGCTCACCGGGCGGTATCCCTGGCGAAGTCGCCTACCTGTTGGTGTGTTGCGTGGGTATAGCCGTACATTAATTGAACGAGACCGTCCAACGGTGGCATCGTTATTAAAACAGAATGGCTATCGAACGGCCGTTATTGGCAAATGGCACCTTGGGTTGGACTGGGTTCTGAAGAGAGGAAACGAGCAGTTGCTGGCAACTGAAAACTATGGCATTAAAACGGAGATGGATACCGCTTTGATCGACTTCTCGAAAAACCCGGCACAAGGGCCTGCTACGGCTGGTTTCGACTATTCATACATCCTGCCCGCATCGCTCGATATGCCGCCTTATTGCTACCTCGAAAACCAAAAACTGACCCAGCAGCCTACTGCCTATACCAAAGGCAATAAGTTGGAGTCGGGCTATACGGGGCCGTTCTGGCGCGAGGGAAAAATGGCTCCTTCGTTCGATTTTTATGACGTATTGCCAACATTTATACAAAAAGCCAACGCCTTTTTAAAACAGCAAAAGGCCGATAAGCCTTTTTTTCTGTATCTGCCCCTTGCTGCTCCGCATACCCCCTGGGTACCCAAAAAAGAATATACAGGAAAATCGAAGGCGGGTGAATATGGCGATTTTGTGCAACAGGTCGACGCTGCTGTTGGCGAAGTACTCCGAACACTTGAGTCATCGGGTCTGGCCGATAATACCGTCGTTATGTTTGCAAGTGACAACGGCCCCTACTGGCGCGAAAACTTCGTTAAACAGTTTAACCACAAAGCGGCCGGAGGCTTTCGGGGGATGAAAGGCGACGCTTTTGAGGGAGGCCATCGCATTCCGCTGATTGTTCGCTGGCCTGGTAAAGTGAAAGCGGGAAGTGTCAGTAACGCAACAACTACGCTGGCTAATCTGATGGCTACCTGTAAGGATATTCTGGGTAGCCCAAACGGTATCTATACTCCGGAAGATAGCTATAGTATTTTGCCCGTATTGCTGGGGGAAACAGAACAGGTAGCCAATCAGCCTGCCGTTGTACACAGTTCGTCGATTGGTTTTTATGCTATCCGAAAAGGAGACTGGAAACTGATCGAAGGGCTTGGGTCGGGCGGCTTCACCGAACCCAAAGAGCTTAAACCTCAGGTAGGCGACCCCATTGGGCAATTGTATAATCTGGCCACAGATCCTGCCGAAAGCCAAAATTTGTATGTACAGAATCCCGAAAAAGTGAACGAACTAACCCGCTTATTGACCGCCATAAAACAAAGTAAAACCAGACTGACCAGGGATCATTAATTCTGGCATATCCACGGTTATTTCTGACGAAAGATGTTTCTCGGGCCTGGCACCGGCAAACTATTGGCCGGGAGAAAACTCAGTACCTTAGTCTGGATATAGCCTCTACCCTCTAAATTCAACGTATCATTTTTAATCGCCTGTGCAGTTTATGCCTGCCTTCAGGTTCTTTTTTTCAGCGTAGCCCCTATGATTTATCTCCGTCGCGTAAGCCTACGAATTATCTTTTCTCTTTGGTTTGTTTGCGGATACTTACCCGCTTTTACACAACCCGCTTCGTCCAATACCGCTAGTCAGAAACCTGCCTTACGACTATTTATGATTGGAAATAGTTTCTCGCAAAACGCGTCGAAATACCTGCCCCAGTTGAGTCGGGAGGGTGGGCATGAACTCCAGATTGGCCGGGCAGAAATTGGCGGCAGTTCATTACAACGGCATTGGGAGCATGTAGAAGCCGCAGAACAAAACCCTGACGACCCCAAAGGGAAACCTTACGGTGGAAAATCACTGAAAATGCTTTTGTCGGAAGGGGAGTGGGATATCATTACTATTCAACAGGTGTCCATTCTGTCGGGCGATGTAGAAACCTACCGGCCCTATGCCCGCAAGCTGTATGACTATGTGAAAAAACTTCAGCCGAAAGCCCAGGTGGTGTTGCATCAGACGTGGGCCTACCGCTCAGACTCAAACGATTTTAGCCGAATTGCAGCGGGTGATTCGGCGAAAAATGCCCGCCAGATGTGGGAGAAGTCGAGAGCTGCCTATCACACGATCGCTAATGAGCTTCAAATTCCTATAATTCCGGACGGAGATGCCTTCTGGCGAATAAATTCAAGTTCGCGCTGGGGTTATCATAAAGACAATCATGTTGATTTTAGTCATCTAAAGCCTCCTTCGTTGCCAGATCAAACACACTCATTGCATGTAGGGTACAGATGGAACAATGATAAATTGGCCTTTGACTCTCATCATGCCAATGATGCAGGCTGTTATCTTGGCGGATTGGTCTGGTATAGCTTTCTGTTTGGCGAATCACCCCAGAAACTAACCTTCCGGCCAGAAGATGTTAATGATGCGTTTGCCCGACAACTGCGCAAAACAGCCTGGAAAACGGTTAAAAAAGAGCAAAAGACAGCCGCCTATCATTGGGTTGCACCCTAACTGAATTCTGGCCGATTGGGCCACAAATAAAAGCGCAACCATCTGATTTTCTGAATGGTTGCGCTTTTGCTTGTGGGGTGCGGGCTTACCAGGTTCGTTTGCTCATAACTTTATCTAATTCAGCTCTTGTCATGGTGCCTAATTCGGGATGCTGGCCAAGCCATTTCAGAAACTCGGCTTTAAGGTCGTCGGTCCACTGGCTGTCGATCTGGCCGGTTGTATAGCGACCTGATTTCACCATTTCGAACCCAAACTGATCTTTGCGGGCAACAAACTCACAGGTCGTGATCACCTGTTCGGCCATATGGGCTGGTACGAAAAGAACACCTTCGCGCTGGGCTATTACCAGATCGCCGGGCAGCACCATGGCACCACCAATACGAATTGGCGTGTTTAGGCCCATCAGCACCATCTCTTCGAGAAAGGAAGGGTGAAAATCGCGGACAAAAGCGTTGAATCCCTGTAAGTTTTGCAGTTCCTGAAGATCGCGGGCGGCTCCGTTAAATACTACACCATTACGGGTTTTGCTGAAAATGGCGTTGCCCAGGGTTGCTCCCATCAGTGTACCTCCATTGATTTTGCCATAAGCATCGGCTACATAAACATCGCCTTTGGTGAGGGTTTCTATTGGCCAGGCATTCGTATTGCCCTTGCGCCCCTGTTTGCTGATTCCCCGATCCTTAATATGTTTTTCTACATCGGGCCGGCTGGGCATAAACATGGCCGTTACTGCCCGCCCAACCACCGGAACATCGTCTTTAATCAGCTTCCAGTTGCCTTCAAACTGGTTGGTATAGCCTTCGTTTTTCAACACCGTCCAGGCATCATCAATTCCAATTTTTTTAGCTCGTTCCAGTAAGTTATCCGGTACTTTCGGCCGTCCATCGGCAAATCGTTCGCCTTTCCATTCCGAAGTTAAAAACAGCAACTCCTCTTTAGGAATGGTTTGGGCAAACAAAAAGCCAGTGCTGAAACAACAAACAATAAGAACCAGTAAGCAGCGAATAGGAAATTTCATCAGGGAATTCGGTTTCAGAAAGACAAAAGCCAAAAATAAGCGAATTTATGGTACGCCCACAGGTGGCCGAATTAATGACCTTTGGCCAGATACGCTTCGATATCCTTTGAGGTGATCGCGAGTTTTTTAGGATATTTAGCAATCCAGGCTCTGAATTCATCCTTGATTTTGTCGGACCAGTCGCCATGAATTTCGCCGGATGGGTATTTGCTCTGCTGAAGGAGTACACGCTCAAATTCGTCGCGCAGGGCTGTCATTTCAGAAGCCGAAACCAACCCTTCGACCAGGTGAGCCGGAATGAAAACGACACCATATTCATTGGCAAACACAACATCGCCGGGCAATACCGTTACCTCGCCAATACGGATGGGGGCATTGATTGAGGTAGGGGTCATATCTTTAATATACGACGGATCGTGACCTTTTACCCAGGCATTGAACCCTTTTGTGTCTTTCAACTCCTGCATATCCCGAACCGATCCGTAGAAGATGACTCCTTTGCCCGTTTTGCCATAAATGGCGTTGCCCAGACTGGAGCCAATCAGGGTGCCATCTTTAATCTTGCCGTAGCCATCGGCTACATAAATATCGCCTTTGGTCAATATATCAATGGGCCAGATATTGATTCCCCCTTTCTGCGACCGTCCTTCGGCTTTTCCCTGCGCCCGCACCAGACTGTCCAGATCGGGTCGGGTCGGCATAAACTGTGCGGTTACTACACGTCCGGTCATGGTTTCGCCGGGTTTTAGTATGATCCAGTTTTTTTCGACCTGATTTCGATAGCCTTTATTGCCCAGATAACCCCAGATTTGCTCCAATGTGCAATTCTGTAAGCGTTCCAGCACAATATCGGGTACTTTCGGTCGCCCGTCCGCGAACCGTTCGCCTTTCCAGTTTGCAGTCAGAGCGGTTACGTATTCGGGAGTCGAACCGATGCGCTGGGCAAAGGCTGACGAAACACCGAAAAGGCTAATGGCTAACGCAAGTAAGCTCTTCTTAATCATTTGTTGTGTTGTTAATGTGGTTATGGGAATAGGAACAACCAATTTTCAGGGTATGTCGGAGATGTTCAGCCCGTTTACTGCTCGAATTGGTGCGATAGGGGAGAAATCGGAACAGCCCGGCTATACCATCAAAACTGTGATTTTTACTTTTGGATAATTTGTACAAAAAGACGATTGAATAAGTAAAATACTGGCATTAGGGCATTTTATAGTTGATTATTCGAAAACCCAGAGAATACCTTAACCATGAAGAACCTTTTATCTAAATTATCGCCACCCGAGAATTCCTCTGATCGTCGTAATTTCCTGCGCAAAGCGGGGCTGGGCGGGCTTTCTCTTGGTATGCTTTTCGATAAGCATCCAGACCAGGAACTGGAATTTATTACCCAGAAAGTGAGCCGGGACTCGAAGCCTTCTGAGCTGAAAATAACAGACATGCGTGTGGCAATTCTGACGGGTGTGCCCTTTTCCAGTCCTATTATTCGGATCGACACCAATCAGGGAATTGTTGGTTGGGGCGAAGTTCGTGATGGTGCCAGTGCCAATTATGCACTCATGCTGAAAAGTCGGCTGTTAGGCAAAAACCCCTGCAACGTTGAGCAGCTATTTAAGCAGATTAAACAGTTTGGCGGGCACAGCCGGGCCGCTGGTGGTGTTTGTGGCGTTGAAATGGCACTTTGGGATCTGGCCGGTAAAGCCTATAATGTTCCTGCCTACCAGTTGCTGGGTGGCAAATACCGCGATTTTATCCGGCTCTATGCCGATACGCCCGAAGCCGACAACTACGAAGATTTTGCCAAGAACATGCAAAAACGTCGGGATCAGGGCTACACCTTCCTGAAAATGGATTTTGGTATTGGTATGCTGGCCGATCAGCCTGGTATGCTTGTCAACGCAAACAACTGGAGTGTGAAGCAACAATGGAACGATCGGGAATCGGGAAAGTTGGGTAATTACGCTAATACCAAGCATCCGTTTACACGAATTCAGGTGACGAAGAAAGGGCTTGACCGGCTGGCCGAGCACGTCGGAAAAGTACGGGAAATTGTGGGGTACGATACGCCACTGGCTGCCGATCACTTTGGCCATTTCGACGTCAATACGGCTATCCAGATCGGTAAAGCAATGGAGCCATTCCGGCTGGCCTGGCTGGAAGATCTGGTGCCCTGGTTCTATACCGATCAGTGGAAACAAATTTCGGATGCAATCGACACACCTACACTGACGGGCGAAGATATTTATCTGAAAGAAGGGTTTATGAAGCTGATCGATGCCAAAGCTATCGATATGATTCACCCCGATCTGGCGACCTCCGGCGGTTTGCTGGAAACCAAAAAAATCGGTGATTATGCCGAAGAGAATGGAATACCAATGGCCATGCACTTTGCGGGCTCACCCATTTCCATGATGGCGAATGTTCACTGTGCGGCTGCAACCGAAAACTTTGTAGCGCTGGAACATCATGGGGTAGACGTTGCCGGTTGGGAGGATCTGGTAACGGGCATCAAACCAATTGTTGAAAAAGGCTTTGTTCGTGTTCCCGAAAAGCCAGGCTTAGGTGTAGAGCTTAATGAAGAAGCAGCTAAAAAACACCTCAAAAAAGGCGGAACCTGGTTTGCTCCCACCGACATGTGGAACACCCGCGACTCTGCCGATCGCGAATGGAGCTAGCGGGGGAAAAAATTGAATGATTGAATTGTTGAATGCTGGTTTTTTGTATCATTCAACAATTCAACATTCATCGTAAAAGATTTTCGAGGGCGGTTGTCAGGTCGCTGTAGTTGTAGTGAAAACGGGTTTCATCGGCTATACGCTTATTAAGTACATAATTACCGCCGATAACGGTTATGGCCAGTTCGCCAAACATCATTCTGATTATAAACGCCGGAATGTTGGGCAACAGCATCGGACGATGCAAGATCTTGGCTATGGCTCTGGTTAGGGTTTCGTTGGTAACAGGAGTGGGGGCCACTGCATTATAAACTCCCTGCCACGATTCGTCGATGAGTGCCTGACAGTACATTCGACACAGGTCGTCGATATGAATCCAGGAAATATATTGCTGTCCTGACCCAATGGGGGCTCCGGCTCCCAATCGGACAGGTTGTGCCAGTTTAGGCAAGGCACCTCCATCCATCGTTAGCACTACCCCTGTCCGAAGCTTAACGGTTCGTATACCGAGTGCAGCAACTTTATCTTCAGATCGTTCCCAGGCTCGCACAACCTGCGCCAAAAAATCAGAGCCACCCTCACTGGTTTCGTTCAGGGGCCTGTCGCCCGTATCGCCACCATAGTACCCAATCGCCGACGAAGCAACAAACGACTTAATTTTATGTGGGTTGTGGGCTAATGCCTGGGCCAATAATTCGGTAGAGTGGGTACGGCTGTTGAGAATGATCTCTTTACGGCTATCGCTCCATCGTTCGTCGGCAATACCGGCACCCGCGAGGTGGATGATATGATCGGCCGTTTGAATGGCTTTGGGGTCAATATGGCCTTTCTTTATGTCCCACTGATATACGGTTACACCGGGAATGGGGTTCGTTTCGCGGCTAAGTAAGGTTACCCGAAAACCCTGTTGCAAAAGTAATTGGGTTAGCCGACGGCCAATAGTGCCGGTGCCTCCCGTAATTAGAATAGTTTGACTCATTGGTGGGAGAATGGAGTTTTACACCCTATAACCTGTTGTGCTGCGGGGAGGTTTTGGATTTTTGCTTACGGAGTAAGTAACTACCTGTGACTCTGTTGTGTATAACTGAACTATTTTATAGATAGCTACCCCAACCTTCGGTCTAAATGCTCAATACCGATAAATAATTCCGTTTTGTGGAGACCGTTTCCGCTCTACTTTTGTGATTCTTCATAAATGCGTCAGTGCCTGTAGATTATGTATGGATCTGTATCGACTAAACGATGAAAGGCTGGCTGTTGATTGGGATAGGAGTATGTTGGCTGCTCGGTGTCGGCGCCTGGGCGCGTACCTATACAGATGCAGAAGCGAAGGTGGCCTGGGCACAACTTCAGCGCCAATCACTGACTGAAACAACATTTCGTGAAACCTGCGATCTGATTCAGGACGTAGGACAAACGAATTTACCATTGGCTTATGAGTGGCTGGAAAAATACCAGCGCCGAGTTCAGAAAACAGGAAATCGGCGCTGGATGCATGTGTTGCTGATTAATTGGGGAAAAGGCTACGAATCGCTGAATCATTATGATGAGGCCGAACCAATATTCAGGCGGGCTCGTCTGAATGCAAAAACAATACCACTACTCTATTGCCAGGCGCTTACCTACACGGTTCAGCTTTATTTTGATTGGGGTAAACCCGATTCGTTGTCTCATTATCTGGAGCTGGGCGAACAGGTTGCGCGGAGCGTTAATGACCGGGAAACACTATCGTTATTACGAACCTTTCGGGGGGCTTCTCGTAGTCGGGAGGGGCAACAGGAAGCGATGTGTGCCGATTTTAATGAAGGAATACGGTTAGCAGCGGGCCTTTCAAATAAAAACGCTTTGTTTATGGCTCGACATAGTCGGGCTTCTTATTGCCTGACAGATCTGCAACAACAGGTAATGGCCTTTGATAGTCTCCTGACTTTAGCTACGGACAGTACACTGGCTCACAGTCCTCGTTTTTACCAACGAACAACGGTCTATTTTAGGAGTCCCCGCCCAACTGTGTTGTTTAAACTGGCTCAGTTGAATATGCTGCTGACAGACTACGATAATGCGGGTAAGTTTGCCGATATGGTTTATGATGCATTGGTTCGTCCAAATCCTAAAGCACCGATGGTTCCTTACTTCAATGCAGAGATGGCAATTGTTAGGCTGTATCAGGGAAACAGCAAACAGGCACGTGCTTTTCTTGACTCTAGTCGGCGGCAGTTTGGCGGAACTGAAGGTAAGATTCCGTATTTGAGCTATTTTCTGGCAGCAGGGCTGTTGGCTGAACAGGATGGACAATTAGCGAAAGCGGCCGATTACTATAAACAATCATTGACAAAGGGAACAACAGCCGCTTCGTTTTCCCGGATTCCTCCCGAACTTTTTTATGTTGGTGTTTTGGTTCGAATGGGTCAGTATGAAAAAGCCCAGACTATGCTTAACGCGTTAGCAACGGCTGCAACGACCAATCGTTATTCGGCAATTGGTTTATATTACTACCAGTCTTTAGCCAGTTTGAATAAAGCTCAGGGAAATTATGGTCAGTATGGAAATGCCCTGGACACATATTATGCCATTCGGGATTCGCTGACTAGCTTAAACCAATATCGTGCTGTACAGCAGATCCTGGCTCGTGTCCGGATCAGCGATAAAGAACAGCAGATTCAACGATTAAATAATGAAAAAGAGACCCGTGAGAAACAACTGCAACGGGAGCGATTATTTTATGGCGTCATTATTGGGTTGGCCTTGCTGATTATTGGACTACTGACATTATACGTACGTAATCGTCAGGTACGGGCTCGCCAGCGTGAAGCCCTGCATCAAAGCAAACTCGAACAGCTTGAGCAGCAACGGCAGATTGAACTGATGCAACGGGTAATGGAAGCCGAAGAAAACGAACGTCGATCGATTGCCGATCAGCTTCATAATGAGGTAAACCCATTGCTGGCGGTTGCTACCCTCAACGTATCGTCGGCGCTGGAATCGGTAAGCCCTGAAATGTCGGTTGTGCCAAAATTGAATAAGGCGCAATACATGCTGGAGTCGGTGAGCAGTACTGTGCGCGGCATAAGCCATCGACTGACTCCTTTGCTTATTGAGCAGCTTGGTTTTCGAATGGCTATTGACGATCTGGCCATAAGCGTCAATATGTCTGATAAAGTAAGGCTTACTACTATTGTGGTTGGGTTTGAAAAAGCCCTACCACTACCATTTCTGAGCGATCTTTACCGGATTGTTCAGGAATTAGTGCAAAACATACTTCGGCACGCTCAGGCCACCGAAGCTACGGTTGAAATTATTGAGCACGATCGTCATGTAACAATTATGGTTGATGATAATGGCCTGGGAATCGGAGCCGACGCTGCGAACGATGGACACGGTTTACAAATGATACGGGCTAAAGTAGCTTTGCGAAATGGGCAACTGGACGTTCAGCGTAAAGCAGAAGGTGGCACGCTGGTTGTGATCGATAACCTTGAGATGCCTGAAGCTATGGATTCGGGTAGTTTTCCGGAAAACCAAAGCCAGTCAATTAGTTAACAGTAACTATTTCAGGCAACGGGCCTGTACCGGAACTTTGTTTGGCAAGCGTTGACGACCCTGCGTTTGGAACAGACCCTATGAGACTTCTACTCGCCGATGATCACCCCCTGTTGCTCGACGGACTGCGTAATGTGCTGTCCGACCTGCCCGATGTGGAGCTGCTGCCGTCCGTGAATAATGGGCATCAGTTGCTTGATGTGTTGTATCGGCACCCGGTCGATATGGTATTGCTGGATCTGAATATGCCTAAAACCGACGGTCTGACAGCGCTCAAACAAATTCGTCGTGATTTTCCATCGGTAAAAGTTATTGTTTTTACGAGCTACAACCAGCCGCAGCATATGCGAGAGGTACAGGCATTGGGCGCAATGGGGTATCTGCTGAAAACAACCGATGCTCCTACACTCAAAGCGGCTGTTCGGCAGGTGTGGGAAGGGAAGCCCTGGTTTTCGTATTTACCAACTTCTTCGGCAGCTTCGCCAATCGATACGTTCATGCAAAAACATCAGTTAACGAAGCGCGAGATCGAAATTATTCAGCAGATTGTTGGCGGACGAACAACCCGGCAAATTGCCGATTTGCTGTGTGTGAGTGAGTTTACGGTCAATGCGCATCGTCGGAACATTGCCCGCAAACTCGGCATCGATACGCCCGTTGGCCTGGCTAATTTTGCTCGTGAACAGGGCCTGATATAGCTAAAAATCTACTAGAAAAAATTGTGATGTCAAACCTCCCACTCCTTCGGCAGTCCCAACTGGCGGGCATAATGGGCTGGTGCTGCATAATGTACCCAGGTAAGAAGTTTATTGATATCGTCGGCAAACTCGATGTGATAATCCGGGTCGAGCTTTTCCACTTTTTTCAGTACCTGCTCTGTTCGTTTGGCGATGTATTCGGCTGCTTTGTCGGTGCGGGAATTGTATTTCTGAAGTAAATGGGCGTTGTGCTCATAAAAGGTATTGAGCATATACAGCATCAGTTCAACTTCGCCATATTTGTCTTTTGTAACCTTTAGATGGCGGCTGATGTAGCCACTTACCGTACGCATATCCATCATGACCCAGCCCGCCGAGTCCTGATGAAGCTTTGCCGTTCGGCTAATAAACTGACGGATTATATCCCGCCGATCGTCGAGCGTGGCACTGTGTTCAACGAGTTCAAACTGGAGCCGCTCGGTCAGGACAGTGTCTTTAGCGATCAGCCGCAGGAGTAACTTATCTTTCTCCACACCCGGCATACGGATAATGGCTTTCTTTAAATCGGGGTCAAGAGCTGGCACGAATGACGAATTATAAATGATGAATGCAGTTTCCTGCAGCTAAATTAATTCATCATTTATAATTCATCATTGTCAAACCCCCACCATATCGCCTTCGTCGGCGCGGATTTTTTCTTCGATATAGGTAATGATTTCTGCGGCAACATCAACGCCAGTGGCTTTTTCGATGCCTTCCAGCCCTGGCGACGAGTTTACTTCCAAAACCAGCGGCCCCCGGTCGGAGGGGAGCATATCGACACCGGCTACTTTCAGCCCAAGGGCGCGGGCTGCTTCGATGGCTGTTTGCTCTTCATCGGGAGTGAGCTGTATGGCAACGGCATTGCCCCCCCGGTGAATATTAGACCGGAATTCGCCCTCCAGCCCCTGCCGTTTCATGGCGCCCACCACTCGGCCTCCCACCACCAGTGCCCGTATGTCGGAGCCTTTGGCTTCGGCAACGAACTCCTGCACTAACACATGTTTCTTCAACCCATAGAATGCTTCGATCGTTGATTTGGCCGCTTTAGTAGTTTCGGCCAGCACAACACCAATGCCCTGTGTGCCTTCGAGCAGTTTTATTACTACCGGCGGACCGCCAACGAGTTCGATGAGTTGGGTAACGTTGCCGTTTTTCGGATGGTTGGCAAAAACGGTTTTAGGCAAGCCAACCCCGGCTTTGGAAAGAACCTGCAAACTGCGGAGTTTATTTCGGGAGCGGCTTATGGCCTGCGACTTGGCAGTTGTAAAGACCTTCATCATCTCAAATTGTCGGACAATGGCACAACCGTAATCCGTTACGGATGCGCCAATTCGGGGTACAATCGCATCGAATGGATCGAGTTCGTGCCCTTCGTAGAGAACCGAGGGCTTGCCCCCTTCAATCATGACCTGACAGTTCAGATGGTTAACCACAACACCCTCATGGCCACGCTCGCAGGCGGCTTCAAGAAGTCGTTGGGTCGAATATAGATTCGGATTAGCCGATAAAATGGCAATACGCATGGGAACGTAGTCTTTTGGGTTGGTTTTTTTGCTGAGTTGATTAGGTGCTGAAAACCTGCTGGTTTCTTAGCGAGCGGCAACCGTTTCGGCAACTGGCCGACGACTGTTGAGTTTAGCTTGATAGGAGAGATTTTTCTGCGCGACGTCGACAACGAAACGGTTGCGAAGTAGTTTGCGGCCAATTAGAACCGGGTTTTTAAGGTTTTCGCGGTCTGCAAGCGTAAATTCTGTTCGGATAATTCGCCCAAACAATATGATTCGGGTCTTGATAACGTATCGTTTTTCAGCTACACCAAATGAATTGCGGATCATTCGCTGGCTGAATTCATCAGTATAAAACCGGCGGGTCGACTCATCGGTTTTGCCTAACAGCCAGAAGCTTAATTTAGTTTTCGATCCTGACTTTACCAAACGCACATCTTTGCAATGCAAAGACGATGTATAGGCTCCTGTATCAACTTTTACCTGCACGTCGGTGAGCGCCAAATCCGGAAAATCGACAAGGTCAGTCATGCCAATTGTCTGTAAGGGCCTGGGCGTCTTTGGTTTCGACGGGCGGGGTTTCATAAGGGGTGGGGTTATAGTTTTTAGGGCACTGTATTAGGAGGAACAGGCAAATTGGCAGCGCATCCATAAACCATAAACCATATGCCTACGACCGTATTAACCGACTAAAGGTGAGTGATATGTCCAGCATAATCATTTTGGCGCGGGCATTTCGTTCGAGATGATAAGCCGCTTCATTTAAGTCGTTTACAATCCGCTCAATATGGGTACTAGTCAGAACTTTAGAGAAATTTTTTACGAACGCCATTTCATCATCGGGCAAACGGAGGAGCGCACCAGCCCCTTGTTGCCACAGAAACAAATCGCGGTATAATCGGATACTGTATTCAAGTAATCCTTTTTGCTTGTCTTTGCTGAAACCATCAAACTGGTCGGCCTGTTTTACCAGGGAGATTAAATCTTGCCGATAGCAGGTACGCATCCATTCGGCAAACCAGTTGTGGCGATCTGTTTCGGCTCCTTGTCCGGTTTCGCTACGGTTCAGTTGCAGCGCTACCGATAGGTTACCATCAGCCAGATAGGCAATGCGCCGGGCCGTTGTTTCATCCAGATTACTGTATTGCCGCAGGTGAGTGGCCACTTCTTCGTCGGTGAAAGCCCGAACGGCTATGCGCTGCGTACGCGACAGAATCGTAATCAGCAGTTTATCGGACTGATTGGTCACCAGCAGAAACAGCGTTTGAGCTGGTGGTTCTTCCAGTACTTTTAGCAGCGCATTGGCAGAGGTCACGTTCATGAGCTCCGGTAGCCAGATGAGCATGATCTTATAAGCTCCTTCATACGATTTAAGCGAGAGCTTCTGCAAAATACTGCGCGCTTCTTCGGCCGAGATATTTCCCTGTTTATTGTCGGCACCAACTGTTTCCAGCCATTCCGACAGTGTGCGATATGGCTGATCGATCAGAAATTTACGCCAGTCGGCAAGGTAGGCTTCCGACGTTTTCCCTTTGGCCATATTGGCCACCGGAAAAACCATGTGCAGATCGGGATGAACGAGTTTCTGAATTTTTATGCACGAAGCGCATCGGCCACAGGCATCCTGTTCCTGTTTGTCTTCGCAGTTGACATACTGAGCCAGTGCCAGTGCCAGTGCCAGATTCGCACTGCCCACTCCGCCGTCGAAGAGCAAGGCATGAGCCAGGTGGTTGGTTTGAACCGCCTGGAGCAATAACTGCTTGGTTTCTGTATGGCCAACGATTTCGTTAAAGAGCATAACTGGAGAAACAGACGCTAAGAACAAATAGCTAGGGTTGGGGCACTACAAGTCATTTAGTGAACTAAACGGATGATTGTCGGGGGTGGGTCTTCGTTCAATATTGAAAATTTCCCGCAAAATTGCTTCCTCCTGGTCATTCAGATCCATATCGCGCCGTTTGAGTGCTTCCGAAGCTACATACAGGGCTTTGTCGAGTCGGTAGGTAGCAAACCCATCGATTGCTCCTCCCCACGAAAACGATGGGATGAATTTGGGCTGGAAACCGCTGCCAAATACGTTGACACTGACACCGACGACCGTTCCGGTGTTGAACATGGTGCTGATGCCGGCTTTGGTGAAGTCGCCCATCATCAGCCCGCAGAAAATCCGACCCGTATCCTGGAGTTTACCGGCAGCATAGGAGTAGAGCCTAACGTTGCTATAGTCGTTTTTTAGATTCGAGTTGTTGACGTTGGCACCCAGATTACACCATTCGCCGATGACCGAATTTCCCAGAAAACCGTCGTGTGCTTTGTTGCTATAACCAAAAAAAACGGAGTTGCCAACTTCGCCACCAACTTTGCAGTAGGGCCCAATTGTGGTGTTGCTCCGCATCTTGCCTCCCCAATTTACGGTCGATCCTTCGCCGAGAGAAAACGGGCCAATCACTACCGATCCTTCACTGATAGTAGCATTTCGGCCAATGTAAATAGGGCCACCTTCTGCGTTTAAGACAGAAGCCCGAATGGTAGCGCCGTCTTCAACAAAGATATTTTCGGAGGCATAACAGCGGGTAAATGGATCTGTAATAGGTGCCGACTGCCGCCCGGCCGTAAGGCGGGCAAAATCAGAACGGATCTGATCACCATTTTCCACGAAAATAGACCACAGGTTACTGATGATGGTCAGTGGCTGGGCGAAAGTATAGAACGTGTAGGCATCATTAACCGCCGGTGAACGGTCGAGTGGCTGATCTGTTCTGACGGCTAAAACCAGGCCATCAGCCGTAATGAGTCCTTCGTCAATTGCCAGGCTGGCAATCGAATGCTGCAAGGCGTCGGTTGGGCACACGGCACCATTGACGTAGAGGTTATCGTCGCCCGCGTTTTGCGGAAATTTGATCTGTAAATAAGACTCTGTTAAAAACGATGGAACCAGGCTTAACGCGGCTGCCCATTTTTGGGCAAGCGTTTGAATGCCAATGCGAATTCCGGCCACAGGACGCGTAAACGTAAAGGGTAGAAGCGCTGGCCTAATTGCCGGGTCGTCGAATAAAATCAGATTGGGCATGCGTTTAGAGCAATTGCGGGCGCAAATATTCAACCTTAATTTGAAAAAGAGAACGACTGGTCGTTGGCTTTTCCGTTAAATCTGCTTCAAATGATGAGTAATGGCTCTAGTGAAGCAGGAAACAGTACATTTGTTGATCGTATGACAGCACTGAATTTAGATGATATTATTCTGCGGATTGCCAGTTTGCAGGAAGAAACGGGGCTTTTTCCTTCGTTTCGCAGCAACCCGCTTATTTTTTATCGTCGCGCGGATACCAATGTTTTTTTTACGGCCATTACTGTTTTTACCCTGCAATCGTTGCGACATGAGGTGTCGCCGGTAAGTCGGCAACGAATCGACCAGATCACAGAGCGGGCCAGAGCGGCTTATTCGCTGTTTCGGAACAAAGACGGTTTGGATACCTATAACTTCTGGCCAACCCGGCCTTCCCGCCATTTCCCGAATGGCTATATCTTTCGTCATTTCGAACATTTTCGGATTCCCGATGACATCGACGATACGGCAATGGTTTATCTGACAACCAATCCATCGGCCGACGTTCTCCTCTGGCTAAAAACGAAACTGGCCCAACATGCCAACGGCAGTCAGCGGCAGCGCATTCGAAACACGTTTCCAGCCTATCGACACCTGACGGCCTATTCGACCTGGTTTGGTAAACATATGGGTGTCGATTTCGATGCCTGTGCGCTGAGCAACATCCTCTACTGCATCTTTACCTACAATTTGCCCCATAATCAGCACGATACCGATTCCCTCTTTTATCTGCGATCAATTGTTGAATCCGGACAGTATAGACGTGAACCTTTTCGGTGTGCACCTCATTATGCCCGTCCATCGCTGATTGTTTATCACCTGGCCCGGCTGATGAGTCGGTTTCAAATCGAAGCCTTAGAGCCGATAAAAGCCATATTGCTCGCAGATGCCCGCGACTTGATTGCAACGATTTCTAACCGGGTTGAGCAGATTCTGCTGGCTACCGCCCTGGGTTGGTTAGGAGCGCCAATGCCAGCAATCGACATTGACAACATTGAACAGGATTTTAGCACGTTCCACTTTTTCATTGCAGGCTTATTAACGGCCTACGAACACCCTGTTCTTCGCCAATTTGCCGATAAACCGCTCGTTCATATGCGCTGGCAATGCGAAGCTCACTGCTGGGCGCTGGTAGCAGAATACGGTCAGTTACTGAAGAGTGAAGAATGTAGAGTGAAAAGTGAAGAATAGCTTCGCATCTGTCAAAACTATTCTTTACTCTTTACTCTTCCATACTTTTAATAAGTCTTGGTCATATCGCTGGGAATGGCCAGAACAAAGTCGGCCAGATTCTGATTGTCGGCCGATGGATGATCGGGGTCAGGGATTTCGACCGACGAGATCGTTAGAATCGTGAGCGGCCGGGATGGATTGCCGGGTTGCTGCTGACGCAAATACCAGACGATACCCTCGAAGTTTTTTGAATGATAGTCGCCGTTGAAATGCAATAGAGTTTGCCCAGGGTTTAGGTTCTGGCGAATAAAATAAGCCATAGTGGCATCTTTAATGGCCTGTGCCCTGGCAAAGTTGGCGGCACTATCGTTGTTACTGCCATGCGGATTGTTCTGCGCGGATTTACTGTCGTGGCCGCTTCCCGATCCCATCATGTCGAGCATTGCTTTATAGCCGGGCAGAGTCAGGTCAACGACCAGTGGGAGCGGGGCAATCTGGCGTTTGGCTTCGGAGGGTAGCGTATCGAGAGCCGTCAATCCGTTTCGGGCAACGAGGCTGGCATATCGACGCGGAATATTGGTGGCGATAAATGGTATTTTATGCTCGCGGGCAAAATTGGCAATCGGTTTGTAATCTGTATCGAAATTGGGCCATAGCCGGGCCTGTGCTGCCAGTTCTTTATCGGTAGTTCGACCGTCAATAAAATTGGTCAGAGCCGTTTGGTTGTCGGTTTCAAACATTTCGGCCCCCAGCACCAGCGATCCTTTTTTAGCTGCTTCCAGATCTTTAGTTAATTGTAGCTCAAGCCAGTGACAGATTGGATTGTTATGAAGTTCGCCAAAGAGAACAACATCGGCTTCTGCGGCATCGTGGAGCAGTTTTGCATAGGTAGTGGCTTTAAGTTTGGACCCATATAGCCGGTAGGCAGGCTTGTCGGGGCGAAAAGCAAAGGCAAACAGGCAGAGCAGAAGCAGAGCGAAACGCATAACGAAGGAAAAGACGTGTATTAAAGTAAATACCTAAAAGTAAAGCCCAAACAGTTAAGGTAAAGGATTATTCGATTTATTTGTTCGTTTTAGGAGATAATCAATGGATGGCGAAAGCTAAATATCGTGTAATTTTATAGCTCGCCTACCGTATACAAGCTTCTGAGAACTTCGTGTAACTAATTGACCAAACATTTGGTTACGCCTGCGTATAACCATTAACTGGGTTATTGGTCACGGGGCATTAGTCATGCATAGGCTATGATCCCAATGACTGATGACCCCTGACCAGCAACGTTACCTGCCCTTATACATGACTCTTTTTGAAACGTTACGTGATTTTTCCCTTTTCGATTCTGTTCCCGACGAACAGCTACAATGGTTAATCGATAAGGCAGATGAGAAGACTTATCCAGACGAATATACCATCTATAGCCAGGGCGATACCGTCGACCACATGATTGTACTGATTGACGGGCGTATCCGAATCGATAGTGTTACGAAAGGGAAAGAAGGCGAGGAGCTAATTTATGACCCGTGTTCGGTGCTGGGTTTGCTGCCCTACTCCCGTATGAAAACAACGCCGGGGCGAATTGTGTCCATAAAGCCTTCCCGTGTTTTGCTGCTTCACCGCGATTATTTGCGGGAGTTATCGCAAAGCCAGTATGAGCTAACGGCTGTTTGCGTGCAACGGATGATTACGCGCATCAAAGATTTTACGGTACTCAGCCAGCAAACCGAGAAAATGGCGTCGTTAGGGCGCCTTTCGGCTGGTTTGGCCCATGAGCTGAATAATCCGGTAGCGGCTGTTGTTCGCTCGGCCGATACGTTGAAATCGCATTTGCGGGCAACTCCCGAAGCCTTCAAAACGGTTATGAACCTCCATCTGAACGATGAACAGGTCGATACGGTAGGTGCCGTATTTTTTAGAAAAATTGATGTGCCTCAACCAGCGTTGTCGTTGCTGGAGCGTAGCAGCCGGGAAGATGAACTAACCGATTGGCTCGATGATCATGGCATTGACGATAGCATGGACCTGGCGGGCCCGTTAGTTGAGTTTAACGTTATGGTCGATGAGCTGGACTGGTTGCTGGAAAAGATCGGCGATGAAAATCTGGGGGGCGTTGTTAACTGGATTGTAAATAATCTGGTAACCGAAAAGCTGGTTCGGGAGATCAGCGAGGCATCCAAACGGATTTCGACACTGATCAATTCGATCAAAAACTACACTCATATGGACCGTGGGGCTGGCAAAGAGCAGATTCATCTGGCCGAAGGCATCCGCAGTACCTTAACCCTGCTGGAACACAAAGTAAAAAGTAAACACATTGCCATCTCCCTCAACCTGGCCGACGATCTGCCAACGGTTTGTGGCTGGCCGGGTGAGCTGAATCAGGTATGGACCAACCTCATCGACAATGCCATCGATGCACTGCCCGATGGTGGAAAACTGCAGATTTCGAGTGAACCCGACCGGCGATCTGATGGAACCGAGTTCGTACTGACAAAGGTGGTTGATAATGGATCGGGTATTCCGGCCGACATTCGCGATAAAATATTTGAACCCTTTTTTACGACCAAAGAAATCGGGAAGGGCACTGGACTCGGGCTCGATATTGTGCAGGGAATTGTGAAGCACCATAACGGTTCTATAAAAGTGCAGTCCGAACCGGGCCACACCGAATTCAGCATTTGCCTTCCCGTTCAATAAATTTAATGAGTGAATTAGCGATTGAGTGAATTGTAAAAGCGATGACTCATTTGCTGATTCACTCAATTACTCAATCGCTAATTCGCACAATATAAACCTATGCGCCTTCCTATTATTTTTTCCGTTGACGACGATCAGCAGGTATTGCAGGCTATTCAGTATGACCTGCGAAAACAATACCGGAAACAATACCGGATTTTATCGACCAGTTCGGCACACGAAGCCCTCGATTCGTTAACCGAATTGAAAAAAAAAGGCGAAGAAATTGCCCTGTTTCTGTCGGATCAGCGAATGCCCGAAATGACCGGGGTGGAGTTTCTGGCCCAGGCCCGCAAGGTGTTTCCTAATGCCAAAAGGGCGTTGTTAACAGCCTATTCGGATATTGATGCGGCAGTACGGGCCATCAATGAAGTGCAACTGGACTACTACATTGCCAAACCCTGGGACCCGCCGGAAGAAAAACTGTATCCGGTGCTTGATGATCTGCTTGGCGATTGGATGTCTGATTATCGACCCGCTTTTGAAGGACTAAAATTGGTGGGATATCAATTTTCGCCTGAGTCGCATAAACTGAAGGATTTTATGGCGGGTAACCTGTTTCCCTACCAGTGGCTCGACATTGAAAGCGACCCGCAGGCTCAGGAACTGCTCAACCTGCACGGAGTAGACCGTAGCAATTTGCCCGTTATTGTGCTCGAAGATGGCTCGGTACTGACCCAGCCAACAATTGCAACATTGGGCGAAAAACTGGGCTTACAACCCAAAGCGTCACAAAGTTTATATGATCTGGCCATTGTTGGTGCCGGACCGGCTGGTTTGGCGGCTGCGGTATATGGCGGATCGGAAGGGCTCCGAACCATTCTGATCGATAAGCGGGCTCCTGGCGGACAGGCTGGCACCAGTTCACGGATCGAAAATTACCTCGGTTTCCCGAATGGATTGAGTGGTGCCGATCTGACTCGGCGGGCCATCAGTCAGGCACAACGGTTTGGTGTTGAGTTTCTGGCTCCCCAGGAGGTGGTAGCCATCAAATCGCAGGGGCAGTACAAACACATTGCCATGTCGGATGGGAGCGAAGTAGTAACGCGGTCCATTCTGTTAAGTACGGGCGTGTCGTATCATAAACTGGAAAACCCTAGTCTCGACAAATTCACCGGTGCGGGTGTTTACTATGGCGCAGCCACTACCGAAGCCTATGCCTTTAAAGATCAGCCTGTTTATATTGTTGGTGGTGGAAACTCTGCAGGGCAGGGAGCCATGTACCTCTCGCGAATGGCTTCGGAGGTATACATTTGCGTTCGTCGGCCCGATTTAGTCGAAACCATGTCGCAATACCTGATCGATCAAATTGACCGGACGCCAAATATTACCGTATTGGGCTGTACCGAAGTGGTTGAAGCACTGGGCAATGAGCGAATGGAATGTCTCACGCTCGAAGATATGAATACCAGAGAGCGCCGGACAGTGAAAGCGGCTGGTCTGTTTATTTTTATCGGTACCAAACCCCTCACCGACTGGATTTCAATGAATATTATCAAGGATTCCAAAGGCTTTATCGCTACCGGACGCGACCTGACCAAGTTTACCGATTTTAAGGAGGTATGGAAGCATGACCGGGAACCCTATCTGCTCGAAACCTGTAGCCCCGGCATTTTTGCGGCTGGCGATGTGCGGTCGGGGGCTATGAACCGGGTCGCATCGGCCGTGGGCGAAGGTGCCATGGCTGTTAGCTTCGTTCATAAATACCTGGCCGAAAACTAATTTGTTGGTCAATAGTCATTTGGACAGGAACAATCACCAATGACTATTGGCCAATAACAAATTTTCAACCTGTTTACATGGAACAACAACCAATTTGTGAGCATCTGAATGCGCTTACCGAAGTGCTTACTCCACAGGAATATGTCTGTGAGGAGTGTATAAAAACGGGTAGTATCTGGGTTCACCTGCGCACTTGCCAAACCTGCGGTAAAACCCATTGCTGCGATTCGTCGCCCAATAAACATGCCACCAAACATTTTCATCGGACCGGACATCCCGTAGTGGCCTCGGGCGAACCGGGCGAACGGTGGCTGTGGTGCTATGCCGACGAACAAATTGTGGGATATTGAACAAGGAAACCCGTATTTGGTTTATAAATAAAGCAACCATCCCCCGATTGTTGTGACTAAAAGCCGTAAACCAAATACTGTAAACCTGAATGATTGCAGAACAGACACTTACTGAACAATACCTACGTGTCCGCACTCACTCCGAAGCAATTTGCCGGGGATTGGAAACCGAAGATTACGTAGTTCAACCGATTGTCGATAGTAGCCCTCCAAAGTGGCACCTGGGGCATACGACCTGGTTCTGGGAAACATTTATACTGGTGCCAAACCTCCCCGGCTACCGCATCTTTCACGATGATTTTAGCTTTGTTTTTAACAGCTATTACGAATCGGTAGGCAAGCGCGTTTTGCGCACTGACCGGGGCAATCTGAGCCGACCGACCGTGGCGGCCATTTACGCATATCGCGCTTATGTCGACGAGCAAATGGGCCGTTTTCTGGATACGTCCGACATTTCTTCCGAGCTATTGGCGTTGATACAACTGGGGCTGAATCACGAGCAGCAGCATCAGGAACTGCTCATTACCGACATCAAATATATTTTAGGGCACAATCCCTTGTTTCCGGCTATTGAAATACCTCTTCACGTACATGAGCATATAGCAGGGCGGGAAAACATCCGTATCAACGAAGGGGTATATCCCATCGGATATGCCGGAACCGGATTCTGCTTCGATAATGAGCTAAACCCACACAACGTCTATCTGAACGATACCCTGTTGGCAGGCAACCTGGTAACCAATGGCGACTATATGGCGTTTATAGATGCGGGCGGTTATCGGCAGTTCAGGCACTGGCTGTCCGATGGCTGGGCGTGGGTGAAGGCGAACCAGATTCAGGCTCCACTCTACTGGCATCAGATCGATGGACAGTGGTGGCACTACACCTTTGATGGTCTCCAGCCTGTTGCGGCCGACGAACCGGTTTGCCACATCAGCCACTACGAAGCCGATGCCTATGCCCGCTGGAGAGGGCAGCGCCTGCCCACCGAGTTTGAGTGGGAAGCTGCGGCCAGCCAGTGTAACTGGGGGCAACGGTGGGAATGGACCAATTCGGCTTACCTGCCTTATCCGGGTTTTATAACCGCCGAAGGGGCCGTTGGCGAATACAATGGCAAATTCATGAGCGGTCAGATGGTGCTGCGGGGCGCGTCGGTTGCTACGCCCGACGGGCATTCGCGCCTAACGTATCGCAATTTTTTTCAACCTGACAAACGATGGCAATTTACGGGAATACGACTAGCGATGAGTGTGTAGTGCAAAGGGCAGAGGGATTAGGGCGTGGGGCTGAGGGCCTGGGAGATAAGCCCGCGAAATTACCCCCAACCCCCAGCTCGATGCTCCACGTTTCGAGCCCGTCGCCCCTGGCGCAGGAAGTGCAGGCTGGACTGGCAAAAATGCCCAAACGATTATCGTCGCGTTTTTTTTATGATGCCGAAGGAAGCCGGATTTTCCAGGAGATAATGCACTCGCCGGAGTATTATCTGACTCGGTCGGAATTCGAAATCCTGGAGACCTATAAGGCCAATTTACTGCGAATGTTTACTCAGTCGGAGCATCGCTCTTTCGACCTGGTTGAACTGGGAGCGGGCGATGGCCTGAAAACCAAAATTCTGCTGGGCTTCTTTGTCGATCAACGGGTTGACTTTGCCTATGCCCCGATCGATATTTCGGCCGATGCGCTCGACGGCCTGATTGCCGATGTATCGGAGCAATGGCCTCACTTGCAGCTAAAACCACAACACGACGACTATTTTAATTCGCTTCAGCAGTTATCGGCCAATGCCAAGAGCCGCCGGATTGTGCTGTTTCTGGGTTCGAACATCGGTAATTTTACTCCCGACGAAGCCCTCGATTTTTACCGGCAACTTCACGATCGACTCTTGCCCGGCGATCTGGTGCTGACAGGGTTTGATTTGCAGAAACACCCGGCCGTCATTCATGCGGCTTATAATGATCAGCAAGGATTAACCAAAGCATTTAACCTGAACCTGCTCCGACGAATCAATCGGGAGCTGGATGCTAATTTCAATCTGGATGCTTTTGATCATTACGAAACCTACAGTCCCGAAACGGGCGAAGCTCGTTCGTATCTGGTTAGTCAAAAACAGCAGGTAGTCAGCATTGGGGCCTTAGACCTGATTGTGTCGTTTCAGGAGGGAGAAATTATTCATACCGAAATTTCCCGCAAATTTACCCGGTCACAAATAGAACAATTAGCTACCCAGGCTGGCTTTACCCTCAACGGCTGGTTCATGGACTCTAAAGGGTATTTTGCCGACGTTGTATTTACCCGAAACTAAGAAATGTAGTCATTTGGCATTGACTAATTAGCCATTGGACTAAAGGCTAATGACAAATAAGCCAATGCCAAATGACTAATCGCCATTCGTCTAGTAGCTTCTCCGTTCATCCCTTATCCGGGCGTTTTTGCACTTCTCATAAAATATTTTCTTTCTAATTCCGACTACCTTTCTGTAAAGGAAATTAGAAAGTGATTACCATACCCGGAAATACGCTGGCTATCGACGCTACATCATCCACCGAAAAGCCCACTGCCAATCAACTTGGCGAGACGGTTCGTAAAGAACGGGGCCGGTTGCTGGCGTTTATCCGTCGTCGGTTGCCCGACCCCGACGAGGCCGAAGATGTGTTGCAGGATGTGTTTGTTGAACTGACAGAGGCCTACCGTCTGGCAAAACCGATCGAGCGGGTGGCGTCGTGGCTGTTTTCGGTAGCGCGCAATAAAATCAGCGACTGGTACCGCAAAAGTCAGCCAACTGGAGCACGAACCATTTCCATCAATTCGCCGAATGGAGACGATGACGACGATGCGCCCATCCTGGGCGAATGGCTGGCCGTAGCCGACGATTCGGGGCCGGAAAGCGAGTTTTTTCGTGAATCGTTTATGGATGCCCTAACCGATGCCCTTGCCGAACTCCCTGCCGATCAGCGCGATGTATTTGTACAGCATGAACTGGAAGGGCGGAGCTTTAAAGAAATGGCCGACGAATGGGGCGTGTCGGTCAATACGTTACTGTCGCGCAAGCGATACGCGGTTCTACACCTGCGTGAGCGGCTTCAGGATTTTTACGACGAGCTATTAAATGATTAAATTGTTGAATGATTGAATTGGTAAGGTAGAGTTCATGTGTTTTAAATCGCAACGGCGGGCCGTCATTCAACCGCACGGCGGACCGTCATTCAATCATTCCCAAACTCCTGTTAACCATGATGATTTTAAAAATAATTGGCTTTGCCATCGTTGGGATTGGCTTATTTTTGTTAGCTACTTATGTAGTAATGCGGCTCTGGAACTGGCTGATTCCAGCGCTCTTCAACGGTCCTCGTCTGCGGTTTGTGCAGGCATTAGGTGTGTTTTTGCTAGCGCGGCTGCTAGTTGGTTTTGGTGGCTTTGGCCCCCGTGGATACGGCCCCCGTGGATACGGCCATTTTAATCACTACGGCTATGGTAGGCCATATTGGCACGACCATCAAAACCGCGTCGATAAAGACCATCAGCAACACGGTCGGTTAAGACCTGCTCCGCAGGATTCTGATGCCGATCGGCAATAAGTAACTAGTTTAGATTAACCGACAATGAAACGATTCAGGTTTCGCCACGGAATACGCTTCCTTGGCTTCGCAATACTCTTCCTTAGCCTGGTTGGCTGGATAGTGATGGCCCTTTGGAATGCCCTCTTACCGTCAATTCTGGGGGTATCGGCAATCAGTTGGGTCCAGGCACTGGGCTTATTATTGCTGAGCCGTATTCTGTTTGGCGGATTTGGTGGCCGTGGGTTTGGCTCCCGTGGATTTGGTGGCCAGCGATATGGCTCCGGAAGTCGTGGACGATTTGGTTCGGCTCGTTATGAGTGGAAGCAGAAAATGGCCGAACGCTGGTCGCAGATGACGCCCGAGCAGCGGCAACAGATGCGGCAGCAATGGCGCGACCGTTGCCGCCAGTGGGGGCGGGGGCGACGAGATGAGCCCAAAGCTGACGATGCTGATAAATCGGAATACTAATCAACCGCTAGGTGAAATAGTAGAAACGGGTCATTCATTATTAAGGAATTTACCAATGACGAATGACCCGTTTCTAATCACTACTGTTTATCCCACCACACGCGGGTGTCCAGATTATCGGGCCCCTGCCGGGAGATAGCTTCATTGACTTTGGTTTGATTCACCGAAATTTCGGAATCGGGATAACTGAGTCGGTTTATAAAATTACCTTTTATCTCTTTACCCGGATACGGGTTTGGTGTGAGGGTAGGGTAGCCGCTTCGGCGGAAATTGGCGAAGGCTTCGGGGCCATTGAGGAACGAAGCTACCCAATACTGGGTGTTGATTAGTTCGAGGCCGCGAGCCGGGTCATACGGGTTTTTCTGCAAATAAGCGGCAATATTGGCATCCGAAACCAGCGATGTTGCATCATAATCGCCCAGTTGCTTCATGTGGGCCGTTACACCAGCATTATAAAAATCTGCCGCATTGCCGGTTGTCCAGCCGCGTTGGGCCGCTTCGGCCAGCAGGAGCTGGGTTTGGGCATATGTTACCAGAAAACAGGGTGCCGTGAAAGCGCCCATGCGGGTCCGGTCCAGTTGCGAATAATCGTAAAAACTGGCCAGCCCATCCGTCGTCGCCCGTGCCGGAATGGTACCGTTATCGTATCCCAGCGGCATACCGATCTGAACCGACGGGTCGCGGTTGGCTTTGGCGGCTGTTTGCTCCGGCCCACTTTTTGCACCAACGTACCGAACCGCAATCGATGCCAGCCGAGGGTCGGAGGTTGATTTGAGGTAATCGACAAACGTTTTGGTCAGATAAAAATTAGCCGCTTCGGTTGAGTTGAGCGTTGTGCCCACCGGATTCTGGTAATTGGCGTTGTTCCGAACAGCGGAGTTATCGGCGTTTGATTGCATCACACCCCCCGCCACCGCTTTCTGAACCGTCGATTGGGCCAGCGTTGGATTGACTTTCGAGAGCCGCATACCAGCCCTCAGCATTACCGAATAGCCCAGGCGTTTCCACTTCGTAATGTCGCCACCGAACATGATTTCGCCCGCTTCGGTCGGTTTGCTGGCGTCCAGAGCGGCCGTTGCTTCCGAAAGTTCTTTCAAAATATCGGTATAGATGCTTTCCTGCGTGTCATACTTAGGGCTGACATTGCCCGAAAGGTAACCCAACCCGGCTTCAGAATAGGGAATATCGCCATACGAATCGGTTAAGGTCATCGATGCCAGCGCTTTCCAGATGCGGGCCATGTTGTAGAGATTACTCCGGTTGGCATCGGTTTTCGTTTTGGCAATAATATCGACCAGATACCGGATATTATCGCGGAAGTACCGCTGCCAGAGTTGTGCGTTTGCACCCGACGACCCCCTGTTGTCGATATTAAAATTGCCCCCGGATATAATTCCTGAGTTGGGAGAAAACATTTGCTGAACGATTGGCTCTTCAAAAATCAGCATACTTCCCGGAAACGAAGTATTGACAATCGCATTGTTAAATGTAAAAACAGGGTTTAAGGCAGTAGCCGCCGTTGGGTTGGTGTTGAGGTCATCAAAGCCCTTGTCGCAACTGCTCGCGCCAGCCAGTAAGGCAATCAGAGTTATATAGATGCTTGTCTTTTTCATGGTCAAAACTTTTGGAGTTTATGGGTTTTAGTTCTTGTTTACGGTTGCTCCGCTTGTCTGCTTATATCGTTGTCAGGCAGCGCAACCAAAAACATGTCTAAAACCGAACATTCAGGTTGAAGCCAATACTGCGGGTGGTGGGCAAACCTGTCGACTCGAGTCCAACCAGATTGTCGGAGCTGAAACCGAACTGTTCAGGATCAATGTTGGGTACCCACTTTTTCAGGATAGCAACGTTGTTGGCTACGGCACTCAGGCGAATCCCCTTGATAAAGAGTGATTTGGGTAGGAATCTGGTGAAGTCGTAACCCAGGCTGATCTGACGGAGTTTCCAGAAACCTGCATCGTAGATAACCTGCTCGCCCAGACTCTTCGACCGGCCAACGGAGTAATAGTCCTGCACAAAAGCACGAACAGCGTTGGTTTCACCTTTGTCGTTGACACCTACTCCCACCATTTTGTTATCGGGATCACCGCGCCCGACCAGCGTTTCTTTATGCAGTCCATGTCGGTATACGTTCAGGTTTGTTCCCGAAATCATTTTGCCGCCCAACTTGAAATCGATAAGAACCGACAGATTGACGCCTTTGTAATTGAACGTGTTGGTAATGCCACCAATGTATTTAGGAAGGGCAGACCCTAGCGAAATTGGCGTTGCCGTACGGTTGGGAATACCATCACTACCATGGATAATACGTCCCTGGGCATCTCGTGCATAGCCATAGGTATACAATTGACCCAATTCCTGACCAACCACCTGCCGGAGTTCACCGACGTAGATACCGGTGCCAACCACAATCTGTTCGGCTCGTCCATCTTTATTATAGTCTTTTTCAGGAGTGCCGTCGTCGTCGGTCAGCAGCCGCAACAGTTTGGTTTTGTTATACGAACCGTTTAGGGTAACATCCCAGGAGAAATCTTTTGTTCGAATCGGGGCCAGGTTCAGCAATACTTCAATACCCCGGTTACGGCTTTGTCCGCTGTTGATCAGAGAACTTGTGTAGCCCGAGGCATCAGAAACCTGCACCGACACAATCTGATCGCTGGTCACCTTGTTATAATAAGCCAGATCTAACCCAACGCGGTTGTTAAACAGTTTCAACTCCAGCCCCAATTCGGTTTCGGCTACCCGGCTGGGGCGTAGCGTATTGCTGGGAACGGTGCTGGAGGTAATGTTGCCTACGGGTTGCCCCTGGCCAGCCGGATTGGGGAACAGGTTGGCTCCAACGGAATAGAACAGGTTGTTAGAGTAGGGCGCTACGTCGCCATCGCTACCAACCTGCGCATAGGCCGCTCGCAGTTTACCGAAGTTGAGCCATTCGGGTAGGTTGTTGAACGCTTGCGAGAACACAAAGCTGCCGGTTATGGACGGATATAGAATGCTTCGATTGGCCGCTGCCAGTGTCGAGAACCAGTCGTTACGAACGGTTCCGTTCAGGAATAAAACATCCTTATACGATAGCTCTGCAGCGCCATATAGCGAATTGACCCGACGCTCGCTCAAACCATAGGTTGGATCTTTTACCCGGCCATTCTGCGGAACATACAGTCCCCGAACAATGAAATCGGTAACCTGCACAGAGTTCAGATCGCTTCGGCGGTAGAGCTGGTTGCCCCCCAGTGTAAGGTCGACCCCAATGGCACCGAATTTACGATTAGCCCCGATCAGGAAGTCGGTGTTGATTTCCCGGAACCGACGAACTTCCTGCACATAAGCTCCATTGACAAAACCCGCCGGAGCGGCTGCCAGCGATGCCTGGCCAGTAGGGAAGTTATAGTCCTGATCGCGCGACCAGTAGTCCTGACCAGCCCGTACCTGAAAATAAAGCCAGTCGGTGAAGTTATACCGGGCGGCAACGTTACCAAACAGGCGGTCGCGCCGGATGTTTTCGAACTTGTAATTTAGCGTAAAGTACGGATTGGTGCGGTTCATGAACCGGGAATACACAAACTCATTACCCGTTGCCGGATTGATCTGATTGGCCTCCAGTACATCGAGCGGCATCGAATTCGCCAGGGTGTAAATAACCGTTGGTGTACTGTTGTCCTGTTGGGCAATCTGGGGCGGGTTTTTGTTGTACTCATTCGAGTAGTTCATTGTGCCCGTTACGGTCAGCTTGGACGATAGGTTATAGCTAAAACCCAGATTGATCGTTTTCCGATTAAACGTGTTATTAGGCGTGATGCCTTTATTGTCGGTGTTCGACACGGAGAGGTTGAACCCGCCCTTTTCGGTGCCCGACGAGACAGAAATCGAATTGGTCCAGGTTGAGCCATTCCGATAGAATTTGTTGATGCGGTTGCGAACTGGCTCGTATGGTACCGTAACGCCACCGAACAATACCTGCGTCATGCCGGGCTGAAATTTTTCGCCAAAGCTCCATACGCCCGATGTGGGGTTAGCCGACGTTGGCCGAACACCATATTCGCCCTGCCCGTATTCGTACTGAAAGTCCGTATAATCGAGTGGGTGGTCGGTGGTGAAGTTTGTATTATAGGTAACGCCAATGCCCTGGCCGGTGCCACGGGTTTTTGTCGTAATCAGAATAGCACCATCTTTAGCGCGTGAACCATACAGGGCCGCGGCCGTACCTCCTTTCAGCACCGTCATCCCTTCGATATCGTCGGGATTGATCGACGACAAGCCATCGCCACCGTCGGAGTAGTTGCGGTCGCGGTTGCTAATGGAGTTGTCGCTACCGGCGTTGCCGTTGTTCTGGCCAAAGTTGGTATTATCGATCGGAACACCGTTAACAACAATCAGCGGGCTGTTTTGCCCCGAAAACGATGATTGACCCCGAATCCTGATTTTACTGGTGCCAGCAGCTCCCGTGCCCAAGCTCGAAATATTGACCCCGGCGATCTTGCCCTGTAGCGCATTCATAAAGTTGACCGTTCGGTTCGTAGCCACCTGTTCGGGCGATACGGTAGCGGTAGCATAGCCGAGCCGTTTGGCTTCTTTTTTGATACCCAGTGCCGTCACCACCACCTCGTTTAGGTTCTGTTCGGTTTCCTGAAGGGTAACCGTTAGCTGCGTTTGGTTCCCCACAGCAACATCGCGACCCGTGAACCCAATAGCACTGAACACTAGGGTTGAATTGGGCGGTACAGTCAACGAAAAATTCCCGTCGGCGTCAGTTGTCGTTCCCTGTTGGGAGTTCTTGATCAAAATGTTTACACCCGGAATTGCCTGCTGATCCTTGCCGGAAATAACCCGACCCGTAACCCGGCGCTCCTGCGCCCAGGTTGCCTGATTAAGAAGGCATAGCGCCCACAGCAAAATGCCAAGAGCAAAGCCTCTTTTTTGTAGATTTTTTTTCATTGAGGGTAGGAATTGATAGACGGTTATTTGTTTAAATAAGGCAAATAAATCTTGATTAGTTGCTAAAGTGTCTAAAGTACACTTAATCTTGCATCTACTATTGGAAATGAGTATTTATCCTTATTTTTTTATGGCCTTTTAGGGAGCGGTCGGGTTTATTTGTAATCTGATATATAAATATGATCTATGGTAGAGTGTTTTTTATGTAAATTTCTGTAAATCAGGTAGTATAAAATAAGCTTGTATAATCTTTAATAGTCTTGAACTGCAACTGTTCGTTTGCTATGAAAACAATGATTTTCTGCTTCCTGCTGTCGTTGGGTACAGCAATTACTTTGTTGGGACAAAATACTCCAGCGGACTTAAAAAGTGAGGCCGACTTCATGACGGCTTTGATGAAAATGGCTCGTTATCCTAGGTCGGCACAACAGGCCGGAAAAGTAGCGAAAGTGTATGTTAATTTCAGCGTTGAAACAAATGGCCACATCGGCAATGTCAATGTCCTGAATGAAAACGCTGTTGATCCGGCGTTTTCGGTTGCTGTTAAGCAATTGATGAGTAAACTGCCCGATCAAAAACCGGCTTATGCCGGAGCGTATGTGCTTCCAATCATATTTGAGCTGGAGGGACAGAATGGAAAAACAGAGCAGCCTAAGGAAGGTCAACCACTAGACGTGCCGTCGGGTCAGACGCTGTTAAATGAATTAGTGGTGGTTGCTTATAAATAGAGAGCGGTATAGAACAAAAAAACGCCCGACCTGGCCAGGTCGGGCGTTTTTATATGATGAAAAGAGCATTAAGGCTTAGGTTCGCCGGTAGCGGTACTTTTCGTCGAACTACCCAGCGAATTAATCCAGGCGGCTATTTTCAGCGCGTCGGCTTTGGGAACCTGGGCCATTGGTGGCATTTCGGTGGCATAATCCGGCCAGTTTTTAGGCTTGGGATTATAGATCAGCTCAACTATCTGATCGTTGGTGTAGTTGCGCCTGGCAACATCGGCAAAGGCCGGGCCAACCTGCCGCTTATCCGTCTGATGGCAGGCTACGCATGTATGGCGTGTCAACAGCCCTCTGACTTCCTCATACGTTGGGGCTTTAGCCATCGTAACGGCCTGCCCTTCTATGATTTTTGCCTTGCCGCCTGTGGTTCCTTTTTTGGCAGGAGCGGCTTTTTTCTCAGCAGCCGGTGGTGTAGCAGGGGCCGGAGCGACTGCCGAATTTTTAGTGCTAACCTCGCTTAATGACAGTTTCTGCCCATCAGGAATGTTGTTGAGCGTATAGTAAGCAATCGGATGAACCAGCGAATACGATCCTTCCTGACCCCGAACGCCTTCGAGCGTCAACTGATGAATGTAGTATTTCCGCAGATTATCCACGATGATTCGGGCTTTTAGCCCATCGGTCGATACTTTAACGCCTTTGATTGGCAGCGCTTCCTTATTGACTGTTGGGCTACCATATACCGAGTGATATTTATACAAAAAGCTTTCGACCCGGTACGATGCCAGATCTTCGGCCGATTTACGATCGACAGGTTTCGTGAATTCAACCTCAAAGCCATCGGGCATAGCCTTTACGGTACGCATTTCAAACGGAATCGCACCATTCCAGGCTAGTCGTTGTAGCCCTTCGTTGGCTTCGCCGGCCGAGCCCCAGCCCCGGTTGGTTTCGCCAACAAACAGGGAGCCATCTTTGCCCCAGGCCATCCGTAACACGCCCGAGCGGAAGCCATTCCGAAACTCAATGGCACCACCCTGGTATTCGCCGTTTACTTTTTCCATGAATACCCTTGAGATTTTGCTCATGCCCTGATCGCCCACCAGCAACTGACCAGCAAATGGACCAAATGCACCTTCTGGAATTTCTACGATTTCGGAATTGGAAATGCCCAGAATACCATGCGGCAACCAAACGGCCGGTGTCTGAAAATCGGCGTTCGGGAACTGATCTTTCATGGTATAGAGTAATGTTGGGGTTTCGTTGGCAATATTTTCGGGTTTTATGGCCCGGCCATTTTCGTCCCGACGACGGCGTTCATCGATTTTGGCATTAAACTGCTCCGCGGTGAGTTTAACGGGCGAGTTTGGCATACTACTCCAGCGCAAACCAGCCGGATGCCCCACAAACGCTCCTTTTTTGACATGCACAATACCGCCCGATCCCATCCAGTCGCCCTGGTTATCGGCATAAAACAATTCACCATCGTAAATACCCAGGCCGCATGGCGAGCGCATACCGGTTGCCCAGGGCTGCATGGTGCCATTTTCGGTGATATTCATGGTCCAGCCGCGCCAGGGCACCCGGCTTTCGCCCCGCCACCATTCTTCATCACCAAAGGCCACATTACCGGTCACGAAAAACGAACCATCAGGGGCAATTTTTGGACCAAAGCTGTATTCATGATAGTGTCCCGACAAAGGCCATGCGTAAATCGTTTCGAACAAATCAGCCTTCCCGTCTTTGTTGGTATCGACCAGTTTGGTTAGTTCGCCACGCTGAGCGCAATAGAGTGCACCATCTTTATAAGCAAGCCCCAGAATCTCGTGCAAACCAGAGGCAAACTTGCGGAAAAACGGTTTACGACTGGTTGGATTTTCAACAATCCAGATGTCGCCCCGGCGGGTAGCTACCCCCAGGCTCCCATTGGGCAATGTTGTAAGGCCACCCACTTCGAGCAAGGTGCCCTCGGGAGCCGTTACTTTCAGAATTTTGAAGAAGTCTTCCTCTTTTGGTGACTCCTGCGCCAGAGAAGCTGTCAGACTGGCTGCTGCCAGGAGGGTTACAAATAGTTTTTTCATAAGGCAAGGCCATGTATTCGAGCGTAGATGTTTAGTTGGTAGATGCATCTACTGAATACCATAAAACCAATTAAAACAGGATCGAATAGGTCAGTTTTCCCTTAACAGGCACAAGTAATTCTTTCTGGTCTCCCGCATCACGAATAATGGGTTTAGCACCGCCAGCATCGTCGATTCGGACGTATTCCTGTCCATCGACCATATACATCCCGTTTTCCAGGGAGCTAATGGCATTACCGCTGGCAATTCGGGCATATAGGTTACTGGCTGGATTCGTTACAGTTACTTCGCGTTTGATACCCTGACCAGCTTCCAGCACCCGAATCTGGTCTTCTACGGGGCTGCCAAAGCTCTGGTAGCGAAATGTTGGGCGGTCGCTGCCATCCAGCATATATCCTTTCGGACGATATTCTGAACCTGTTGTGTCGGTTGGCCAGTTGCCCTGCGGAGACGCTAGCTTAGCCAGAAACAGCACAGGCGTACCCAGGCGCTGCACCATACCCATCGGGCGGGAAGAACCATCGCCCCGGTCGTGCCACATCGGCGTAGCATCCAGAAACTGGCCACGCCATACCTGTACCAGAGCGCCTTTATCGAGATCGTATGTATAATGGATCTGTTCGGGACTGCCGACCGAAATGGCATGTGTAACGCGCACCCGCTTGCCCTGCGTGTTTTTATCGCCGGGCAGGTCCATAAAGCTCCGCAGAATGGTATTGGTCGATGCATCGACCAGAATCGGATCGACATCGTCGACATTGATGCCCGTAGGATCGCTGATCAGAAACTCACGGATACCGGGTCCGGCAACGGTAAGAGAAAGAGCTGGCTGGAACCAGCCTACATGTTTGGAATAAAACAATTCGAGTGGAAGGTTGCCTTTAGGCAGCGTAATTTTTCCTTTGCTGCTACGGTCGGTAGGGGCAATAACCGACTGATTGTTGATTTTGAGCATTCCGCTACCACCCGGAACTCCTAAATTGAACGTGTACTCGCCAGGTTCGTTGACTTGCAGGGTACCCGTATAGCGAATCAGAAATTCGTTGGAGATACGGCTGACCATAGCAGTTAACAAAGGGCTGGTGCCTTCCGATTCGGGTGCTATTTTATCATATTCCGGCTCTTTTTCGTATTTGCCTTTGTAAATGGTATACTTGAGGCTGACCAGCTCGGGCCGGGGTTTATCGTAAGAAGTATAGCGAATATTTCGGAACGCTACGGGGCCATGATCGCCCTGGAGCATGAGTGGGCCCATCGCTTTTTCGTCGTCGAAACCAGCCGCGCGGGTTGGACCCGTAAGTTCGACATCTTCATGAATAACAACCCCGTTCAGCTCAACCCGTAGCATTCGGGCATTGGCGGTTTTTTGACCGTTGGCATTGAAGCGGGGAGCCTGAAACGAGATTTTCAGATGTTGCCACAGACCCGGTGCCCGACTGGCATTCTGACGGGCCGGGTGACCGTCGTAGCCGTTCTGACCTTCGGGGCGTTTCGAATCCCAGCGTTCGTAGATAGAGCCATTGTCGACAACACGAGGACTGTGGAGGTCCCAGCCCGTATTATCCCAGCTATCGAACAACTGGATTTCATAACGACCCTGTAGAAATAGGCCCGAGTTCGATTTTGGGGCAATCATATAGTCGAGTTCAAGATCGAGATCGCCGTGCTGGAAAGTTGTGAAGAGATTGTACTTCGAGGGATTTTTGGGATCTTCGGGCATTTTGGCGAGCGGCACATTGGCCAGCACACCAGTTCCTTTTTCGGTAGTAATTGCGTTAGGTTTGCCAAGTTCGGCGCGGACATTACCAACAATTTGCCAGTTGGGAGTGGCTGATTGAAACGCGCTCAGATCATTGAGTAAAACAGGAGTACCAGGGGCAGGGGCGGGTTGGGCTATTGAGAACCCAGCGCCAACGATCCAGCCGATGCCCAACAGCCAGCGAAAGCGTGCTGTAATAGTTGGTTTTGACATGTAGGATTTGAAATTTTGGACCCGAAATTTACCATTTTTTCACCACAAACGGATGAGATTCGGCATTTACCCTATCTTTGGGGGTTTACTTGCCAATTCATTAACCCGTTTACATTTCCATGA
Organism: Spirosoma sp. SC4-14; assembly: GCF_037201965.1. Lineage (NCBI taxonomy): Bacteria > Pseudomonadati > Bacteroidota > Cytophagia > Cytophagales > Cytophagaceae > Spirosoma > Spirosoma sp. SC4-14. Next base: position 4,084,519 of record NZ_CP147518.1, on the reverse strand, counting down.
AAAATGCTCCGTTATCGCTCGCGTTCTGCGTTGGTATCGTTGGCTTAGCCCTAACCTATTCGGCCACAGCTCAAAACCAAACCCCCAAGAAAACCCCGGAATCGACAGAAATCTGGGAACCCGTTCCGCCGGTTATCACTCCAGGAACCAATTCGGCTGCTACCAGTGGCACCACAGCGCCATCTGATGCGGTTATCTTATTCGATGGCAAAAACACCGACGAGTGGGTGGCCATTAAAGGATATTCGCCTGCCGACTGGGAAAAAACCAACGAAGGACCGCTGAAATGGCCGGTTCAGGATGGTGTGATGTATTCTACGAAAGGCTTCTCAGCCCGCTCGAAAAAAGAGTTTACCGATTTTCAGCTTCACCTTGAGTTTAAAACGCCCGAAAAAGTAGAAGGCAATGGCCAGGGCCGGGGTAACAGTGGCGTGTTTTTACAGGGTCGCTATGAGTTGCAGGTGCTGGATAACTACAACAACCCCACCTACGTGAATGGCATGGTTGGTTCGATTTACAAACAGGCTATTCCGTTGGTTAACCCAAGTCGTAAACCCGGCGAATGGCAAACCTACGATGTCGTTTATCAGGCTCCCCGTTTCGATAAAAACGGTATGATGATCGACTATGCGTATGTAACGGTATTCCTCAACGGTGTGCTGGTTCAGAACCATGCCGCCATCCGGGGCACAACCGAATACATTGGATATCCGAAAGTGCAGGCACACGGTGCCGGCCCAATTCTGCTGCAGGACCACGGCAATCCGGTAGGTTTTCGCAACATCTGGGTTCGTGATCTGTAAGAACTCATTGGCCTGAAGTCTTTCAGGTATTCTTGCTAAAGTACAAATAGAGCTGTTTATTGGCGCTCTGTTTGTACTTTTAGTGTTTTATGGGGAGTCGACATGCTGCTTTTCTGGCAGGAGCGGCTTCAAATCTGAAAATAAGGAGGAGAGAAAAACGGCGATAAAGACTATATGCCTGCCCAAAAGAAACCATCCAAAGCTCCCTACGACCCCATTAAAATTATTGCCTGGCTACTCGTCCTGATCATTACCCTGCTTTATACCCTGGCAATCGTCAACTGGCTCTTTTAGCAGAAAAGCTCTTATGGCCTGCCGTTGCTTATAAATCCAGAAAAACACAGCCCATATAACAGAATATTTATGCCCGTTAACGTACTGCTGTACTTTTTGGCATAGAATATGTTTAGAAACCTAATGATTTATATCATTAAGGTGGATAAACAATCAATAGAATTAACATCCGGAGAATCTCTTTTGAATCGGCCAGTCAATTTTTGATAGACAAATAATTATGCAGAGAGACGTTTTGAGCCTACAGCTAATGCCTGGTGTATGCCCGGAAAGACTTACGGATAGCTCACACTTCACTAGAAAACTGGTTACTGCGTTGCTGATGCTCTCAGCGGTGCTGGTTGGTTTTGCGAGTCAGGCCCAGTCTGATCCCGTAACGCCGGGCGAAGCGAATAGTGCGATGGTGAGCCCTACACGCCTTAAGGCCGGATACCAGACACCTATTAAAGGCTGGGTTATTCATGAAGGCGATACGCTGCTGGTAGGCAAAGCCAGTGGGCCCGCTCAACGGTTTGCCTTCATTTATGAAATTCCGACCGAATCAACGACCGAATATGTCAATGGTCAGGCTTTTTATAAGTATATGGGAACAACAAATGGCGGAAAACAGGCTGTAGTTGGAAGTTTGTCGCAAAGTGGTCAGCGACGATACATTTTTAAGATGTGTGCGGCCCTGGCGCTGGGCGGAACAACATACTGCGCTGATCTGGACAATGCAATTATCTCGGGTGAAATTTTGCCACCGGCGCAATACCGATAAAAAATGATTGTAATGATTCTCCCTTTCGTTTGCTTTATAAAAAGAAAATCGACGCTGGCAGTTGATTATTGGGGGAAGTCAGGCACGATTTATACCCTGTCGTTGTTGGAATCATTGTGTATATTGTACATAAAGGATTTCAGTAGTATGCCAGCTCAACGAAAATTTCCTATCCGTATTCTGGTTGATGGAAAACCAGTACAGGTGCGGTCCATAGGCGGTGATTTTTTCTGCTCAAAACGATTTATCTATCAGGCGGCCTATGATCCATCTGGCCATTTAGTCGGTCGATTTATACGACACCTCCCGCAGGTCGATCAACCCATCTCTTCATGAATAGCAGGCAGCTTATTCAACGACAAAGCCCGGTAAGCGATATACCGGGCTTTGTCGTTAATTACTTTAACAACAAGGTGCAGATACTGTTGAAATCAGGTAACAGCCCTTGCATAAACGTTTCAGAAAAAAAGTGAAAATTTTTCTTGACTCTCCCCTTACGTCATAGTGTAGCTTTGCTTCGTCAATCAAACGTAGCAAATTCAATGAACTTGTATTCAGTTCATAAGCTTGCCAAACTGGCTGGAATCAGTGTGCGCACACTGCATTATTATGACCGGTTGGGGCTCCTCAAGCCATCTGTTCGTACCGAGGCCAGGTACCGATTATATGGCGACCAGGAATTGATCCGATTGCAGCAAATCCTGTTTTATAAGGAACTGGATTTTTCACTGGATGAAATCCGTCGGATTCTGGAGGCTCCCGATTTCGATGTTCTTCAGGCAATGCAACACCATAAACGGGCTCTGGAAGCCCGGCGGGATCGACTTGCTGCGCTGTTAACTACGATTGACAAAACCATGTCTAAATTGAAAGGAGAAAAAACTATGTTGACAGACGAAGAATTGTATGAAGGTTTTCCGAACGGCAAAGCCGAAGCCTATCGACGTGAGGCCGTAGAGAATTATGGTGCTGAGGTCGTAGATGAAAGTGAGCACAGGCTGCGCCAGTTGAGTAAAGCTGATTTTGGACAGCTCAAAGCCGCCCAGCAGGACATTACCCGACAACTGCTTTCGTTGATGAATTTGCCACCTGAGTCGGAGCAGGTTCAGACGGAAATTGTTCGCCATTTTGCCAATATTCAGGCTTTTTGGGGGCCGTCGGTAGGTAAAGGAAACCAACTCGGAGCTTACAAAGGGTTAGCACAACTATACGTAACCGACCTGCGATATACCAGCCAGAATGGTCAGGAAAATCTCGAATTTGCCTCCTTTATGAGTAAGGCAATGATATATTTTGTCGAAACACAGTTGAAAAGATAGGTAAGCCGGAATTCTTTCGGCTGGTATCTTCTTGCTGATTATAAACCGCAGGAGCGCCATGAATATACTTGTATCTTTGGCTCCTGCGGTTTCGAAACGACTACTTTTCTATAGTAAGGTTTTATTTATCAGGTAGTTGATTTATTGAAGCCGTGTGTAGCATACGCTATCGAAGACTCGGTAGTTTTGGTCGAAAAATAATTTCCTGAAATGGCTGCTCCTGTTCCCATATTTAAACTTGAATCATTTCCTCGCCATGAGCCCTATACGCTTTTTTATATGGCCCGGCTGGAAAAACTTGTTGAAGAAGTAAAAGGAATCGACGATCCACACGCGCACACGTTTTATTTGCTCATGTGGATTTTTCAGGGAAGTGGCACCCACACAATTGACTTTAAAACCTATACTGTAGAAGCCAACCAGTTGTATTTTCTGACACCTGGCCAGATTCATAGCTGGCAATTATCATCCGATATTCGTGGCTATAACCTGTTTTTTGATGCTAATTTTTTTCTGAGCCGGTTTGGAAACCGGTTTTATCAATATCCATTCTACCATTCAAATCAGCAACAACCCCTGGTGTCGGGAGCAGATCGGCAGGAGTTGTTTAGCAGTGTTTTCAAACAGGCCTATTTAGAGTATGAACAGCAGCAACCAAACCGGGCGGAGGTCTTTTTGTCGTTTCTACACATAATTCTCGAAACGGCTAACCGACTCTATCATCAGCAATGGCCGGGTGTCGATACGCAGCTTTATGATCGGATTCGGCAATATGAAGAATTACTGGAGCGTCAGTTTCTGACAGTTAGGGAAGTGAGCCGTTATGCCGAACAGATGAATCTTACGCCAAATTATCTTAATCACATTTGTAAGAAGATTGTTGGCAAAACCGCAAGTCAGCTTTTGCACGAACGTTTGGTTGTTGAAGCAAAGCGTCTGCTAACGCACACAGCGCAATCGGTGAAAGAAGTAGCTTATTACCTGGGCTTTGACGACCCCTCTTACTTCGTTCGATTTTTCCGGAAACAGACAACGCAAACGCCCGCCGAGTTTCGGCAGAGTCTGTTCGTAAATCGTTGATTTGTACCATACAATGGTTTGTATGTCTTTGCGGTTGAGTTAGGCCTGGTATACCTTTGTGACAGCCATACCGATTAACGGTTATACCTTAATAAGTGACTGTTAATCAGTAGTAAAATTATGAAATTATGTCAGCTAACAGTCGGTTCCATAGTATTGTTTTTAATAAATGCCCTCAGTGCGGACAGGGCGATTTTTTCGTTACAAACAGTGCGTTTAGTCGTCATTTTGACCGTATGCATGATCATTGTCCAGCCTGTGGGCAAAATTTCATGCCCGAGCCTGGTTTCTATTGGGCGTCTATGTTTGTCAGCTATGCTTTTTTTACAATCTGGATATTGATAACCTTTTTCCTGGTTGTGGTTTGGCTGGGCGTAGATCTGGATTATTACCTGATTGGATTAGTCCCTAGCCTGTTTCTACTAACTCCTTATTTTTTTCGGATGGCACGCAGAACCTGGCTTTCGATTTTTGTTAGTCCCAAGCCACAGCAGCCTTCTGTACTACAGCAAAAAATAAAGTAACATTCGTTGGTAGACCCATTTAACTCATAAAAAAAGAGTAGCTAAAGTGGCTGCTCTTTTTTTATGAGAACGACCTGCCGACAGGGGGTAGCCAACTCTTGAAAACCGACCATTGATGGCATGAATCGGCCTTTCATAAAAAATAATGGTATTTCCCCGCTAATAAATATTCCTTTGTCTACCAGAAGAAAATTGGTGTACTGGGCCAGAATGAATGAACAAATCTTCGTAGTAGAAGTGGCTGATGCGCAAAATGAGCGGTGCTCTTTTCCGATTATTGCGAATAGGTAATACTGAAGTTTGTAAGCGATTATACTTTTTCTGGTTATGATGAATGCTGATTCAGTGCTAACGAATGCATAAAGCAAGTCTGCTCTTTCAGGTAGTACGGTTCACAGATTTATCTACTCTCATCAATAAGCTTACCTTTTTTGGGGTCTCGAATTACTAAAGCAATCAATAGGTCTAAAGAAAGTGACCCTTGGTATATCCAAATTTTGGTTATTTATTGAATGGTAATTTTGGTGGCAAAATACTACGATATGTTTTTCAAAAGTAGTATTTTATACTGAGTAATTATTAATCATGAATTATATTTTACTTGTACTGGGAGTTTTTGGTCAGTTATTCATGATGGTTACTTATGCGCTTAGCGCTATGGACAAGAAAATAAAGGCTGGCGAGCGAATACAATACATCTTATTCGCATCGGTTTGCTGTGCTATGGTTGTCGCACTTATGATTGGCTTACTAAAATTTAACCTGCTTACAGGCAAAAAGTGAAATAAAATTTATGATACTCGCAGAGAAGAACAGGCATGGCAGGACTAAACTTTACCTGCGATTCTGCTTCTGAAAATGAATGTCGGTTTTTGAGGTAATTTATTTATAATTGACAAAATCAGTAGATTTACCTATATTTGTAGGCTAACTTATAAGGCGCCTGATTCTCGGATTTATTGCGGACCATTCAATTGGTTTTAGCACCTGGCTAATTCTGCTTATTTTTATATAATATTCTGATTGTTAGTTAGTTGTATTTTGTTTGTTATACTTTCTGCATAATAGTGCTTAGACGCGTGCATAGTGTAAATCCGTTTTGTGTAGTTACATTAGTTGCTCCAACTCCAATCTCACCTGATCGATCCCCTTTGTTATTATTGCTTAGACAATTAGGTTTTATGTGTCTGATTAAGGCATGGATGATTATGAACTGAACGGAACGCCTTGCCCAAACTGTGGGTATGAGGAAACCCGTTGGCGCTATTGTTCGAATTTTTGTAATGACGGTTACCTGGATGAATTCGGTGATACATCGGAGCCGAATCGGTGGCTCATTGCCACACCATGTCCGCAGTGTCGGGGAACCAGTATTGAAGTGTGGTGCCCCTGTTGTGGAGCCAATGTCTCCGGCCTGCGAGTTCCTGAAGATTATCTATATGAAAAAGCCTGACCAGAGCGATCAGGCTTTTTTATTAATTCCCTTTAGCCGGGAAATAGGTTCCTATTATTGGCTTACGGAAGCGCCATAAAGCTGATTGAAGAGGAGCTTAAACGTTCCCTGCGCTTGTGCCCGGAAGGTGATTTCGGGGCCGAAGGCAAGTAATTTTCCCGCGCCTACCGGTGCCATAAAAGCAGCTACGCCGTCGCGGAGGTAGGATTGTCCCCAGGCCCAGCCGCTGCGCAGGGGCTTGTCGGTTGCAAACCAGGCCAACGGTTTAACCGTTCCTTTCGCAATTGCATCGGGAGCAATTTTAAAGACCGGACTGGCATCAAAATATACATCCGTTTGAGTGGGCATACCCCAGGTAGCCTGCTGAGTCGAATCGAGGGTTACACGCAAAACACTGCCCGGAATGTAATATTTTTCGTTTGGTAGTGGACGCTCCTGACCTGAACTCGTCATTTCGACCAGCGCGCTTTTCACGGGAAGGCCCAGGTGATAGGCCAGATTTGTGCTGCTGCCAATGGTGACAACACTACCGCCCGCTTCCATAAACTTCTTCAACTGAGGAATTGATTTGTCGGGAGTAATTTTGCCGACCCACATACGATATTCGGCGGGTAGTTCTTCGGCTTTCGGTTCGCGACCCTGAAAATAATTGAATTCACCATCGCCACGGCCATTGCCGGTACTGGGCGCTGGTATGGCACGGGTTACGAAAACAATAACGTCGTATTGCTTCCGCAAATCGCCCGCGTCAATATCCTGCGCATAAATCAGCTTCATGGGGAAATGGTATTGCTCCATCAGCCAGCGTACCCAACCCGACGGCATTGAACCGCCGTAGGTATCCCAGAGCGCAATACGTTGGGGGGCTACCTTAACCAGCGATGTTGGCCGTTTCGCGATGCTTTTAATGTCAAGACCCAGATCTTTGGCCGATTTATCTAACGCAGTCTTGGCTTTGGCCGATGCGGGAACGAAAAACGCACCCGATTCGATAGCCGAATTGCCTGAAACTCCTACGGGCATCCGATAGACATCGACACCGGAACTGAGCAGGTCATTGACAGCAATGAATGAATTATTGGCTTTGGCACTCAGTACATAACCAGCACCCGATGCCGCATCGATATGACCTTTGGGCGACTGAAGTTCACCTAACGGTAATTTCTTGAATGGGCCATCGAAAGCATCCAGAACGCGGTCAAATTGCACATTCATCTGGTAGGCTAATGTCCAGCCAGCCGCATCGTATGGGCGTACCGGAGGGCCGCCCGGATACTGGAAATCGTTGGGGTGATCCTGTGGTTCAAACATATCCAGAATGTGGGGCCGGAACGACTGATCGGTTTTAACGATATAAGAACCTGCCGGATATTTTTTGCCTGCTACCGTGAAATCGCTCGTAGCTTCCTGAATCTGAATACCCGTTTTAACAAGCGCATTGATGAAGCGAACGGTTGTCCCTAAATCCGATTGATTCGCCGTAATGATATAACCACGTGGGTCGCGTTCGGCGGGGGCTTTCATGATTGAGTCGTAGTATTTTACCGGCAAACCGCCCCCACGAGGCAGTAATCCGTATTGGTCGGGGGTTGCGGTGGATGAAGAACCACTTTTTTTCTGATCGGCCTGATAGGCGCGGGTAATTTCATCGACGCGTTTGGGCGAGAGTGTCCAGTAATCCTGACTACCCCGGTCGATGGAGTTTTTGCCCATCCGATAGATGTTATACAGCAACTCGTCGCGCTGGCGGGCCGCATAATCCAGAACCGAATAGTTTAACGATAGCGAGTAATCGATCGATTGTTTGAAATGCCATTTCTGAGGAGTTACGGGAAACGGTGTATTTCCGTTTGGGATCAGCCGTTGCGGTACCAGCGGAATATCTTCTGGAGTTGGCCCACCAATGATTTCGGTCAGCAAACCAATCATATTATGGAAGTGGGTTGTTGTACGAAGACCACCATTATACCAAGTCGAAAAAACGGACCCTCCCAGGCGGGTAAAACCAGGCTTGTTCTCCGAATTTAACCGATTCACCATAGCAGCACCCAACGCATCGATCCCCGTAATCATGAGTGGGTCGAACACGTAGTTGAACGGATCGCGGTAGGGCGGACCCGCCAGCACCGATCCGGCCGGACCGCGCTGGTGGTGATTGTACATGATTTGCGGAATCCACTCAATAAACAACTGGCGCCCCATATTCTGCGTCTCTTTCATATTCATGATGAAAAAGTCGCGGTTATTGTCATGACCAACGTATTTCTGATACAGGCGGGGGAGGTGGTCCAGAGCCCGTTTTTCGGCTTTCGGTTCACGCATATACCAGTTACTGACAATCTCCTGCCCATCGGGGTTGGCGTGGGTCAGCAGAATAACCACATTGTCGAGTATCCGCAATGTTTCGGGATCTTTACGACTTACGAGTTCCCAGGCTGTTTCGATGAGCTGGTGCGTACCAACGGTTTCCGTTGCGTGCAAACCACCGTCGATCCAGACAATGGCTTTTCCTTCGGCAGCCAGTGCGCGTGCCTGTTCTTCCGAAAGACCTTCAGCACGGGCTAACTTTTGAGAAATCTCTTTGTACCGATCCAGTTTTTTAATGTTTTCTGGCGACGACACAATTAGCATATACTGATGCCGTCCTTCTTCGGTCATACCAATATCGACCAGTTTGGTGCGATCCGAGGTTGCCAGTTTTTTAAAATAGGCTTCGGTTTGCGTGTACGTAGCAAGTTGGTAATCGTCGCCGATATTGAAACCAAAATGCTCTTTGGGTGATGGAAGTGTCTGCGACCATCCGCTGGTTTGAACCACAAGCAGAAGAATAGCCGCTAATCGGAAAACTTTGAACATGATAAATTGAGTTAGTTTAGGGTAATGCGTTGATGGAGATTACTGATGTTTGGTCGGATTCAATAAGAGCGTAATTATCTCCGGAACTGGGTTATATTACGTCGTATATATTCTCCCGAAAGTCCAAGAATCAGTAGTTTTTGCAAAATCCCCTATAAACTTAAGTAAGAAAGCCGCAGATATTTCATTAAAAGAGCGATAAGATGCAGAAAAAAAAATAGTGGATAGCCTCTTGCATTTACACTACTTTTTTCAGGGTATAGTAAATATGGGTAGAAATAATGCAATTTTGTTATTATGTGTACTTGTTCCAATGAATATTTGGTAAAGCGCTTGCCACTCATCATAAAAGTTTTGTTATCTGTTGTTATGCAAGCCATTTTTAACCATATTCGCGTTTCTCATAAGCGATAATTTTGACCTTATAAGACTTAATAACTAAGTAAAATACTTAATTCATCACATGAAGAGAAGAGATTTCATCCACTTGTCCGGGATGGGAATGGGGGCCTTTCTAACGGCCGGCATTCCGGCATCCGGCATTCCAGTTCTGGGAAGCTCGGTTGCTCCCGAACACCTCCTGGAGCCCGGTGTGGATGTTGCCACCAAAAAACGCTTCGCCGACATTGCGCTCAATGCGGCAAAAAGCAAAGGAGCCTCGTATACCGATGTGCGCATTGGCCGATACCTGCAGCAGTATACGTTCACGCGTGAGAAAAGAGTTCAGAACGTTGTTAACGCCGAATCCTATGGCATCGGTATTCGCGTCATTGCGAATGGCACCTGGGGGTTCGCTGCCACCAGCAACGTTACGCCCGATTCCATTGCCCGTTGTGCCGAAACAGCCGTTGCCATTGCCAAAGCCAATTCCAAATTCCAGACAGAGCCGGTTGTGCTGGCACCGCAGAAAGGCGTTGGCGAAGTGAGCTGGAAAACGCCCATTACTAAAAATGCGTTCGAAGTACCCATTCAGCAGAAAATCGACCTGCTGATGAATGTGAATAACGAGGCCATGAAAAACGGAGCGGCCTTTGTTACGTCAAATCTCTTTTTCGTCAACGAACAAAAATATTTTGCCTCCACCGATGGGTCCTATATCGATCAGGATGTTCATCGTGTCTGGCCAACGTTTACCGTAACGGCTGTCGATAAAGCGGCAGGGAAGTTTAAAACCCGTGATGCCATCAGCGCGCCAATGGGCATGGGCTATGAATACCTCGATGGGCTGGCATCCGAAAAAATCGCGGGCCCGAATGGCCTGATCGGCTACCGAAACTCCTACGATATGATCGAAGATGCCATTCTGGCGTCGAAACAGGCTAAAGAAAAACTAACGGCCAAATCAGTGCAACCGGGCAAATATGATCTGGTTCTTGATCCAAACCACCTGGGTCTAACCATTCATGAATCGGTTGGCCACCCCACCGAACTCGACCGCGTACTGGGCTACGAAGCCAATTATGCCGGTACCTCGTTTGCTACGCTCGATAAGTGGAAAACCAAGAGCTTTAATTACGGTAGTAAACTGGTCAATATCGTTGCCGATAAAACCCAGCCTAATTCATTGGGAAAAGTGGGTTACGACGACGAAGGGGTTCCCTGTAAAGAATGGGATCTGATTAAAGACGGTATTCTGGTCAACTACCAGGCCATTCGCGATCAGGCGGCTATTCTGGGCGAAAATGAATCCAATGGCTGCTGCTATGCCGATAACTGGAATTCGGTTCAGTTTCAGCGGATGCCTAACGTATCGCTGAAATATGGAAGCGAAAAACGCTCAGTGCAGGATATGATCAAGGGTGTCGACAAAGGCATTTATATTATTGGCCGGGGCTCATACTCGATTGACCAGCAGCGGTATAACTTCCAGTTTGGCGGTCAGTTGTTCTATGAAATCAAGAATGGTGAAATTGCCGGTATGCTCAACGACGTTGCCTATCAGTCGAACACGCAGGAATTCTGGAATTCGTGCGCCCAGCTTTGCGATAAGGACGACTACCGAATGTTTGGTTCGTTCTTCGACGGTAAAGGGCAACCCTCGCAGGTGAGTGCCGTATCGCACGGGTGCCCTACCACGCGCTTCAACAACGTAAACGTAATTAACACAGGTCGTAATATTTAAAAAACGCCGGTTTCTCCGGCACCATCATCAGCATAGTAACCTGAAACTGAAAACTAATCAATATGGCAATTTTGACCCGAGACGAGGCAAAAAAAATTGTGGATAAGGTTCTTTCCTTTTCCAAAGCCGATGAGATGAGTGTTAATCTTAGTGGCAGCCGGGTGGGTAATATCCGGTATGCCCGTAACACCGTATCGACCAGTGGAGAAACGGATAATCTTGAACTGGCCATAACATCCGTATTTGGCAAACGGGTTGGCTCGGCAACCATCAACGAGTTTGACGATCAATCGCTGGAAAAAACCGTTCGGCGGGCCGAAGAAATTGCTCGGCTGGCACCCGAAAACCCGGAGTATATGCCTATGCTGGGGCCACAGACCTATCTGGATACGCCCAGCTACATTGAAAAAACGGCAAAAATAAATCCCGATTTCCGGGCTCAGGCGGCATTCGACAGCATCGACCCCTGCGCGAAA